>DASTXC010000001.1:0-6405 GCA_035765675.1 Verrucomicrobiia bacterium
ATGAGTTCGCAGGAAGGCCATGGCGTTGCGCTGGTCGGAATCCAAACGCAATCCCATCCAAACCAGATGCAAATGATCCGGCATGAGACAATACGTCGGACAGAATAAACCTTCGCGCGTGGCGGCGTGCAGCATCAGTTCGCGAAACGTGGCAAGAAATCGTTCCTGCAACCAGCCTTGTTGCCGATGCGAAATGGGAAGCGTCCAATGAACCACAGCGTCGCCTTGATAATATTCGCGCGGCAGGCGAGGAAGATAAAATGCCCTGTTAAAATTCGGTTCGTTCACGGTGGCGCGGCATCGTGTGACGAAAGCGCCAGAAAATCCAGAGCCATCGTAGCAGCCGACGTGAGGAGGCTCACTTTAACTTCTTGCTCTTCATTCAGAGCCTCCTCACGTCGGCTGCTACGAATTGAAGAGCCGTTAGTTTGTTCTGCACTATTTTCGAGTTGGCAAATTAAGCCAAGACCATCTGATGCATCAGCGCTGCTCCCGGAGCGGTCATCATCACTTCCCGTTTTCCCGAACCATGTTTTCGCCGATTGCGCGTTCCAATCGAGCGCGAGCCACAGCGTAATCGTGCAGCGCCTGGACTTGCGTAGTGCGTGCCTGGGTCAACGAAGTTTCGGCGTCAAGCACATCGAGCTGAGTTGTCGTGCCGGCTTCGGTTCGCGCCTTGGCGAGTCGCAAGGCTTCTTCCGCTTCTTCCTGAACTTTCTCCTGCGATTCGAGAACTTCGCGGGCTTCGATGAAGGACGAATACGCGGTGCGCACTTCGAGCTCAATCTGTCGCGCGGCGTCTTCCACCTCAATCTGCGCCCGTTCATGCTGGGCGCGGGCCTGAATCACTTTGCCGTGCGTTGCGAGACCGTCGAAAATATTCCAGTTGAGCTGCGCGCCGATCACCCAGCCGTTCACTTCTTCGCTCAGATCGGTTTGATATTGCGAACTGCGCCACTCGTAACCGGCAAATCCCTGAAGGCTCGGTTTGTAGCCGGATTTGGCCTGAACGATATTTTCGCGTTGAAGCTGCTCGCCTTTTTTCAATGCGCCGAGTTCAGTCCGCTTGGTCAAAGCCTGTTGAATGGCATCCGGCAAAGCGATCTGATACGGCTGCGCATCGAGCGTGTCCGTGAGTTGCAGGGGAATGTCTTCCCAGATTTCGCGCGGCAGGTTGTAGCCAAGCAGATTGACGAGATTATTTTTCGCAATGCGATAAGCATTGCGGGCGCGAATCAGATTCGGACGCTGATTCGCCACGGCCACTTCCGCGCGCAGCACGTTGAATCGCGGAACCGTTCCGGCTTCATAACGGCGTTTCTGATCTTCCAATTCACGACTCAATAGATTCACGGACGCTTCGTTGACGGTGATCTGCTGCGCGGCAACGAGAACGTCGTAATAGGCGATGCGCGTTGCGAGCAGCGTGTCAGCGACGGCGGTTTGATATTGCAACAACGCCTGCTCTTTGGTGAGTCGCGCCGCGCGCAAAGCCGAACCAATGCGGCCGCCTTCGTAAATGGATTGAACGATCTGAATGCCGGCATTCCAGTTTTGATGCGGAAATGCGTTGTCAACTCCAGGAAACCGTTCGGTCAGGTCCGGATCCGTGCTGGTGAAACTCGATGCACCGCGCGAGGTTCCCGTTTGTAGTTTCGGCAATGCAATGGCGCGGGTTTGAACGATCAGGCCGTACGTGGCTTCAAGATCGGTTCGGGCTTTGGAAATTGTGGCGTTCTGTTGCAGCGTTGTGTTCAACGCGTCGGCAATCGAAAGCGGCCGCGAGAGCCAGGTGGGAATATCATTGGTGGTGGCGGTCATCGAGTTCGTTTGTGCGAAGCCGTTGGCCGCGCTGCCGATCACGGCGGCAACGATCAGTCCCATCCCCAGGAATTTCACAGCAGACATAAACCTTTTCATGCGCGGCACAATATCTGTGGTTCACCGAAAGGCAGCTAGTCTTTTTATATACCGCGGATGTAAGGGCAAACATTCAATGAATCATGCAGCCGCCCGCTTGATGTTCGGCGTTGAATGTTTCCCAATATTCGTTCCGAGTGCGATTGTAACTGATGGTCAACCGCCCTCTCTTCCTGACAAAGGAAGGACGAGAGGGATGGGGAGAGGAGGTTTTGAACCGTTTGAAATTTCAACCTTTCGGACGATCCCGATCGATAAGAAAATCAAAATCCCCTCTCTCCGGCTCTCTCATGGGGCGAGAGTGATCGCCAGTTGCAACCATACCCTTTCGTTCCCGTTGGGATTGACCGCTCTGCTATGGTGCGTTCCACTGGTTCTGCATGAAGTGGCGTGAGAAACATGACGGTTTTGCCGGACAACGCCTGGTCGTTCTTCCCCGGCCGATTCTGGCGACGGCGCTGCAACATCCGTTGCTGAAGAATCTTTTGCCGACCGACGCTGGTTATTATCCCAAAGCCGCCAACCACACCTGCGTTCGCGAAGGCGGCTGTCCGGAAGTGATTTTCATCTACTGCGCCGAAGGCTGCGGCTGGTGTGAAGTCGCCGGGCGCAAACATGAAATTACTGAAAACCAGTTGCTGGTCGTTCCGGCATCCACGCCACACGTTTATGGCGCGCAAAAAAAATCGCCCTGGAGCATTCGCTGGTTTCATGCGGTCGGTTCCAATGTTCCGATTTATCTGGACCGTCTTGGTGCTTCCGCTGAAAAGCCCGTCGTGCCGCTCGGCGGCAATGTGCATCTCTTCACGCTGTTTGAAGATGTGCTCGAAGGATTGGAACACGGTTTCACTTTGACGCATCTGATTTATGCCGCGCATTCATTGACGCATCTCATGGGATTGATTTTGCGTCACAAGGAGGAATTCCTGCATGACGAAGGCAACGCGCGTGAACGGATCGACAAGAGCATTGAATTCATGAAGAGCCATTTGCGCGAGCCGTTGCAGGTCGCGACGCTGGCGGCGCTCGTCAATCTCTCTCGCTCGCATTATTCGACGCTGTTCCGCCGCGTCACCGGTTATGCGCCGCTGAATTATTTGAACCATTTGCGGATGCAGCGCGCCGTTCAATTGCTGAACGCCACGGATTTTTCCATCAAACAAATCAGCGAACAACTTGGTTTTTCCGATCAGTTTTATTTCTCCCGCGCGTTCCGGAAGATGCACAATCATTCGCCTTCTGAACATCGCCAGCGATATCGGGTCTAGTTTTTGCGGAAAACGGAAATGAAGAAATTTGTTAAATATTCCAAACGACCGCGGGTGGCGCTGCTGGTTGAATCGTCGCGCGCTTACGGACGCGGCATTCTCGCGGGCGTGGCCAAATTCGTCCGCGAACACGATTCCTGGTCCATTTTCTTTCAAGACCTGAATCTTTGCGATGACACGCCGGACTGGCTGAAAAACTGGGAGGGTGAAGGCATCATTTCACGGTTGGAAAACCGCGACATCGTGGATGTGATTCGGCGTCTTAAAATTCCGGCGGTGTATTTGCGCCGCGTCAGCCCGGATGCCAAAGCGCCGAGCATTCTCACGGACAACGCAGCCGTTTCGCGGCTTTGCTTTGAGCACTTGAAAGAACGCGGCTTTCGCCACTTTGCTTTTTGCGGATTCAACGGCGCGGATTATTCCGACGAGCGGCGGGACAGTTTTGTGGAGCAGGTCGCGCGGGCCGGTTTTCCCTGGCACGTTTATGCCGAGACTCATCCGCCCGCCAAAGCTGACACGGCACAATATGAAAACCTGGGCCAGAAAGACGGAGCGCAGATGGCGGCCTGGCTCAAAAAACTGCCCAAGCCCATTGGCTTGATGGCTTGCAACGATATGCGCGGACGGCAGGTGCTCGACGCCTGCCGCGCGATTGGTGTGCCGTCACCGGAAGAAATTGCGGTGGTCGGCGCGGATAATGACGACGTGCTTTGCAATTTGTCGGATCCGCCCTTATCCAGCGTCGTGCCCGACACGGTGCGAATCGGTTATGAGGCGGCGGTATTGCTCGCGCAAATGATGGCCGGAAAGAAAACAGCGCCGTCCGAAATTCTCATCGAACCGGCGGACATCGTCGTTCGAAGATCGACGGAAGTTCTGGCAATGGACGATCGGCAGATCGCCGCTGCGTCCCGTTTCATCGCCGAACACGCCTGCGAAGGAATTGATGTGAACGATGTGCTTCGCGCGGTGCCGATGTCGCGCAGCACGATGGACCGGCGTTTCATGAAAATTTTGGGCCGATCGCCGAAGGACGAAATTCTGCGTGTTCGCCTCAATCGTGTTAAACAGTTGCTGGCGGAAACGGATTTTCCATTGTCACTCATCTCGGAAAAAGTCGGAATGGAACACGTCGAGCATCTGAGCCGCATCTTCAAAAATCGCACCGGCATCACGCCATCGGAATTCCGCGCGCGCGCGCTGTTGAAGGATGCCAGCCTCCAATTGCCCGCCTGAAAAAATCAATCTGAACTGCGGCGTTGTTTTGAATCCTCCGGAAAACCCGTGTGTGCGGCTGACGAAAAAGGTTAATTCTTTTCCCTAAATGTTCATGGTCATTGCCCACGCGGATGGTAAAACCATGAGATGCCTTTTAATGGTGAAATCATGTCTGCGAAGATCGAGCTTTTGATCGCGCCGTATCTGATATCCCGAAGGTCGCCGGTCATGGAACAATTTCAAAGCATCGGTCAATTGTCCATGCACTCGGTTAGAATGTCCATTCCACTTCCCGCTTGTTTCTGAAACAGTAACGTCCATTAACCAACTCATCTCCAATGAAAACCCCAACATTGATTTCATCGCGAAAAAATCGATTCGCTGTCGCTCGTCGCGCGCTGTTTTTGTCCGCCGCTTTTCTCGCGGGCGTTTCGGCCTTCGCCGCGACGGAACAGTGGCAAGGCGTTCCGGGCGTGAGTGCCAGTCTCAACTGGACTGATGCGAACAACTGGACCAGTCCGCAACAGACTTATTACAACCAGGTTCAATTCGCCGGAGTCGGTGCGAACGCCAACTCCGATTTTTCCGTCAATAACATTCTCGACAGCACCACCGGCGTGGCGCAGATGCCGATCTGGCAGTTGGATTACATCGCCACGAACGGCAATTACACGACACTCATCAATCCCGGCGTAACCCTCACGCTCGGCGCAGGTTGGGGCAGTTTGTATGTCGGCGCGGACGCCCAGCACAATTCCAGTCCGGCACCGGCGGATGCCATTGAAACGATCACGATTACCGGCGCGGGCGGCGCGTTTAATGTGGGGGGAAATATTTATCTCGGCCAGGGTTCCACCACGCCTGATGATTCTCACAACGTCACGCTGGATCTGTCCGGTCTCGACACATTCACGGACACAGGCGGGCAGATTCTCGTGGCCAGCGGCGGATTGCAGCGCGCAAACGGCACATTTTATCTCGCGAAAACAAATTTCATTTCACTCGGAAATAATTTTCAGATTTCCAATCAGAACCTCAGCAACTCCGTTCCCTGCGCGGTTTATCTCGGGCAGGTGAACAACATCAGCGTCGGCAGCGGCGACTTGACCGTGGCCGGCACTGGCACAACCACCGTCGGCGCGTGGATGAAATTCAATCCTGCGTTCACCGGCGAATCCTCCATCCCGACTGCGGTTTTCGCCAGCTCGCGCAGTGACGGACGCATCGCGAATTTTGTGATCTGCAACGCGAATGGCGGGCCGAATGTTGCGGGCTACGGTTTGTGTGATTTCACCGGCGGCAATGTGATGATGTCAGTTGATTCGATGCTGATCGGCCAGAGCGGCAGCGGGAATGCAAACGCGCTTGGCGAGCTGACCCTCGATAACGGAACCGTGGATGTCAACAACGCGATCATTGGAAATCAGGCGGCCAGCGCGGGCGGAACGGGCGTGGGTGTGGTGAATCTCAATCGCAACGAACTGCTGGGTGTCAGTGCGAAACTGCATGTGAACAACACGCTGACCTTGGCTGCGGCCACGGGCGATCTCACTGCGGGAACAGCGGGAACGATCAATGTCAACGGCGGAACGCTCGAAGCCAACATCATCAACAACGGCGCGGGCGCGGGCGCAATCAATTTGAATTCCGGCGTGCTTGCCGTGAGCGGCCGCGCGGGAACTCCCACCGCGCCATTGGCAAAAATTTCCACCACCAATTCTGCTTTGACCCTGGCGTTGATTCCCGGCTCCAACACGGTTGTCACGACGACTCTCGTCACGGGCGGCGCGACGAATATTATCAACATCCTTTCCGCTCCGCCGATTGCGAGTTATCCGATTCAGATTCCGATCATCAAATATGCGGGCAGCATTGCGGGCGCGGGATATAATTTCGGTCTGGGAACTTTGCCGCCGCTTTATGCCGGTCATCTCGTCAACAACAGCGCAAACTCATCGATTGATCTCGTGTTGACCAGCGGTTCGAGCACGCTGACCTG
>DASTXC010000002.1:0-53159 GCA_035765675.1 Verrucomicrobiia bacterium
AACTGATCCGGTGATGACCGTCCCGATGACTGTGTTACTGGGAATCGCAGGACTTATGGTATTGTTCGCCACCCTTACCCCGGCAACAGCCTCAGTTCGAAGGAATCGAAAAAGTGGGGATTTTTAAACGGGCTGTTAGGCGCGGATTTATTTTCATCTTTCTGTTACGGCACATCGTTTTGATTTTGTGGTTGTTATTTGGTGTTATTCCCTCCGCCTGATCTGTAATCCGTTGAAATCAGAATTGAAAAAGCCATTAGTATCCACGGTGGAAGTGGGCTGGATGGTGAACGAGAGTGTGCCGCGTGCATCGGTCAGGGCGGAGGCGTTCTCAATGTAGTTGGTTCCGAGGACGAAACGGTCCACGAGGCCCACCGAGCTGCCGTGCCAGCCATGGACAATTCCTTTCACCGCGCCGGAGAAAACGCCGCCTTCGTGTTGCATCGCGCCGAAGCTGTAAACAACGAGGTGATAATGCGTGTCCGGCTCCAGGTTTTTCAGAATCACGGTTTGCGGATGTCCGACACTGTAATCTTTCAGCAGGTTATTCGGACTGATCGGGCTGGTGTAGCTGTCCACCTGCTCTTTCAGCAGCGAGATGGTAACCGCAGTCGGGTGGCTATCGTTGTCCAGAAGCGGGCGGTCGGTGAAGCTCACGCGTCCATTAATGCCGTTCCAGAAATTGCCACCCAGGGCCGAAAGCACGCCACGGCCGTCGTACACCGGAACATTTCCGTTCTTGATGTCCACATTGATCAGCCGTGGAGACGGCATGATTGAAACGGTCGCAACCCGGCTTGTGACCGAACCGGGCATGCCGCCAATAACAACACGGTAATCCCCCACAGTCGATGCAGTCACGTTTGAGATCGTCAGAACAGGGCTGTTTATTCCCTGGATTCCATTGCCATCCATCAATCCGCCACGATTGTTCGCCCCTATTTTTTGCCACGTGTAGGTTAATTGGCTCGATGTCGTACCGACAGCGCTTGCTCTCAGGACGGCGGGCTGGTTCCGGTAGGCGGCAACCGACTGCGGCTGCTGCAGGATGTAAGGCGCCATGTTGTTCGTCGCGACTTTCCGGAGTTGCAGGCCGTTGAAATCGCCATTGAAGAAACCGTCTTTGAAAAGGCTTTTGGTTGCTTTGATGGTGAATTGAATCGCACCGCTGGAATCACTCTTTGTGAAAGGGTTTTGAATGTAATTCGTGCCCGGCAGAAACCGGCTGATCCACATTTCACTTTCAAAGTGACCGCCATAAACCACGCCATTGATGGCCCCGGAAAACACGCCGCCTTCATTGGGCGCTCTTCCAATACTATAAACCACCAGATTGTAGTAACTGTCGGGTTCGAGACCGTTCAGAGTGATCGTTTGCTCGGAGGCGGGGCTGTAATCCTTGAACAGGTCGTTCTGGCTTTCTTTCCGCGTGTAACCGTCTTCACGCGGTTTGGACAAGGAGATCGTCACCGGAGTTCTTTCACCGGCAGAATCCAGCAGGGGCACATCGGTAAAACCATTTCGCCCGTCAATTCCATTCCACACATCAAACCCGCTGTTCTCAACCAGCACGCCGTCGCCCTGGTAAGTAGGGCTGGAACGTTCGTTGATATCGACGTTGATCAACGGTTCCCCGGAAGTTTGCAGAAGGGAGACTTTGGCCGTGGCGCTGACAATGACGTTGGTTTCGTCTCGGGCGAGCAGACGGTAATCCCCAACATCTGCTTGTGCTAAATCGTGTATGACCAGATCGGGAGTGGCCGCGCCGGAGAATTTCGGGTCATCGTAAAGGTTCAGCACTTTTCCTCCTTCTACCTTTTGCCATTGATATCTCAAGCGATCACTGCCGGCGGCCAGGGCGGAGAGCTTCACCGATTTACCCGCGTAATTGGCGGCCGGTGTTGGGTCTTTGACGATGGCCAACCGGGCGTTGTCCGGCGCGACGCGAAGCTGAAACGCATTGATCAAAGGCGAACCATTGTCCGGGGCAATTGCGATGCTCTGCTGTTCGGCATCGGCCACGAACATCCCGATGATATATTCCCCTGCTCCGGCCGACGTGCCGGTGCTGGTGAAATGAACAGGGCTGGATCGAGAGATGCCGCCGATTAGGGTTTCGGCGGAGGAAGCCTTTCTTGAATCATGCGCCCAGATTTGAAGCAGATAAGATCGTCCGGGAGTCAGGCCGGAAAGATTCAAGGCAAACGCAGAACCGCCATCGGATAAACCGGATTCCAACAACGAACGATAGTCCGACACGAGCACCAACGCGCGATCAACAAGCTGCTTTTGCTCAGCGAAAAAGCCGTCGTGATCGCCGGATACTGCAACTTCGACGGCGTCGTTGTGAATCGTTTCGGGCAATGCGACGCGATCCTCCAGCGTCGGCGCGTTGAACGGCAGAAACGTGACGCCATTCACCGTGGCGGGAACAACCGCGCCCAGGTTATACGCGCGATCCAAGGACCAGACGGTGCAAACATCCTGTGGATTGGAAATCGTGACCGGCTCGCTCCAGATCACCTTCGCTGCTTGCGCCGGGAAGCAGCAGAGCGTGACGAGCACAGCCGTCAACCCGAGCAGTTGAGGGAGCATACGCCTCCGGCGTGTAGTGTTCGGCGTCTCGCCGAACACATTCAACCACCATTCTTCCCGAACCAATTTTCGCGGAGAAAAGTGTGTATTCTGAAGTCGTTGTCGAGACGACAACGACGGCACGCGGGACGCGTGCGCTCCCCTTCCATCTGAATGGTTCCGGCTCAGTTTCATTATTTAATGCCCCATCAAAAATTGTAGCGGCGCTCTGTGAGCGCAGAATTTCGCGCCGTAGCGCCACACGGCGGTCACAGACCGCCGCTACAATGATTCAATCATTCACCACCAAAATACCGGCACATCGCCACCGAGAGTGACGTCAGTGCGCGGATACATATCCGCGAACTTTCGCCACTCGACGTGGCCATCCAGCATTCCAAGATTGCCACCGACGGGATAAGTTCCCTGCAAATGCGCGGTGCGATGCGGTTTCGCGTAGCCACCTTTGATTCCGATATAACTGTTCCAATTCCGATGAATCACATCCGCGTCCGACGGCCTTGAGATCGTCGCATCCGCCGTCAACACCCGATCCGATGCAGAGGGCGCAGGCAGCGTGATGCCGGTGTTGGTGTCCGTGATGGTCTGCGGCAAAATGCTGGGATTCTGATTCGTAAAAAGAACGGAAGCGGTTCCCGGAAACGTCATGGCATAACCGACCACGCGATAATCATCCGGCTTGGGAGGATTCGAACTGTATTGTTCCCATTGCGCGATGAAGTCCACATCGGAAAAGCCGCAGCCTTTGCAGAAGAAAACTTTGATCGGCACGCCGCCCTCGATCATTTTTGCCGCGACAGAGCTGGGCACATCCCAGGCCCAGTGACCGCCAGAAACTCGCGGAAGTTTTTGTTCATTGGAATTTGCGTACATGGTGAGAAGCATCGTGACCTGTCGCAGATTGCTCATGCACTGCACGCGCACCGCGCGATCTTTGGCCTTGCCCAGGGCGGGCAACAACAGCGATGCCAGAATTCCGATGATCGCGATCACGACCAGCAGTTCGACCATGGTGAAACCGGTCTCGCGACCCGTAATGTGACGGAACCCGGAGCGTCTCTTTAATAAGAAATGTTGTTTCATACAGATGCAGTTGAACCGGGGAGCGCGCCCGCCCCGGGCGCAATCAGCCGCGCCCTCGCGGCTGATCTTTGTGGCGTGAAATCGACGAACCGTTTGGTATTGAACCGCGCCGCAGTGTTCGGCGCGAGGCGTGCCGAACTGCAGCCGAGGCGGCTGCGCTCCCCTTCTGTCAGTTCATTCCACTTCATCCGGAACGATTCAGCGGAAATGGGGAGCGCGCCCGCCCCGGGCGCAATCAGCTGCGCCCTCGCGGCTGATCTTTGTGGCATGAAATCGACGAACCGTTTGGTATTGAACCGCGCCGCAGTGTTCGGCGCGAGGCGTGCCGAACTGCAGCCGAGGCGGCTGCGCTCCCCTTCTGTCAGTTCATCCCGCTTCATCCGGAACGATTCAGCGGAAATGGGGAGCGCGCCCGCCCCGGGCGCAATCAGCCGCGCCCTCGCGGCTGATCTTTGTGGCGTCAAACCGACGAACCGTTTGGTATTGAACCGCGCCGCAGCGTTCGGCGCGAGGGCGCGCCGAACTGCAGCCGGGGCGGCTGCGCTCCCCCTGACTTGAGTTGAATCGTTCCGTTTCATCCGATTTGGGGAAGGTTTTTTAGCCGGACACCGCCGCCGCAATGCGGGCAGGCGATTTTCCAGTGAACGCCGGTTGCCGGAAATTCGATGTGCCCGCCGCAGCCCGGACACACTACCTTTCTATATTCCGCCTTGTTCCTTCTTTGAATGATCCAGACCCACACAATCCCTACGTAAGCTCCGACCATCAGCGCCGCCGGCAGCCACATCACCACGTAACCCGCCCAGGTGCGTGATAACTGAAGCGGATCGGTCAGTGATCCGATAGCGGTGCAACTCACTCCGCAGCCCAGATAAAACAAACCCACGCGATACACGGCCCAATTCGTGGTCAGCCACGCGAGCAGGGTCAGCCGTGTTCTGAGCGATTTTCCAAACAGGCAGAACACGCCCACAGCCAGTTCGATCAATGCCAGAATTCCAACTGCTGAACGGATTCGAATTCCCAGGAGAGGATCGGGCAGATCAAGGATTTGTGAATGCCCGGTAAAAATCAGAAAGCGAATCAAAGCGGCACCGAGGAGACACATCCCGGAAAACGACACGAAGGCCCAGATTCCTTTCTCCACGTAATTCCTTTCAATTCTCTTCATCAAAATCATTCAGTTGAACGGGAGCGCGCGCCTTAGTGTGTAGTGTTCGGCGTGCCGCCGAACACACCCAAGCCTGCAGAGCACAGAAGGAAACAAAGGGAACCAAGATGAGTTGGTGAGAATCTCTATTTCTCTGTTTCCTTTGCGAGCTTCTGTTCAAAATCTCTCTTTGACGTTTTCCGAGGTTAAATGGAGCGGACTCACGTCCGCTGCTACATCCCGTTTCATTCTTCAATCTTCAAAAACGAACTTCGCCATGGCCTCGGCGCGTTCACCCAAAACTTTTTTTCCCAACAAAATGTGAGCGGAACCTTCATGAGTGTAGTACTCGACGCGAACGCCACGCTTCATGCCGGCCAATTGATATTTCTGAACGCGATTGGTTCCTTCCAATGCTCCCTGGCTGACCAAAATTTTCGGTGGAAATTCGGCTTTCGAAAGCGCCTCCAAATTTGGCATTTGGCCGGGGTTCAGCAGAATCAATCCTTTCCAGGGTTTTGGATCCTCGTCCACCAATCGCGCGAGATAGGTCGTTTCCGCGCTGGTGGCAAACAGGTAAACCCGATCCGGATCAATCGTGGGATTGCGAAGCATCTTTTCGTGAATCCAACGAACGTATTCCTGCCAGCGATCGATTTCATTGAGCCACGCGCCGGGACGTTCCACGATCACAACAAACGCACCGGCGTTGGCCAGCATCGGCGCCCAGTAAGGGCCATGAACTCGGTTCTGATACGCGGGATCCAGCGTTTTGAAAAGCGTGTCGCCGATGATCAATGGATATTTATGATGCGCGTCCGGATTCAATCCCGGCGGTTCGAAAATGTGGTAATTAAACTTCCTTCCACCCAGGCTGATCGTCATCGGGCGCGATGACACGCGACTGGCATAAGATGATGGATAGTCCTGCCCGGGAACGACGCAATCTAATTTCCCGGAGTCTGCATCGTACTCCCAGATACTCGAAGCCGGTTCATTGCTGATGGCGCCCACGACAAACAGTTTCCGGCCGTTCAGCGACGCTGCCATTGCGTCCACTTTTCCCTGCTCAAACAACTTGACCGGTGTTTTGGCTTTGGACGTCAGAATCTCAAGGTAACTGTTTTCCGGTTGTTCAGGCGCATGGCAGATATAGGCGAAGATACCGTTCTTCCCATTCAACGATTCGGCGCGATGCGCTATCGCACTCGCCTGCAACGGCTCCAGAATGATGCAGTCATTTCCATTGAAGCCGATCCTCAAAATCCTGTTGGCTCCAGTTCCCGCGCAAGTGACCAGAAACTCGCTCGTTTCCGGCGAATACGTGAAGTCTTCAATGCGATTGGTGCCTCCATAAAACAGCACGTTGGCAAGATTGGATTTTAGATTGAAGCTCCAGATGCAGTTTGCTTTCTGCCAGCAAACAATGTCCGGCGAAAGGGTGGTCAGTTGCTCCGCTCCCGCGCGAATCCGCCGATTGTCCGCCACGATCCAATGATCAGGCCGATCCATTCGGATCTGATGCAGATTGCCTGCTTTGCTCACATAAACGAAGGAATGATCATCCAGCCAGGTGAGTGACGCCACGCCATTGAAGCCTTCCACCGGTAATTGCCCAAGTTCCTTTCCGCCAGCGTCACAGACAATCAGATTGGTGTGAGAATACGCAAAGTACTCGCCGCCGGGCGACCAAGGCCAGACATCGACGGTTCGAAACCAGTCGTCCGTGGACATCTTTTCATGGATGAGCGTTCTCTTTCCCGAAGTTAAATCCAACAAGAACACCCCGATCCCATCCTCGCTCATCTGTGAAAAGGCAATCCGGTTCCCGTCCGGGTTCGGCCGCGGTTCGCCATAGATCAATCCGAGATATCCGTGCGCCCGGGAGATTTCTGTCAGATGTGCAGGCGTTTGCCGCAGGACGTAGCAGCGGCGTCCGCAGACAAGCAAAATGGCGAAAGCCGCCAGCAGGCTTGCGATACCAACAGGATTTGAAAACCACCGTTTTAGCTTTTGATACATACCCCAGCCCTGAAAACCGCCCTGCCACAGATTTATCAAAAATCAGCCAAAACAAATCACAATATGCTGACACCTCACAGCTTCACCTTTGATTACCTTCATCCTTGAAAAATCAATGGGGCGCTGTCATGTGGCATAAAATGGCCACAGATGGGAAATCATTTTGGCCTTGACTCCGAATCCCGTTTGTCACAGCGCGGGCAAGTGAAGCCGACAATCGGATTTTTTTAAGACAGGTTCAAATAGCTACTTCCGACTGAAAGCGGAATTTCCGTCCTGGGTGACTGGATTGATGCTTCCGGTGTCGAAGGTCAGAACGAGTTTTCCTTCCCGATCGGGAATCAATCGGATATCGCCGCCTTCGATCCGACGACAGGAACCCGCAGCCAGTTTCAATTTGTAACTCACGCCTGAGTGCCGGTAAGTCAACTCGTTGCCGCTGACGTCATGAATCATCGCCTGGAAAGTACGGCCGCCGATAATGTCCCACACGCAGCGCAATGCTTTTCCCTGTTCGTCTTTGGCGGAAATGGTGATCGCGTTTTCGGCGCAAATAATTGAAAGACTGCCGCCGCTTTTCATCGGTTGAACAATGCTCAGGTCCGTGGCGTTCAATTCTTTCACCACCGGATCTTTCTTCAGTTGTATCGGTGATTTTTCACCTTCCTTCGAAATTATAAACGGGAACATGCCGGCTTCCCTACGTCCGGAATCCGACCACATTGCCCAATCTACGATCGGCAACGTTTCGTAAGTCAGAGACGTGGCTTTGAGCGGCGTTTCATGCGTGGGCGAAACCAGGTCTTCGTCGAAGCAATGAATGTCGCGAATGAAAAACCCGTTCTTCTCCCACAGAATATTCAACCGATAATACCGGCTGTCGTACCAGACCGTTTTGCGTTTTTCACCTTTCCAATCGTCCAGCGCCACCACGGACGTGGCGGGAGTGACGGGAAATTTTTCGCGAAACCATTGGCCGGATTGCTCCAGGGTTTCCACTCGAATTTCGCCGGCGTTCGACAGCTTTGCCAGCAGCGGAATCTGATATTCCAATCCTTTCCGCATCGCATCCCAGCCGAAGGAATTTTCCTGTCCGGCCTGGGTGTAGGCAAATGCCAGCGACGGCTGGTTCACGAGGCTGTCCAGGAACCAGTCCACCCATTGCGGCATTCCACCGCCGCCATTGTGATAAACCGGCTCCAGCGAAATCAGGCCGGGCGTCGTGCCGTGTTGATAAATCGGATCACTGCCCAGCATGCGAAAAATCGGAATATTGATTTGTCCCGCGCGGGTTTGGGCCGGCATGTATGCGTTCAACTTGCTGGGATAGTAAGCCTGGTTCCAATACCCACCCCAGAGCGTGTAAAAATCCGTGCCGATCTGATCCTTGCAATTGCCCGACGCGATGACGCCGTATTTCTCGGCCATGTATTCCAGGGTCACTTCATCAATGAACCATGAGCCGACAGTTTTTGGGTAGCGTCCGAAGATGGCTTTGAAATCGGCCATGTAAACATCCACCAGCTTGCGGCGTTGATCCGGCGTGTAACCGGGCGAAAATCCAACGTTTGCCACCGGATCCCATTCGTGTTCACCGCGCCAGGGAATCCCGGCTTTCTTTGCGAGTGGTTCTGGAATTTCCCACCACGCGGCGATCTCGTCATTCGTTCCCAACTGCGTTTTGAGCAGCTCCGGATAAAGTGGATTGATCAATGCGTCGTATTGCAGCGCCCACGTCGCGGGGAGTTTGTATTGCTTCAACAAATCGATCTGCTGCCGCGTGCAGTCGAACAGAATCTTTTCAGAGTCTTTCAGCCGAAAGTCTGAGTTGCGAATAAAGTTGTAGATGTTGACAATGCGCGGCTCCGCGGCAATGGCAACCTGCGACAATGCGGTCCAAAGCGTGACCCCAAAAAAGAAGAGCCGCGCGCTCTTCCTGCAAATAGACTTCTTCACCATATTTTCTTTCGATCCTGAATAGACTATAACTCGCTTCATCACAGCCCGCTTGTGAAGTGGCAATCAATGCGAATCAGCTCCGTTCTTTCGTGAGATGGGGATTCGTGTAACTCGTCCTTCCGAACTTTTTCAACCGTTTTTCACGGCAAACCTTTCGGGACAGAAGCCGCATGCCAATAGAGATTCCAAAGGTCATTGAGGCGGGAATATTCCACATGACCATCCGAGAATCCGATGTTCACGCCGCCGGGAAAATTTTTGGACGGAAACGGAAATGAACGCGGCGCGGCCGAGGCGCTTTTGGTGCCGTGGCGAGAAATCAGCACGCGGCCCATCATCGAACCTTTGCTGACGCTGCCCACGTTTTGATTGCCGGTATAGAGATTCACCGGATTGGACAGGAAATCGCCTTTCTTCGCAGCGGTTCCACTGTTCGGCATCGCATCCACCCAATTACCGTCGCAGAAGATTGGCGTCTGCGAAGGATGCGGAACGTTATCCATTTTTCCAAACATGCCTTCCCGGCCGACGGACGTTTGAGTCAAGGCATAGGACAGCGCAAGAGTGTTGGGATTGTAAAGCCAGCCGTTGAACGTGTAGCTGCCGGAATTTTTCATGTCATCAAAACACCACGGATAATTCGCCGTGCCCGGTCCCCAGCCCGCGGGATTGTAAACACTGGCCGGCACATTGTTGGTCGTAGCCAGCGGACAATAGCGAATCGCCGCCACCTGGGATTGATAATCCATGAGAGCGGAAACCCAAAGCGTCGCGCCATAACCCATCGGGCCGTTGTCATTGCCATACATGAACGCGGCGAGCGTCATTTGCTTGAGATTATTTTTACAGGCGGCCTCCTGCGCTTTGCGTTTGGCGGCGGACAATGCCGGCAACAACATGGCAGCGAGAATCGCGATGATGGCAATGACGACCAACAACTCGATGAGCGTGAAGGCCGCGTGACGCGATTCAACGTTTTCCCGCGAGCGCTTGGGTAACTTCGATTTAATCATTCTGTGGAGCAAAGTTTATGAACGTGGCCGGGCCGCAATCGCTTCGCGACCCGGAGCCAACTCACGGCAGGCGCAATCGGAAGAAGCGCTCCGGCTGGACGGGATCAATCGGAATGGCATTGGAGAAGGAACCGGTTTCATCCAGCGTTCCCGTGCTGTTCGTGTTCCAGACCACCGGCGGCGTCAGATTGGTCGCGCTCAGCCAGGTGTAACTTCCATTCGGCGAACCGCCGGAACCGGTCACGATCAGGTTTCCATCGATGCGTTGAATCGAGTCCACCACGGGCGCGATCGGAACCAGGGTGGTGGATTCACCGCCGCCAATTTCAATTTCCGAGTAGAACGCGTAACCATTCAGGAATTGCGGGGTGACATTCCAGTTGATCCGAACGGCATACACGTTGTGCGCCATCGCGCCGGTTTCGGGAATTAATTTGGTGCGCGTCGCAATCGCCGCGCCGCTGGGATCTTCCGGCAGATAATGCGTGTTGATCAACGGCACGAACGAATCCGGCGTTGAGACCGTGGAATACAAAACTTCGTATTGCTGATCGCGCCGACCGCCATCGCTCCAGCCGCCGTAAACCACAATGTTGGTCAGTTCAAAACCGAGAGGAGCGGCGTTGGTGTTCAGATAGAACGTGACGTTCGTGCCGTTCTCAGGACCGCCGCACAACATGGAATCCCGCATGGAACCCGTCAGAAAACCATCCACCAGAACACTCGGATCACTCGTGGATTCATCTGCGCCAAACGTGCCGAGCGCGGTAAATGTTCCCGGCGTCCCGCTGCCCACCGGATCGTTTGCAAAACCGTAAACCAGATCCGTGGCCGCATCGATTTCCCAGGGCGGATAGTAATTGGATCCCACCCGCGCATCGCTGTACACCACCACATTGTTTTCCGCTGCCGGAGGTGCGTTGACGATCAATTGAGATTCGCTGCTGAAAGTGTAATCAGCATTGTTGGTTGCATTCACCGCTCGCGCGACATAGGCGGCCGTGTCGCTCAGTTGCACATTGCTGAGCGTCAAAGTGGAAGCGATGAACCCGTTTTCGTCAGTCGTTGAAACACCTTCCGTAATCGGCGCTTCCACTCCATCAACAATCTTCAGCCACTCAACATTCACCAGCGGCGAATCGTCAAAGGCAGCGGAATAAACCACGTCCATGCCAACCATCGTTTCCGCGTAAGCGGGAAGAATATCCTGCGCCAGTTTGATATCCGAGGACGGCACCAGTTCTACGCCCGAAATTCCCATGTCGTTGCCGCCAAAACTGACGACGGTGATCAGAATCGAGCCACCGGAAACAGCGACATTGTTCATCTTGATGTAATTGCAACTGTTGGCCGGATTACCACCGTTGTAGGAAGCGTAGGTGTGGAGCGGTGGATTCACGGAGCACGGATCGGTTGACGCGCCATTGAAACCGAACGCGGTGTTGTCAACAAAATCGCCGCCCTGCGCGACAACATCGTTGGCCTGCATGTTGCCCCAGTAATTCCCGTTGTTGTTGTTCACGTAAACGATGACGTCGTATTCCTGGGCGGGAAGATTGTTCAACGCGAGGGTGGCGTAATGATGAAGGAAAAGATTCTGCTGGCCGTTATTGCCATTGAATTTCCAGCAGTCATAAAGCAGCCGGCCCGCCGCGCAACTCGTGCCGCCGCTGAACCAGCCGTCATTGAATCCACCGGGCGTCAGCGTCACCGACAACGGATTCCCGGCGGTGTCGTGGGAAATATTCCAGGTCTGATTGATCGCCGCGGAACGCGCCGCGTCATCGGAGCCGGGCAGAAGGTTCGCCATCAAATTGATCCAGTTGCCGACTTCGGTCAGCGGCTGATAGGAAGGCGGAACCAATTGACCGGTCGCAACTCCGGTGTTGTCTCCGGGTGCGGGCGCATCCGAAGTCGCATATCCATTCGTGAAACCGAACTTGATCGCGATCACTCCGTCAATGCCGATGGGATGTTGCACTTGCAACAAACCGACCTGCCCCGTCGCGGAGCTGGTATCATTGGAAACCACCACCGTGTATTGATAGAAACCATCCGCAAACCCGGTCGTGTTGATGACGAGATTGGACGACGTGGCGCCGGGAATGTTGGTCAATGCTCCGCCGCTGCCGCCGTCCGTTTGCCATTGATAACTGTAGGGCGCCGGGCCATTCACCGGCGCGCTCGCCGTGACACTCATTCCCGGAGCAATCGCGCCCGAGCCGGTGGAAAACGTCGTTTGCCCGACAGTGACAGCAGTGATTTCCTTCAACCCCACACTGAAGCTGGCGTTCCAAGGATTGGGCGAGGTGCTGAATCGCATCGTGCCGCCGGCGCGCGGGACCACCACAATTTCTCCACCGGAATAAACCGAGTTGGAAACACTGCCGGGATTCATCCAACCTGTACCCGTGCTGTCCCGCCACATCGCATACGCATATTGAGTGTTCGGTTGGAGAACGAGATTGAGATTCGTCCATGCAAACCAGGTGAAGTCCGGCAGAATCAAACTCTGCGAATCAAACGTCGTTATCAGGTTCGCGTTCGTTCCATTCACCACCGAATAAATCCCGAGGTGAAACTGCTGCGCGGTCGTTGTGAAATTCCCGCCTGTGCCGCCCGCATCCCAAAGCGCGAGACTCGACAAGATATATCCGTCAGGATGAGCACCGGTCGTAAACGTCTGCCCCGGAGCCGGGTTGGCATCCACGTAATAATTGAATCCGCTGGCTCCTCCCGGAGGCACGGCTTGAGGCTCGGAAACGAAATTGGTTTGATACTGATCCGCCGGACCTGGAATGGGAGCGGTGGCACCGAGAATCTCAATGTTTGCAGCGCTCGCCGGGTCGGCCACAAGCAGTGGAAGCAGGCATATCAAGCCAAACGTAAGGTAGCGGTTCCGCGGACTTCGGTTGTTCATAGGGAAGAGTTGTGGGATTCAGGTTTTGATCTTCGACTTACACGATTAACGCCAACGCACTCAGGCATTCCGAATGCAGCAACAGAGGAATGCTTTCATAGCGCGATCATAACATTTGAAAACGCGAGAACAGCCCCCCTAACCGGGTGGGTGCGGAAGAAGTTCAACTTTTAATTCGGAAGGATGAGTTACACGAGTCCCTGTTCTGAGGCCCACGGAGTTGCAGAAACCCACTTTGGAAAACCAGCGAAAGCTACAACGAAACGTTTGCCGCAACGCCTAAAATGGAGACTCGTATCACTCGTCTTTCCGAAAGGCCGATCAAATCCGCGGACGAATTTTCGACGCTGCTTCAGTTCGGGAATGGACGTGCAGCTTGTGATAAATGTTTTTCAAATGCCAGCGGATGGACTCAATGCTGATGCCCAGTCGATCGGCAATTTCCTTGTTGGAGAAACCTGGCGCAATGAGGTTCAGGATTTCCAGTTCGCGCGGCGAAAGTTTTTCCACTTCCGGAGCCGTCGGCGCGGGCTGCGCCTGAAAATAGCCAATCACTTTCCGCGCAATTTCCGCACTCATCGGCACGCCGCCCTGTTGCACATCGCGAATGGCGTTCAACACCATTTCCGGTGCGGCGCGTTTTAAAAGATAACCCGAAGCGCCGGCCCGAAGCGCGCGAAAGATGCGATCCGGATCCTGATAGACCGTCACCATGATCACCTGAATTTCCGGGATCAATTCCTTCAGCCGCGTGACGCATTCGACGCCGGACATTTTCGGAAGTTGAATGTCCATCAGCACCACGTCCGCCTGATGTTGCGGAATGGCGGTCAGCGCTTCTTCGGCGGACTGGCACACGCAGACACAGCGGCAGGCCGGCGAAAAATCAATGATTCTCTTGAAGCTTTCGCGCGTGGTCCGGTTGTCTTCAACAATCGCTACCTTGACCATGTTTCGTTTTGGCTGAGGGGCAGGGAAATTCGAACCGTTGTGCCGAGGCGCGGCTGGCTTTTGATCTCGCAGCCGCCGCCCAACTCACGCATCCGCTGGCGCAGGCTGGTCAATCCATCCTTGCCCGGTGAATCCGGAACAAACTCAAATCCGCATCCGTTGTCAATCACCGAGAGCACCAGCTTTCCTTCAACGATTTCAAACGCGATCTGCACCTCGCTGGCATGCGCGTGGCGCACCACGTTGTTGATCGCTTCTTTGAAAACGCAAAAAATTCCATGCCGCTGCTTTGAATCCAAAGGATACGAAGGAATGTTTTCATCCACGCGCAGGCGGCACATGATTCCCGCGAGATTCAAAAACGATTCCGCGTAGAGGGAGAAATAACTCACAAGAGACGGCAGCGAATCGTAATGCGGATTCACAGCCCAAACGATTTCATCGAGCGAAGTCACCAGCGACCGCGCCATCTGCGTGATCTGATTGAGGTAACGGTTTCGTTCTTCCGTTTCCACGGCGGGCGTATTTGCCAGTGAACCGAGCAGGCCAACTTCCGTCAGCCCGGCGCCAAGTTCATCATGCAGATCGCGCGCGACACGAGTCCGTTCCAGTTCAACCGCGTGATTCTGCTCCACGAGTTGACGTTGCTCGATTTCCTGTTTGAGCTGCGCTGTTCGTTGTTCAACCTTGCGCCGCAACAAGGCCACCCAGATGAACGTCGCGCTCAAAACTCCCGAGAGCACGACGAGCAACATGAGAATCCGCCGGATCGTCCACCACGCCGGCTTTTTCAAAACGACAATGTCCGCCGGATTGTTAAGCAGCATTTCAAAGGGAGCGATGCGCGTGTGCATGTTCTCGGGATCCTCATACGCGCTGGCGTAAACGCCGACCAATCGCAAAAGACTGCCTGCCGGGAGCGGTGTAACGTTTCCAGAGATCGTTTCCAATCGCGCGACAAAATGTTGCGCGCCGCTTTGCAGTTCCAGCGTCCGCTGGTTTTGATGAATCGTATCGCTGACCAGAAACGCGCGAAGCTCAATCCGGGTGGAATCCAGCGAACGATCCAGCAGTCCTTCCGGTGAAATCAAAACCGGATCAGGCAAAGCCGCATGACCGACGCCGCGAATCTCCGCCGCCTGCAATACCGGCGACGGGCCATCGATTTTTGGAAATCCCACGGCCTCGATCCGATCGCCCGCTTTCAGAGCGGGACGGTTTGCCAGAACGCGAAAGCCGGTTTTGCCATTCTGAATGAAGAATTCGCCGGGAAGGGAATGAACGATCTGGCCCGTCAGCTTGGTTCGTTGCAACGCCAGTGCGCGCGCATTGAAACGCATCAGATCCAACGGCTTTCTCGCGGGAATCAAAAATGGATCCTGCGGCGCGGGATCTTCCATCTCGACGAGCGCCGGATAAATATAAGTTTTTCCCGAAACCACCTGGCCGATCTGCAGATCCACCATCGGCGCGAAACAGCCGCGGATTCGCACCACGCTCCCGGTCAAAGAACTATTGGGCCGCAGTTCCGGCAGGTCAGGCAACGGCCGGCTCCTGTTTCCCACCACACTCACTTTGCCGTCCGGTGTGAGCAATGTGATTTCATTGCTGGAGACAAGCGTGATCACGCCATGCAGCTCGCCGTATTCCGCATCCATGTTTCCGTTGATCAACTGATCGCGCGTCGGCTGAATCGGTTCCGGCATTGGCGCGTGACCGCAAAACACCGCCGTATCCGCGGTCACAACCGGAGAAAACAAACCCCCGTCCGTGGTGCCTCTCATTTCCCAAAGTTCCCCCACCCTGGGCTGCTCTTTCCAAGCGCCGCCGCGATGACTGATGAAAACGCCACCACTGGAATCCTGCAAAACAACGGCCGTGGAACTCGCAAAAATCACCACGCCACGGATTCGTGCGGGAATGTGTTTTCCGGCTTCCGCTGAACTCAGTCGCCGAACCTGCACCGCATCCGAAAGGAAATCTTTGGCCGACGGGTTCCGCCTGTCCGCCGCAGTGTTGAGATCAGTGACCTGTTTCGAATCCGGCACAAAAACGCCAATCAGATTTCGTTCCGTCGGATCGCGAGAGAATCCGCAGATTCCCTCCACCTGAATCCAGGAATGAAGCAGGTTTGCGGCAAACAGTTTTTCACCTTCGATCACCGTCACTGGAATGTGGTTTCCGCCGACGAGCATCTCCAGATACAGACTGCGGTCATGCTCGCTGACGAACGTGACTTCACCTTCGATTGTTATCCAGTGACCGTTCTTGCGATCCGCCAACGCCTGTTCAAAAGTTTCCGCCGCCAGAAGCGGATTTTCATTCCGGTCGATAACCGTGCAGGTCACAGACGGTTTTCCCACGTAAAGGCAACTGCCATCGTCGGATTCCAGGAAGAACGTGTAACGGCCCGGACGATCAATCTGAATCAATCCCTCAAAATGCAATCCGCAGTATTCATCGCGTGTTCGGTAGGAAGCGCTGAAGTTGGTCGCGACGCCAGATGCGCTTGGACGAAGCCACGAAAAATCCGGCAACTCCGGCCACACTCCGCCGTCGTACGCTTGATAGAACAAACCCGGTTGCAGTTCAGAGCGCCCTTCTTCCCGATCCAGGGAATGCCACAAAATTGAGCCAGGAACTTTTTGCTTCGCAATTCCCGGCCCTTCATAACTGAGATTCAATTTGTAATCGCTCGGCCCATTGAACCAATCCAAACGAACAGGATTCATCCCCGCCTCCAGAAAAACATTGCCGCTGATTTCCGTCGCGGAATGCAGACTGCGATCACCCGCCACGGAACGCTCGTCCAGGCAAATGCCAAAACGGTTTCGAGTGACCACGGCAGGATTCGCTTCAATCGCGACTCTTTCGCCCACAGCCGCTGGGAGAGGAACATGAGGCAGTTCCAGCAATATACTTCCGGCGCGATCTTGCAGAACAATGATGCCGCGCTCCGGCACAACCGCTCGAACCACACCTTCAATTCGGCACACGATCTCTTTCGGCGACGGGCCGGCGACACTGCTTTGAAATTCAGCAGTCGAAAGCAATGAGACAGCGTTCGTGGCGGGAGCAGCAACACAGGAGAGCCAACCCATTTGCAGCAGCACGGGAAATATTAACCAGCGGCTCAATCGCAAAAAGCGCGACGAACGAACTTGCGTTAATCGCAGACCAAAAAGATTCCGGGCGTTACTGCACATGATTGAGTTGAACCGACGCGCGACATCACTTTCGTCTGCGTCAGGAGCCAGTGTTTACAAGCCGGCTGGATTCCAGGCAAGTGAGGATCGATTGGAAGCGATGCTGAAGACGCAACCCGGCACCTGCACCAAACAGCGGATTGACCTTTCGAAATTCAAAAGGGTTGATCACTCCCTCTCCTCCGAGCGAAGCCGGAGGAGAGAGCCGGGTGAGGAGGCGTTTAGCTCATTATCGGAGCGCGAGTCTGTGACTCGCAGCCGCTTCGCAAATCAGCAACTTCCACTTACCCCGATCACCATCGTGAAAAGCCTCACTGCTGCAGGTCACAGACCTGCGCTCCGTCAATGTATCCGCAGAATCGTTAACGAGTGCGCGGGCGCGGTGTAATCAAACGAATTGCCGATGGCAATATTTTCGCTCACCGGAACGACCGTGCGTGGATTTTGAAAATCATTCACGACATCTGGATCGTCATTGGCTAGAACGGTTTTTGTCGCGCTGCCGGACAGGGCATTCGCGCCGTTCAGTTCCACGCGAAGCGATTTCGACGCGGCATCTCCGTTGACGAACTTCAAAATGACATCGCCGTTCTTCGTATCCCGCACCGAGGAAAACGCAAACCGAGTAGCTTCGGCAAATCCCGCGTCCGTGAAATCGTGCTTCAATTCGTCATTCAGAAAACATCGAATGCGTTCGCCGGCCACTTCGATTCGAATGTCATACCAGCGGTTCAATTCCACGCTTCCCGCTTTGTCATCGCCCACCACACTTCGGACACCGTTAACGCTTTTCTCCACCACGTCGCGCGTGTTCCCCCAGCCGCCGATGTTCCACCAGAAATAATTGGCGGAGTCCAACGCCCGGAAACCAATCAGGAATCCCTCGGTTCCACCCGTCTTGCGGGCGCTCAATGTCAGCGTGTAATTGCTTCCGCCACTGAAATTCTGAAGACGACTGATCGCCGGTTCGGCATTGCCGGTCTGCTGATAACGTTGTTCGCCCACCCTCCATTTTCCCGATTCGCTGCGCCAGTTTTTCGCTGAGCCTGTAAAAGTCTCGTCAACTTCTTGGCCGGAAGCGTCGTTCACCCGAAGATCATCAAACTCCACTTGTGTGTCCCAGGCGCCCAGAAAAATTTTATCGCCAGGTTTCGGCGCGGCCTGATCCGGTTCCCTGTTCCGCACGCTGGTTGAAAGCAAAACATCACCGCTGTTCACGCTGAACAACTGTTGCACATAGTAATTGATCGTGGGCGCGACCTGCGTATTGGAAAAATAAATGAGATTCGGATTCCACTGAGTGTTGCCGCGTTTCGCCAGCAACGGCGCGTAAGAAGCAAAGGGCACCACATCAGCATTGCGTTCCAGGCTGGTGAGATGCGCCGCCTCGGCCAGAGCCGAACGCAACGTGCTGCGACGACGATCATCGTGCGCGGCGTATTCGCCCACATAGACTTTGGACTTCGCGCGATCGTATCCATCATAACGGTGAAGGTTCTGCCAAAACCATTGCGGTGATTGGTAATAATGTTCGTCCACCATGGGAACACCGAGTTCATCCGCAAACTTCCAGCCGCGTTCAAAATCCTCGCCATCCGGAAACGGTCCCACGGTGCCAACCACCGTGATCTCGGGATGCTTTTCCTTCAGCGCCTGGAAAATCATTTTGAATCGCTCGCGAAAAACCGGCGTGATCTGATCCTCGTTTCCCACACCGAGATATTGCAGATGGAACGGTTCAGGATGACCCGCCGCCGCGCGAACCGCACCCCATTTTGATGTGACCGGCCCGTTCGCCCATTCGATCAGATCCATCACGTCCTGAATGTAGCCCGGCATCGCGTCCATCGAGAAGCCGCGTTGACCGGTGCCGCCCTGGTGATCGGCATTTTGACAACACACACCCGCCGCCACGACCGGCAGCGGCTTGGCGCCGATGTCTTCGCAGAACTGGAAAAATTCGAAATAACCCAGCCCGACCGATTGATGATAGCCCCAGAGATTCGGCTGGCCGCGTCGCTGTTCAATCGGCCCCACGGTGTCCTGCCAGCGATAAATATTTCCCAGTCCATCGCCATGCACCAGGCAACCGCCAGGAAAACGCATGAACTTTGGTTTGAGATCCGCAATGACTTGCGCGAGATCCGCGCGCAGCCCGTTCGGATGATGTTTGAACGTGTTGCGCGGAAACAATGAAACCATGTCCACCGCAATCGCTCCACGCGTCGGACACAACAACACCAGCCGCGCCGCGTCTTCGGATTTTTTGGAAACGAGCGGCGCGGTAAATCGTTGCCAGTCGCGGCCGGCAATCTCCAAAATTTTCTCTGCCAGCAACTCACCGGACTTTGTTTCCAATCTCACGATCAGCCGCGCCGGCCCGGTGAGATTTCCGTTGCCCCAACGATTGCCCGTGAACAATTGCCGCGCGAACACGGAGAAGTCATACGGTTCGTCCGCGCGAATCGCGATGCCGTCAAAGCCGCTGTTCATCAGGCCGAAGCCATCTCCCGGTTCCTGCGTTTCAATCGCGAGGTAATGCGGGTTGTTCGGATGCAGCGGCGCGGCGGCCATGACCTTCAACGAACCGCGCGCGCCACCGCGTGAAACCTGTTCCCACGAGGTCAGCGGATTCCAGTCATTGCGCTCGACCGGCGAATATTCGAACGAACGATTCTGGATCAGCTCGGCATAAAGCCCGCCATCCGCGGCGTAATTGATATCTTCGAAAAAAATTCCAACCAGGTCGGAGCTGATCTGTTTGCCCGGTTGGCTGAGATCCACAGAGATCGTAAGCGGACCCGTTTGCGCGTTGCAATTTCGCCCGAGGCCAAGTGAAACGGAAAAGAGACAAACACCAAGAATCGCTTTGATCATAACTTTGATTTTCCAGCAGCGGTTTCGGGAACGGCACAGCAGGCAAAGCAAATGCTCACCGCCTTGCGCTTTGTTCGCTGGTGCGAATCCGCAAAACAGTGAACGAATTTCCGGGAAGAGAACGAGTGAATCGACTTCCGCTGAATCGGAAATCTTCCGCGCGCGGCGAAACTTTCAACGGCTCCTCCAAAGTGTTTTCATCTTTGGGACTGGCTGAAGTCAGAACGATTGCTTTGGCTGTGCCGGGAAGATTCGCGGCGTTCAGATCGATTTCCGTTTCAACTGCATCGGCAGCGCTGTTGACGATTTTCAGAATCACATCCTTCGATTGTTCATCACGGGTCGCGCTGGCAAACAACGTCCGCATCGGCGTGCGACGCACATCGAGATTGTGAATGAGTTGGCCATCCAGGAAACATTTCACGCGCGTTCCACTGACTTCGATTTTGATGTCATACCAGCGGCCGGTTTCGATGCTGCCGTTTTTGCTGTCGGACGCTTCGCCGCCTTCGACCACATGACGTGTGTTGTTATAGCCGCCGAGATTCCACCAGAGCCGTTCATCGTCCTGCTGGTTGTGAAACAAAATCAGGAAACCTTCTTTGCCGGAAATTTTCCGCGCCCTCAACTCCAGCGTGTAATCCGTCCAGGAACGATCTCCTGCCAGCGCGCGAATGAACTCGCCCTCAGTGGTCTGGCGCAACGCGCCGTCCTGAACCGACCAATGCGCCCCCCGGCCCAATTTCTTCCAGCCTTCAGAGCTTTTGGAAAAATCCGAGTTGAACAAAATGTTGCCATCCGGCGCGATCACTCGAATGTCCTTGAATTCCGCGGCGGTGTTCCAGGTTCCCACGCCAATGCAACCGGACGGCGGCGGTTCCACTGCAACCGGCGCCTCCACTTGAATCGGCAACGTTACATCGCCGCGATTTTCCGCGAACATTTTCTGAACGTAATAGCTCGGCAGGCCAAACCATTGCGCGCTGTCGAAATTGATCAGATTGACCGGCCAGCGTTTGTGATTGGCGTTGCAGAACAGCGGCGCGTAACTCGCCATCACCACCACGTCGGAGTTGCGTTCCATTCCTGTCATCCAGGCCGCTTCGCCTATCGCGCCTCGGAGATTGCCGTGGCCGGTGTTGCGCGTGACGGCATATTCGCCGACGAAAATTTTCGGTCCCTGGCGATCGTAGGTGTCGTATTTGTGCGCGTTCCGCAGAAACCATTCGGGCGTGTTGTAATAATGTTCGTCCACCATTTCGGGCATCGGCTCTTTCGGATAACCGCCTGCCCAATCATTGGCGATGAGTTGGATTTCGGGATACTTCGCGCGAATGGCTTTCACGAACAGCGGCCAGCGTTCGCGATACGGCTGGCGTCCGTTTTCGTTGCCGATCTCGAGATATTTGAGGTTGAAGCTGGAAGGATGACCGTTCTTCGCACGCAGTCCGCCCCACAGAGAATTCGTCGGGCCATTCGCATATTCAATCGCATCCAGCGCGTCCTGCACCCATTGATCCATCAAATCGAGCGGGACATTTTCGCGATGCGACATGCCGACATTGACGCAGAACAACGGCTCCGCTCCGAGATCTTCGCAGAGTTGAAGATACTCGTGATAACCGAGTCCATGCGTCGCGTTGTATTGCCAGATGTTCCAGAGCGGCGTGCGGATGTCCACGTTGCCGATGGTTTTCTTCCAGTTATACATGTGCGCCATGTCTTCGCCTTCCACCCAGCAACCGCCGGGGAAGCGCAGAAACGCAGGTTTGAGCGCATCAATGGCTTCCGCCAGATCCACGCGCAGTCCGTGATTTTTCCAGGTCTTGTTCGGCATCAACGAAACCATGTCGAGAAACAACGTTCCCTTCCCTGACAAATCGAGTCGCAACGCGGCTTTGGAATCAGCACCCGTCGCGGTAAGTTCCAACGTGTAATATTTCCAGCCGCCGGAAATCTCAGAAATCTCTCCGCCGCCTAACTCATGCTTGTCGCCGCCAATCAACTTCGCTTTGATCGCGCCCTCAAATCCATCTGCGCCGCGCGCTGCGAATTTAAGCGTGTAGTGTTCGCCCGCAACAATGTTCATGCCCCAGTAACCTTCATTGATCAGCGACGCTGCGCCTTCAAGATTGACGCGCAGACTGCGGCGGTTGAGCGGATTCAACGGACGGCTGGTGTCCGTGTGGATTTCCGTTTTGCTTTCCGGCGCGTTCACGAGTTTCCAGTTTTCCGGCTCGTCGCTGTCTTCAAACGAACGATTGCGCACCAACTCCGGATACAGCCCGCCGTCCGCCGAAAGATTGATGTCTTCAAAGAAAATGCCGAACAATTCCGGCGAAACCGCGTGCCCGGGCCGATTGACATCGACCGTGATTTTCGGCGCGGCAACCAGTGGCAAAGCCATAGCCAGCATTCCAACGAACAAAAGTTTTTTCATAAGAGAGTTCCAGAATTGAGCAGAATTCGATTCAAGTGTTCCGGTTTATTTTTGTCCCGCAGCCCATTGCTCCGGCGTCAGTGCTTCGGCCAGCACAGTGCGAAATCCGCAGGTGCCGACGCGTCCGTGCGTCGCGAGCAAACGAACCGTCACCGATTTTTTCCCTCGCGTGAGTTCGGGCGGAATTGCATACGCGGCTTCAAAGAAAACTCCCGGGCGATTGAAGTTCGGTCGCGCAATGGCAATTGTTTTGCCATTCACCTGAAGCTCAAATTCCCGCCCGCGATCATCGCTCCAATACGTTGAAATGAGCGCGGTTGGTTTTTCGGGATCAACCGCCATTTCATAGGAAAACCAGCCGCCGGGCAGTGCATCACGCCATTTTCGATCCCGCAGATCGCCCGTTTCGCTGCGCTCGGAAGCAAATTGATGTTCGACCTCCGGCTGTTGAAATCCGGCTTCAACAACATCCAGTGTGGCGGCTTCCAAGCGCGCGCGGCGTTCTTTCTCGGCGCGCATTTCCGCTTCGCGCGCACTCCATTCCTGCGGCGTCAGCAAGGGAAAATAAACCGCGTAATGTTCTTCATAAACGCGATGAAACGGGATCAGTTGAAGATCGTTCGGACGAATCACACCGTCGCTGTGAAAGACCGCGAAACCTTTTCCGGGCTTGAAATGCTGGAGCAGATCGGCCGCGTTCTCGGCCACAAGCACCGGCGGAATCTGATCCGTTCGTCCGCGAGCTTTGAGATGATCGGCAAAACGTTCTTTCGCCGGATCAGGTTTTCCCGGTTCAGGCGGAACTACCGCGGCCAGCAGCATCGGACCATACATCAACGCCACAATTCCATTCGTCGAATTCGGCAACGCCTCCGTCCGCAGCGTCATCGGCAAACGCACTTCCACGCGGTCGCCGTCTTTCCAGGTTCGTTGAATCGCGAGATACGACGACGGTCTGGAAGTCCCCGCAAGCGGTTTTCCGTTGATGGCAATTTCCGGTTTCGCGCACCAGTACGGATGACGCAGCTTGAGCGTGAACGCAGTCGGCTTCGCGGCCTCGATCGTAAAATGAATCACATCGTCATCCGGAAATTTCGTTTCCTGGCGAACCTTGATCTGGCGTTCGCTCCAGTCCAGTTCGCTGGCCACAAACAGGTTCACCCAAAGCGTATCGTCGTGATGAAAATAAACCTGCTCGCCGTAACGGTTTGGATTTTCCATTCCCGTTCCCACGCAGCACCACCACGCTTCATTGGGTTTCGAAAACACTTTCACGCCCACCGATTCGAGGCCGAGAAAATATCCGAATTCACCGGGCTGCCGACCGATGTTTGCGAGAATGTGATTGATCAACGCGCGCTCAACAAAGTCCATCTCCTCGGCCTGCGGTTCCCAACTGAACATCAGTCCAGTGAGCTTGGTCATGTTGTAAGAGTTGCAGGTCTCGGCATCGTGCGGTGACAATTTTTCCGGGAATTGTTCCGGCGGAAAGAAATGCTCGTTCTCACCATGGCCACCGTTGGCGAAGGAACGCCGCTCCACCACGCTGTGCCAAAAGGTGTTCACGCCGGTGAGCTTTTCGGAATCGCCGGTCAATTGATATTCGCGCGCCAGTCCCACGACTTTCGGAATCTGCGTGTTGCCATGTTTGCCGTTGAGTTCATCGCGGCCATGTTCCAGCGGATCGAGAATCGCGTCGTGATTGAAGACCGTTTCCGCCAGTTTCAAATAACGCGGATCGCCGGTATCAACTGAAAGATCGGCAAACACTTCGTTCATTCCGCCGTGTTCTGATTTGAGAATTTCCTGCGCCTGCGCCGGTGTAAGGTCGGTGTAGATTCCCGCCAGATAATCCGCGAGACCGCGTTCCACCTTCAACGCCTCTTCGCTGCCGGTCCAGCGATACGCATCGCGCAATCCGGCCAGAACTTTGTGCAACGTGTAGTTCGGAACCCATTCATCATTCAACGAAAACGCAGCGGCTTTGATTTTGCCGCGGCGCAACTCTTCATACACGCGTTTGTTCACGGGCAACACGTAGCCATCGCCGTTCGCCTGCTGACACGCAGCCAGTTCCGCAACGATGTAGTTGACGCGTTCTTTCGCGCGCGCATCCCCGGTGCTGGCATACAGCGCGGCCACGGCGGAAAGATAATGTCCCAGACTGTGGCCGTTGATCCCGCGCGCTTCCCAACCGCCGTAGCGTTTCGCTTTTTCAGGAAGACCGGCCTGGGCGCGAAAGCCGGAAAGCAATCGGTCCACCTCCACATCGTTCAGTAGATAACGCGCGTTGATCTCCTGCCGATCCTTGAACGGCCCGTCGAGCAAACGAACATGCGACAACGGAAAAGGTTCAGCCACCAACGCCACAGGCGCCGCGTGAACGGGAACAACGGCGCAGAGAAACGTTGCTAAAGAAAAGAAAGATAATTTTTTCATAATGATCTTTTCACGGCACCACCACTCTCAATCGGAAGAATCGCAATGGCGCATCGTCCACGTTGTTGGTGAACGAGAGAACGCCGCCGGTTCCAGCCACCGTCGAGCCAATCTCTGTCCATTGCGCACCTGCGAGATCGTCGCAGAATTCCAGCACGACTTTCTGTCCCGCCGTCACATTCCATTTTGAAACAAAGCCGTTGCTGCTGAGAGACACTCCGGCCATGGACGGCGCCGGGCCGGAACCTGGAATCACATTCGCCGCGCGCGGAGTTGGATTCGGCATGGGATAAATATTTTCCGCGCCATCCGGAAAGCGTCCTTCGCTGATGTCGGTAGTCTGCGCGCCGAACGTGATGGCATCAACAGTGGCTCCATCGGCCGCGAACAATCCAATCGCTTCGCCACCTTTTCCGAGCGCGAAATCGACGTGCAGATCGGGATTGCTGGGGCTGTTCTGCTCCGATTCGTTGTCCGCCCACACCAACAGATAACCGCCCGCTGGAATCACATATTGCCCGTTGTTCGGAATCTGGAACTTGAAGGGATCAAGCAAATCATCAGTTAAATAATAGCCGCCCAGATCCACCGCACTGGTTCCTGGATTGAAAAGTTCGAACCAGTCTTCGTAACTGCTGTCCGCCGAATCTGTCAGCGTCGCCGAGTTGTCGGCCATCCATTCGTTGATATAAACCTGGATCGGTGCGGACGCGCCATTGTTGGTCGCGCCCGGCGTGACATAAAACATCGCATTGCGATAGAACGGTTGTCCGTCCGGCACGTCGCCATAACTCCAGTTCGCGGGCAGGTTCGTGTAAGTGAGATAATCCACCAGTTGCGGCTGGCCATTGACAAGGCGGGACAATGCCAGCCGGCCCGCGCCCGGTGAAAGCACAAACGACGCATGCGCCACGTCGCCCGCTGACTGATCGGATTGATTATCACACCAGACCTGAGTGAAACCGTGCGCGCCAATCGTCATTCCAGACGGAAACGCCCACTGAGTCAGATTGGTGTAATTGTCACTGAGATAATACCCGTCCAGGCTGAAGTTCGTTGGCGCCGTGTTAAACAATTCCACCCAGGGATCCTGCTGACCGAAATTGTCGAGCGGCCCGGTGACATTCACAGCTTGAAGTTCGTTGAGCCAGAGCGGCGGAAACGCAGGCAGATTCGTAATCACGTTGTTGGCGCGACCGGGTGTTGCCAGCAACGGGCTTGCATCGACAAAGGTAGCGTCGAGTTTCATTCCGAAAACAATGTCAGTGCTGGTGGAGTTGAATTGATGAATTTCCACCGCGATGACATTGACGCCAGTCGTGAAGGCGGAGGAAGGAATGGTGAAAACGTCGTCCACAAGCGTGTCGCCATTGTTCGGCAATTCACTCGCCATCGAAGCGTTGAACACCGCGCCGGCGGACATGCGAATGCGCTGAACCTCCACGCCATTCACATAAATAATCGCGCCGTCATCCACGCGTGCCCGCGCAGTGAACTGATAAACTTCCGGCGAATACGCCAATGAAACAGTGGTTCGAAAGTAATACGCATGCCCCGATTGAACCGAGCCGTTTCCATTCTGCGGGTTGGCGAGGGTTGTACTAATCAGCGGAACAATCGCGGAATTATTCTCATACGCCAGCAATCCCGAACCAACGGGCCAGGCGTTGTCGTTGTAATTCGCAGCCATCCAGTTCACGCCGTCGAGATTGGCGGTCTGGTTGTAACGCCAGGAATGATTGTAGGCCATGAGCGCCAGACTGGATGGCGGCGGTTCGGCGAACGTGTTGGTGTTTATCGCCCAATTCGCGACGCGGCTGTTGTCTTCCGCGGCATCCACCAGTTGCAGCGACACGCCATTCGTGACAATCGGCCAGGGCGCAACCGCTTCGTAGCGGACGCGATTCACCACAAGTTCTTCTCCAGGTGTTTCGCCGGGGCGCAGCAGCGTGAGTGTTTCGCCATTCGGATCAAGCGAACCGGTGTATTGTCCAAACGCAAGATTCGCCGGGCCGTACGTGAGATTGTAAGTAATCGGATCCGCCGCCAGCACCAGGAAACTGCGCGGGGCAATCGTCGCGCCGGACGGAAACGTGTAATCAATTCCATCCACTCGCCAGCCGGAAAGATCGAAGGTGATATTCGAATCCGTGTTGAACAGTTCCACGAATTCCGCGCCGGGAACTTTCGGATGCCACATCAATTCGTTGAAAACAATTTTGCCTTCCGGCGTGATCGGCGCACCGGTGTAATTCGCCGTAATGCTGGTGCTGCCGTTATTGATTGGATTTCCAAATCGATCGAACGCCGCCACGCTCAGGAGATTTCCGCCGGATGCCAAGGGAACAATCAATTTCCAATTGGTGATGCCCGTCCAGATGATCGGATAGGTCACGCCGTTCACTCGAATGCTTTCCAGTTCAAGCGGAGCGGTGCCGCCCAGCACGAGCGTGTTGCTGCTGGAAAGCGTCTGGAACGGCGCATTCGTCAGCGAAAATGTCACGTTCGGCAAAATGCTTTGCAGATAAGCCCGGCGCGCGGCGATGAAATTTTTGATGGATGTCGGCGCGCTCAGTCCAATGCCTTCCGATTGAAATGCCGCAAAACGTTCATTCAGCGCGACGTCCGCCACGCCCGGCGCGAGCGGCCCGTCCACGGCTTCCTTGAAGCCGCGCAGGTATTCGCGATGAATTTCCGGATTGTTCAGAATGATATTCAGCAGGGTTTTGTCGAACATCGTGTAGATGCTGTCGGTCGGGCTGTTGCCGTCGGCGCCGAGGGAAAGTTCAATATCCCACAGCAGCAATCGCCACGGCTGATGATCCGGTTTGTAGGCATACATGTTTTTGCCGCGCGAATACGCGTAGCTGTCCCAACTGCTGCAAACATGGTGCGTGATGATCGGACGCAGAAAATTCGGAATGTCCATCCAGAGTTTCAATCGCTCGACGAAATTGGGGACATTGGCGCTGTTGGCGGCAACGATGAGATTCGTCAGGTTGAACCAGTTATTGGGATTGCTGGTCACGCGCGGACGCCAGTTCCAGCGATAGCGTTTCGGATCAATCGCGCCATTGCTTTGATTGAACCGGTCAATCGTTGCGTAAGTGCTGCCCTGCGTCAGGCCGTCATCAGCGAATTCAAACCAGCTTTCAATTTTCCTCAGGTCGCCGTTTTCATCATCGGGAAAATATTCCTCCACCATTTCGCTGTTCGGCTGCTGGGTGTCGTCGTAAATCGTCCCGCGCGGAGAGCCGTTTAAAAACATGCGGATGTGCCGGCGATAATTATATTGCTGTCCGAGCTTGCGGCCGATCCAGGTTCCCGTGATATCCACCTGCGCCGAAGGGTCGTTGAAGAAAAATCCACCGCCCACCTGATACGCGCTCAATACAAACGGCTCGGATCCCAGCAACCGATCATCCGGCGGAAAGTTCACTTCGAAATCAGGCGGCACCGAACCAAGCGGGCCTTCATAGTTTGGGGCGTGAAACGGACTTCCGCTGTACATCGTTTCCACGTTGTAAACCACACGGCTGTTGCCATAGACAAACGTAGCGTCGATCGGATCGTTGGCGTTCTTTTCCCGGTTCGTCCAGAACGTGATGTTCGAGGACGTGACCCACAAACGATAAGCGCCGAAATGTCCGCCGATTGCGAACTCACCCCAGTGAACAAGGCATTCGCGCGCCGGGGCGTCGGACGGAAATAAACTCGTCGCCGGAGAACCCGCGGCATCCGCTGCAACCACATGAAACGCCACCAGCTTGCCGCTTAATTGCGCGGGAATTGTCGCCGAAAAAATTCCATCACCCGCGATCTCATCGCCACCCGTTCCGTCATCAAGCATCGGCACGGACGCGAATGTTAACGCGGGATCAACGCGATATTTCAACACGAGATTTCCTATGCCATCCGGATCCGTGACCCGAGCTGAAACGACCACCGATTGACCCGACGAAGGCAGCACCGGCGAATGCGTAACTTCAGTGATCGCGGGACCGGCGTTCGCGATGAGTTGCGAATTCGGCTGGCACGGCGTTCCGCAGTTGTCCGGCACATTCAAGCGTTGCGAAACTTCCATCCAGTTGCCGCGGATTCGGAACAGAATGTACGGCGAACCTTTCAGCCAGCGGGCGGAGGCGCGAATGATTCCGGTGTTGGCCTGGCCAGTCGTCACGGTGCTCAACAGTGGCGTGTAGATTTTGTTCGGCCCGGTGTCGCCGCGCGCGACCGCAACCAGATGCAGCGCCGGACTGCCGCCGATGCCCGCTCCCGATTGCACATACGAATTGCGCACCACACCGCGCGGAATCCAGCCGCCAATACCGTTTCCGAAATCGTCGTTGGGAATCAGGTTCGGCCCATTGTTGTTGCGGAATTCGATGTTGTCCAAAAGCACTTCGCCAGCGTCCAGCGACAGAATATCGAAACGGTTCGGCACCCCTTGCGGCGCGCCTTCATCGACCGACGCCTGGCCATTTTCCAGCACATTCGTGACGTTGATCGTGGTCCAGCCCGCCTTTGCGGATTCGTCGCTGTCAGCCCAATTTGCGGCCAGTCGATTGTCAGCGCGCGGATCCTTCAATTCGAGCGAACTGCCACCGCCGTCGCTCCATTTTCCCCAGCGCCCGCCGTCGCTCCACGCGACTTCATTGACGACAATCTGGAAAAAATTCGTAACGCCATTGGCCACGAGATCATCGGGTTTCGCCAGCGCCACGCGTTCGCCGCTGTTGCTGAGTTTGCCGCTGAAATTGCCGTAGGTGTTGGCGCTGTTGAGATTTGGATATTTCGAAAACAGCCGCTCCGCATTCTTCGCGATCACCACATAACCGCCCGCTGGAATCACAGCGTTCGGTGGAAAAGTAAAATCAACGGCATCCTGAAGCTGCCAGCCGCCCAGCGAAATCGGATTCGAACTGCGATTGTAAAGTTCGATATATTCATCGTCCTCCATTTCGGAAATGGGATGATACATGATTTCATTGATCACCACGGGACTGATCAGCGGCGCGGTGTTGGCGCTGCCGAGCGTTACGGAATTCAACCGCTGAAAGCCAGCCGCTCCGTCCGGATAACGTCCAAAACTGACGCCATTTTCCTGACCGCCGAACGTGACCGCATCGAGTACGCGAGTCTGATTTGAATTCACCAGGAAAACGCTTTCGCCATCGGCGCTGAACGCGAATCCAAGCTGCGTTTGGGTGAAGCTCAAGAATCCACGGGCGGGAATCGTCATGCCGTCAGCAATACGATACTTACTGACTGCGGCGTCATCCGAAAGCCAGCAGCCCGACACGTCCACCGGTTGAGTTCCGGTGTTGAACAATTCCACTGAATCTTCCTGCGGCGGATCGGTGTGCGCGAGAATTTCGTTGATCGCCACGGTCCGCGCCGGTTCGTTTCCCGACGGATCCTGCGCGCCGGGCGAACCACCGATGACGTCGCTGGCGTCCCACGCGCGAGGATCGTTCTCGCCGTAACTGGGCCGCTTGAGCACGAGCGAATGACCCGTGCCATCAGCCGCCGCAGGCCAGGGCGTGGCGTGGCTGTAATTGATATCCAGCAATCGTCCGCCGAGTTCATTGAGCAATCGCAAAGCGCCGCCGCTGTTGTTCAATTTTCCCGAGAACGGCCCGAGACAATTCACGCCATAAAAGCTCTGCGCCACAGGTGGATTCTTTGCAATGACGAGGAACTGTCCGGGCGGAAGTTTCGTTCCGTCAGGAAATGTAAAATCGATTTCGCCTTCGAGCCGATGGCCGGTGAGATCTTCAGTAATGATTCCCGAGTTCCACAATTCAACAAATTCCAGATCCTCGCCGCCCGGCCAGGTCGCGCGCGGATGATACATGATTTCGGTAATCACCAGCGCCGTGCGCCGGCTGCTTGGCCCGGGAGGTTCAGCAGGCGCGGACAACGAGAATTGAGCACCCGCCTGATTCGTCAACGTGGCAGTAAAACCGGAAACGCTGGTGAAGACGGCGAGCCAACAAATCATTCTCACCACGCGAGCGATATCGTGTTGAAGGATAGCCGACCGGAGCCGGAATTTTTTAAAAGGAGGGTGAAGGTTGGTCATTGATTGCGTACCTGGAACATTGATTCGCCGCCGCCTTCGCCACACCCGTTTTCCAAACCGCGACGTGAAAAGTTCCTGCGATTGTTATGACTCACAGACGCAATATCAATGTCCGATGTTTCGGTGAACCGTCGGCGGGCATCATCAAAACTGGTGATGCGTTTTCATCCGTGCGTACGTTCGAATATGCCGCCGGTGGTGCTGAAGCAACCCGCGCTGGTCACCGGCAGGAACGGTTCTTAAGCCGTTTTGGCTGACCCAATCTCTCAATCAGAACCCGCCGATCCCGGTCATTCTGAGGTTTTTGGCGCGAACCACCTATTCACCTTGCAGGCGAAAGCTTTCACTTGCTACAGTGCCGCAGCCCTATGGCAGCCATTGGCCGATTCCAAAAAGGCGAAGAGATCTTCTACGCAAAAGCTGTGGACGGTGAATTGTTTCGGTTGCGAGGAGATGTCTTCGGGTCACCTTCCTTCGACCGCAAGCCGACACCACAGAAGGGCATCCGCACCCTCACGCCCGTGGTTCCATCGAAGATCATTGCCATCGGCTTGAACTACGCCGACCACGCGCGCGAATTGCAGAAACCGCTACCGAAGGAACCACTGTTCTGGATCAAGGCGACGACCTCGTTGATTCCCGACGGCGGCAAAATTGAAATCCCTTTCGCCACGCACCGCACTGATTTCGAAGCGGAACTGGCCATTGTCATCGGGCGACGCGTCCGCAACGTCACACCCGCCGCCGCCGCGCGTTACATATTTGGCTACACCTGCGCCCAGGACATCAGCGACCGGACGATTCAGAATCTGGAAAGCCAATGGACGCGCTGCAAATCGTTCGACACGTTCACGCCGCTCGGGCCGTATGTGGAAACCAAGATCGACCCGCACGATCTCACGATTCAGCTCTTTCAAAACGGCCAGCTCCGTCAGAATTCCAACACGAATCAACTCATCTTCAACTGCTATCAGATCGTCAGTTTCGTTTCGACGAACATGACGCTCCTGCCCGGCGATGTGATTCTGACCGGAACCCCCAGCGGAGTTGGCCCGATCGAATCCGGCGACCGTCTCGAAGTGCGGATTCAAGGACTGACACCGCTGGTGAATACCGTGAAGTGATTTGTTAGGTGAATGCACACGGTATGAAATGCTACAACCATTCAGACGTTGAGGCGGTCGCGGTTTGCCGCTCCTGCGGGCGAGCCATTTGCCATGATTGCACCTCCGAGGTCGGCCTGAGTTGCAGTTGTAAAGGGCGATGCGAGTCAGTCGTGGCGACGATGAATGAGTTGGTTGAGCGCGGCAGAACGGCATATCAGAAGACCAGCACTCTTCAATTTCGAAACTCTATTTTTATCATTTTTCTCGGCATCGTCTTTGTTTCGCTTGGGATTATTCGCTTTTCGAGCGGCGATGCGTCCGAGTGGACCTATTTTTTCCTCGCAACAGGAGTTCTCTTTGGGGGTATGGGTATTGTGGGGCTTATTTCCGCTAAGCGTTTTCGTGAGAAATGAAGCTGATCGAAGAAATCAAGCACCAGCGCGCGAATGAAGAATGGAGCGACGTGCTGCCCACTCGCGAAGTGGAACAGGAAATTCTGGATACACTCGACCAAAATAATTCTCCGCGACTTGCCGCCTTGCCCGCTTCGGATTTGCAGGCAATCAAGTCAGCTTTGGCGAAAGTCTGCGCGCTCTGAAAATCGCGCGAATAAAATTGGCAACCCGCCTCCGCGACGTCACACTTCGTCCCCGATTTTATGAAGTGGACTAAAACACTGATTCCGACCCTGAAAGAAACACCGGCTGAAGCCGAAATTGTTTCGCACAAGCTTTTGCTCCGCGCCGGATTGATCCGCAAATTGACCGGCGGTCTCTACACTTTCCTGCCGCTCGGACTGCGCGCTTTACGCAAAATCGAGCGCGTCATCCGCGAAGAAATGGATCGCGCTGGAGCTGTTGAAGTGCTGATGCCCTTCCTGCAACCGACAGAAATCTGGCAGCAATCCGGCCGCTACGAAACCGCCGCTGACGTGCTTTACAAAGTCCGCGACCGCGCGAAAAAAGAATGGGTTTTGAGTCCCACCGCCGAAGAAGTCATCACCACACTGGCCGCCGGCGAACTCAATTCCTATCGCCAGTTGCCGGTGAATTTTTACCAGGTGAGCGTGAAGTTCCGCGATGAAATCCGCCCGCGCTTCGGGCTGATGCGCGCCAAGGAATTCCTCATGAAAGACGCCTACAGCTTCGATGCTTCGGACGAAGGCGCGATGGCGAGTTATCGAAAAATGTATGACGCCTACAAACGAATCTTCGACCGTTGCGGCCTGCAGAATTTTCCCGTGGAAGCCGACACCGGCGTGATCGGTGGAAACTATTCGCACGAATTCATGGTGCCCGCTGAAACCGGCGAAAACGATGTGGTGTTCTGCGAAGGCTGCGGTTATGCGGCCAACGTTGAGAAAGCCACCAGCGGCATTCCCAAAACCGCAGCGCGCGAAATCGGAGCGGCAGTGGAGAAATTTGCCACGCCGGGCGTCGTTACCATTGAAGCCCTTACCAAAGCGCCTTACAGCGTCGCGGCCAATCGCCAGATCAAAACGCTGGTTTACATCGCCGACAGCAAACCGGTGATCGTTCTCATCCGCGGCGACGATCAATTGAATGAAGCGAAGCTCGCCGGCGTGCTGGGCACAACGGTGTTCCGTCCGGCGGACGCGCAGGAAATTTTTGATGCCCTCAGCGCGCATCCCGGAAGCCTGGGCGCGGTCGGCGTCACTAAATTTTCAGTTTACGCGGACGAACGATTGCGCGGCGCAAACGACATGACAACGGGCGCGAATGAAGATGGATTCCATTTCAAAAGCGTTTCCATCGAACGCGACATTGCGGTGAAACACTGGGCCGATTTGCGCACCGTCACTGCGGGCGAACCCTGCGCGAAGTGCGGCAAGGCATTGAAAATCCGGCGCGCGATTGAAGTCGGCCACGTTTTCATCCTCGGCACGAAATACAGCCAGGCGCTGAATGCCACGTTCCTTGCCGAAGACGGCCAGCGGCGTCATTGCATCATGGGTTGTTACGGCATCGGCGTCACACGGACGTTGCAGGCCGTCATTGAACAGAGCAATGACAAGGATGGAATCGTCTGGCCGGTCAGCGTTGCGCCGTACACGGTCTGCATCACGCCGCTGGGTGTGTCGCCGGAAAGCGCCACGATGCAACTCGCGGAAAAGCTTTACGCCGAACTCACCGCGCGCGGAGTCGATGTCATTCTCGATGATCGCGACGAACGTCCGGGAGTGAAGTTCAAGGATTCCGAACTGGTTGGTTTTCCGATTCGCGTGGGTATCGGCGAGAAATCGCTGGCCAAAGGTGAAGTTGAAATCAAACCGCGAACGGGCGCGTTGATTCCGGTGAAAACGGAAGACGCGGTCGAACGCGTGCTGGCGCTGATTCAGGAATTGACGCCGCGGTGAGTTCAATAACCGCCGAAAACGCAAAAGACACAGAACCAGTTCCAGCGGCAGCCATTCGCTGCCGCTTTTTTGTTTTTCGCGGATTCACGTATTTCGAGGTTCCCTTACCGAGGCGGGAAAGTCCCCATTTCGCGAAGGCTTTGGCCGGGAAAGACTCGCGCTCATGAAATCTCCAAAATCACTGCTCGTCGCCCTTCTCGGCCTGGCGGTTCTTTCAGCCACCGCCGCTCCCGGACAAGAAAAGTTTCAGATTCATTTCCGCGCCCGGTTGACCGGCACCAATGATTCCGGCCGGATTGTCAAAGCCAGGCTGACGGAACGATCGTTGATCAAAGAATGCGCCACTGACGAAGGCATCACCAATCGCCGACCGTTGGTGCTGGCTTACCATGTCGGGGGTGATCTCAATGGCGACGTGATCGAAGTGATCAACAAAAATACCGGGGAAGTGCATTGCCAGAAACTCCGCCTGCTGTTTCCGCTGACATTCACGAATGGTGATGAAAGCGAAATTCATCAATTCGTTTATGTGTTTTCCGATCAACAATCCGAAAGCGTCGGCAGCGGCATGGTCACTCGTAAAGCGCTCCGCCACGGACGGACTCTCATTTCCGGCTCGATCAATTTCTTCCTCCTGCCCGATGGAACCAACGGCTTGCGCTTCTGCAACGCCCATTTCTCAGGTTCCAAACCTTTGCCGAATCCAGTTCAATAACCGCGAGCGATCTCGCCGGCGTTGATTCCAATCAACGCCGTTGCGTCATCTGACGCCGGATCCAAACGCTCGCGAACTGCTTTCGCGAGCGTCAGTCGCGTGTAAGGCTTTTGAAGAAACGACGCGGCACCGTTCTGAATCAATTCCGTGTAAAACTGATCCACGCAGTAGCCGCTCGTAAAAATCACTTTCAATTCGGGCTTTTCCACCCACAGACGCTGCGCGAGATCAATGCCCGAAATACCGCGCGGCATGATCATATCCGTGAGCAGCAGATCAATCTCGTGCTGATGCCGCCGCCAGATGTTCAATGCTTCGACGCCGGAAGCCGCTTCCAAAATCCGATAGCCGCAGTCCTGAAGAATTAATTTTCCCATCGCGAGCACCGAAGCTTCGTCTTCGACGACCAGAATGGTTTCCGTTCCGCCACGAATTTCAGCCGTCAGGAATTCTGTTTTGCGACTGGCGTCCGCAGTTTCACCCGTGGCCGGGAAGAAGATGCTGAACATCGTGCCGCGGCCAAATTCGCTGGCAACCTCCACCCAGCCGCGATGCTGTTTCACGATTCCATAAACCGTGGCCAGTCCGAGGCCGGTTCCCTTTCCCGCTTCCTTCGTTGTGAAAAACGGTTCAAAAATTCGGGCCAGCGTCGTTTCCTTCATTCCGTGACCTGAATCGATAACACGCAGGCGCACGAAAGTGCCGACGCGTGCTTCCGCGTGGGAACTGAGATAACTCTCTTCCACGGTCACCGCCTCCGTTTGGATCACGAGTTTGCCGCCCATCGCCATCGCGTCCCGCGCGTTCACGGCCAGGTTCATAATCACCTGTTCCGCCATCGCAGCATCAGCTTCGATCAGCAGCAAATCTTTCGGCGGTTGAAATTCGAGCGAGATCGTTTCACCCAGCAACCGCTTTAACATCTTCGTCATGTTGCCAACGATCTCGCGCAGATCGATCAGCTTGGGCTGCATCACACTTTTACGACTGAACATCAGCAATTGCCGCGTCAGACTCGCCGCGCGTTCGGCCGCGAAGGAAACGGATTGCACAGAATCGCGCAATTCCATCGGCAAGCTTCGCCGTGTCATCAACATGCCCGCGTGTCCCTGAATCACCGTCAGCATATTATTGAAATCGTGCGCCACGCCAGCGGCCAATTGCCCGACCGATTCCATCTTTTGCGATTGCCGCAACTGCGCTTCGAGATTCAGCCGCTCGGTGATGTCGCTGGCGTAACAATGCACCACCTGGCTGGCGACAACCGGATGCAACGACCACGAAAGAACGTGATCTTCAATTCGGGATTCGAAATTCAAATGGCTCCTGCCCGTCGCCAGACAGGATTGCGCCAATTGTTCCACTTCGGGCGGAAGCACGTCACGCGGATGAACTTTCCCGAGATATTCCGCCAACTGCGACGCCGCGTCATTGAAGTATCCGATCGTTCCGTCCGCCCGCAATTCCATTGCGGGATTCGGATTCAGCCGCGCAAAGTCGGCAACTTTTTTCAATTCCGCTTCCGCGCGAAGATGTTCCACCGCCACGGCCAGCGCATTCGAAACGGCGAGCAGAAATTGAACATCGTCGCTGTCGAAAATGCGTTTCTTGCGCGAATAAACCGCCAGCACTCCAAAGGTTTCACCACGCCCGGCGATGGCCACGCTCGCGCCGCTGATGATGCGATGCTCTCCCAGCACGGGATCATTGCTGAAACGAAATTCCCGGCGCAGATCGGGAATCACGACCGGTTCGCCCGATTGCAAAGTGTAGCCTGCCTGCGAACGCGGATCGGCATCCACCAACGCCACGCCCACCAGCCCGCGTTTCCAACCGGTTCCAGCGCGCAGCAGCAAAGCTTTTCCATCCGGCATCAATTCCAGAATCCGGCAGAACTCCACTTCGAGCGTTTGCGAAACCAGCGTCGCAGTCTGGTTCAGCAGGGCGTTGAAATCGCTGCTCGTCAGCGCGAATTGTCCCAGCGCGGCCACGGCGGTCTGTTGCAAAGCGCGATTCAGCGAGCGTTGTTGATCCTGCTCATGTTCCTGAACGCGACGTTCCAGAGACGCAGCCATCTCATCGAACGATTGTGCAAGTTGTCCGATTTCGCCCGGTTCATTTTCAAGGCCGGTGCGAGCGCGGAGATCGCCGGAACCAAGTCGCTGCACGGCTTCGAGAAGAACCTGAACCTGTCGCAGAACGAAACGTTCACCGCCGAACCACGCCGCAATCAATGCCAGCAGGCCGATGGTGAATCCGATCCACGGGAGTTGAATGAAAGCCAGCAACGCCACGCCGGGAGCGATGGCCAGAAAGACCATCCCGACAAGGCGAATTCGCAAGCTGTGAAATCCGGATTTCCGTTTCAGGTTATTCAATCAAACGGCGACCTTGACGCAGAAGCGGAGCCAAATTGATTTTAAATGTGATTTGCGGCGGCTGTCGCGGGATTCCGTCCGCCACTTTCTGAATTCTCTCTCATCGACTCCGACGGGATTGTCTGCATCCAAGACAGAAAGAGCCACAAATCCAGACAATGGAAACGAGCCATTTGTCCTCACCGGGCGGTAATCAAAGCGCAAAGACGCAATCGCGACGCCGTTATTCAACTTTTTATTTCGAAAATTTTCCACGCTTTCTGAAGCAGCGCGAATCGCGGTCGTCTTATCTCGCGTATGAAAAAACTATTCTTGATCGCAACGATTCTCGCCGGAGCGATTGGCGTCTCGCACGCAGGCGTCAACTTCAGCATCGGCATCGGCATTCCCGTGCCGCCGCCCGTAATCATCAGCCGTCCGGCGCCCGTTTACATCCCGGCACCGGTTTATGTTGCGCCGTGTCCGCCCGCCGTGGTCGTCGCGCCGCGATATTATCCAGCGCCGGTCGTCGTTCATCGCTATCCGGTTTATCCGGTCCGTCCCGCTTACCGGCACGACAACTGGCATCATCGTGATAACCACGGCCATTACGGGCATTGGAATAATCACCACCGGTAAATCACAGGAACCAACCCAACCGGAGCTTTGCCGCTCCGGTTTTTTTATTCCGAGAATGTCACTGAGCCGTGTTGCTCGCCTTCCTGCACATGCGGACGCGTTCCCTGCATGTAAGCTTTGGCGGCTTCAAATAAATATTTCACACTCTTGAATCCTTCGTTGTCCCAGTATTCCGCCGATTCCGCCTGCGCGCGGATCAACCGCAACTCCGGATCATTGACGCCCTGTGGAAACCAGGTCTGATACGATTCCTTCCAAAGCTCGGCCGCTTTATTCCGGTCGAAGATCAATTTCGCCGACGCCTGCACCGCCACATAGCGGCTCATTTCATTCTGGCAAACAATCAACACGCGCTGATCATTTTCAATCTCGCGAACCTTTGCGCTACGGCGGCTCGTGAAAAACCACAGGTCACAATTCGCCTCCACTCGCGCAATCGCCATCGGCCGTGCATGAAACATTCCGTCACCGCCGTGAGTAATCAGCAGAGCCGTATCAAAATCCTCCAGCAGCTCCCGTATTTTTCTAACCTGTTCATCGTTCATAATTGTTTTGCGTTCGTTGGCTGACAGGAAAAACTTCGCCGGTGCCAAAACCGCTTCAAGTGGGGTGTCAACACCGACCCCGAAAATTTTTTGAAATTTAATCGCTGCCAACGCATGGAACGGTTCAAAGGATGTGCTAGTCTGCTGGGCTTCAGCGGAGAATGGCGCTGAGCTGATCGGCGTCCCGCGGAGGGATCAGGGCGGACTGAAACCGTTTTCAGCCCCGCGTCCGGAAATTGTCATCCATCGTAAATTTGGTTCGTAACGCAGTATGATGTGTCGGTTGGTCGGTGTTTCTCGTCTCGTAAAAAGTATCGTCACAGTGTTGTTTGCCGTCGCTGCTTTCTCCCAGGTTCAAGCTCAATCCGCAGTTCCCAAAGTCCGGGAATTTCGCCCCGGCGCGATCAACCGCGCCGACGACATTCCCGCGAGCCGTTTGCGAACTCAATTGGATCGCTTGCCCGCAGCGGCTCGCACTCGCGCCGCTGCCTGGTTGAATCGAATTCATTTCACGGAACTCGATCTCAAAACGATGCGCTCGGATTCCGAAGGCGGAATCTTTTATGCCGATTCTTTTACCATGGCTGCCACTGCTGAAACCGCCGCAGCCAACGAGCCGATAACCGCTCAGGCGGCAGTTTCCATTAATCCATTTCCAGCCGGTTTAATTTTTCACAGCAAGCCCGGCGCGCCGAACGTGATTTATTTGAACTTCACCGGCGAATCGGTCAGCAACACCGCCTGGAACACTTCGGAAGGCCGCGAGATTTTTCAGGCAACCGCTTTCAGCACGGACAGTGATTTCAATTCTTTCAGTGACGCGGAACAAACTGCGATCAAACGCATCTGGGAACGCGTCGCGGAAGATTACGCGCCGTTCAATGTGGACGTGACCACGGAACGTCCTGCCGTTCTGACAACCCGCACCGCGATGGCTTTGATCACGCGGCGCACCGATTCCACCGGCGCGAACAATCCGGCGTCCGATGCCGGCGGCGTGGCTTACATCAATGTTTTTGAGAATTCCAGTTATGCCAGTTACCGGCCGGCCTGGATTTATTATGACAATCTCGCCAGCGCGGAATCTTTCATTGCGGAAGCCACGTCTCACGAAATCGGTCACAACATGGGCTTGAGTCATGATGGCCAGAGTGGCGGGCTGGATTACTACGGCGGCCACGGTTCAGGTCAGATTTCCTGGGGGCCGATCATGGGCACGGGTTACAACCGCAATGTGAGCCAATGGTCGAAGGGCGAATATTACCTCGCGAACAACACGCAGGACGACCTCGCCGTGATCGCGTCCAAGCTTGCCTATGATCTGGATGATCATGGCGACGATTCGACAGACGCAACTCCGCTGGTTTTAACGGGCGGAACGAACATCCTTTCCACCACGCTCGAAAGTGATCCGGACAATCTGAATCCTGCAAACAAAGGCACGCTCCAGCGCGCGACGGACGTGGACGTGTTTTCGTTCAGCACGGGAAATGGCGCGGTGAGCATCGTCGTGAATCCGTGGATCATGCCGTCCGGATTGCGCGGAGGAAATCTTGATGTGTCTCTGGAACTTCGTGACGACAACGATCAATTGATCGCCACGAACAATCCCGAAACTCAAACCGGCGCTCAAATCCAAGCATCGCTTGGAGCGGGAACCTACTATCTTTTCATTCGTAACAGCGCGGCTGGAAATCCTCTCAGTTCAACACCGACCGGTTACACCAGCTACGGAAGCATCGGCCAATATTTCATCAGCGGCCATATCGCTTCGCCGGCAGCGAGCGCGGCGCCCGTGCTGCTGACCACTGTCGTGAATCAACCCGATTGGGGCACGATCTCACCAGAGAGCACGACGGTGACTCCCGGCCAATCAATTCAAATTCAAGCAACGCCCGCGCCGTATTTCCGCTTTGTCGGATGGACGAATGGCGCTTCAGGAACGGACAATCCACTTACGTTGACAGTTAACAACGACACCACGGTCGAAGCTGTCTTCCGCGAAATCCTGACCACGAATTCTCCGACGCCGATTGCGTGGCTGGTGGAAAATGGTTACGCGAATGATTTCGAAAATGTGGTCAACGCATTGGGCGCAAACGGAATTCCGCTGTGGCAATCGTACGTTGCCGGACTGAATCCCTACGATCCCAACGATCAACTTCGGCTGGCGCTTGCTCAGACGTCGAGTGGAGATGTCTTGAAGTGGAAAACTGTTGAAGGCCGTGTTTACACGTTGCTTTCGAGCACGAACCTTTCGCAGGGATTCACGCCCGTCACCGGAGCGATTGATCTTTCCGCGACCACGCAAAGCTTCACAAACACAGCTTCTGGAATCGCAGCGCGATTCTATCGGATCGAAGTTCGTAAACCGTGAGCTGATTCTGTTTCCATGACCTTTCTCCATCGGAGCGCGAATCTGTGACTCGCAGCAGCGTCGCCAATCAGCAGCTCCCAATTATTTAACAATCGCTGTAGAAATTTCGCTACAGGTCACAGACCTGCGCTCCGGTCAAATTCGCGGACATTCGCACAATTCGTGTAGCCCGTTTTTTCCGTTCAGCGCCTTCGCAGTTTTCTTCCGCCTCGCCAAACGGCATATTGAGCGGAATGCCAGTTGAACTTACAGAGAAGTTGCTCAGCAACGCCGCCGGTTGGGACGTCATGAAACGCGCGCGCGCGTACCTGGAGCAAGGCCAGGTGATCAGCTCGTTCTGGAATGCTCCCCTGCTCCGCGGCGTTGTGCAATCAAGCGAGGCGTCGTTTCGCGCATCAATGGTGATCAAAAGCGAGATCGACATCGAAAATCTCTGCACCTGCCGCGACTCGCGCCAGTGGGGAAAAATCTGTGCGCACAGCGTTGCGGTCGGATTGCACTGGCTCAAGGCGCAACAACCCGCAGCGACAACACCGGAAAAACCCAAAACCTCTGCGACTCCCGCCGCGAAAAGTTCTCCGCCAAAAACTCCATCGTTCCAACGTGATGCTTCCGGCGAAGCTGCGGAACTGTTCATCATTCTGCCGCCCAACTTCGATCAATCCGCCGCGCGCGGAAAAGTGATGTTGATTCTGGAAGCGCGCTGGAGTGGCGGACGCGTGCCGCTGAATGCGTTGCCAAAAGGCCGCGCCTTCGCCTTTTCCGATCAGGACAACGCCGTGATCGATGCGCTTGAAGTTCTCACCCGCGGTGAAACGCCCGCGATGCTGCAGATTGAAACCCGTGATTTCGCCGCGCTTCTGCCCAAACTCCTTGAGCATCCAAATGTCACGATCGGAAAATCAACCGCGATTGAAATCTCAAAAACGCCTTTCGATCTTCCGCTGCGAGCCACGCTGGAATCGAATGGCGAAATCACGCTGGCTTTGAAGAACAAGACCGCGCCGTTTACACAGATTGGCGATTGGGTCTGGCAGAATCCCACGTTGCAACCGTTGAATCTTCCACCTGTTGCGCAAACGATTTTTTCCGCACCGGTGCGAATTGCGCGCAAAGACATCCCTCAATTTCTGAGCCAGCATTGGCCGCAGCTTTTTGCGAGCGGCACGGTCGAAGCGAATTTCCGATTGGAAGATTTCACGCTGGAACCGCAAGCGCCAAAGTTCCTGCTCGAATTGAAAGGCGGTCTCGCGCAGTTGAGCGCTGTCCTCCAATGCAGCTACGGTTCGCGCATCATGACCGTTGGCGTAACGGATGCGAACGAATCCGTTTGGCTGCCCGACCCGGAAGTTCCGACGCGTTATTCGACGCGCGATTTCACGGCAGAACGCGCGGCGCTCGGACGCTTGCAGCGTTATGGTTTTTCTTCACCCGATGGCCAGGGCCGAATGCAGTTGCTCGGGCAGAACGCGGTTCTGAATTTCTTCGCGCGCGAATTTCCGAAGCTCGAACGCGAATGGAAAGTTTCGCTGGAAGAACGTCTTGAACGCAGCACGCAAAACAACCTGGAGCGCATCGAACCGAAATTTCAGATCACGCCTTCCGGCGTGCAATGGTTTGATCTCGGCGTTGTTTTCACGTCCAGCGGCGGCGAACAATTTTCCCAGGCGGAGATTCAACGACTGTTGCTCTCCGGCCAAAGCCACACGTGTTTGCGAAATGGAAAAATGGCGGTCATCGACACCGGTGCGGTGGAGGAACTTCAGGAAGTGCTGCTCGATTGCGCGCCGCAGCAACACGCCAATGGCTATCGCATCAACAACGCGCAAGCGAGTTTTCTCGATGCCACATTGCGCCAGCATGAGCATTGGAACGTTCAGGCTTCAGCGGATTGGAAACAACGCGCCGCCAAACAAAGCGGCGAAGCAAAACTGGAATGCCCGCCGCTGGGCGATCTGGAAAAGGTTCTTCGACCGTATCAAAAACAAGGTGTCGCATGGCTGCGGTTTCTGCGCGACAACCGTTTCGGCGGCATTCTCGCCGATGAAATGGGACTCGGCAAAACCCTGCAAACATTGGCGTTTCTCAGTACGCTCTCGGCTGCTTCTCGAACTAATCGCAAACCGCATTTGATCGTTTGCCCCACAAGCCTGGTTTTCAACTGGCTCGCTGAAGCCGCGAAATTTACGCCATCGCTCAAAGTGCTGGCGCTGCATGGACCGGATCGACATCGCGACTTTGAACGCATTTCCGAAAGTGATCTGGTCGTGACCAGCTACGCGTTGATTCGCCGGGACGCGGAGCGCTATCGCGAATGGGAATTCGATACGGTCGTACTCGATGAAGCCCAGCACATCAAAAATCGTCAGACGCAAAACGCGCAAGCCGTTAAAGCGATCCGCGCGGATCATCGAATCGTTCTGACCGGCACACCGTTGGAAAATTCTGTGCTTGATCTGTGGTCGATCTTTGATTTTCTCATGCCGGGTTATCTCGGAACCGCAAAGGATTTTCGCGAACGCTATGAACTGCCGATAACGCGTGACAAGGATGTCGAAGCGCAAAAGCGTCTGTCGCGCCGATTGCGTCCGTTTCTCCTGCGCCGTTTGAAACAGGAAGTCGCCGCGGATTTGCCGGCCCGGCTCGAACAGGTTTCATTCTGCGAACTAACGTCGGATCAGCGCGGCGTTTATCAGCAGTTCATTGAATCCACGCGCCAGGAAGTGCTTTCGGCGGTGGGCGAACAGGGATTGGCGAAAAGCCGGATGGTCGTGCTCAGCGCATTGTTGCGGCTGCGCCAGGTCTGCTGCGATCTGCGATTGCTCAAGCTGGAAAACATCAAGCCCGCGAACGCTTCCGGCAAACTCGACCTGTTCAGCGAACTGCTGGAGGAAGTCATCGATGGCGGTCATCGCGTGCTGGTGTTCAGCCAGTTCGTCAGCATGCTCGCGATTCTCAAGGAGCGTCTGACGGAAAATGGAATTGAGTTTTGTTATCTCGACGGCTCGACGAAAGATCGCGGCGCAGTGGTCGAACGTTTTCAGAAAACCGGCAGCATTCCCGTGTTCCTGATCAGCCTGAAAGCCGGCGGTGTGGGCTTGAATCTGACCGGCGCGGACACGGTGATTCACTTCGATCCCTGGTGGAATCCCGCGGTGGAAGATCAAGCAACGGATCGCGCGCATCGCATCGGCCAAACCCGCGTCGTGACCAGTTACAAACTCATCACGCGCGACACCGTGGAGGAAAAAATCCTGCAATTGCAGAAACGCAAACGCGAGGTCATCCAAGCCACCATTGGCGGCGAAGAGGAATTTGCCGCGTCGTTGAGCTGGGAAGAAATTCAGGAACTGCTGTCGTGAAGCAACGCGCGAAGTCGCAGCCAACCAAGTAGCGCAGACCTCCGAGTCTGCTGTATCGCAGGTTTTTTAACCTGCGCCGCTGTTAAGTTCGACGCGGTGAATGTTTAACACTCCGCCGATTTAGAAATCGGCGATACAGCAGGTTGGGAAACCTGCGCTACTTCACTTCACGCGCCATTCCAGAATGCCGCCGGAAAATTCGGGTTGAAGCTGAACATCAAGGCGCAACGCATCGGTCTTGATCGACTCAAACCGCACTGTGTTCCAATCGTCGCGGCGCGTTCCAAATTCAGCGCCGGTTGCGACCGACTTCCAATCCGCGCCATCGCGATAAACCAGTCGCCACGACTGCGGCACGCGGCATTTTCCACGGCCCGTGTCATCAAACCAATAAACTGCAACTTCCGAAACCTGCCGCGCTTTCGGAAAATCGTACTGAAACCATTCTTTGGTTCCGCGTCGATCCCACCAGGTGAATCGCGGGATCGAATGATCGTTGGAATCGCTTGGCACAAGATCGTCACACGGCGCATCCGGATCATCGAAAACATGCGACGCGCTGGTTTTGTAAAGCGGGTCTTTCGGAAACGGCGTTGGCTTCCAGCGATGCGCACCCGGTCCTTCACCAATCACCGGGAACGCGGAAATCCGCAATCGCGCGCTGCCCATGGGAATCAGTTCGACCGTTTCAACCTTTTCATCCGACAACACCGGACTGCTTTGCAGCGGCGCGCAGAGGCGATATTGATCCAGCGTCCATTCGGGAATTTGTTTTGCTTTCACTTCCAGAACGATCGGCGCGCTGTCAACAGTGAAAGGAAAATTATCTTTCGGCCACGCGCGTTTCTTCACCTTGAACGATTTCTCCGGCTGCTCTTTCAAAATCAGTCCGTAATTCCAGGGCGTGGTTGGATGGATTTCATACGCCGGCCATTTGGAGGGATCAGCGCCCTTCTGCCAGCTTGAATCGCCAATCGCGGTTTTGGTGCTGTCGTGACGATCATATCGCTCACCGATTTTCAACGAGAACGTCCGTGGACCATAATCGACGCTGGCGCTGTTATGATTCTCCGCCCAGCGGCGAACGGAAATTTTCATCGGCAGTTCCAACGTAATCGTATCGCGATTTTTCCATTCGCGTTCGATGCGAACGAATTTTCCAGCAAGCACTTTCGCTTTCACTCTCTTTCCATTCACCACCACGCGAGCGTCGTCACACCATCCGGGAATCCTTAAATAAAGCGGAAAGCTCACGGCCTTTTCCGTCGCGAGAGTGAACCGAATTTTTTCTTCGAACGGATAATGCGTTTCCTCCTTGATCCGAACGCGCGCGCCATCGCCCACTTGAACGCTCACTTCGGAGGCGCTGTAGATTGCGGCGCAAACGCCGTTGTCGGGCGTTGCCATCCAAAGATTCTTCGCGAAATACGGCCAGCCGTGGGAATGATTGTGCTGACAACAACGCGAGCTGAACGGATTCATCATCAGAAACGGTCCGCCGTTTTGAATTCCTGGCGCGTGATTTTTGCCGTCGCTGATAACCATGTTCGGCGCCGTGAGATAACGCAGCGCGGTGAAGTCCGGCATCACCGCGGCAGGATAGGTGTTGAACGCGACTTCTTCACAATGATCTGCCCAGAACGGATCGCCGCTGATGCGCATCAACATCTCGTCCGAAAGCATCTGCTCGACCATGCCGCAGGTTTCAACCGCCTGCCGCGGATCACTGTAACCCGGACGGCAGTTTTCATCGCCGCCAAACATTCCACCCGGCACCTGACCGTAACGTTTCCGGACTTCGTGGAAATTGGCGTAAGCGGCTTGCAGGTCGGTCGGATCGTGGCTCTGGAGAAAAAATTCCGCAGGTTCGCGAAAACATTCCGCAATGTTCACGTTGTGCCAGTTGGGAAGATCGTTCTGCATTTTCCAGTTCGCCGTGCAGCGATGCAGCTTCTCCGCCAGTTCAAGCAATTTGGGATCGCCGGTGAGATTGTAGAGCCAGTAAACGCTGTAGAGATTGTCGCCGCCGCGCATCTTCTGCCAGTAGCCGGTCAGCATTTCCTTGTCAGGAACGCCGAGCTGATAATGAAAATAACGCGTCATCAGATCGAGCACGCGCGGATCGCTGGAATGTTCGTAATACGATTGCAGGCAGAACAGCATGACCATGTTCGCCCAATAATCACGCGTGCCGTCGCGAAAGCGCTGGTCCGGACCGAAATCGCCGTTCGTCCGCTGACTCGCCAGCGTGCCTTCAATCCAGATCTGACTTTCGGCAATCATTTTCGGATCATTGAAAATGTAAGCGAGATCGATGTAACCCTTCAGCCAGTACGGCAGTTCTTCCCAGCCGTATTTTCCTTTGCCGTCTTTGCTGAGCCACGCGTTGTCGTCCTTCTGCAGCCACGCGCTGATTTCGCCGAGATGCCCGGTCAGGCCTTTGCGTTGACGTTCCAAAAATTCCTTCAACCAACCCTGCGGCGCAATCGAGCCGGCGGGCAATTGAATGAACTGACTTGGCGCGAGCGGTTGACGATTGCTCACGTAAAAACGGTTGGTGTGAGTGATGACAGGCCGATCCACAATCGTGACGTCCGCGCGGGAAACCGTCGCCATCCCGAGGCCGGCCAGAAGGAGCAATCGCAATGAAACAGAAAAACGATTTCGCAGTTTAAAAATGCGCTGATGAAATCGCACCGTGGAGATTTTGCATTCAACAAAATTCATCTGCCGAGAATAAGCAACGCACCAGCAGTTCTCAACGACAGTTCTAACAACACGAGCCTAATGGAGGGGAGTTAATGGCACGCATTTCAAGGTAGAAGCTGCCGCGCCGCGGCAGCTCCGGCGCGCTGTTCCGCGCCGGCCCCAAAACTTGAAAACAAATGCCGGAGAAAAATCCCCTTCGCCTCTTTATTGGTCACCGATCCAGCCGAAGAATAAATCCACCCCGCGCCGGAATCCGATGCTTCCATTCAGCCTCCGCTTCAACTGTTGAAACCGAAACCTGCATTGCCGCATCGGTTCCTTCTTCAACCAACAGCCGCTTCGAAAACGCTTCAAACGTCGTCAAATCCAACTTCACCGGAACGACCCTCTTCGTGCCATTGATTCCCGCGATGAACCAACTGTTTCCCGCCCGCCGCGCAAACACCGCCAGACGTCCGGGTTCGCCAATCAGACAGCGCGTCTCATCCCAACGCGCCGGCGCATCGCGAAAAATCTGTAGCGCTTCTTTGGACAGCGATTCAAAAAACTCCGGCTTGTCCGCGTAATGAATAATGCCTGAAGTCGCAATCAACGCCGTTGCCAGTTCGTGAGCCGCCGTGGTCGTGCGTTTATATTTTTTCGGCGAACACGCCACTGGCGTCACATCCATCGGACCAACCGCATTGCGCGTGAAAGGCAGAACCGTATTCAACTCCGCGGCTTTTTCCGTGTAACGCGATTCATAAAAATAACTCTCGGTTCCAAGCACCGCCTCAGCCGTCAGGAAATTCGGCCACGTGCGCTGCCAGCCGCGCGGCAACGTGCAGCCGTGCAGATTCACCACCAGTTTCCGCTCGGCCGCGTCCGCAAACAAACCCTGCATCGCTGCCATCGCTTCCTGCCGGTCCGAACACCAGAAATCAACCTTCACCCCTTTCACGCCCGCCGCCGCCATTTCATCGAGCCGCTGCTTTCGCCGGTTCGAATCATAAAAATCCTCCGCATGCATCCACACCAGCGGCCGGACATTTTTCGATTTCGCGTGATCCACAATCGTCTGCAATCCCGGCGTCCACCAGCCGGCATCGAACAGCGTATATTCCCAATTCATCTTCGCAGCGAAATCCGTGAACTCATCGAAACGCTCCGCCGTCGCCGGTCCGTCCGGATACGACCACCACATCCACGAAGCGCGGCCCGGATGAATCCACGTCGTGTCGCTCACGCGTGATGGCGGCGCAAGGTCCGTCACCAACGTCGCGGTGGAAATGTCCGCCGCCGATTTTCCCAGCACGATCACCCGCCACGGCATTGTCCAGGGCAAAGCAAATCGCGGCGCCGGTCCCATTGCATTCGCATGGCCTTTGGTGTGTTCATCGGACATTGCGAATGCGATGCGATAGATCCCGCCGGTCGAATCCGGTCCAAGATGACACGCGCAATACGCTTCGTCCGTTCCCGATTCCGTGATCAACGCCCAGCCAACCGCGGGAACTTCAAACAACGCCGGAAACGCCCAGCCTTTCGGCTCCGCGCGGGAATGCGGCGGACGGTCTTCCGGTGAAACGTGAAAGTAAAAATCTTCATACGCTGGCGTGTACGGTCCGGCGGCATGATACGGCTGCAACCAACCACGGGATTTCAACGGCACGGCAAATCCGGTCAGCTCCGTTTTCAGCACGCGAACGTTCGTTGAGTTTTCCGGAAATCGATAGCGAAACGCGACGCCTTCATCCGAAGCCGCAAGATCAATCACCAGTTCCGCACCGGTCGGATTTTGAAACGTAAGACTGCGGCGATTCAATTCATGATCCACCCGCGGAGCCGGACCGGTGAACAATTCGTAAGTTTCCCGTTTTGATTCGACAGCGCCCGCATGGACGAGTTTCAACTCCCGATCAAACGCCTGATCGTCTGCGTTCAACCCAAGCGGTGATTTTCGAATCATCGATTTGCCTGCAAACGTGACGCCATAACTCAGCGCGCCGTGATTATCGATTGAAACCGCGATCACACTGCGTCCATCGGGTGAAGTTAACGACCAGGAATTGGTCTCCGCTTCCGCCACTGCGCGGGCGTTCAGGGAAAAAATCGTCGTGAGACAAATCGCTGCGAAGATTCGAGAAAATTTTGAGGAAAATGAAACCGCGTTACGCCAACGGAGCGCGGGTTTGCGACCCGCAGCAACTTTGTAAAATCGAGCGTGTCGAGTTGTTCGAGAGCTGAAGTAAAGAGCCTCATTGCTGCGGGTCACAGACCCGCGCTCCGGAGAAAGCTGTTTCATGAAAGATATTTGGCTCAAAATTCCCGCATCTCGCGAGGGAGAGCGAATCAGAAAGCGCGCGGATTGCAACCAGCCCCAATCGTAGCGCAGGCTTCCGAGCCTGCTGTATCGCAGGTTTCGAAACCTGCGCAAACGAAAAGTTCCATGACATCAAAAATCGTCCCGGGTTAGGCCGGCAATACAGCAGATTGGGAAACCTGTGCTACTACCGCTTGTCGTTCACGGCGCGAGTTCGATCACACATGCTTCCAGCGCCTTCGCACAATTCGGCATCACGCCGTCGCGCATCAATTCTTCCCCAGTGAACGACTTCCCTTCCTGCGTTAACGCGCTTCGGCCGGGAGCCGGATTCATTTCGCGTACGGTGTAACGTTTCGCAGGATCAAGTCCTTGCGGTCGCACGGGAAGAACTTCGCCTTCCTTCAATTGGAAAACAAAAATCGCCGCGCGGGTTCCATCCTGCGAAACGAAATCAATCGCACCGCGCGCCGCATCATGCGGGTCTTCGAGCCGATACAAATCACCCAGCAACGTCACATCGCGAATCTCTTTGTAGGCGCGGATCGCGCCCGCGCAGATGGCCTTGTCCTCGGCTGAAAGTTTCACGAGATCGAGGTCCATTCCGAAGCGAGCGCTCATCGCCACGCTGCACGCGAAGTGCATCGGACGACGCCCCCAATGCGTCACGTGACTGGCCATCGCCATCGCCGGGAAGAAATACGAGTAATCCCATTGCATCGTCACGCGCCGGACCGGATCGGTGTTGTCGCTCGGCCAGAACTCGTGAAAATATTTCAACGCGCCGTAATCCACACGCCCGCCGCCGCCGGAGCACAGCATCAATTCCGTTTGCGGAAACGCCTTCGCGGTTTTGTCCATCAAGGCATACAACGCGTGGACGTAATCGATCCAAAGATGCGATTGCCGATCCGGCGCGAGATACGACGAACCCGGTTGCGTGAGATAACGATTACAATCCCATTTCGCATAGGAAATTCCCGGAACGCTCAGAATGCTTTTGATCGTGTTCCATTCGAATTCCTGGACCGCCGGACGCGTGAGATCGAGCACGAGCTGATTGCGCTGCAATTCCAGTTCGCGCTTCGGCTGGCGAATCACCCAATCGGGGTGCTCCTCGAACAACTCGCTTTTCGGATTCACCATTTCCGGCTCGATCCAGATGCCGAATTGCAATCCGCGTTTCACCGCTTCCGCAGCCAGCGGCGCAAGGCCGTTCGGAAGGCGTTTACGGTTCGGCTCCCAGTCACCGAGACCGGCGTGATCGTCCACTCGCGGATACTTGTTTCCGAACCAGCCGTCATCGAGCAGGAACAACTCTGTTCCAATTTCCTTCGCGGGATCGAACAATTTCACGATCCGATCAAAATCAAAATCAAAGCCCGTCGCCTCCCAGTTGTTCAGCAAAACGGTTCGCGTTTTGTGGCCGTCCCGAATTCCAAAATCCCTCGCCCACGCGTGCAGTTTGCGGCTCATCTCACCCAAACCATTTGTGCTCCAGACCCAGATCATCGGCGGCGTGGAAAATGTTTCGCCCGGTTTCAGATGATACGCGGACGCAAACGGATTGATGCCGCAGATCGCGCGAATGGCGTGGCCGTTGTGATCGAAGGCGCATTGAAAACTTCCCGACCATTCGAGCGAACCGGCCAGCACACGACCGGAGCTTTCCTTCGGCTCGCCATCGAGCGACAGAATGAACGACGGATTGCGGAACTGATGCGCGCGCACGCCCATTTTGGAATCGAGCACTTTCGTTCCCGGCGTCAGGCGTTCCGTTGTCGGAACCATTTCGTTGGCCCAATCGCCGAAAAAATGGCGCAGGAAAACATTCGCGGGATTCAATCGCAGCGCCGTGGAAGCGAAGTGTTCCAGCGTTACTGGACCGGATTCGTGATGACGAATCTCCGTCCATTGTTCAACCACATCCCGGCCGGCATCGGTTCGAAAACAAAGCGCCACTTCAAAGGGATAAACCGGATCGCGCAGTTCAATCCGCGTCACTTCGCGCCCCGCGACGTCATTTGTGCGCGTCACATTTTCAAACTGCAGATCGGTCGAAGTGTTGCCGTCGGCATGAACGACCTGCAGCGCGGGCTCCCAGATATAACCATCGCCCGCGGGCGGATACGCTTCATCAATTCGCGACAGTTTTGCACTCGAATTACGGGAATCAATTTCCCGCTGATACAACCGTCCATCCTCGCCCACGGTGAAGTTCAGCGAAAAGGTTTTCGTGCTGACGCTGAAGTTTTTCAACGACGTTTCCGCCAGCAGCAAGGAAGCGGAACCGATCCAGGCAACAATCACAGCAATGCGGGTCAAAGGCGCGAATCTCATAAATCAAAATTTCAGAACAGGAATCTCAGTTTCGTTAAAAGTTCCGCGTGTTCGATGTTGAACGCGGCGGGGAAATTCAAAGGTGCAAGCGGGCAAAGCAAACAACTGCGTCGGGAGTTCTTCCCTTCGCATCTTTGTTCCTTCGTCTCAACGTTGAACGTCATTTCAACCAATCGTGATTTTCAATTGCCAGTTGTTCGAACTGCCGGCGCGCACTATCCCACAACGGGATTGGGCCGCCGCAATGGACAGCGCATCGGAATCGCCATTCGTTGGTTCCAGCGCAAGATGATGGTGCCCGTGCCAGCCGCCGCGCGTGAGCCAGATGCCGAGCGTATCGTTCTCCGCGGCATTCCATTCAAACGCCAGGCGGTCGCCGGAAATGCGATTTTCCAGTTCAACAAAACCTTCGCTCAACGGCGTGGCAAACGTCTTGGCGCAGCGGCCTTCCGCGAGTATCAAATCCGCGATCTCCATCTGCCCGGCAGGAATGAGTTCGCGCGTGGACTCCGGAAGATTCAGCGCATCGCCGGGCTGCAATCGCAGCAACGGATGCAACGACCACAAATAACATTCGTCCTGCGTTCCCGAATGGGTGAGCTCGTAACTGAGCTGAATTTCGTTTCCCTGCAATTCCAGCGTGCGTTCGAAACGAAACGGCGACTGCTTCAATTCCACTTCAGTTTTCAAAATGCCATTGGCCCAAAGTTCCTCGTCCACGCTCCACGCCGCCGACCAGACTTCGCCATGATCGGGCAAGAGCCGTCCGTTCCAAACACACGGCTCAATCGTCGGCAGACATTCATCCATTCCGACCAGCGGACTCTTGAAAAACGGATCACCTGAGCGATTGCGAAACAGCTTCAAACCGCCCGGCGGATGCCACATCCATTCGCGACCGGTTCGACGATTCCGCAGCGAAATAATTCTTGCTCCGAGTTCTGGAACCACGGCCACGGCCAGCTCCTGATTGCTGAGTTCATAGACTTCGAAACCTTGTTCACGCCTCGTCGATAAACTGTTTCCCGCAACCTTCATGATTGAACCTGGCCAAGAAAATCCGACGCCAGCGCGTGATTGGGATCGCGTTGGAGGACTTGTTTCAACAGGGATTGCGCTTGCGCCTGATTTCCTGATCTTTCCCTCGTAGCAGCGGACGTGAGTCCGCTCCAATTTCTTTCAAGCGATCTGTCGGATGGAGCCGACTTGCGTCGGCTGCTGCTTTTTGAACGATTCCCCAGACCAAGCTGCGCCTGGGCTTGCAGGAACAGCGCCGTGGTCTGCTGGCGGAACGGCAAATCATCTTCAAAGAGCAGCATCGTGGGCAACGAGGTTGCAAAGTAATCGATCTTCGCAGGGGCTTGTTCCAACGCTTGCGCGTACTTCAGCAACGCCCGGAAAAGCTTTTTGGCTTTGGCGCGTTGCCCCAATCGTTCCCACGATAACGCGGAGTAATACGTCATCTCGCTGAACTGCCGCACGCTCATTTCCTGAAAGTCGCCTTTGAACTCCGCCGCCGTGCGCCAGTGTTCGCGGGCTTTGTTCTTCTCTCCCAGTTCGCTCAGCGCGCAGCCGAGCCAGTAATGAATG
>DASTXC010000003.1:0-24961 GCA_035765675.1 Verrucomicrobiia bacterium
GCATCGTAACCATAATTATATCGAACACTGCTTATTACTCCAATTAATTGTCCATTTGGGTCATAGCTGTAACCATGGCTGCCAATGATCGAGTTTGTAAAACCAATTCGCAGGTTACCAAGGTTGTAGCCATAAGTGGCAAAATCTAATGTCGTATTGTCATTCTTTTTCAGCCACGTGCCTAGCAGCCGCGCATTGCCATCGTAGATGTTGGTGATGTAACTGGTGTTTGGAAGGAGGAGCGTCTTTATCAGCGGCGAAGCGGGAGCCGTCGCGCCCAACGTATAAGTAAATGCGCCTGCCGGTGAAGTCACGCCCGTAAGGCGTTTGGCCGAATCATATCCAAACTGGTTAGTCCACATTCCAGTTGGTTGCTGCAAATCCATTTCGACGCGCAAGCGACTCGAAAAAATATTCGTTACAGTATCATTTGCAAAGGGGCCATCCTCGGTCCACAACTGCCCACCAATGGTGTAAGTATATTTGGTTGTGCCCACCGCGTCCACCATGTTCGTTACGCGACTCAGTGCGTCATATTGAAACGTGACATCTGGGCTGGCGGAATAATTTACGAAGGTCAGATTGCCGACCGGATCATAAGTATAATAGGTGTTACTGTTGGCCATGCTCCAGCGGTTTGTCAAACGATTATCGGCGTCGTATTTGTAACGAAAAATTTCCGTTCCAGCCTGATCCACCTGATTTGTCACATGGCCATACTGGTCGTAATTCCAACGCGTCGTCTGATTCTTGCCATCCGTGAGCGAAAGCAAATCGCCTGCGGCGTTGTTCGTGTAGCGGATAATTTCGAGCTTGGCGTTGGTTTCGGCGATCTTTCGCCCGGCGGCATCGAAATCGTAGTGGGTCACGAAACCACGTTTGAGTTACACTGGCGGCAACTGGCAAAGCGCCGGCGTTTTTACACAGGCCCGGAAGATCGTGCTCACTGATCTGACTCCGGGCACCACTTATACCATCCAGGCCCGCGCCATTGGCGGCAGCACCGGTTCGAGTGACTGGAGCGATCCGGTATCGCACATGTCGTTGTAATTGTATTCACCAGCAAAAAACAGCCGAACTGGGCGACCGGTTCGGCTGTTTACTTTTAGCCGTCGGCATTGCAAATATCAGGACTGCATATTCAGTGGGGTTCGCGGTTCACACGCTTTAGGATCAAACTACGCGGCTGCATCACTTCAGCACCACGCTTTTCGATCGTTGTAAGTTTTATTTCCAAATTGCCGGGCTGAAAAGTGGTTCTTCCTAGTGCGACCGTTTGGATTTTCCCAGAACGGACTTTTCCCGTGAGCGATTGCGAACCGAAGTTGACCGCGAACGTTGCACCAGCCGATTCTGGCTCAGCGTCGTAAACCAGTTCTACTTCATATTCCGCCGGTTCATCAATTCGCACTGGCCAGGAAATAAAATCATCTGCTTTCTTCCAACCAGTGACGTGGGCGTCGCGAACTTTACCGGGACCGAAGCGCAGACTTTTTCCGTGCAATTGCGCATCGAAGACCCGCAAGGTTTCAGTCGCAAATGACGGTTGCAGTAACCGCGCGTTATCCGCGATCACGCCACCTTCACATTCAATCGCAATTACAGAGTCTGCCGCGTCGGGCGCTTCGGCGGGCATGCCGTTGATCGCAACATCCAGCGTGTTCAGGCGTTTGACTGAAAAAGGAATCGCGCGCGATGCGGACAGCAGTCGGATATTTTTCACATTTGATTTCAGTCCGCCAATGACCAGCGTGCCGTCTTTCGGCCAGTCGAAAACATGAAGGTAAAGAGTGTCGCCTTGGCGCGTGGATTCGCCCCAGGTCTGCACCGGCAGCGGCGTGCGATCACAACCGCGAATGGATTCGCCATTCACTTTCCACCAATCGCCAATCGATTTCAGAATCGCCACGTCTTTCGGATCCATTCGGCCATCGCCCATCGGTCCGATGTTCATCAGCATATTGCCACCGCGCGCGACGGCTTTGGCGAGCAACTGAATGAAATGCGCGGGAGGTTTGTGTGAATCGTCGAACTTGTTCCAGCCGTAGGATTCGTTCGTGGTTGGAATGCCTTCCCAATCGCCGTCGTGCGGAGAAAATTCGGCGGGACGATCCGCGGTCGAAGCGTAATCGCCGAAATCGCGAACAATGCGTCCATTGATCACGACGCGCGGGCTGGCTTCGCGAACGGCTTTCAGGATGCGATAGTTTTCCGACTCGGGGAGTTTGCTGGGCGTGTCGAACCAGAAAATATCCGGATCGTAATTGCGGATGAGTTCCTGCAATTGCGGAATCGATTTTTCGTCCACGTATTTGCGGGCGCTCGCCAGGAATTCCGGTTTGGTCTCCCACCAGTTTTTTCCGCCAATAAGTTTGTCGCCGCCGGGATTGTTGAAATCCCAATCATTGCCCGGCGCGTTTTCATTTCCCCAGTCAAAGGCGTGGGAATAATAGAAGCCGAATTTCACGCCATACTTTTTGCAGGCGGCGCGCAGGTCTTTCATCGGATCGTGATGCCACGGCGTCGCGTCCATCACATTGTAATCATTCACCTTCGTCGGCCACATCGCGAAGCCGTCGTGATGCTTGCTGGTGATGATGAAGTAACCCATGCCGGCTTCCTTCGCGGTGCGAATCCATTCGTCGGCGTTGAAGTTGGTGGGATTGAAATGCCCGGCGACTTCGCGTCGGTATTCCGCAATTGGAATTTTCAGAACGCGTTGAATGTGCTCCGCGTAAGTGCCGCCGCGCCGGCCTTTATACTCGTTGCCCAATGACGAATAAACGCCCCAATGCACGAACATTCCAAATCGCGCCTCGCGCCACCAGGCGATGCGTTCATCGTGGGTTTTCATCGACTCGCGCCACCACGCCATTTCCGGACTGTCTTGAGAGGGCGCTTTGAAGGATTTTTCCGTCACGGCTTCCGATGCCGCAAAGGCGAGGCTGACGAAAGCGAACAGAATCAATGCGACGAAAGTGTTCACAACAAAGGCGGAACAATGTCCTTCGACATATCTCCCGCCGTTCTGAAACCGCTTCGCGTTTTTCATTTCGACGATTTCGTGTTCGTCAATCCCGCCATGCTGTAAATGTAAACCGGAGTTTTGAACTTCAGCACGACGGTGGAGGAAATCGGATCGGGCGCGGTTTCCGGAACATCGATCACCAAACCATTTGCGTCAGCAGTAGTCGTGAGCTTGCGATCATCCGCGAGCAAACGCGCGGAGCGGACTTTCGCATCGAGACCGGGAACGATCAGCCTGCCATTTTTAGGCCAATCGAAAACGTGCAGATAAAGCGTTGTGTTTCGGCCATCGACTTTTTTCGTGCAACGGCCCCAAGCTAAATTTTCAAACGGACTGGCGGTCGTTCCATAAATCGCTTCGCCGTTCACCTTCATCCACGCGCCAATTGCTTTCAGTCGCTCCACGGACGGCTCGGGAATCACGCCTTCGCTGGTCGGCCCGACATTGAGCAGGTAATTGCCGCCTTTGCTGGCGATGTCCACGAGATTGCGGATCAAACTTTCCGGAGATTTCCAATCATGATCATACGAGCGAAAACCCCAGGTGTGATTCATCGTCATGCAGGTTTCCCAATCCTTGCCCGGCAAACCAGTCGCGGGAATTTTCTGCTCCGGCGTTTCAAAATCACCGGTGTCCTTGCCTTTATCCAAGCGATTGTTGCTGACGATCTGCGGCTGAAGTTTCAACAACGGCAGCAGTTTTTCCGCGCGTTCCGAATTCATTCCGGTCGGGGTGTCCCACCAGAACACGGCGATCGGACCGTAATTGGAAAGAAGTTCTTTGACCTGCGGCACTGCTACCTTGTCGATATAATCATCCATACTGCCCTGCTGCGCCGCGTCCCAATGATTTTGTTTGTCGATGGTGAACTGGCCCGTCTTGCTGCCCGCAGCAGCGCCGCCGGGATGATTCCAATCCTGCGCCTGCGAATAATAGAATCCAAGTTTGATACCTTCCTTCCGACAGGCGGCGGCGAGTTCCGCGATGGGATCGCGCTTGAACGGCGTGGCGTCGTAAATATTGAAATCGCTCGCTTTCGAATGATACATCGCAAAGCCATCGTGATGTTTGGCGGTGATGACGATGTATTTCATGCCGGCGTTCTTCGCGAGCTTCACCCATTCTTCGGCGTTGAACTTCACCGGATTGAACTGCGCTGGAAATTTCTGGTAATCCGCGACGGGAATGCGGCCGCGGTTCATGATCCATTCGGCGCCACTGGCCGTGATGTTGGTGCCATTCCAAACGCCGGCGGGAACGGAATAAACACCCCAGTGAATGAACATTCCAAACCGCGCCTCGCGCCACCATTCCATGCGCTGATCGTGTGTCGGCGCAAAATCCTTTTCCCACATCGCAAGCACCGGTTCGGTCGATTTCACTTTCGCCGCGGGAATTTCTGCGCCACGCGAGTTACCAATCGTCACAGCAAGGACTGCCAAGGCGAGAGAGATATTGAATCCAACGCTCGGCGTGGAATAGACCCAAAAGGAACGAAGGGCGCGACGCCAGCCATTAAAAGAGACCGTGACGTCAGCAGCATCTAATACTGGCAAGCTACGGAAGTTGTTTGAATCATTCATAATCAGATTGGCTGAGCTGAGCGGTATTTCGACGACATTATGAATCGCCAGACGCAAAGGCCATAGTACGTTTGTTCACCCTCAGAAACGTGCGGCAAGTTGAATTTCACACTCCGAACTCCGCCTTCAATTTGCGCGCACATTCAAATCTGCCTTCAACCGCAAATCTTCCGAAGACGCGCCAACGGAGATTCGGAATTTTCCAGGCTCGACAACGCGTTGGTGTTCACGATTGATCAATTCGAATACGGTTGCAGGAAGTTGGAATTGGACACGTTTCATCTCTCCCGGCTGAAGCGTCACCCGTTCAAAGCCGCACAGGTTCAACTCGTATTGCGTCACACTGTTGACCTCTTGATGAAAATAAAGCTGTGCGATTTCATCCCCCGCCCGCGTGCCCATATTTTTTATGGAACAGGTCACCGTCACGCTGCCGTTGGTCGCAATTTCCGACGGCGAAAGCTTCAGTTCCGAGTATTCAAACTTCGTGTAACTCAATCCGAAACCGAACGGATACAGCGGTCCCTCAGCCATTGAATCGCCAAAGCCATTTGGATCGACGTGTTTTGACTGTGGCGCGTGGCTGCCCGGCTTGTATGGAAAATTAAACGGAATTTGTCCGACCGTTTTGGGAAACGTGACTGGCAATTTACCGCCTGGATTGAAATCGCCGAACAGCGCTTCCGCGATGGCCGTGCCGCCGCTTTCGCCCGGAAACCACGCTTCCAAAATTGCGTTTGCGTGGCGGTTGATCCAATTGATCGACGCCGGCCGGCCAGTGAGCAAAACCGCGATCACCGGTTTTCCGGTAGCAACGAGTGCATGCACGAGATCATTTTGATAACCCGGCAAATCCAGGCTGGTTCGGCTTTTGGATTCGCCGATGGTGCGATTCGAATCGCCGAGAAACACTACAATCGCATCGGACGTCTTCCCCTGCTCGACCGCCTCGTGAATCTGTCGCTCCGTTTTTCCATCCGGTGGTTCCGGAAACAATTCCGATTCCGGCCAGCGCGGATCCGTTACACCGCAGCCTGGCGCAAACAACACTTCCGTTCCCGAGTTTTTCAAAAAAGTCCGAATGCCTTCCAGCGGCGTGATGATTTTGCCGCCATTGGAACCATAACGGTCACGCGAGGTTTCTTCCATTTCAGCCGTGGGTCCGCACACCAGCAGACGCTTGATTTTCTTGCTCAATGGCAAAATGTCTTCCGCATTTTTGAGCAGCACCAGCGATTCGCGCGCGGCGCGCAGCGCAATGGCTTGGGATTCCGGCTGATGAATTTCAGCGTTCGCAGCCGCGGCATCTCCAAACGGATTGTCGAACAGCCCTTCAATGAACTTCACCCGCAGCACATCACGGACGCGATCGTCCACTACGGACATCGAAAGTTTTCCGTCCGCGATTTCGCGGCGCACCGGAAGGATGAAAGTTTCCGGCGGTCGAAATGCGGTCCGAACATTTCCGCCTGCGCGCAGGAACATCGCCGCCGCATCGTCGCGTGAGGCCGCGACGTGATGCTTGGTGTAAAGAAATTCCACCGCGTCACTGTCCGAAACCACGTAGCCTTTGAAACCCCAGAGCCGACGCAATCGATCAATCAGAAATTCATGGCTGCCGGAAATGGGAACGCCGTCATAATCATTGTACGAACTCATCGCGCCGAGCAGCCCGCCTTCGCGCACAGCACGTTCCCACGGCCGCAGATGGAGCATTTCCATTTCACGCGCAGCCACATGCGGATCCGTTCGCGCATTGCCATCGCGTCCGCCATTTGGCTCGCTGTAAACCGCAAAATGTTTGGCGGTGGAAATCAAACCTCGTTCACGAATCGCATGAATCATTTGCAGACCCATTTCCGCCACCAAATAGGGATCTTCGCCATAGCTTTCCACAACCCGCCCCCAGCGCGGATCGCGCGCCAGGTCCAGAATCGGCGCGTAAATATTTCGATAACCAATCGCCTTTGACTCCCGCGCGACCACATCGCCGACACGACGGACGAGTTCGCGATCCCAGGTGGCGCCGATCGCAATATTGGCCGGAAAATTCACGGTATTGCGATAACACGCGCCACGAATACCTTCGTTGGAAAATTCAACCGGAATTCCCAGGCGCGTCTCCTCGATGAACCAGCGTTGAACAGCATTCAATGCCTTCACCGTGGCCGCGGGCGTTGCAATATGTGGATTGTCAGCATCGCCGGAACGGCCCACTCCGTTGTGCATTTCGTCAATGTTCGCGATGCCGTCTTTCCAGACCTGACTTTTCCAGTCCTGCGTCGGCAAAGGATCCTTCAAAACCCGGCGATAACCATACAGCGTCGCCAACTGGCAGGTCTTCTCTTCGAGCGACATTTGGGAAAGCAAATCCTCAACGCGTTTGTCCACCGGTTGAGTGATATCTTCAAACAGGTCTTCGCGCCCGTTCTTGTTGAAGTCTATCCAGCCCTCATGATAAAGCCCCGAATGACTGGAATCAGACGGCGGTTCGATCGCCTGAGCAGGATTTAAAATCAGAACAGCCAGCGTCGGAGCAACGATGCGACATCGAAGTGCTCGCAGCTGATTTCGAAATCCGGTTCCAAAACGAACGATAGCAAAGTGCATGGCAGTTTTACTTTTCAACAATTTCTTCAAGCGCGCATGAAAATCTCGTGGGCTGAAAGGTGAGTTTTGAGTTTGTTCTCATTTCCGATGCGGCGGGCTTCACAGTAACTGCAAAATATAAAATCGCTGTGATGTCCCGGAACCCATGGTGTTCGTGACCGAGAAACTCCCGTTTACATCAAATCGATTCGTCTCGAGAATGGTCCAAAGTGTCACCGGTTGCATCAGATTGGTGCTCGTCAAAACGCAATAACGGGTTCCAGGCGCGCCATTCGTGCCGCTCAGAATCAGATTCGAATGCTCCACCGAAATCGCGGCAATTTGTGGACGCGATTTACTTCGGTCAACCATCACACTTTGAATTTCTGCTTCGGTCAATGCCCGCTCATAAATTCGAACGTCATCCATTTCACCATCAAAAAACCAACGTCCGGCGGGCATTGCTCCCGGATATTGTTCGCGCCCAATCGAAACTCCGGTTGCGGTATCGTCGATGGCATCGCCGCGATCCTGACTCGCCACCCCAACCCGCTGACCATTTATAAAGAATGTCGTCAGATCACCGTCGATTGTCACAGCAACGTGGGTCCAGACGTTAAGCGGAACCGGTTCGCCGGAAAATGCGGAAATATCATTGCCGGTCCAGAGTTGGTTCTTCGGAGTGGAATCGCCTTTAACGAGCAGCGAGTAGGCTTGTTTCCATTCACCCTTGGACAGAATTGTGTTTTGATTTCTGCTCGCCGCGACTTTGATCCACGCGCTGATCGTGGCCTGATTGGCATCACTGAGTTTCAGGGAACCTCCATTGCCCAGATCGACCCAGTCATCCGTTCCATCAAGATGCAGTACCGGACCGCGCTCGGCGTCAGTAACAATCACAGCTCCGTTTTTCAATGTTCCATCATTGCCGTATCCCGAAGAATCGCGTGCGGTTCCATCGTCAAAGGTCAGCCGCGCCACCAAACCCATCGGAGCATCCGTCGGAGTTACCTTCATTTCAACGGAAGACGGCCCTTCCCCGAGGCCGTTCACGCCGGAAACAACATAGTAATAGCTTTTGTCATTGATCAGTCCCGAATCGGTGAACGTAGTATTCGTCGTCGTGCCAATCGCGAGATAAGGGCCTCCGCTCGTGAGGCTGCGTTTGATGTTGTAGGCTGTCGCGCCGACTGCGTTCCAATGCAACTGAACCTGCGTGTTGCCGGAAACCCCGAACACGTTTATGGGCGCAATTGGCGGCGATGTGATTTTCGACGCGCTTAATGTGATTTCGAACTGGTTGATTCCGCTGAACCGGCGCAACGGCGCCATTTGCTCCACGGTGGTGGTAACATTGGTGATCTCAAGCATGGGGTCGTGCGTCAGACAGATTTGATAAACTCCGTTCGTGACGATTACCTGATCAATTTCGAACATTTCACTGATGCCACTGGTTCCAGTGCCAGACAATGTCCCGAAAGTGAGCGAAAGCTGCCGACCCCGCAGAATCATGCCCAGCGGCAGCGGTGTCGTGGTGAGGAACGCATCGTAATCGCCGCCTGCAAGCTTCCGCGTTTCACCGAGAATCTGTCCCGAATACAAAAGATTTGTCGGTGTAAACACGCCGTCCGAATATTCAAACCGGCTGGCATTCACAGCCCAGACACGCCCGCCCGCCGGACCGTCCGTGTGCACCCCGATACGGCCATTCACCATAAACTTTTCGTCGAGGGTGGAGATGCTGCCGCCTCCAAGGTTTGCACCTGCAACCTGTGGATTACGCAGATTGATCAGGCAGGTGTCCACGCGTCCGTCGCTGAATGTGATTCGCAATCCAACTGATTCCAGATTACTGCCGTTCATCGGCAGGCGTTCCACATTAACAATCGTGCCGACGCCGTTTTTAAGTGGCTCAATCACGCTGATGAAAAGATCGGACAAAGTGCCGGAAGGGATTCGCTTTCGAATGATCGCGGAAGGACGCCAGAGATTGTTGGCCCAATAATTCTCCGGCTCGCCATTGGCGCGGGATGGAACCGGCGTTCGTCCGATGTAAACATTCGCGCCGCCGTCATCGATCATCCATAAGCGTGTGTCGCGATGTGCGGACGAGGTGTCGCGATAGGTGATCTGGAAATTGCCCGGCGCGCGATTACTGCTCACGTTCCGCCAAAAGCCGTAATAAGGGAAGCTCGTGCCGCTGGAGGTTGGCTCTTTCCAGACTTCGCCGCCTTCGAGCATCGGATACGTCGCCGTGTTCGTGACGAGCGGAAAACTGCACTCATAATTCTGATCGTAACGGATTGAGCCGTGAAAGACATAATCATGCGTCGAGCCGCCCGTGACCCGAAATACGTCCACGACATACGGTCGGTCCAGATCAAAGGTATTCAGCAATAAAATCCGCTGATAACGCGAAGCCTTGTTTGCATAAGCGCGCTGCCCATCAATTTCTGTGACCGCCAGACCGTTGATTCCCGGTTCGTACAACATAAGATCGCCGTTGCCATAAGTGTTTGCCGATGGACTGGTCAGGTCCGTGCGATCAATCGTCACCGTATTGTAAGCGAGCGCCTGTTCGGTGAATTGCCGGCCTGGCGTGCCGTTGTGATAACGAATGTTCCCCAGCACTTCATTGCCGAAGGCCCAAAGCGTGAACGCCGTTGTGTCAGAACGCATGTGATTGTTGTCGCCGGAGAAATTCTGATTCAGTTGCACCGCCGTGCCGCTGGTCGAACCCGCGCCCAACGCCACCGTGCCATACGATGGCAACAGCGCGGAATTGCCCGAATAACGCGCAGTGAAATAGGTATTGAACGGCGTGTCTCCGAACGAAGGCAGTTGACCGTTCGGCAAAGCAACCCGGCTCCACTGCTCCTGTCCGAACTGCAGCGTGTTCACATAACTGCCCACGCGATCTTTGATCGCCTGCAACTCCGGAGTGGCGGCGGGCCGCGACAGAAAATAATCACGCGTGTTTCTGGCCGCGCTCAGGTTTTCATTGATATAGCCCAGAGAGTAAGCCATGCCTTCACTTAGCGCGCCATCACGATGAATTTTCTCGCGCACCGTAATGCCAAGATACTCATCCAGCCAAAGAATATAATCCGGCCGGTTCAGCACGCGCGCAACCAGCCCCAGAACGGTGAACGGTCCGGAAAGATTGCTGTCCGTCGCCACTTCGGGCGGAACGTGATACACAAGGAAATCGCCTTCGTTGCAAAACAGATTGGTCGCAATGTAATCACGCACATTGAAACCCAGTTCTGTCGAGAGATTCGCCAGCGCCGGGCTATCATAAATCGCATCGAACGCCAATACTTCATCATCGGCCCATTCATGAGCCAGGCCATTGTGATCGCTCGCGCGCTGTTTGTCCGACGGCAGAATGTAACCCGGAGTGACATTCAAGAATGTCGCGCTGTTTTTCTCGGTCATAAAATAATCTGGAAAACAGCGCGCCCAGTCGAGCAACGCCACCGCGATGCGCCGGGCGTAGTTCTGATTACGCGTCGCGTGCGTCGCACCACTTTTGATATAGGCGGCCGCTAGTTTATTGAGATCACTGCGAAGCTGATTGCGCTTGTTGAAATCGATTAATGCAAAGACAAGCGACTTCGCCGAACTGCTGCCGGCCCGCAGATAACAGGGAACCTGAACGGTTTTTCCGCTGAGCACATTAACGGCCTGCGTATGAACAGTGTAGCCGGCCGCACCCGGAAAAATTGCTCCGCTCGGCATGCTCTTGATCTGGTTCGGAGCGGATAAACTCCAGGACCAGGCGGTGTCGCCCGAAACGACCGGCGGAACAAAGCCGTAGTCATCGTTGCGCGGCGATTGGCGCGGAACAAAATTGTTGGTGTATTGCTGTTCAGTCCAGGAACTCAAAATTGTGCCCGCGCCGCTGCCGGTTCCGGGAATGGAAAGGATTGGATGCGATGGCTCAGCCTGCACCGTGACCGAAAGAAGACTGAGAAATATCATGGCATGTGCTACCGCTACCGGATTGAGGATGGTGGTTCGCATAGTTTCGAAAAAGGACTTTGAAGAAGTTCCGACAAGCCTCGTTCGGCATTCCCCTGTTTTTCGAACAAACTGGCAATTTCATCTGCTTGTGAAAAGCGCTGCCGGTTGAACCGACCGACAGCGCCCAAGATCAACACCCGCTTCAGGGGACCCGCAGCAGATAAAATCGTTTGGCATCCGAGGCAGCGCCATTGGTGAAACTGAAATTCCCTTCCTCATCAAAGTTGTTGGTCGCGATCGCCGTCCACTGCGCGATCGGCAATGCCAGATCAGTCGAGGTCAACACGCGATACGTATCGTTGGCCGATCCGTTGGAGCCGCTCAGCACCAGGCTGCCGTTGACTACAGAAATGCTACTGATCAACGGTTGCACCGTCGAATCGGAAACGACCTTCAGCGTGCCGCTGCTGTTCAAGTCGCTTGTATCCCACGCGAATCCATCGCCGGGCGGCGCCACAGAAATAAACGTGCCGTTGTAATTTGCCGCGTTGAAAACTTTGAAGCTGTCACCGACCATCAACGTCCCCGAAATGTTCGTCACGATCAGCGTGCCGCCGTACTGGATGTCACCCGAAGCGGTCAGCAAATCCTCGCTGGATGCGCCTTTATTAACTTCAAGCACGCTGACGCCTTTGAGTGCAATATCACCATCGACGGTGAGCGTGCCGGTCGATCCGAATCCAGCGGGCGCAATCGTGCCGCCGTTATTCACCGTGACCGAACCGCCCAGAGTTCCGTAACCGGACAAACTGCCGCCGCTCGCCACTGTGACCGCACCGGTTTGAATCGCACCGTTGACCACCAGCGTTCCTGCATTCACCCGCGTGGGGCCGTTGTAAGTGCTCGCGCCGGACAATGTCAGCGTACCGGAACCAAGCTTGGTTAATCCGCCGTCTGCAGTCATGCCGAGCGCACTATCATGCACCAGCGGAACCGGAATCGTGATCCCGAACGCACCGGTGTCGATCACCGCGCCGCCAGCCTGCACGGTTGCAATGATGGGAGTCGTCGCATTCAGATTCATGAATGTTCCATCATTGCGTGCCGCAGCCAATGTACCGCCGTTGAAATTAATCGCGGCCGTACTGCCGGATACGGTGGAACTCGATTGAATGCGATCCACCTGCAGGTTTCCGCCGTTGAGAGTGATCGAACCGTGAGGAGTCTGACCGCCCAGATCGCGAGCAAGCTCCACCGTATTCGCAAAAATCGAGCCGCCGGAAATGTTCAACGCGCCCGTGCCGCGACTGGTGATGTAAACCATCTGCATATCCAGCGTGCCGCCACTTACGTTCACGGTGCCGACGGTATTGATGTTATTATCCGCAATCTGCGTCACACCCTGGATCGTCAGGGTGCCGCCGGACACGTTAATTGTCGCGCCTGCAGCGCCGTTACCGACATTCAATCGCGTTGGAATAACGAGCGAACCGTTCACCATGTTGAGAACACTCGTTCCATTGGCGTTGCCGATCAGACTCCGTTCCGCGCTGGTTGCATCCGCGCCGAGGAGCGTCACATTTGGCGCGGTGCTGACTGAACCAATTGTGAGTGAACCGCCGTCAATGATATTGAGCTGTCCTAAAATCGAAACTGGTGTTGCTGCGGAATTATCCAGCACCTTCCAATCCGCCGTTGAGGTGGTGGTGAACGTTGTCCGCGCGCCCGTGCTGCCAATCGCGTCACTGACGCTGCCCCGGCCTGAAAGCGTGAGCGTCTGAATTCCGCTTCCGGAGCTGTTCGTGATTCCATTGTTGATTGCCAGCGCGCCATTGCCGCCATCAAAGTTGGCACCGGTGTTAAAACTCAGCGGCAGATTGAATGTCTGCGTGCTTGAAGAATTGTTCACAATCGAGCCATTGAGCACGATTGAATTGCCATTCAAAGTGAACGCGCCCGAAGTTGCGCCGAAAATCATTCCGTTGTAAATGGCCGCCTCGGCAATGTCGTTGGTGTTGTTTAGTCGCGTCGTGCCATTGAACGACAACGGATCATTCGGCTGAACGGTTACTCCCGACCAGTTCGCCGCATCCGACCAGTAACTGCCAACTGCGCTGCCGCCGTTCCAGATGGGCGGACCGCCGCTCGCGACAACATTGATCTGCCCGGGCGTGGACGTATCCACGGTGAACACATAATTATTTGGCCCGGTGATTGACAAATCGCCGTTCACGATCAGGTTTCCGGTATAATTTGCGAGGCGGTACGGCACGCCCGTCTGCAACAAGCCGTGGGGATTGATGGCAACCGAATTCCCGTTTACCGTCAGATCACCGTTGACTTGAATCAGATCATTCACGCCTCCGCCAACCGTGGTCACCGGTCCAAGGTCAAAGGACATTGTCGCACCGGGTTCCAACGTCAGATTGCCAACCGTAATCGTGCCGACCTCGTTGGTATTACCAGGAAAAAATGCGCCGGCCAGGTCAACCGGCGCCAGATTGGTTCCATTTCCCGCGAACGAAGAGAGGAAGCCGATCGGACCCGGAGAAATCGGACCGTGGTGGAGTCCATTCAAAATCGTTGTGCCGGCGTTGAGAATCGTGCCTGCATGCGCCGCCTCGCCGTCAAGCACCAGCATGCCGTTTCCGTTCTTGATCAATTGCGCTCCCGCAAGCATGCCTTCCAGTGTCAGTGAAGTGCCGCCCACGTTGATAATGCAATCGCTGTTCAGCGTAATCGGGCCAATAATCGTATTTGCGCCTGAGCTGTTGATGATGCTGTCGGTAAAGGTGTCGCTCGCGAGGTTGATCACCTTGTCCAGCCGATTGGTCAATTGATACAGTTGCAAAGTCGCACTTGGCATGATTGTCAGAGTGTTCGTTGGGTTTCCCAGAGCGGTAGTCGCGGCTTCCAGACTGAAGACTCCCTCCTGCACTTCCACGTCACCCAGCATCGGATCGACAGCAGCGCCGACAATCGAAACCTGACCGAATCCTTTCTTGATCAGCCTGTAGGCATGGCCATCGGTGCTTAATGCCGCATTGGCCGGATCAGCCGTGCTCGGCGCACCACGAATGTCCCAACGAAAATCGCCGCCCAAAGTGGTGTCACCCGCGAGCGTCACATACCGCAATGCATTGAGAGATTGAACTCCGCTGTTGAAAATTGCGTAGCCGCCGACGCCCGTGCCGGAAATCGTGACGGATTCTCCTCCAAGATTTTGCGCATTCACGTCCAGCGAAGCACCACTGGCAAGAATCGTGGCGCCGTTCGTCCCGCCAAGGGCGGTGCTGGAACCCGGTCGCAACGTGCCGGCATTTACAATGACTTCGCCTTCGAACGAATTATTGCCGGACAAAGCCAGCACGCCATCGCCATTCTTGGTCAAGCCACCAGTGCCTGAAATCATATTGACCACCGAAATATCATCCACGCGATTAAAGCTCAGGCTGCCATTGTTGATGACATTCCCGGAACCGAGATTCCCGGAAAAACTCCCATCACCAACATGAACCGCTCCCGCGTTGATCACCAGATCCCCCGTGAAATCATTGAAGCCGCTGTTCGTCAGATATAGTGTTCCCGCGCCTTCTTTCGTGATGCCGGTTGCGCCGCTGAGTGAACCGGGGCCACCGAAACCATAGGCTTTCGATTGGTTGCTGACCACCACGCTGCTCGGCGTCAACGTGCCGGTGAGATTCACAGCCGTGTTGCCCCCCGCAGTGTCATCAAAGCGCACGAACTCCAGATTCCGATACATCGCGGAGGCACCTTCAAACCGCCAGTTCGCCGTCGTCATGTCCCAGTTTCCATCGACCGCGCCGCTCCAGGAAAGATTGCGCAACGGCGCCGGACCGCTGACGACCACAAGGTCAATCGAACTGTTCACAACGTTGTTGGAAATATACGCCACGTATGGCGCGCCGACGGATTCCGGCATCGTGCCCAGAGTAAAACTATCACCGCCGTTCAAGCTGGTGTATTTGACGATCGTGACCTGAACCGGATAATCTGCGTCGGCCGGAAGCGTGGCAACGTTCACAATATTACCCCCGTCCAGTGTCAATGAAGGCGTGGTAACCGCGCTGGAAAGGGAATCAAAACCGACAGTCATGGTGGCGTCGCTGAGACTCAGATTTCCAATGACCACCGGACCCGCGGTAGAAAAATCAATTGCGGCACCAGCACCGACGGTAATCGCGGAAGCCGGTGACACGGAATGAAATTTTACGGTACCGTTGTTCACCATCGTGTCGCCGTAATTATTATTGCTCCCGCCCAGCACCAGCGTACCCGCGCCGGTTTTCGTCAGGCTAAATCCGCTGCCGGTGAGCGTGCCACCAAACGTCATCCTGGCGGCTTTGACATTGATTTCGGCGCTGCTGGTTAGAGCCACCGTCGCCGTTCCAAAATCGAGGTCGCTGCTGCCGGCAAAGGTGAAATTGCCGCCGAGGCTGATCCCGCCCGACGTGCCATCGATACTTTGCGTACCGACAAATGCTGTCAGCGGAGAGCCGCTCGTATTATCGATCGTTCCCCCATTAATCGCAAAGTTGTGTCCGGCCGTGAAGCCCGCGAACGCGTAAGCCGATCCCGCGGAAGCAAAATTCAAAGTTCCATTTTGCAAAATGAAACCGCCGCCGTACGTAGTGGTTGCCGCTGGATTTGGATACGCCATCAGCACATTAATGGTTCCACCGGACATATTTTCAGTCTGCACCGCGTTGCCGTTGTTGGCACCGAATGGAGTTTGAAAATCGATGGTTCCGCCGCCGGTAAAGGTTACTGCTTTGCTGTTCCAATTGATGCCTTTGACCGAACCGTCGGAGGCAAAATTCTGACGCGTGTCGCTGTCGATCAACGTAGAACCGGACATAATCATCCAAGTGGAATCATCGTGAATATACGAATTCGGCGTGCCGGTCAGGGTGATATTGGCGTTGGCACTGTTGACGACGATACCTGCCCAATAGCTGCCATCTAAAGTGAGTGTGAATATGCTGCCATCAAAATCAGAATCAATTGCGCCAAAGGTCAACTGGCGTCCCGGCGAGGCCGTGGGAAAAACAACGGTTTCGGACGAACCAGTGATGTCGGTGGTCCAGATCGCCGCGTTCTTATTGTAGGAACCGGACGGAAAACCAAAGCCGGGCGTTGCGCCGTCCACATCGAAATAATAAGCCGGGCCGTTTGCCGCTGATGTTAAATGAACCGGAAGAACACTAATGACGAGAGCCGTAAGCGGCGTAAGGAGCCCAGGGATTTTTTTCATGATGCAGGTTGGCCCGGTAAGGGGTCGGGCGTTTGGTTGTTTGTTTGGTCGGTTCTGTTCTGAAAGGCATCGGTCAGTAATGCCACCGAATCGGAGCTTCACACCACAGCGTCCATTTTGAAATCCGATCTCAGCCCCATGCGACGGCCTCCGAAATCCCGGCTTATCTCCATCCAGGAAATCGGTAGCCATTACGAATAAAATCGTAATCCGCGCCAGAAGTTGGCGCACCAGGGGGGCCTGCGGTGCTCGGCGCCTGTGTGCCGGCGGAAATTCTCTTGCCGTAACTGACAATCGCACCATCGTGCCACTTATGCGCGGTCGCGTGACCGTCGGAAAAACCGAACGTGCCGACGTCGCCATGATACATCGCGGGCGAATCGACCCACGAAAATGAGGACGGCAGGTTCCATTTCACCACCCAACTGCCGTTGTTGTAACCGCGCGAATCCGTTTCTTCGATGAACATGAACGTTTCGGAAGCATTTTGAATCGTGGACAGCTTCGTGTAAGCGGCCTTCGCGCCCCAGTAATCGCCATTACTATGCGGGTCGCCCGTGATGTTCTGCGTTTTGGAATAGCTGTCGTAAGCCCAACCGTGATTGACAGGATTGCGCGTGCGCAAATCTCCCGGACAATGATAAACGGCCGGATTGGGCGCATAAGGATAGAGCGGATTTGTTTTGCGCATCGTATCCTGAACCAGTTGCAGCGCTTTTTCTTCGGACGCGGCCATGTTCCACGGAGCCGTGATGCCAAACACCACCGGATCCCAAAATCCGCCGGCCTTTTCAAATGGCACGATCTTGTCGTTGCTGTCGCCGACGTACATAACGATCGCAAGAGCAAGCTGTTTTTGATTGCTCAGGCATGCCGCCTGGGTGGCTTTCAGTTTCGCGCGAGCCAAGGCCGGCAACAACATGGCAGCGAGAATCGCAATGATCGCGATCACAACCAACAGTTCAATCAACGTAAAGCCTTTGGCTCGGACAGGAATTGGTTGGGTTGGTTTCATTAGAATATTTCCTGAACACGACGTGTGCGGCGTGTGACTGTTTTGTAAGTGTCCGGATTCTACATCTGGGCGGGTACCAAAAAAATTGAACAAACGTTCGAGACGTTCTTTTGGCGGCAAAGCCGAAAGCTTGAGATAGAGTAAACCGCTTAAAGCGGAACCTATGGCCCTATCCTCATCTTTGCCTCCTTCAGTTCGTCTGATCTCTGGCCGTCCGTGTTCCGCTCCGGGCTAAACGGCTTCCCTGATAACCCCCAAGTCGACGCCACTCCACTACACACTCCCGGCCGGAAGTCAGAATAGTTCTGATTGTTTTCAGGTCTTTTTGGCATCTGCCAATCGTCTTCAATCTGTCGCCCTCACTCGCCCGCTCCGACAGGGGGCCGGACGCGGTGCCCTCTAAAGACTACTCCCGCTGGCCGCCCTGTCTGCGCGGGCTTTTTGGTGAAGGGCGACAGACCGAAGACGAACAGCAGAGCAAATAAAAAAAAGACCATGAAAACGAAAAATCAAAATTTGAAGGGACTCCAGAGCCGATCCGAACAGTTGAGCAAAGAAAAGACGCCTGCGGGTGGTGCGTTATTGCCGATTGATTTTGAACGCCGCTTTGCCAATCGCCGATTGTCCACGGAGAGATTGCTGGCCTTGCTCCGTAACGACGCTCCGCGCTTTTTTGAATTGGCTGAGGTTGTTGGCAAATGGGTTTGGGTTCAGTTCACCGACAAGCAGCCCCGCGAAGTCACCGCGCTTTTGGCCGAACTTGGTTTTCATTGGAACAATAAGCGTCGAGTTTGGCAGCACCCGTGCGGAATGTATCGGGACGTTGCCGCTGTTCGCGACCCACGGACGAAATATCGCTCTTACTTCATCGCCGACGCGCAAACCACTTGAAAGGAGACGACGACATGAATACGAATGCTATCACTCCTGTTTTTTCCGGATTTCATTCCCCGGTTAAGCCGTTTCAGTTTCCGCCACAGCCACAGGAATTCAAAGTTGTGGCGTTGCGCGAATGTCCGACGCCGGATGATTTGATGCTTTGTGACACCCCGGCCAAAGCTGCCGAGTATTGGCGAATGCACGTCGCCGACCATCCCTATTTCAACCCGGAATGCGAATGTTTCGTTGCGCTCATGCTCAATACCCGCCGTCGGGTCAAAGGTCATTACCTTATTTCAATCGGCACGAGGGATACGATTCTGGTTCATCCTCGCGAAGTTTTTCGCCTTGCGCTGATTGCTTCTGCTTCTGCCATCGCGCTGATGCACAATCATCCGAGCGGCGACTCCACCCCGTCCGAGGCTGACATCAAAGTTACTCGCGACTTAGTTCGCGCCGGTCAGTTGCTTAGAATTGAAGTGGTTGACCATGTAATCATCGGCAATCCAAAATATAGTTCGCTTCGCGAGCTTGGATATTTTCTGTAGCGCCGGATTATGCCGAGCGACCGGGGCGGTTCCTCAAATTCATTGGAAAGACCGCCTCTGTTTTTATTTTTCAACTCGGCATGACAAGAAGGTCGGTTGATAAACCTTATTCCTTGTATTCCAAAATATCTCCAGGCTGGCATTCCAACGCTTTGCAAATCGCTTCCAAGGTTGACAGGCGAACCGCTCTAGCTTTGCCGTTTTTCAAGATGGAGACATTGGCGATTGTAATCCCGACTTTCTCAGCGAGCTCGGTGACGCTCATCTTCCGCTTCGCCAACATGACGTCGATATTGATGATGATGGCCATGCGAGTTCCTTTAGACCGTCAAGTCGTTCTCGGATTTTATATCCACGGCATTTTGCAAAATCCGTTCAGAAATAGCCGCCGCAGTAGCGACAATTATTGAAGGAAAGGTAACGAGGATGCGCATGAAAAGCCCGGCCGGCCTGTCTTCTCGGTCGCCACCAATCATGAAAATTATGCTGGCGGCAACAAAACCGATGAGGGCCAGTGCGCAATACTTTATAATCCGCAAAGAATTCACGGTCGCCTGCGAAAATGTTTGGTTTTGTCTTATGTATCCCAACACCTTGAACGCGTGATAGAGTCCCGCGAAAAACGGAGTAGAACCGACAAACGCATACACCACAAAGGAATTGAAATACATCTGAAACAGTGTGGCGTGCGCATTTGCGCCCTCGACGTGAGGTTCCCAAAACATGAAAGCAAGAGCGCCAATGCCAATGAGTACAATGACTATTTGAAGAAATATTGTTGAGCCTCTTTTCATAAAATGCCCTATATGGGGCTCAGAAGTAATTCAAGATTTATCGTTTGTCAATATTATTTTATCGTAATTCGTAACATATTAAACCGAGCTTTCTTTCCATAACCTTGACGCATGAAACGCAAGATTATGCCGAGTCCGATGAGATAGAAAAAGGCGACTCCTCCATCATACGAAGAATCCTTGTCATCAATTGCGCAACGTTTTCCGCGTTCTTTTGGCGAAAGACTTTGAAGGGTAGACAGCATCTCCTCGGTCGCTGGCAGACGCGTATAAAGGACGCCCTCGGCGTTTGTTTTTCTTAAAGGTTCAATCGAATGTGCACTCATAATGGAATCATGTCCCAGTAGATGAATCGCGCTGGTTTGGCACAACCGGTAATTTATTTTGGCTTCAGGATAAAAGAATTAAAAAACATTTCCAAATCGCTGCTGTGTGGAAACTTACACCGAACCGTTTGGCGGTTCGAATCCTACAACTGGCAGCACCAATAACCGAATTAGATCCTTGGCGGAAGCTTCCAACGCCGCAAAAATAATTATGCGCGGGCGTGGGTTGGTTTTCTTCCTGAGGCGATCTTTGACCGCATTTTTGGGATATTCAAAAACTTGATTGAGACTTGTTTGCCAAAGGGGATGCCCTCGTAATCAGCATCTTCGAACCCGGCAGTCGGCCCACGCCTTCGCGTTGGCATCTCGTGACTTCATAAGCCATTCCAAGACCGGAGCCTCCCCATTCAACTCCTGGTAAAAGATGACCTGAGTTTTCGGCATAACAATATACAACCAATACACTTATTATTTCAAGTTTGTACCACCTCAAGTCGCTGAAGATTGCGAAAAATCAACGCTTTTGCCACTGCCAAATCTAAATGCAAAACCTTCGCCAAAAGCTCAACCGTAGTCGCGACATCTTCAGGGGACGATGGACAGGCTCCCATCATAGTGAAAGGACCGTCAGTCTCCGTGAGGATTCTTTCGCCTGGAAGGGATGCCACTAGCTTCCTTCGTGGCTCGGAGTTCAGCATTTCGGCGTTTATCGAAAAATAGCAACCCAATTGGACCGCTCGCCTTGCCTCAGAAATCGAACCGGTAAACCAATGAAGAACGGCTGTGCCTTTGTCCTGAGGAAGACATGCCTCGATCATTTTTAGCACTTCTCCTGCGCATCTCACGGAGTGAATCGAGAGGATTTTCCCTCCTTCTCGCGCGCATGAACGGAGCACTGCTTCAAACACCCTTTTCTGTGCCTCGAATCCTTTGTAAAACCGCGGGCTCGCATCCAAGCCGACCTCCCCTACATATTTGGTTTCTGGCAGATATTTTTGAAAAATTGAAAGTTCGTCCATGCCCTCAGCGACCAATTGCGGATGCAACCCTAATGCAATCCGAATATTTGGGGCACCGGCAGTAAGTTCCAGATTCCTGGACCAGGCTCTGGGCGTAGTTGTGACGGATAAAATTTCGACTTCGTCCCGGCGGCATTTTTGAAAAATGGCCTCGTGGTTACGATAAAGGTCCAGATGGCAGTGAAAATCAACGAGGGGTTGGTGCATCGGGGGATGTCCTCACTCCATTCAAAAGCGCCGAAACTTCGTTCATTCCGCGAAGATACATTTTAGCGAGAGATTCAAGCTCTTTGGAGTCTGTCCCAAGCGGCCCTGATTTGTGGATCAAAACTCGGGCTTTTCGGATGTCGCCATTTAATTTTTGGACCGCCAATTGAAATGATCGCACATTATCGCCTTCTGCCTTTTGGCTGTTAAGAGGGCGCGCGGTCAAGTTCAAGTGGTAGGGAGTTTTGTCACCCTTTTTCCATTTCAGCATTGACGCTCGGCGAATCAGACAAGGCAGACAAAAACCACAATGACCGGGAGCAAGGCCCAACCAGCGCGACTTCGATTCAGAGGCACACGACATTGTAATGTGAGCCTTCTTCCCGAGAAACGTTTGGTTCCCACATTTGGCGACCATTTCCCCTTTGGTTAGCAACGCGTAGGGGTTAAAGACTTTTGCAGAAATACCCAGGTCATTTAGCAGCGAGTTGTATAACCGCATGTAATAAGGATGAGTCGTTCTTGTGCTTAAAGAACCGAGGCGCAGCGGGTCGAGAGGAACGTTGAGGGAAATTAAGCCGTTTTCAGGAACAAAGATGTCGACGTTTTTCTTCTCGAAGCCACTTGCAGCAAAAGCAGCCAGCGAGAAAAACAAAAACGATCTCGACCGCTCCGTATTCTCCCCTTCAACGCCCTTTACGGCGCCTTTCGGAAATCCGGCTCTTGACTCCAAGCGGTTGATTCGATCCTCTCCATACTCCTTCATCAGCGCAGCGACACACTGATTTTGGTGACCACTTACACTCGTCACCCAAGAATGGCTAACAAGAAGGGGTGCTTGTTTATTCTCCAGGAGATCGATTGCGCCGATAAAACTATCCAGCCCCCCGGAGAAAAGACATACGCAGCTCGGCTTTTCTTCAAGTTCGAACTCTTTCTGTTCATCGTCCGTGCGAGCTTTGGTAATTCTTGAAAAACCTTTCGGGCGCTCGCGGAAGAAAAAGCGCCATTTGTCGCCGGTAAGAAATTCGAGGGTTCTTGAAAGCAACTCTCTCGACTTTTCCCACAACGGCACATCCTTTACGGGAAGGTAAATATCAATTTCGCGGCTCCAACTGTCTTGTGACTCGCTGAAACGGTTAATCCTCGTATCAGCCCCGTAAACTGCGACAGCTAAAACCAAGAGATCGAAGGCGGTTTCACTAGGCTCGATTCCATAATTCCACATTTGCTCCAGCGCATCGCCAATTCCAAATTCGAATCTCTTTTTGCCTTCAACGAATTGAATCGCGGTTTGAAGAGAGTCCTTTTCAAGCACGTGAACCTTCGCTTTATCCAATCGTCCAAAGCGGCATTTGAAGCTGTGACGTCTCATATTTCCTATTCTTCTAACCCTTCGAGGTAAGTAAAAGAACCATCATAAATATCGACAACCAAACCCTGAATGTCCTTTTGGGCAATCGTCTGCCCCACATCAAGTCTGTTTCCAATTGCGTCAGTGACAGCTCCGTGAATTATTTCATGCAGATCTGTTTGAAGTTGATTGATCGCCTCAACGTCGGTCGGAAGTGAGATTCCTTTATTCCCAACGTCATTAATGACCTTTGTCTCGATGGTGCGCGTTATAAAATCAACAACCAAACCGTGCCACTGTTCCGGTGTAATGTCCTTGATGTCGCTGATTTCTAAATCGCTGAGCTCTAGTACAGCTTCGTCCCAAGCTTCACGAGCGATGGCCTGATCTATTGGCCCACCCGCAGGGCAAATGGCATCGGTCAATATGGCAAGAGCTTGCTCAGCGGGTTGGCCAATTAAAAACTCCAAGCCCAGATCGGCGAGCGCCTTATCGATGCCGCTCCGGGCAACGTCTTGCACGAAACCAATGGCTCTCCCGACCGAAGGAATCGCGGAACCCATTCGACGGGTGGCCGTCCGTCCATCTCCAGTCCCTTTGCTCACATAACTCGACAGAGAATTTCTGAGCGAGCGGCCCTCACCCGAGGAAACGTAAGAGTTAAAACTTGTCCGAGAACTTCTGAATCCGTTTGGTGGAGCAGCTTTGGGAATTGGTGGTAATTGTTTCGGAGTCTGGGGATCGGGTTTCTTTTCCTGGGCGGGCTTTTCTTTCTGCTTTTTGTCATCCTTTTTTTCTTCCTCTGGGGGAGGAGCCGCCGGCGGAGCTGAAACTTCCAAAAATGTCGGTATCAAAGCGCTCGATGCGCTGGGGCCGCCATACTTTGCTGAAGTTCCCATAATTATTTTTTCTTGGATGTCATCTTCACCGCAGCGGCAAGCTTGGGACTCTGCCCACCTTGAACCCATTTTTGGATCGTCGCCTCGAACTCCGCTTTGATGGTCGGATCGACAATAACCTTATCGAATCCCGTCGTGACCCACCCGTGCACTTTGGGAGGGGGAATATCTCGAAGGAACGTGAAGAGTTTTCGCTGCAATGCAGGTTTCGCCTTGGTCAAGGCCACCAGGCCCGCAGGCCGGGTCGAATAATCATCGGTCTGGAGGATTCGGCTCTGAACGGCGTCAAAAACCTGTTCAGCCTCAAGAGCGGAGAGCTTCGGCAGTTGTGGTTCAACTCCTCTTACGGCCAAGTCCTTTCCGAGGAGCGCTTCAACAATCGGGTCCAAGTGACTTGTTCCTGCCGCCCCGCCAAAGTAGCTACGCTTGTCACGCGTCACAAAAACGTAGGGCCTCAGATCGACGTCGGCGAGTTCAGGATCGCATTTTGCCCAAGTTGAAATCCATTCGTTCTTGGCCCACTCATCAGCTTCTTTGGAACCGTCGCCGGCCAATTCTTTTTCCTGAACGACCAGCCGCACGGATTTTTCAAGACCAGCCAATTCCTTCACGGTCCCGTCCGAGCTCGAAAAAGTGGCTCGCGTCAACTGCTCGTAAAAGTTCGTGTTGAACGACTCAGCGAGCATTACCTTCGCAAGTACAGGCTGTTTGATAGCAGCTCCGAAGCCGCGCGCTGCCGCGATATCATATCGAAGGAACATCGAATTCAAAAATCGTTTTATCTGACGAGGATTGCCTTTGGTGCCGTCAGTAAGGATGCGCGCAATTTGCTGGCTGACAGTTATGGCGTGGGAAATCTCAGGCGGAAGGTTGCCGTCGGCCGCACCGAAAAGCGCCTTTTTGGCCGTGGCTGCGTCCAGCACCGCAGCCTTCCAAGGCTGGGTCAAGCATTGCCGCGCGTGAGGCAGAAGTTTGGAGAAATGCTCGGTCGCCTCGCCGAGGCCAGCCTGCGAAAGCAACAACGCGATGTAGGTTTGAGTTTCAGCGTATCCAAGAGCAGGAATCCGAAAAGGCACCTGAATAAGCTTTTCCAAGTAATATCGTGCGTATGACATCGGCCCTGAAACGGTCGGCAGGTCTGGGAAATGCTGACGGACCGCATATTCAATCATCGCCTCGTCCGCAGCGATGATGAAAGCAGTCTGCGGGGCAAACAAGAAGAGCCGAATAGCTTCGAGCGTTTCGATGGCTGTCTTTGGTAAACACCGGTCGAGATCGTCAATCAAAACCACGAGCTTATCGAAGCCAGCGGTCTTTATGAGGTCTTCAAATTCCGCATGAAATTGCCTCACCTGCTCAGGAATCTTCTCTTCGGCTTCAGGCTTCAAAAGCCCTTCTGCCTCTGTTACCGCTTCTGTCACCTTTTCAATCGTCAAATCGCCTTTGGCAGCTTTGAAAACACCCTGAAGTACGGTGAGA
>DASTXC010000004.1:0-21009 GCA_035765675.1 Verrucomicrobiia bacterium
GAAGCGCACGCACTCCAAACGCTCCGCGCGATCCGGAAGCGATAACTTCGCGATAGCGTTTGGAGTGCGTGCGCTTCAGCGCCGCTTTCGAAAAGCACGGAATTCGAGTTCCGCGACACGTCTTGGTGACCACGTTCTACATTTTTTTCCAATCAGTTTTGCGCCATCTGCCTCGGAAATCCGAAAACAAATCCGGTGCCAGCCATCGGGAGGTCCAATAGATTGCGACTGGTCCGAAGATGATCAAAAGCGGAATAGAAATAATCCACGGCAGGATTTCACTGACCATCCCGCCGAAAAACCCAAGCACCGCGATCACAATGGTAAGGCAAAAATAAAAAGCGAAGATGCCGACCCCGCGTGCCCAGGCTTGGAGAAACATTTTCATTCGCATAAAGGTAGAATCGTTTTGAGCGCACCGCCGATCGAGAAAGTTTCCACGAATTCAAGCTTAGCGCTCCCTCGCCGTTCAGCAAAAGATTTCCACACAAGCTTCAGCGCCGTTTCGGAGCGTGTGCAAATCCTCCTTGATCGGAACCACTTCGCCGCAACAGCTCTGCGCGGAATTCTGTTCTCTTGAAAAGCGGACGAATATCGTCATGTTATGCCGTGCTTGCGCCCGACGAACCGACAAGACCCGCGCAGGAAAGTAAATCGATGTCATACAAAGCCTGGTTTCAATGTATCAACGCGGAATGCGGACAGACTTATCCGCTGAACACGGTCGTGTACCAATGCAAGCGTTGCGGTTCGCTGCTCGAAGTGCAGCACGATCGCACGGCATTGAAAGACCGGACTGCGACGCAATGGAAACAGCTTTTCGAACAGCGCCACAAAAGCAACGAGTGGCCTTATGGTTCCGGCGTCTGGGGAAAGAAGGAATGGATTCTTCCCGAGATCGCCAATGAAAATATCGTTTCTCTTTTTGAAGGCGGCACGAATCTCTTCTGGGCGGAACGCTTCGGAAAAATTCTCGGGCTGAACGATCTCTGGATCAAGCTCTGCGGCAACACCCACAGCGGCTCGTTCAAGGATCTCGGCATGACGGTGCTGGTCTCGCAGGTGAAGCAGATGATTTCCGAAGGCGCGCCGATCAAAGCCGTGGCGTGCGCTTCCACCGGCGACACTTCGGCAGCGCTGGCGACTTATTGCGCCGCGGCGGGAATCCAATCAATCGTTCTTCTGCCGCGCGGAAAAATTTCGCTCGCGCAATTGATTCAACCGGTCGCCAACGATTCGCTGGTGCTGTATCTCGACACGGATTTCGACGGCTGCATGAAGCTCGTCCAGGAAATCACCAAGGACGAAACGATTTACCTGGCGAACTCGATGAATTCTCTGCGCGTTGAAGGCCAGAAAACGGTCGGCATTGAAATCGTGCAACAGTTCGACTGGAACGTTCCCGACGTGATGATCATTCCGGGCGGTAATCTCGGAAACGTTTCCGCGCTGGGCAAAGGTTTGTTGCTGATGCAGGAACTCGGCTTGATTTCCAAGCTGCCGCGCATCGTGGTTGCCCAGGCTGAACGCGCCAATCCGCTCTATCGTTCGTATCTGAAAAACTTTGAAAGCTTCGAACCGATCCAGGCGCAGAAGACGCTTGCCAGCGCGATTCAGATTGGCAATCCGGTGAGCATTCAGAAAGCGGTTCGCATTTTGAAACAGTTCAACGGCATCGTCGAACAGGCGACCGAAGAAGAACTGGCCGATGCGGCGGCGCTGGCGGATCGCACTGGCATGTTCACCTGTCCGCACACGGGTGTCGCGCTCGCCGTGCTGATCAAGCTGCTCAAGGCCGGCAAGATTGATAAGGCGGAAAAGGTCGTGGTGATTTCAACTGCGCACGGACTGAAGTTCATCGAGATGAAAGTGAATTATCATCAAAAGGAACTTGGCTTTCCGTCGCGCCACGCCAATCAGCCCATCGAACTTCCCGCGCGGCTGGACGCGGTCAAAGATGCGCTCGAGAAAGCACTCGCGGAGAAAAGCCGCTTCGACGTTTAGGTTCGCAAACTCTTTAACAGGAGCAGATAGAGGAATCCGCAGAGGTTGAGAAATCCTGACGCACCGCTGCAATGGAAGTAGCGCAGACCTCCGAGTCTGCTGTATCGCCGATTTCTAAATCGGCTGACTCGCGACAGCCCTGCGGATTAGAAAACTACAGTGCCGTGCCATATCAGATTTGGCTTTGCTTCCTTCGGCTGAGTGCCGTTGAAGTTCACGACATCTTTTGTTTCATCGCCGCTTTGATTCGCAGCCAATCGTGCATTTCATCCGATTGCACCGGTTGAATCCAGCTTCGGAAAATTTTCGGCGTCGTCCATTTCCAGTGTTCCACATGGCCGTCCGCAAACGAAAGATTCGCGCCCTGTGAATGCCGATTCGCCGGCAAATCCCACCACGTCTGGCTGCCGTCATAAAAATCCGTGGGCATTCCGAAGAGCGCGTCGTACATCGTGTCCGCGTGTTCATCAATGAACACCAGGCAGCCTGCCGGGTCGGGGTTCGCAATCAGCGTCACTTTACGGAAGCACGGGATGTAATCGCGCATCACCGAGTCGTATTCCGGAAAGCCATTCACCGACTGACTCATATTGTAACTGCGATTGCGAAGCTGCGTCAGACGGGTGCCATTGTGATCTTCCACCGTGGAATCGTCCGCCGGGCAATGATAAATCCCGGCCGCGCGATTGTAAGGATACAGCACGCCGGCCTGGATGTTGGCGGTGTTGGTGTCGTATCGCGGCGAGCCAATGCACCACGATGCGCCCGTGGCCAGTGTGGATCCCGAACTCGGAACCGCGGTCACGGAATTATTCGGCGGCAAGCGATCCTCGTTATCCATCGCGTACATCTGCCAGCAGACCTGAAGCTGTTTGAGATTGCTGATGCACGCCACGTTTGCTGCCTTGCCTTTGGCCTGGGAAAACGTGGGCAACAACATCGCCGCGAGAATTCCGAGGGTCGCGATAACGACCAGCAGCTCAATCAGTGTGAAGGCTCGAACGAAACACGGGAAAAAACTTCGACGAACGACGACGACACGGCGCGGACTCCTTGCTCGGAACATAAACTTTCTGGTCTGACATTCAGCCCTTTAGAATAGCGCGAAAGCGGCATCGCGCCATGGGAAGTTTCAACCGACCCGCATTTATCGAGGAGAAAAGGCTGAGTAATTCTTTCGCAACGGCCAGAAAAAGCTGCTGCTCGGAACACCGATTTTGGACATTCATCAAAATCGGCACCCTGCGCCGCCCATTCAAAACCGGGTTCATCACCTTCCTGTCCGCCAAGGAAATTCCAGCCTAGGTTCCGGCACACCTCAACCACAGTGCGGTTTTAATTTGAAGAAAGTGAGTTCAATTATGGCGAACAAAAATGGCAACGGTTACGTCGCAAGAAATCCCGAAGATGAACTGGCCCGCGCGCTGGGCTGGTTCAGCATTGGATTGGGCCTGGCGGAATTGCTTGCGCCGCGAAAGCTCGGACGCTCAATCGGCGTTGGAGAACATCCAACGTTGATGCGACTGCTCGGCGTGCGCGAACTCACCAGCGGCGTCGGCATTCTCACCGGCCAAAATCCGTCGGGCTGGCTCTGGTCCCGTGTGGGCGGCGATGTCATGGATCTCGCACTTTTAGGCGCCGCGCTCCTGTCGGAAAATTCCCGGCCAACACGTGTCGCGCTGGCAAGTGCCGCCGTCGCGGGCGTCACGGCATTCGATTTCAAAACCGGCCGCGCGATGAGTCGCAACCCCGGAGTCAATCTCCGCGCCATTCATTACACGCGCACCATCACGATTGATCGTTCGCCTGAAGACTTGTTCCAGTTCTGGCGCAACTTCGAAAACCTTCCGCAATTCATGACGCACCTGAAATCCGTGCAGGTGTTGAATGACAAACGCTCGCATTGGATCGCGCGCGGGCCGATGGGCAAAAGCGTCGAGTGGGACGCTGAAATCGTAAACGAACATCCAAACGAAATGATCGCGTGGCAATCGTGCGAGGGCGCGGATATTCAACATGCGGGATCAGTTCGCTTTCAACGCGCGACCGGCGGACGTGGCACCGTGGTGAAAGTTGAAATCAAGTATGATGCGCCCGCGGGCGTTCTCGGCGCGACGGTAAGCAAACTCTTCCTGGAAAATCCGGAAAAGCAGATCGCCGTTGATCTCGGACGTTTCAAACAGTTGATGGAAACCGGCGAGATCGCGCGAACTGAAGGCCAGCCCGCCGGTCGAATGAAAAGTACTTCGCGGAAATTCGACGACCTGATTCGCGCCTGATTTCAACTCCAGCTCAATTATGAAAACCAGAACTCAGGATCGTTCCGCCGCCAAACATTCGTCGCGCAATGCCCAGCCGGCGTTGCATCAGGAAAATCGCGAAACCCAGACTTACGGCACCGTGCTGCACGAGGTTCCGCTCGGTCTGCCCTCCGAAGCGCGGCAGGAAATTGTCGATCAGCTCAATCAGGTTCTCGCCGACACGCTGACGCTGCGCGATCTCTACAAGAAAAGTCATTGGCAGGTCAGTGGCCCGACGTTTTATCAGCTTCATCTTCTGTTTGATAAACATTTCACCGAGCAGGTGGAACTCGTTGACAGCATTGCCGAACGCATTCAGTTGCTCGGCGGAATCAGCATTGCGATGGCTCATGATGTCGCTGAAACCACGAAGCTGAAACGCCCGCCGCGCGGTCGCGAAGAAGTGCCGGTGCAGATTTCGCGGCTGCTCGAAGCGCATGAATTCATCATCAAGGAAGCGCGTTCCATTGCGCAGCGCGCCAGTGATCTTGAAGACGATGGCACGAACGATCTGTTGATCAGCGAAGTGCTGCGCACCAACGAACTTCAGGCGTGGTTCCTCTACGAGCACCTGGTTCAAATGCCATTGGTGAAGGCGGATTAAATTCAAAACGTTTCGACAAATAATTTATGAAAGCAACGTGTTGGTTCGGCAAAAAAGATGTGCGCGTCGAAGAAGTTCCCGATCCTGAAATTCTCAATCCGCGCGATGCCATCGTGAAAATTTCTGCCACCGCCATCTGCGGTTCCGATCTGCATCTCTACGACGGCTTCGTTCCGACGATGGAGAAAGGCGACATTCTCGGGCACGAATTCATGGGCGAAGTGGTGGAACTGGGCAACGCGGTCAAAAACCTGAAAGTCGGTGATCGCGTCGTGGTGCCGTTCGCGATTTCATGCGGCAATTGTTACTTCTGCAAAGAAGGCATGTATTCGCTCTGCGAGAATTCCAATCCGAATTCAGTGCTCGCGGAAAAAATGTGGGGCCATTCGCCTGCCGGATTGTTTGGCTATTCGCATTTGACGGGCGGTTACGCCGGTGGCCAGGCCGAATACGCGCGCGTGCCGTTCGCGGATGTCGGGCCGATGAAAATTGAAAATGGATTCACGGACGAACAGGTTCTGTTTCTCTCCGACATTTTTCCCACCGGCTACATGGCCGCGGAAAACTGCAACATCAAACCCGGCGACACCATCGCGATCTGGGGCTGCGGACCGGTCGGACAATTCGCGATCCGCAGCGCATTTATGCTGGGCGCGGAACGGGTGATTGCGATTGACCGCGTTCCGGAACGCTTGCGCATGGCGCGCGACGGCGGCGCGGAAACCATCGATTACGAAACCGTGGACAGTGTTGTGGAAATGTTGAAAGAAATGACCGGTGGCCGCGGCCCGGATGCGTGCATTGATGCGGTTGGAATGGAAGCGCACGGACACGGAATTCAATATGCCTACGACCGCGCGAAACAAGCGGTGATGGCGGAAACGGATCGTCCGATTGTTCTGCGCGAAGCTGCAATGGCGTGTCGCAACGGCGGCACACTTTCCATACCCGGAGTTTACGGCGGTTTCGTCGATAAGATTCCGTTCGGCGCGATCATGAATCGTTCGCTCACCATCAAAACCGGCCAGACGCATGTGCAGCGTTACATGCGCCCCTTGCTGGAAAAAATTGAGAAAGGCGAAATCGATCCGAGCTTTGTTGTCACGCACCAGATGCGGCTCGATGAAGCGGCTGAAGGCTATGAAACCTTTCTGAACAAAGAAGACGAATGCATCAAAGTGGTGCTGAAACCGTGAACGAACTAAATTCTCGGAAGGCTGAGTCAATTCTCGGAAGGCCGCGTTACATGAGGCCTAAAAAATTCGATTTGGGACTCGTGTAACTCGTCCTTCCGGTAGGTTCGCAATTTAGCGCGACAGAAACGGATTGCCCTTGATGAAAAAGCGCAGATGCCGTTTCGCCCAGTGCTTCGCGTAATCGACACCGATGCGCGGGCTTTTGCCGATTGAGAATTTTTCTTCGGCAAACGGCGCGGCAAGGTAGAACGTGTCGCTCAAGAGGTCGTGCGCGTTGAGGCGTTTATCAACGTGCATCGCCCGGCACAGCAATCCCGGTCCTTGCGTGCGTCCTTCCAGATTTTTCACCGGTTCGAGCGCGCGCAACAGCACCGCAGCCGCTTTTCCGTCCGGCTCCGTCACGACGTTCATGCAGAAATACATTCCGTAGATGAAATAAACGTAAGCGTGCCCCGGCGGGCCAAACATCGGTTTGGTGCGTGGCGTTAATCCGCGCGAGGAATGGGCGGCGAGATCATGCGGCCCAAGATACGCCTCCACTTCCACAATCCGTCCAATCCGCTCCACGCCGTCGCTGACATGCACCAGCAGTTTGCCCAGCAGATCGCGCGCAACCAGAATCGTGTCGCGATCATAAAATTCGCGCGGCAGTTTTCGGGCAAGCAATTCGCCGTCGCGCATGAACTCACTCTGGAGCCGCGGCAGTTTCAACTTCTTTCGAAGCGGTTTCAGCCGGGGTTTCCGGAAGCGGCACGCCGTCGATTCGATAGCGGCGATTCATGTAAAGTTCATCCGCCACCTGGAACAGCGCCGTCGCATTTTTCTCCAGCTCAAGAAACTCCGGCGTGGGCGAATCGATTTCTTTCAACCCTGTGATTTTGGGATCGCCATCATAATAGCGGACGCTTTTCTGCAAGCCGAGAATCACCATGCGCGCGTCGGCGTACATGCCGATGCTGCGATTGTGATTCAGCAGCGCGTGCGTGTATTCCGGCGGATCGTTGAACAGGTCGCGGCCAAAAAACATCGTTTCATAAGGCCGTCCGAGCAGTCCGAGAACGGTCGGCGAAACGTCCAGCGAATTGCCGAGCGTGCCGATGCGTTGCGGCTCCTTCACCACCGCCGGCCCGAGAATTACCAGCGGAATTTCGTAGGAGAAAATCGGAACTTCCTGCGCGCCGTAAACCCGCGCGCCATGATCGGCCACCACAATGAAAATCGTGTTTGTCCAGAACGCTTCCTTCTTCGCTGCTTTGAAAAACTGGCCCAGCGCCCAGTCGGTGTACTTCACGGCCTTATGCCGCGTCGGCTTGGGTTTCTCCGGGTCGTCGGGAATTCGTCCGCGCGGATACAGATACGGTTTGTGATTGGAAACGGTCAGCACCGTTCCGAAAAACGGCTCGCCCTTTTCATTCAACTTGCGAAATTCCTCAATCGACCGCGCGTAAAGATCTTCATCGCAGACGCCCCAGATCGTGGAGAACGTCGGGTTCTCGAAATCCTTCTGCTCGATGAAACGATCCCAGCCATTGTCCAAAGCATACGAACGCATGCCGTCGAACAGGCCGCGTCCGCCGTAAAGAAACAGCGTATTGTAACCGTCGCGCTTCAACACGCGCGCGACCGATTCCACATTTTCCGAACGATCTCGTTTCACGATGGAATCGCCGGGCAATGGTGGAAACGACGAAAACACACCTTCAAATCCGCGCACCGTGCGATTGCCGCACGCATAAATGTTCGTGAACAAAAGGCCTTCTTCCGTTGCGAGTTTGTCCATTTCCGGCGTCAGCGTGTTCTTGCGTCCGAGACAACCCCAGAATTCCGAACCGAGCGCTTCTTCCAACAGCAGCACGACGTTCAATCGCGGCTTTGCCGGATCGCCAGAGACTTTGCGGCGAATGCTGTAAGCGTCGCCCACGAATTCTGATTTCGGCGAGGCCAGGATTTTTCTCGTGCGCGCATAAGCTTCATCGCGCGGCAACGTTCGATAATAAGCCGCGTAGTCGAGATTGCGGGTGACGAACGCATTCACGAAGGAGATCGATCCGTTGTTCGCCATTTCATTCATCGTGCGGTCGCGGCTGAATTCCGTGCCGTTCATTTTGATCGTGAAGAGCAGCGCCACCGTCACCACGCCGACGCCAAGGAAACGGAGAAATCCGGTTTTGCCGGAAACCGTTTCTTTCCACATGCCGCGAAACAGATACGCCGCGGCAATCACCCAGATGAGCGCAATTGCGACGCAGATCGCAATGATCGTAAACAGCGGATACGACTCGCGGATGTTGCCGACGACTTCGCTGGGATAGAGCAGATAATCCACCGCCACGGTGTTGAAGCGCGAACGGAATTCCTCGAAGAAATAATATTCAGTGAAGAGCAGAAACACTTCGACGGCCCAGAACAAAAACATTCCTCCGAGCAACAGCGCGCGATGCCAGAGTTTGCCGAACGATTTTCCGCGCACGATCCAGAACCAGAACAGCAGCGGCAACGTTGTCAGCAGAACGATCGCGAGATCCTGATGCAATCCGACGAGAAAAGTCTGAAGAGCCGCGCCAAAAGAAGGATGCGACGGGCCGCTGAACTGGACAAAGATGACGAGCCGGAGAATTGTCAGCCCAAGTAGAATTGATGCCGCGAAGAAGATCGCAAAACCATAACGCGATGTATTCCAGGATTTTCTTACGGCGGAAATAAAGCTCGTCATAGGCAAAGCGCCCTTTGCCCGTTCTGTCTGAAGTTTTTCAAAGTTGACACATGCTAATGACACCGGCTTCGCCGCGATTGTTCAACGAAAATCTCCGGATTGGCGGCAGAACGGCAGAACGTTTATGGTTGCGCGTGCCGATTTTTTACGAATGCCAACGTTGCACTGCCTGCTGTCGCTGGCCGGGACAAGTGCGTTTGACCGACGCGGAAATTTCCCGGCTCGCGGCATTCAAACAGATGAGTGAGTTCGATTTCATTCAGAAATTCCTGCATTTGCGCCACGACCGACAGGGACTCGCATTGCAGAACAAACCCAACGGCGAATGTATTTTTCTCGATGGCGATAACTGCGCGGTTCAGCCTGTGAAGCCGCAGCAATGCCGCGATTTTCCCAATCTCTGGAACTTCCCTGGATTTGAAAAAGTCTGTCACGCCATTCCGCGCCAGGTCGGCGATGAAGAATTCAAACGCCTGATCGCGGAAACGACCGGGCGCCAGTGAAGCCATGCGCCGAAACGGGATCAACCACGGATGAACACCGATAAACCCAGCGCGGGTAAACCGCAGCCAAGTAGCGCAGACTTCTCAGTCTGCTGTAGCGCAGGTTTCTTAACCTGCCGGGCTGGAAAATTTTAATGCGCTTCGAACATTTTACGCTCAGCCGATTTGGAAATCAGCGATACAGCAGGTTTGGAAACCTGCGCTACGACGTTTTCTATCTGTCAAAATCTTTGTCGAATGGGCACGGACTTTCATCATTGTAGTACGGATGCCGAAAAGGATTCACGCGAATCGCACTTATTTTCGAAAGTCAAAACCCCAAGTGATTTACGTCAATTCGTGAAATTCGCGTAAGGCCGTTTCGGGCGCAACTTGGCACCCGCACCAAACAACGGGTTGAGCTTTCGAAATTCAAAATGGCTGCTCACTCCCTCTCCTCCGAGCGAAGCCGGAGGAGAGGGCCGGGGTGAGGAGGTTTTTAGCTCAAAATCCCCTCTCCCTGGCCCTCTCCCCGCGCTTCGCTGCGGGGCGAGGGAATCGAAAATGGTGCGGGTGTCAAGTTGCGCCCCCATCCTGATTGAAGAAAAATTAACGACGGATGGACACAGATAAACACGGATGAAAATTTTGAAACTTAATCGAAGTCACCGAAACACAGCATTGTTTGAATCCGTGTCCATCGGTGTTCATCTGTGGTCAAATGCTTTTGAACTGCGTCCGCCGTTATGCCGGCTCAGCGATCAGATCGTAATCCGTGTGGCCGATGACCTTCACGTACGCGAATTCGCCAATCGGCAATTTGCCGCGCACATAAACGCGTCCGTCAATGTCCGGCGCGTCCGCTTCACCGCGAGCAATCAGGTAATTCCGCGTTTTGAGTTCCGCGTTTTGAGTTTGATCTTCGCGCATCAAGCCGTGTTCCCACGAACTGATTCTCGCACCCGCCAGTTCTTTTCCACTCGCCTGCCCTTCGACCAAAACCTTGATCGTGCGGCCGACAAACGATTCGGAAACGCGCACCGCGATTTCATGCTGCGCCGCCATCGCCAGTTCGCGCCGTTTCTGTTTCACCTTGTCGGAGAGCTGTCCCGCCATTGCGCCGGCGCGCGTTCCGTCTTCCTTGGAATACGTGAACACGCCGAGCCGCTCGAATTTTGCTTCGCGAATGAAGTTCAACAGCGTTTCAAAATATTCCGCCGTTTCACCGGGAAAACCCACGATGAACGTCGTGCGCAGCGCAATGCCCGGAATGCCCGCGCGAATTTTTTTGATCAAATCCTCAATGTACTTCTGTGAGGTCTCGCGGCGCATGCGTTCCAGCATGTTCTCGTGAATGTGCTGAAGTGGAATGTCCACATAGCGCGCGACCTTCGGACATTCGGCAATCGTTTGAATCAGCTCGTCGGTCCAATGCGCCGGATGCGTGTAAAGCAATCGAATCCAGAAATCGCCCGGCAGCGCGTTCAATTCGCGAATCAATGTGCAAATCGTCGTCGCGTCTGCTGACAATGATTTCGCGGCGGCGGAAAATTTCTCCGGCGACGAAATCGCGCGGCTGTGATTTGGACGCAGGTCCAGCCCGTAATACGTTGAGTCCTGCGAAATCAGATTGATCTCCTTCACGCCGTCCGCAATCAGCGCTTTCGCTTCCGCGACAATGTCCGCCTGCTGACGGCTGCGATGCGTTCCGCGCATTCTCGGAATGATGCAAAAGCTGCACGGATGATTGCAGCCTTCCGCAATTTTCACATACGCGAAATGCCGCGGCGTAAGACGAAAACGCGGCGTGCCGAAATCGGGAATGAACGTCGGACGCTGATTGACTTCGAGCAATGCCGGGGCGTCAGCGGATGTGTTACGTAATGCGGATTGCGTGACGACGGTTTTCGTGTTCCCGAACTTGTCCGTTCCGCGCAGACGTTCAGCTTCATCGTGCGCGCTGGGTTTTTGCGCTTTGTCGAGTTCGCTCAGTTGCGCCACGACTTTGGATTTTGACGAGCGCGCTTTTTTCGGAGCCGCGATCCGATCCGAGCGCCGCACCATCGCCTGCTTCACAATGTCCGTAACCTGCGCGACCTGATCGATGCCCATGAACGCATCGACTTCGGGAAACAGCTTCGGCAATTCATCGCGGAACCGTTGCGGCAGACAGCCGGAAACGATCAATCCCTGCCCGCGATTTTGCGCTTCGCGCAGTTCCGCGGATTCCAGGATCGTATCCACGCTTTCCTCCTGCGCCGAATCGATGAACGAGCAGGTGTTCACGATCACCACGTCGGCCTGGGCGGCGTCGTTCGTGATTTCCACGCCGTCTTTCATCAGCGAGCCGAGCATGATTTCGGCATCGACAAGATTTTTGGCGCAACCGAGGGAAATCAGACCGACGCGCACCGTGCGTTCTGGGGCATTATTTTTCATCAAAGCCGGAAACCTTACGCCATGCGCGGAACGCTGGCAATGTTGGGATTTCGTAGCGCAGACTGGCAGTCTGCTGTTTCGCGGATTGATAATCCGCCGGGCGTGATTTCGAACGCGGCTCGGAATTCTTTGCGCGACAATGTCACACATCCGCCGACTGTCAGTCGGCGATACAGCAGACTGTCAGTCTGCGCTACGAAGCCTCCGCGCGAAAATCGCCTACACCAGCCCCCGCTTTTTCAACATCGCTTCCATGGCCTTGTCCATCAGCAGTTCGGCGAGCGGCCGCGTCGTTTCATCCAGCGCAGCGCAGGCAGCTTGAAGCTGCTTGAGATCGCCCGTTTTGGTTTCGGCATTTTCGGCCGCCACCACGGATTCCACGGTGGCCAAAGCCGATTCCAGTTCCGCGCGATAACCGCTTTCCAGTTCTGCCGCGCAATCGCTCAAACCTTTCCGCGTCGCGGAAATCAATTCGTTCGCCTTGAGCTTCGCTTCGATCCAGCGCCGCGCCGCGAGATCTTCAAACGCGTGCTCCACCGATTCCTCCACCATCTGTTGCACGGCGGAATCATCCACATCCACCGCCGATTTCATTTCCACGACCTTTTGCTGTCCGGATTTTGTGTCACGCGCGAGCACGTGGAGAATGCCATTCGCATCGATTTCAAATTGCACGCCGACCCGCGGCACACCGCGCGGCGCGGCTTCAAAATCAATCGTGAATTTTCCCAGGCTCCAGTTGTCCTTCGCGCGTTCGCGTTCGCCCTGCAGCACGTGAATCAACATGTCGCGCTGATTGTCCACCGCGGTTGTGAACATTTCCCCGGCTTTCACTGGAATCGTTGTGTTGCGCGGAATGATCACGTTCATCAAGCCTCCGAATGTTTCGATTCCCAGCGACAGCGGCGTGACGTCCAGCAGCAGCACATTCTGAAATCCGCCGGATAAAATCTCCGCCTGAATCGCTGCGCCCAGCGCCACGGCTTCGTCGGGATTCTGCGACGTGTTCAACTGCGGCCCCGAGCCTTTGTGAAATTCCGTTCCCAATCGAATCCCGCCGCGCGTTTCTTCAAACTCCGCGCATTCGAACCACTGCGAAGCCAGTTCGCGCACCAGCGGCATCCGCGTCTGGCCGCCCACGAGAATCACCTGATCCAAATCCTTCGCTTCCAGTTTCGCATCGGCCAGCGACCGCAGACAATGCTCGCGCGTGCGTTCAACAATTTCGCGGGAAAGCTGTTCGAGTTCGGTTCGCGTGAATCTGTAACTGAAACTGAAATCCGTCGTTAAAAACGGCAGCGCAATTTCCACTTCCGTTTCCGATGAAAGTTTAATCTTCGCATCTTCCGCCGCTTCGCGAATTCTCGACAGTTCTGTCGGCGAAGGCGAATTGGCGAGACGGCGAATCGGCGAATCAGCGGGCGCGGATTGAGCCTGGGCAGAGATTTTTTCCAACAGGAAATCAACGATGCGTTTGTCGATGTCATCGCCGCCCAGCCGCGTGTTGCCGTGCGTCGCGAGCACCTGAAAAACGCCGTTGCTCAATTCCAGAATCGAAAGATCAAACGTGCCGCCGCCGAGATCATAAACCGCGATCTTCGCTTTTTCGTGCAGGCGGTTCAGCCCGTAGGCGAGCGCCGCCGCAGTTGGCTCGTTGACGATGCGTTCAACCGTGAAGCCCGCCAGCTCACCGGCTTTCTTGGTCGCATTGCGCTGGGCGTCATTGAAATAAGCAGGAACCGTGATGACCGCGCGATTCACCGGTTCGCCGAAATACTGTTCCGCGTCGTGCTTGAGCTTCTTCAGAACCTCGGCGGAAATTTCTTCCGGCGTGAACGCGCGTTCGTGAATCGGAATCGTCACCGGCCCGGCGCCGCTGCCTTCGACCGGATACGTCACCAGCATTTCTTCGCGGGAAAGATCCGAGCCGCGCCGGCTGATGAAACGTTTTACCGAATAAACCGTTTCGCGCGGACGAATCACGCGAACACGATTCGCGGGCAGACCGATCAGCGGTTCGGCATTCGGCTCGGGGAAATGAACCACCGAGGGCGTAAGACGGCGGCCTTCCGAATCGGCAATGACCAGCGGAATGCCTGAATCCACAGTGGCGACGAGTGAATTGGTGGTTCCGAGATCGATGCCGACAATTTTGCTCACGCGCAGAACCTGCCACGTTTGTTCGAAGCGGAGCAAGTGTGGTTTGCGATGCTTCAAACGATTGATCCGGATTACGCGCAAACGTAATTTGCCACCCTTCGTTTCAGAAAACCGCTTGCGTCTGTTTTCCTTCCAACCTCAGACTTCGCGCAATGGCTTTGCCTTACAAAATTGCCACGCTGCTTTACTGCTTCAATGAACGCGATGACGTCCTGCTGCTCGAACGCACGCAGGAGCCGAATCGCGGATTGTGGAGTCCGTGCGGCGGGAAGCTTCACACGGACATCGGCGAATCGCCCTATGTCTGCGCCTGTCGCGAAGCTCAGGAAGAACTCGGGCTGCGCCTCCATCCAACGGATCTGCATCTGGCCAGCATCGTGAGCGAACATGGTTTTCTCGGGCAAAGTCATTGGCTGATGTTTCTGTTCGAAGTGAAGCCACGACTGACAGTGCTTCCGCCCGTGCATCGCGAAGGACGTTTTGAATTTTTCTCGCGCGCCGAACTCGATCACATCGCGCTGCCGCAAACGGATCGCGAAACCATCTGGCCCTGGTTCTGGAAATATCGCGGTGGTTTTTTCGCCGCGCATTGTCATTGTCATCCCGATGGAAAAAACGACTGGACGCTTCAGGAGGCGTGGGAAGGGAGATAAACTCCAAACTCCAAGTTCCAAGTTCCAACCTCGAAATCTTCGGGAACTCATTTAACTTCAAACTGATTCATGGACGAACCCATCATCGATCTACAGAGCGACCATTATTTTATGGGCGAAGCCTTGCGGCAGGCGGCCAAAGCGTATGAGGCTGAGGAAGTGCCGGTGGGCGCGGTGGTGGTGCGGGATGGCCGGATCATTGCCCGCGCCTACAATCAGGTGGAGTTGCTGAAAGATGCGACTGCGCACGCGGAAATGCTCGCGGTGACGCAAGCGGAGCAGGCGGTGGGTGATTGGCGGCTGACGGATTGCACGCTTTACGTCACGAAAGAACCATGTCCGATGTGCGCCGGCGCGATTGTTCATGTGCGTCTGGCCCGCGTGGTTTTTGGCGCGAGCGATCCGAAAGGCGGTGCGGCCGGCAGCGCGTTGAATCTGCTGCAGTTTCCTACATTGAATCATCGAAGCGCCATCACCTCCGGCGTTCGCGAAATGGAGTGCCGCGCGTTATTGCGGACTTTTTTTGCCGAACAGCGGGAGCGTCGCAAAAACGAATCGGGAAATGGCAACGGCTCGTCGGGCATCAATGGAAGTGGGACAGAGGAGTTTTGAATTTATTCCGTTGGGATTAACCGCGAAACGCGCGGAATACGCGGACTTGACTGTCCACGATGCAATTGAAAGAAAAGCCTACAAAACGCAGAGACGCAAAGGACGCTGAGTTGCGCAGAGACGGTTTCGGTTTTTCAGACAACCGAACGGGTGGGGTTCAATCAGTTTGAAAACTCTGCGCTGCTCGGCGCTCTCAGCGTTGATCGCAATAAATCAACTGCACGGATTCTATCCCGGTGTTCGCCGTTCCTTCGATTCTTCTTCATGAAATTTTTTCATTTGTGACGCATAACCTTGCGGACTCGCAGTCGGCTTACGTAGTCTGCCGCGACGTGCATACGGAATCCAAATACGTCGAAAAGAAGGGCTATCTTTCCCGTTATACCCACCAAAGCGCGATCGCGCTTCGGGAATCCAACGAACGCCTGAACACGGAATTCACTCTGGAATGGCTGCGTTCCATGAAAGAAGAACTCTCGAAGTTCATTCCTTTTCTCACCCGCAAATGCGGCATGGAATTCCGCGGGCGCGTCCTGGAAATCGGCGCGGGCGCAGCCTGGTTCGGAGCGGAACTTTCCAAATTGCCCACGGTGGTGGAAGTCGTCGTCACCGATCTCTCACCGCGGTTGTTACGCGAACAGGCGCCGAAAGTTTTCAAAGCCTTGAAAGCGAATTGCGCGAAGATCACACGAATGCCCGGCGACTTTCACAAGCTCGATTTTCCCAGCAATCATTTTGATGCAGTCGTCTGCTCCTCGGTGCTGCATCAGGCGACAAACATGGTTCAGTGTCTGCGGGAAGCGAAACGTGTTTTGAAAGCCGGCGGCAAGTTCATCGCAATTCGTGAACCCGTCTGGCCCGTGACCAAGCTCAAGGCGCAGGTCAAAACCCGCGCGCGATTGGCGGCGGATGGCGTGGCCGATCCGATCTATACGCTGGCTGATTACAAAGAGTTTTTTCTTCAAGCCGGCTTTCCGCTCGAAGTCAAGGAAGTCAATCTGAACAAAGGCTTCCGGCACTTCGTTCGGCAACTGGTCAAGACGCGCCCGCAATCGCGCTACGCCTTCGTTGGAACCAAGAAAAGCCGCGCGCTGGCTTGAGGAGCGGCGATGCCGACTGGTTGATAGAGGATGGTGGATAGTTGATTGGTCGCTTCAGGTTTCTGAGTTTCGCCTTTCATTCGAAAGCGGCCACCTTAAGATTCGCGCCCATGAAAGTGAGTGGGTTCACCTTTTTGCGGAACGGAAACAAGCTGGGTTATCCTTTTGAGGAATCCATTCGCTCAATCCTGCCCATCGTCGATGAGTTCGTCGTTGCGCTGGGGCCGTCCGACGATGGAACGGAAGAGAAACTTCGCGGCATCAACGATCCCAAAATCCGCATCATTCCCACGCAGTGGAACGAACGCATTCGGCCCGATTACAGCATCAAGGGATTCGTTTACGGCCAGCAGAAATCCATCGCGCTGTTCAATTGCACGGGCGATTGGGCGTTCTATCTCGAAGGCGACGAAGTCGTTCACGAGGACGACCTGCCGAAGATTCGCGTGTCGATGGAGAAATATCTAAACGACGAACGCGTTGAAGCGCTGGTGTTTGATTATCTCCATTTTTACGGGAACAAAAACACCTATGCCTGGTCGCCGCGCTGGTATCGCACCGCGCCGCGGATTTTGCGCAACACCATTCCCGCGTGGGCGCCGAAAGGATTATTTTTCACGGTTCTGGAAACGCACAAAAAAATGCGGTATCCGCGCGCGGCTCACGCAAACGCGACGATTTATCATTACGGCTGGGTGCGCAGCGAAGAGCAGATGAGCCTCAAACGCCAGGAGGTTGAAAAGCATTGGCACGCGGGGAAACCGCCGGTGGCGGATTACGCGCAGATTGATCCGCTGACTTTGCGTTTGTTCGCCGGAACGCATCCGCGTGTCGTGCAGGAATGGCTTCCGAAAGCTGAAGGATTGTTTCCGGCCGATCCGTCCCATCGCCTGACCTCGCGGGAAAAACGACACCGCGTGATGTTGAAGCTCGAAGGCTGGTTTGGACTTCGATTCAACAAAAAACACTATCAACCCGTTCGTTAATTTCACTAGTATTTCCCTTTATGATTCACATCGCCACGGTGCATTTTCAGAGTGACAGATGGATCCCGATCCAACTGGCGTATCTTCGAAAACACATCCAAAGCCCGTTCCGGGTTTACGCGTGGCTGAATGAAGTGCCGCCGGTTCCGCCCGACACATTTTATTATTGCTGCTCCGAACCGGTGAAGCCGCACGCCATCAAGTTGAATCTTCTGGCTGACCTCATTTATTTCGATTCAAACCGCGATGACGACATCATCATCTTTCTGGATGGCGATGCGTTTCCAATCGGCGATCTCGAACCTTTCCTCCGGGAAAAATTGAAGACGCACAAGCTGGTCGCCATTCAGCGCCTGGAGAACAACGGCGACATCCAGCCGCATCCGTGTTTCTGTGCGACAACGGTTGGCTTCTGGCATTCGATCAAAGGCGACTGGAACGAAGGTCATCTATGGACGAATAACGGCGGCGTTCCCACGACCGACGTCGGCGGCAATCTTTTGAAAATTCTCAGTGATCGCGGAACCGACTGGTATCGCATCCTGAGAAGCAAGGGGCTGACCAATCATCCGGTTCTCTTCGGGATATACGGTGGGCTGATTTATCATCACGGCGCTGGATTCAGAAATCCGGTGACGCGCGGCGATATGGCGAATTTCCAAATCAGTTGGCTGGATCGCGTTCGCGCTGTTTTCCCGTCAAGAGTGGAACGGGTGACGCTCCGGCGCATGCGAAAAAAAATGGCGGCGGCGAACCATGTCATAAGCGAAGAATTTTTTCAGCAGATTGCGAAGGATCCGGATTTTTTCAGCAAATACGCCGCAGTCCAGCCGAAGTTCGCGAATGCGGCGCCATTGCAGCAGGCGAGTTGAACTGCCGGTTACAGGAGCAAGAGGTCAATCGGCTCTGACCTGTCAGGAGGATTCCCCAAAAAATCAGAGGCCCGTTATGTCTCCGTCTGAATCAGGCGGCGAGGTGTTTATTCAGTCCCATCTCGCAACGGGAGCGCTGCGAAGCGCAGGCGTCTTCGAGGATTTTGATATTTTGATCGAGGCCCGACCGGTCCGCGGGCGGATGCCACAGATGGTAACAAACAGCCCGGCCCCGGACATCCATCCAGCGAACGCCCGAGTTCATCAGGCGCAATGCCAGCTCTGAATCCTCGCGGCCCCAGCCGACGAATTCCTCGTTATAGCCATTTACTCTGAACAGATCGTCCCGCCAGATTCCGAGGTTGCAGCCCCGCACACCGCGAAGATCTTTGCGGATTCGCCGGAACGCCATGGGCCATCGAAACACATGTTTCCAGCCCTGAATCTGGCCGGAAAAAAAAGCGCGCAGCCGATGTGCGAAAAAATGTTCAGCGCTGAAGTAAGCGGAAGCTTTTTGGCTGATGAAAGCGCGATGAGCCTGGATGTAAAAACCTTTCCGGGCCAGCGCCCGATGATCAAACGCGAATTTCGGATGCGGCAACGAATCGCCATCCAGAAAAATGATGTACTCGTTTTGCGCCTGCGCAATGGCGGCATTGAGAATTCGCGAACGACGAAAGCCTTGATTCTTCTGCCAGACGTGAACCGCGCGAATTGATTGCCGGCTTTTCCAATGTTCGAAAACGTTCCGCGTCTCGTCGCCCGAACCGTCGTCCGCCAGCAGTAATTCATCCGCAGCCAACAATTGCGGCGAAAGCGCATCCAGCACCCGGCGCAGGTACTCCGGCTGGTTGAACGTGTTGACGATGATCGCGAGAGTCGGTTGGGCCATGCAGCTGCGTTTTGATTTTGTTCGCGGATGGCTCGGCGGGAATCAATCAGCTCGAGCGCCGCGCGGCCAGCATGGCGGGCAGCGTGGAATTATCAAAGGAATAACCCAGCAGCTCGATGTCGTCGGCGTAAATCCGCTCCACGATCTGCCGCGTTTCGGGAGTGTAGTAATCGCGATAATCTCTTTTCCGGGAGGAGTTGCGGTTCAGTTCCTGCAAAGTGGTGTTCACCTTGATCTGCTCGCAGATGTAAGCGAAATCCTTCTCCAGGTTCTCGAAATAGCCGATGAAATCCAGACCTGATCGATTTTTCGCCAGGCAGATGTAATCGACCTGCGGACGGAAATGCGGGAACGAGAGAATTTTCTTCTGCTGAATTCCGTTTCGCACGAAGGCATCAAAGTCCGGATACGCGGCCAGATTTTTGTCCGACCATTTCTTGTCGCAAACCGTGAGGCCGCCTTTCTTCAGAAAATGATAAGCCGAAACCAATCGATCCCACGGATTCCGGGCGAAGCTGAACTTGAAGTATTCGGAAAATTCCCGCGGTCCGAACATGATTTGAAACTTTTTCAGCGTGTGATGCGCTCCGGAAACGTTTCCAAACAAACTGCGGCTCACGGAAATACCCGCGCATTTCGGGATGTGCACGAAGATGCAGCGATGCTGATCGAACGGCACGCAGGAATGATTGTCCGGCATGGGCCGGGTACGCTGCTCGTGAAAACGGTGAAACTTGGACGGACGAAGACACTGAAGGTACAGCCGGTAAAAATAATGCCAGGCGTACTGCGACGACGAATAGTTTGCTTTCGGAGCCATTTATTTATTGATCACTCTGCTTCTTCAATTTTCGACAATGAAAGCCGAACGCCGGCCTTGAACGAATCATGCGTAAAAAATCGGCAGCTACTTTAACAGTACCCGAGTTTATTCATCCAATGATTTTTCCGGGCATATTGAACCAGGTCGGCATGCTCGGGTTCCAGGTATCTCGCCGTGCGTTTTTGATCCACGGTGGATTCCAGACGTTTTCGGAGCGGCAGGCCGGTGAATTTCTCCAGCCGATTCACTTCCACGGGATCGCATTGCACCAGCTTTTCGAACTGCACCGTCAGCATCCGCTCTCCCAGCACCGGCTCAAATGAGAACGCCTGCGCAACATATTTTTCCCACAGATCGAGTCCAGCCGATTTCTCCTTCAAAGCCGCGTGCCTAAAAGCGTCGCCGTTCGCGGTTTTTCGGTTTCGATAATACAGGCTGAGCGCCACATCCATGCCGTTGCGATAAAGATGAATCACCCTGGCTTGCGGGAAAAGCTTCAACCAGGAACCCAGGGTGAAGGTGTTGCGCGGATCTTTCCAACCCCATTCGCCGCCGCCGATCAGGTTTATAAGTTGAAACGGATTCCGCTGGCCCTTGATGAAGCCGCCGATCAGTCCAAAGCTGGACAACCGAATGCGCGTTGATTCCGGCGGCACGCCCGGTTCCAGCCAGCTCCAGCCGTTTTGTTCCAGCAGACGTTTGTTGATGCGTTGAAAGAAATCGGATTCCTGATTTCTGACCCAGTCGTTCCCCATGAAAATTCCAGCCGAATGCAGAAGCTCGGACAGCATCGATGTGCCTGAGCGATGCATTCCGATCACAATATAAGGCTGACGGAAAAAATTCTGGATCACGCTACGGTTCAATTCTCACCGGGTCCGCCGAATCTCCAGTCGCGAACACAGTTTGGTTGCGACACTAACAGCCACCCCTTTCTGCGGCAAGCCACCGTTCCTGCATTGCGAGCGTCCGGGCGCAACTTGGCACCCGCACCAAACAACGGGTTGAGCTTTCGAAATTCAAAACGGCTGCTCACTCCCTCTCCTCCGAGCGAAGCCGGAGGAGAGGGCCGGGGTGAGGAGGTTTTTAGCTCAAAATCCCCTCTCCCTGACCCTCTCCCCGCGCTTCGCTGCGCGGGGCGAGGGGATTGAAAATGGTGCGGGTGTCCAGTTG
>DASTXC010000005.1:0-6979 GCA_035765675.1 Verrucomicrobiia bacterium
TCCGAGTGAAGCCGGAGGAAAAGGCCGGGATGAGGAGGTTTTTAGCTCAAAATCCCCTCACCCTGACCCTCTCCCCGCGCTTCGCTGTGGGGCGAGGGAATTGAAAATGGTGCGGGTGTCAAGTTGCGCCCTGGCGCGAAGGGCGCAACTTGCCACCCGCGCCAAACAACGCGATTCTCGCCGGGCAAACCATCGGCAAAAGCTTCAACCTGACTCATCCCGTCAAATTTGAGCTTTACGCAGCGGTGAATCGAGGGATCCACAAATCCGCCGTGCCTATCGCTGGAGCCGGCATTCCGACCATTGAACATTACTGGGAAGATGTACCGGAGTTCACCGGCTGGGGATCAGTAGTGGGCAAATATCCGGACGCACGGCAGCTATTGCTGAAGGCACTGTTGGCAGTGGCTTCGTGATTCTCTGCGGCGTTCATCCGGAAGCTCCGGAGAATTGGCGACGCAGTCTGAACTTCACGACTTCTGCGCGCGACGCCAATAACTATGCAGGAACGCTCAACGAAGCCGCGCTGAACGGAACCTGGTTGCCGCATTATCAATGAACAAAACACGCGGAGCGAAACTCCGTGTTCTGCCCTTACGACTTGCGTTCCCTGATTGCAGCCAGAATTTCCGCCACGACTTCCCCTTTCGGTTTCGCCCCGATGTTCCCCTTGCCGTGCAATCGCACACTCACGTTTCCGGCTTCCATGTCGCGGCCGCCGATTACGAGCATCGTGTGGACTTTTGCGGTTTCGGCGTTTGCGATTTTGGCTTTGATGGGATCGGTGCCGAAATCGGATTCCACGCGAACCATGTTTGCGCGGAGTTCCTGGGCGATGCCTTTCGCGTAATTCACCAGCGGTTCTTCATCGCCGAGCGTGAGAATGCGAACCTGTTCCGGCGCGAGCCAGAGCGGGAAATTGCCGGCATAATGTTCAATCAGAAAACCGATGAAACGTTCGTGCGTTCCCAGCGGCGCGCGATGAATGCAGAGCGGCGTTTTGTCCGTATTGTCGCGATCGCGATACGTCAGGCCGAACTTCGCGGGCACGGCGAAATCCACCTGGTTCGTCGCCAGCGTGAATTCGCGGCCGATGACGCTCCAGACCTGCACGTCAATTTTCGGTCCGTAAAACGCGGCTTCGTTCGGCACTTCCACGTAATTGATTTTCGAATCGATCAACACCTGGCGAACCATGTCCTCGGTTTTCTTCCAGAGTTCCGGTTCGTTCACATATTTCTTGCCGAGACCTTCCGCGCTGTGCGTGCTGAAACGCATGACGTATTTCTCGATGCCGAAGATCTTGAAATATTTCAGATACATTTCGTTCACCGCGCGGAATTCCTCGGCGAACTGTTCTTCGGTGCAATAGATGTGGGCGTCGTTCATGTTGAGCGAACGCACGCGCATGAGTCCGAACAACTCGCCACTCTGCTCGTAGCGATAACAGGTGCCGTATTCCGCGAGGCGCAATGGCAGGTCGCGATAACTGCGCGGTTCCGCCGCAAAGATGCGGTGGTGATGCGGGCAGTTCATGGCTTTGAGATAGTAGCTTTCTGCCACGGGAAGCTGAAAAAGCTCTTTCGTCGTGTCGCGCAATTGTCCAAGAAGCCGCATCTGTTCTTCTGAAACTTGAACTTCGGGACTTGCCACTCTCCTTTCCAAAAGTTGTAATTCTTGAATCGAGTTCAGTGCGTTCTGATGATCCTCGGTAATTTTCAAGGCTTGGACAGCACCAGATTTCCAACAATCGTCCCACAGCTTCTGTTTCCGCGAAGTCAGTTCGCTCCGCTTTTGAGCAACTTCATCCATTTCCATTTTCGGAAACATAGACTCCGCGTAATACGGCAAATGCCCCGAAGTTTTGTACATCTTCTCCTTCGCCAAATGCGGCGTTTTCACCCGCACGTAACCCGCAGCGAATTCCGTTTCCTTCGCGAGCTTTTCCAGTTCCTCGACGAGCACGGTTCCCTTCGGCAGCCACAGCGGCATGCCCGGTCCGACGTATTCCGTGTCGATGGCGAACAGGCCCATCTCCGCGCCGATCTTGCGATGATCCCGGCGCTTCGCTTCTTCGAGCATTTTGAAATACTCGTCGAGCGCGGTCTTGTTCTTGAACGCCGTGCCGTAAATGCGCTGAAGCTGCGGGCCTTTTTCGTCGCCCTTGTAATACGCCGCCGCCACGCTCGTGAGCTTGAACGCGCCGATGTTGCCGGTGCGCATCACGTGCGGTCCGGCGCAGAGATCGATGAAATCGCCGTTCCTGTAGTAGGAGATTTTTTCGCCCTCGGGAATTTGCTGAATCAAATCCAGCTTAAACTTGCTCGGATTGTTCGGTCGTTCAGTCAAACCACCCAGCCTTCCGCTTTTTGCGTCTCTTTGCGCCTCTTCGCGGCTGACTTCAATTTTCTCAAAAACGTTGTTCGCCTTGATTTCTTTTTTCATCTCGGCCTCGATCTTCTCGAAGTCTTCGGGTGCGATGCGATGCGAGCATTCGAGGTCGTAGTAGAAGCCGTTTTCGACGGGCGGGCCGTAGGCAAATTGCGCGTCGGGCCAGAGCCGCAGGATGGCGGTGGCCATCACGTGCGCGGCGGAATGGCGGATGCGTTCCAGTTCGGTCATCTTCGCGCGTTCGTCGAGCGTTTTGCGTTCGGGATTCGGCGCGGCGGCTGGGGTTTGCTGCGGATTATTTTCTTCGGCCATAAAAGTCAGATTTCTTTAACCACGGATGAACACCAATCAACACGGATCGAAAAAACGAGTTTACACGAATTGCGCTAATTTCCACGAATTCTGAAATTCAAAAACAATTCGCGTCAATTCGTGCAATTCGCGTAAAGCCACTTCTGAATCCGTGTTTACCTGTGTTCATCCGCGGTTGATTTCAACAAACAAAAACGCCTCGAATCAACGGTTCGAGGCGTTCGCGTCCATCCGGTTTGCCGGGCGGACGCTAAATTGTTGTTGTGTTTTTTCGTTGTTTGAACACGGGATTCAACTTACGGGCACGCGCAAAACCGCGCAATCGGAAACTCAGAGCTCGTCGCGATCCGCGGTTTTCAGACGATACAAAGTTCGAATCGCCTCGGGAGACATTCCGGTGGAACGTTGCGGCGCTTTTTCCAATCGGCCTTTCTGCACCCGAATCTGCTCCAGTTCGCCGGCATCCAGCCAGAAACCGCCGCACGCCGGGCATTCATCCACCTCGACCGGAATGCTCGGGCTGAACGGGCGGCGCTTGAGTTTCATCTGAAGACAACGCGGACATTCGCGTTTCAATATTGGATCAACCTTCACGTCCGCATTGTGCGGAATCTGCAACAGCGCTTCGCCCGCGACTTCGCCCGGATCATCGACCTGTTGCAACTCGAACAGATCGAACCAGATTCCGCCGCAGCCGAACTGGCAGGCATCGACTTCGAGCGATTCAATCGTGATGCGCGTGAGCGCGTGATGGCAGGCGGGGCATTTCATAGTCAGTTCAGTTCACAAGTTCCATCGCGGGAGCCGATGGCGCTACTTCTCATAAAGCGACTCGTGGCGACTGTCCAGACTGACTTGCCGCTGGAAATCGAAAACGAGTTTCCCGACCGGGTGGGTATGGTGATTCAGTGGTTTAACTCGTTTAATCCATTTAACGGATTTAACCCGCTCACCTGAAGTTTGCACTCGCCCGCAAGCACCGTCCCGCGCATCTCAGAAAACAATCTACCGTTTCGCAGGTTGATAAGTTCCCGGCACGGAATGAAACGTAATCGCCAGACGGTTCCAGCCATTGATCGTCACAATCGCCAGGACGAGATCCACCAGTTCCTTTTCGTTGAAATGCTTTTTCGCTTCTTCGTAAACGGCGTCAGGAACGTGGTTTTCCGAAATCAGCGTGACCGCTTCGGTCAAAGCCAGCGCGGCGCGTTCGCGATCCGTGAAGAACGGCGTTTCCCGCCAGGCGTTGAGCGTGTAAATCCGCTGTTCGGTTTCGCCATTGGCGCGCGCGTCCTTCGTGTGCATGTCGAGGCAGAACGCGCAGCCGTTGATCTGCGAGGCGCGAATCTTGATCAATTCCAGCAATACCGGTTCAATGCTGCGGCGCGCATAAACTTCCAGCCCGCTCATCGCTTTGTAGCCGTCGGGCGCGGCTTTTGAGAAATCCAGTCTCGCTTCCATGATTCGCCTTTCCGTTCAGATATGAATCGCTTCGCCAAACGCCTGGCCGGTCGCTTCATGAACCGCTTCGCTCAACGTCGGATGCGCGTGAATGGTGGCTTCGATGTCGTCGTGGGTTGCTTCCAGCGTGATCGCCAATCCGAGTTCGCCGATCATTTCCGTCGCTTCCGCCCCGACAATATGCGCGCCCAGAACTTCACCATGCGGTTCGCCGAAAATCATTTTCACAAAGCCGTCCACTTCGCCGACCGCGCGCGCTTTGCCGCTGGCCGAGAACGGGAATTTGCCGACCTTGAACTTCAAACCTTTTTCCTTCGCCGCGCGTTCCGTCAAACCAACGCTGGCAACCTGCGGCTGGCAATACGTGCAACTCGGGAAAACGCCGATGAGTTTCGGCACGTGATCGGTGAACATGCCTTCGACCGCCTGAATGGCTTCATAACTCGCGACATGCGCCAGCAACGGAGGTCCGATAATGTCGCCCGCTGCAAACACGCCGGGAATGCTGGTCTGATAACGATCTCCGGTTTGAATGTAGCCGCGCGGCGTCAAATCAACCTTCGCACCGCCGGGCAACAACGGTTGCACGCCGATGGCCACCAGGCAAACTTCGGCTTCCAGCGTTTCCTTCTTTTTGCCTTCGACCGAAATTTTTACTCCGTCTTTGCCCGCTTCCGTGCCGACCACTTTGGTATTGGTCAGCACGGTAATGCCAAGTTTCGCGAATGCTTTTTCCACCGTCTGCGAAGAATCCGTATCTTCCAGCGGCAGAATGTTCGGCATCATTTCAACAATCGTCACTTTGGTTCCGAACGCGTTGAAGAAGTAGGCGAACTCCACGCCAATCGCGCCCGCGCCAATGATAATGATGCTCTTGGGCTGTTTCTCCAGAACCATTGCCTCACGGCTGCCGATCACCGTTTTGCCGTTGAAGGGAAAACCGGGCATGGGCCGTGAAACCACGCCGGTGCAAAGCAGAACTTTCGCAGCTTCGAGTTTTTGGGTTTTGCCATCGCTGCCCTTGACGTTCACCACACCGGCTTTTTCCAGCGAGGCTTCGCCAAGGATGTAATCGACCTTGTTTTTCTTGAACAGATATTCGATGCCGCCGGCGTTCTTGTCCGCGACATTTCGGGAGCGTTTGATGACCTTGCTCCAGTCGAAGTCGAGCTTGTCGAACTTGAAGCCGAATTCGTCCGCGCGATGTTTCATCAGGTGAAACAATTCCGCATTGCGCAACAGCGACTTGGTGGGAATGCAGCCCCAGTTCAGACAGGTGCCGCCAGCGCGGTCTTTTTCCACGCACGCCACTTTCTTTCCCAATTGCGCCGCGCGAATCGCCCCAACGTATCCGGCAGGTCCGCCGCCAATCACCACAAGGTCGTAACTCATAAAATCAAATCAGCATCAGAGCCGGGTTTTCAATCAACTGCCGCAATTCCGCGAGGTATTGCGCGCCGACCGCGCCATCGACAACACGATGATCTCCGCTCAACCCGATGGACAAGCGGTAGCCGATGACGATCTCGTCTTTTTCGTTCACCACCGGCTTTTTCACAATCGCGCCGACCGCGAGAATCAAGGCCTGCGGCGGATTGATGACCGCGAAGAAGTTGTCGATGCCATAGCTGCCGAGGTTTGAAACCGTGAGCGTGCCGCCCTGGTATTCCTCGGGTTTCAATTTCTTGGTGCGCGCGCGTGTGGCGAGATCTTTCACCGCTTCGCTGATCTGGCGCAGCGATTTTTTCTGAGCTTCGCGAACGACGGGCGTAACCAGACCGTCGTCAACCGCGACAGCGACGGACAAATGCACGTCCGGATATTCGATGATCGAATCGCCGGCGAAAGACGCATTAACGCGTGGCACTTTCACGGCAGCGGCAACGACGGCTTTCAACACGAGATCGTTGATCGTCAATTTGCCCGCACCCGATTTTTCCAGATATTCGTTGGTTTGCGCGCGGAATTTCAGCAGTTCGCCCGCATCGACTTCGATGTTGAGATAGAAATGCGGAATCTGCGTTTTGCTCGCGAGCAGGCGTTCGGCGATAATTTTGCGCATTCCGGACAGCGGAATGCGTTTCGCGTTTTCCGGAACAGGAACCGGAATCGCCTGAGCCGCCGGAGCTGCTGGACGCGAGGTTGAAGCAGAAGCGGATTCCAAATCCTTGGCGACAATGCGCCCGCCAGGACCGGTTCCTTGAATGGTCGAGAGATCGACGTTTTTGACCGCGGCAATTTTCTTGGCCAACGGCGAAGCTTTCACGCGACCGCCCGCAGCCGAAGGCGCGGTCGATGCGGGAGCGGGTTTCGCATTTGCGTTTCCTTTCGGCGCAACTTCCTTCCCGTGTTCGCCGGCGTCCGCAACGCTGTGTTTTTCCTTGTCGGCTGGCGCTTCATTCTTCTTCGCGGAGTCGTCCTTTTTCTTCGGAGCAGATTCACCCGCGCCGAGCAGCAACGCCAGCTTGTCGCCGACTTTCGCTTTGCCGCCGTCTTTGACGTAAATCTCCTTGAGCGCTCCGTCATCGAACGCTTCCAGCTCCATCACGGCTTTGTCAGTTTCGATTTCAGCCAGCACATCGCCGACGCTCACGGAGTCGCCGACTGCTTTGCGCCACTTGACCACGGTTCCTTCGGTCATCGTGTCGCTCAGTTTGGGCATTTCAATATAGGACATAGGTAAAATTAAATTCAGCGAATGCTCAGGACTTTTTCCACCACGCGTTCGGGTGTCGGCAACTGCAATTTTTCCAGCGGCGGACTGTAGATCGCCGGCGCGTCAATAGAGCAAACGCGCATCACGGGCGCGTCCAGA
>DASTXC010000006.1:0-68874 GCA_035765675.1 Verrucomicrobiia bacterium
CATAGGTAAAATTAAATTCAGCGAATGCTCAGGACTTTTTCCACCACGCGTTCGGGTGTCGGCAACTGCAATTTTTCCAGCGGCGGACTGTAGATCGCCGGCGCGTCAATAGAGCAAACGCGCATCACGGGCGCGTCCAGATCGTCAAATGCCTTTTCCTGAATCATCGAGGAAATCTGAGCGCTGACGGCGCAAAACGGTTTGTTTTCATCGACCAACACGGCGCGATGCGTTTTGCGAATGGATTTCAAAATCGCTTCTTCATCAAGCGGACGAATCGAGCGAAGATCGACGACTTCCGCATTGATGCCGTGTTCGCTGGCGAGCGTTTCCGCCGCTTTCAAAGCCGTCAAAACCGCGCGGCCATGAGCAATCAAAGAAACGTCCGTGCCTTCGCGTTTCACATCAGCGACGCCCAGCGGAATCACGTATTCCTCTTCCGGGACTTCCCAGGTTTCGCCGTAGAGCAAAGTGTTTTCCATGACGAACACCGGATCGTTGTCGCGGATCGCGGCTTTCATCAAACCTTTCGCGTCGTAAGCCGTCGCCGGGCAAACCACTTTCACGCCGGGATTGTTCGCGAGAATGCTTTCCGGCGTGTGCGAATGCGTTGCACCGACGTTGGTTCCGCCATTGGCCGGACCGCGAATGACGATCGGGCAATTGATCAATCCGCCGGACATATAACGCACGCAGCCGGCGTTGTTCACGATCTGATCGTAGGCCACGTAAGCAAAGCTCCAGAACATCAGTTCCATCACGGGACGAATTCCCAGCATCGAAGCGCCCACGCCCATGCCGATGAATCCGGCTTCGCTGATCGGCGTATCGACCACGCGTTTGTCACCAAAGCGTTCCCACAATCCTTCCGTGACTTTGTAGGCCCCGTTGTATTGCGCCACTTCCTCGCCAATGATGACGACATTTTTATCGCGGGTCAGTTCCTCCGCGAGGGCGTCGTTCAAGGCTTTGCGATAAGTAATTTTCGGCATAAGAAAAGGAAGAGAAGATCAGTCGTTGAAGAAATGTTTTCCGGTGCGTCCGGCGGGGGTCTGGCGATCCACTTCGAAGTAAACGTCCGCCTGGATGTCGGCAGGTTCCGGCAGCGGACTCGCCTCGGCGAATTCGACGGCGGCATCGGCTTCGGCCTTGGCTTCGGCATCCAGTGCGGCGATCTGTTCTTCGTTCATGATGCGTTCCTTGATCAGGCGCTTTTGCCAGAGCTGCAGCGGATCGTGGAACTTGCGATACTTCTCAATCTCCTCGGGATCGCGATATTTCTTGGCGTTCGCATCGGCAACGGAATGGCCGTAATAGCGATACGTATCGATTTCCAGAACGGTCGGGCGCGATTCATTATGCGCGCGTTCAATGGCTTTCCAGGTCTTGGCGCGAATCTCGTAAATGTCTTCGCCGTTAACGCGATCCCATTCGATGTTGTAACCCTCGGCGCGCGCAGCGAGACAGTTCTTGAAGGCGGAGGAACGTTCCAGGCTGGTGCCCATCGAATATTGATTGTTTTCGATGATGTAAACGACGGGAAGATTCCAAAGGGAAGCGAGGTTCAATGATTCATGATAAACACCCTGATTGACCGCGCCGTCACCGAGATAACACAGGCTCGCGCCTTTCAAGCCTTTGTATTTGATGCCGTAAGCCAATCCCAGGCCGAGCGGCGTCTGTCCGGCTACAATGCCGTGGCCGCCCCAATAATTTTTGTCCGGGGCGAAGAAATGCATTGAGCCGCCTTTCCCTTTCGAACAACCCGTCGCTTTTCCGAACAATTCGGCCATGCATTCGTTCATCGACATGCCGACCGCCAGGGCGTGACCGTGATCGCGATACGCGGTGATGACGTGATCGTTTTCGCCGCACAATGAAATGGTGCCAACCGCAACGGATTCCTGACCGATATAAAGGTGCAGAAAACCGCCCATGTGAACCCCGGCCTGATAATATTTGAGCGCTGCCTGCTCGAAACGGCGGATGCGAAACATTTCCCGCAGGAAATGAATTTTCTCATCCGGTGTCAGCCGCCGATTGATTTCGGCATCCGCAAATGTCTTCGTTTCGACAGTAGTTTCCATAAATAAGCAAATCGTTCCGCGCCTTGACCCGGCCAATGTATGCCATCCGGCCAAATTTTGCATCCGTCATCGCGCGAAGGGACTGCTTAGGCTCAATGAAATGCGCCCGCGACTCAATTCTTTTTCGCTGAGATTTGCGCACCGGATTGATCGACTCCGCTAATGTTTTCAATCAGCCAGAGTTGATTCCCTTTCAAAACGCTTCACTGACAGTTGTTTCTGAGCCGGATCACGCAATTGAATTCAAACCGTAAAGCGACGACAACTGCCAAGACAAAGGAGCGCGGACTTCAGTCCGCTTCGCCGTGGAAAACCCAAGACCAATCAATTCCGCCGATTCCATTCGAACTTGGAGCGAAACAAATCCCACATTCCTTCGTTCTCTTCGTTCTCTTCTGTTGAGGTCTTCCCATCCCGCTCTAACTCGAATTCTTCCCCAGCGCCACCTCCGCCCGCAGCAAATCATGCAATGTCACCACGCCCAGCACTTTGCCGGATGCATCCAGCACGACAACCAGTTGCGACGTGGACTCGATCAACAATCCCTGCAATTCACGAATCGTCTGGTTCGTCCGGCACGTCACGACCGCATCCAGCTTGAACGCACGTTTTTCCGCCAGCGCAGAGGTTGTCTCTTTCCGCGTCAGAATTCCTTTCAGCTCGTTCCCGACAACCACCGGAAACCGTTCCATTGGATGTGTTTCGAAATGCGTCCGTAGATTTTCCGGCGAAAGATCGCTGATGATCACCGGATGAAAATTCGCAATCGCCGATACCGGCAATCCCTGCCAACTGTTCAAATCGCGCGGCGGAATCACATGTTTCAGATGATGCCCATCCTGAACGAGAATGCCTTCGTAGAAATTTTGATCCGCCAGCCGTTTGCGAATCGCCTGGCTCACCAGCGCGCCCAGCATCAGCGCGGGTACGAGAGAAAATTGATGCGTCATTTCGAATACAATCAGAATTCCCGTCACCGGCGCACCGACCACCGCGCCCAGGCAACCGGCCATTCCCACAACCGCCAGGACAATATGATCCGCCGGAGGCAGGTGAAACAACGGATCGGAAATTCCCGCCAGCAGCAATCCGCACATGCCGCCGAGAAACAGCGTTGGCGAAAAAATTCCGCCGCAACCGCCAAAACCGTAACACGTGAACGTCACGATCAATTTCGTCACGAGAAGAACGCCCGCCAGTTGCCAGCCCAGATTCAGGTTCAACCCCGCGGAAAGATCGCCATAACCCAATCCAAAAACGCCGAGATGTCCCGTGGTGACAAACACCGCCGAACCGATCAGCCAGGTGATCAATGCGCCCAGCGCAGGCTGCGTCCAGAATGGAATCGCCCGGATATTTTTTCGCGAAGCCCGCAGCGACAGCGTCAGCTTTTGAAACAGAATTCCAATTCCCGCCGCGGCTGCCGCGACAATGGGCGTCAGCAGATACGTCCGCCAGGTCGGCGCATCCACGCGATTCAACGTGAACGCGGGTTGCTTGCCGACGAGACCGTGAACCACGAACGCGCCAATCACCGAAGCCAGCAGCACGCTGCCGAGAATCCGGCTGTTGAGATCTTCAATGATTTCCTCCAGCACAAATGTGACGGCTGCGAGCGGAGTATTGAAAGCGGCGGCCAACCCGGCAGCGGCTCCCGCAGCAGCCGCGCGACGACGCTTTTGTTTGGCTTCACCGAGAAATCCCGCGGCATTCGACGCCAGCGCGCCGCCGAGTTGCACACTCGGGCCTTCGCGTCCGAGACTGCTGCCGCCGCCGATGCTTAACACGCCCGCGATGAATTTCACCCAGACCACGCGCAGCGGGACGAAACCGAAATCCTTCCAGAACGCGAGTTTCAATTGCGGAATGCCGCTGCCCGAAGCCTCGGCGCAAACGCGATTCAACAGAAAACCAACCAGGAGCGAAGTGCTGAGCAGCACCACAAAACTGCCGATCAGAAAAGTCAGGTGCGAATAGTGGGAAAGGCGAACGAGCGTCTGGTTGTAAACTACGTTGACGCACAACTGGAACACCACCGCGACCACGCCCGCGCCAAGCCCGTACACACAGGTCAAAAAAATCGCCCGGCTCTGATCGGGCATTCGTCGCATCAGACGAGTCACCATGCTTTCATTCACGTTGTGTGATCCTGCCTTAATGCAGACCAATTTCCAAGGCTTCGAAAAAGGCGCGCACTGAACGGACCCGGATGTCTTCAAAGCCCGGCGCTCAATTACTGAGCAAAAATGGCATCTTCATGGCCGGATAATTCTGCGCTTTTTTTGCGGCGAACCGCCCTGGAAATCCGTTCCGGAGCGGCGCTGAAGCGCACGCACTCCAAACGCTTCGCGCCGTGTGATGGCGTAAGAACCTCGCGCCAGCGTCTGGAGTGCGTGCGCTTCAGCGCCGCTTTTTTCCATCCCGCGATGATGGATTTCAGAAAAGCGGCGAACCGAAAACGTCCCCTTTTGTTCTCTTCTGTTCATTCATCAGCGTGCTATCGCGAAACCTGTCGGCTGCTTTCGAAACCTCCTGCTTTCGTTCCCTTCTCGATCGCCAGCAGCGCGCGCACATATTCCACCTGCGAAAACAGCAGCGGCCCGTTTCCGAGAAAACTTCCAATCCGCGCATCCACGCCTTCCGCGAACAGCCCCGTGCCGCCACAAATCGCTTCCGCGCTGGCGATGATTTCCTCCGCGCGTTTGAACCGGCCCATTTTCGCATAAGCCGTGGCGAGCCAAAAGGTGCAGGGCAGAAAGGCCGCTTCAAATTCGCCCAACGGCAAATCCGCCAATCCCGGCGTTTCGCTGGGAACAAAGCGATGCACGAAATTTCCAATCGTGAGCTGTTTCTCAATGCAGTTCACGGTTGAAATCACTCGCGGATGCCGCGCCGGCAGAAAGTCCGTCACTGGAATCAACAACACCGCCGCATCCAGATTGTCGCCTTCATAACGTTGCTTGAAGGATTGCCAGGGTTCGCTCCAGCCAAAGCGCATCACGTCTTCGTGAATTTCCGACGCCACCTTTTCCCAATGCGACGTGTTGAATCCATTCCGCAACATGCGCGCAATTTTCAAACAGCGATCCAGCGTCACCCAGCTCATCACCTTGCTGCTGACATAATGCTGGCGCACCGGCAATTCCCAGATGCCATTGCCCGGCGCACGCCACGCCCGCGCCGTGAAATCCGCCACGCGCCGCAGAAGCTGCCAATAGCTGTCCTTCCATTCGTTCTGATGATTCAGATAAATCAGCGCGCAATCCGCGAGATATCCGAAGGAACCGAGTTGCCGCTGATGATACGCGTGATTTCCAATCCGCACCGGCGGCGATTCGCGATGGCCCAGCGCCTTCTTGAAAATTCGTTCCGACAGATTCAATTTCCCGTGAATGCCGTAAACCACCTGCAGCGGCGCGGCCACCGAGGATGAAAGCGTCGTCAGCCAATCCAGATAATGTCGCGCGTCCTCGCCGTTTCCGAGCAGGCCCAAAACGGCCAGCGACAACGACGCATCGCGCACCCAACTCAAGCGATAATCGAAATTCCAATCGCCACCAATCCGTGCCGGCATGGAAGTCGTGGGCGCCGCAACAATCGATCCCGTCGGCGCGTGCGTCAGCAGATGCACAGTTTGCGCACTGCGCAGAATCCGGCTTTTGGCCGCGCCACGATATTTCAGTTTTCGGCTCCAACTCCGCCAATATTTGCGCGTGGACATCAGCAACCGCCGCGCTTTTGGAATCGACCATTGGCCGTCCGCCTGCCCGACGCCAAACGCCATCCAGACTTCCTGCCCGGACGAGAGTTGAAATTTCTCCCGCAACTCGCCGCGCTGCGGATGAATCGCGCGGCTGCACCAAAGAAACGTTTTCAACCCGCCGGTGGAGCAATGAAAAAGATTTTTCCCGCGCTGCCGCATGAACCGGGTTTCGCCTATGAAATTTTTCCGCGGCGTAAAATCCAGCGCGCATTCAACTTCGCCACCCACCACACGCAATCGACGAATAATCACCCGCGCCGTCACACGCTTTTTATCGCGACGCGTCTCCGCCCACGGCATGAAATCGTCCAGTTCCAATCGCGCCTCCGGGAGCGCCCAGACCGTTCGCAGCACGCCGCCATCAGCGAAATAATTCTGTTCGCCCAATACTTTCCGGCTCGGCCCGAGCTTCCAATATCCACCGGATAAGCAATCCAGCAGCGCGCCGAAAACAATGTCACCGTCGTAATCCGGCAGGCAAAACCAATCCACGGTTCCATCCGCCGCGATCAATGCCGAAGTGCGCCGATCGCCGATCAGTCCATGCGCTTCGAAGGGAGGAAATGGAACCAGCGTGCGCGATGAAGCGTGTTCTACCGGCGCGGCGGTCGAGTAAGAACTGCGAATACCTTTAGGCATCCTGAACAAACTGTCCCGTGCGCACCGTGGTTTCAATGGGTTTTCACCCGCCGCTCCTCGGAAGGACGAGTTATACGAGTCCCCATCTGAAAATCAAAGTTTGAGGCTCAAACAAACAGGCAGGAAACAAACAAAGAAATTTGGGACTCGTGTAACTCGTGCTTCCGAGATGAACAACCGTCCTTTGGTAGGTCAATGCCCGTCGTGCGCGGGATTCCGATTCGCGGCAGCTTTCAGAATGCCTTCGAAAACTTCCATGGCATTGCCCCGGCGAACGCTTCCCGCCCTGGCGCGCGTGGAACAAAAACTCGATTCACGACACATCAGCGAAGTTCGATCCGACGTGCGGGAAAAATTGTTGGCGGCGGGTTTGCAAAAGCAAATCCGGCCTGGCGCGCGCATTGCCATCACGGCCGGCAGCCGCGGCATTGGCGGTTTTTTGGAATTGCTCGCCGGAATCGCCGAAGCCGTTCAACTCGCAAAAGGAAAACCCTTTCTCATTCCTGCGATGGGCAGTCATGGCGGCGCGACCGCGCGTGGGCAGGCGGATTTGCTGCGTTGTCTCGGCGTGAATGATCAGTCGGTGAAGGCACCGATTCGCGCCACAATGGATACGCTCGAACTGGGCCGCGCGCGCAATGGCGCCGTGGCGCATCTGGATCGGATTGCCGCTGGCGCGGATGGAATCATTGTTCTGGGCCGCGTGAAAACGCATCCGGAAAACACCGCGGGAATCGCGTCCGGTCTGTTGAAGATGGTCACCGTCGGATTGGGCAAACAAGCCGGCGCGCAACAGGCGCACAGTCACGGCCTCTGGGAATCCGTCAGCGCGGTCCCCCAACTGGTGCTGGGAAAGAGCAAAATCATTTTCGGCGTCGCCGTTGTCGAAAACGCGTATCGCCGGCCGGCAATCATTGAAGTGGTTCCAGCGCGTTATGAAAATTTTCGCGAAGCCGACGAACGCCTGCTGCGCCAGGCCAAACCGCACGTTGCAAAAATCCCATTCCAGGAACTCGATCTTTTGATTGTGGATGAAATCGGCAAAACGATTTCCGGCTCCGGCATGGACGTAAACGTGATCGGCAAATGGCGCGTCAACGGCGGCAAACGTCAGCCGAATTACAAACGCATTGTGGCGTTGTCACTCACCGCCGGATCGATGGGCAACGGATTGGGAATCGGTCTTGCGGATTTCACCACGCAACGTTTCATGAACGATTACGATCCCGCCGCTACTTATGTGAACCTGGTCACCGCAAGCGAACCCGATTCGACGACGCGCGAAGGTCCATTGCCGCTGGCGCTCGCGAATGATCGGGAAGCGATTGAAGTCGCATTGCATTCCGCATTGGCGGGAAAAGCGCCGCGCATCTGCCGGATCCGAAACACCGCCGCTCTGAACGAATTCTGGATTTCCGAAGCACTGATAAAAGAAGCAAAACAAAATCCGCGTTTAAGCATTCTGGAGCGCGCAACAGCTCCGCGCTTCGATAAAGCGGGAAATCTAAATCTGAAATAATTTTAACCACGGATGGACAGTGTAGCGCAGACCTCCGCGTCTGCTGTATCGCCGATTTCCAAATCGGCTGCGCGTGAAATTTTTAAGCTTCTGAAAAGTTTCAGCCTCGTAAAACTTGCAGCCGCGCAGGTTAAGAAACCTGCGATACAGCAGGTTTGGAAACCTGCGCTACAATTTCGCGTTTACGTCGTTTTATTCCGATGGCTCGTCCTCATCAGTGTCCGTCCGTGGTTAGAATTTCTTCGAGCTGTTCATTCCCGCGGCTCAGTATTGCCATCTTTGCTGAATGCGCAGGCCGCGCTATGGTAAACCTGTGAGCAGAAATCCAATTTCCCTTCTGGTATGGCTTGCGGTTTTTCAACTGACAGCTCCAGCGTTCAGCCAGTCCGTTCCGGTTCCCGAAAATCTCTGGCGGCTGGTCGAACAGCAGGACACCGACGGTGACCGGCGAATCACGGTTCACGATCAGATCACGCCGTTTGAATTGCGCTCGAAAGATGGCGCGGTCGCGAAAACAATCACAAACGTTTATCCGCTGTCCGTGTTGCTTCAGGAATTGAAACGCGCGGAAGATCAGCGCCATTCGGAAATCGCGCTGAAGCAACTGCGTTTGAGCGAGTCTGCCGCGGATCGCACGCATCGTTTGATTCGCGAAGTTTACTGGGACGCGCTCACGCGCCGCATCGACGCTGAACACATTGATCAGGTCGTTCACGACACGAAAACGCAATCCAGGTTTGATTATGTTTACGTGCCCGCATCCGATCCCGTCGCTGTGAACTATTTTCAGGAAGCAGAACGCGCTGCCGCCGCGCGCCATCGCTCGCCCGAATTGAAAGTCGTCGTGCTTCCCGATCCCGAAAAAATCACAGGCGACTTTGTCCGCAATCTTGATGGCCGGCACGGGATTCTGAGTTTGAAACTGGAACTGGACGCGCAAGGCCAACCCGTGCGCGGCGTGCCGTATGTCGTTCCCGGCGGACGGTTCAATGAGCTTTATTATTGGGACAGCTATTTCACCGTGCTCGGTTTGTTGCAGGACGAACGCAAAGATCTCGCGCGCGGCATGGCGGACAACTTGTTATACGCGCTGAAACATTATGGCCGAATTCCCAATGCGAATCGCACTTATTACCTCACGCGTTCGCAGCCGCCGTTTCTCACATCGATGATTCGCGCCGTTTACGATTCCGGCGCGGCAAATCGCGCCTGGCTGAAGGACGCCCTGCAAATTGCGTTGACCGAATATCGCAACGTCTGGCTCGGCCCCGAACGACTGGTCAGGATTGGCGATTACCGTTTGAGCCGCTATTACGACAGCGGCGACGGTCCATGCCCGGAAGTTGAACCGGGCCATTACGACGAAAAAATTCTGCCCTGGCTGTCGCAGGTGAAAGACGATTCAACGGAAACCCTGACGCCGCTGAAATTTTTGAATCGTTATCTTTACTGCGATGAATTTCGCGATCTTCAGGCCGACGGATTGACTTTGCAAAAATTTTTTAAACACGACCGCGCGGTTCGCGAATCCGGCCACGACACGACGCATCGCTTTGATGATCGCACGGCGGATTTTGTTTCCGTGGATTTGAATTCGCTGCTCTACAAATACGAAATGGATTTCGCCGAACTCCTGGAAAAGGAATTCGGCGGCAGCCTGGATTCACTCGGCGAACCGTTCAGCAAAGCCGCGTACTGGAAGCAGCAGGCGCAAGCGCGCAAAACCGCAATGCTCGATCTGATGTGGAATGACGAACGCGGCTTCTTTTTCGATTACGATTTCGCGAACAAGAAACGTTCGACCTACATCAGCGCCACGGGACTTTATCCGCTGTGGTGCCGACTGCTGGATCGCAACGACGCGAAAGATCAGGAACGCGTTCGCCGCATGGCGCAATACGCGCGCGAGAAACTGGAAATGCCTGGCGGCCTCGCAGCCTCAGCGCGGGAATCCGTGGAACACGCCCGCCGCCACGATGCGCGGCAATGGGATTATCCGTATGGCTGGCCGCCGCATCAGATGCTCGCGTGGCAAGGTTTTCGAAACTACGGCTTGGATGCAGATGCGGAACGGCTGGCGTATCGCTGGATGTTTACGATTGCGAAAAACGCGCACGACTACAACGGAACGATTCCCGAGAAATACAATGTTGTGACCGGTTCGCACGCGGTGTTCGTCGAATATGGAAATGTGGGAACGAAATTTTCCTACATTGCGCCGGAAGGATTCGGCTGGATGAATGCGTCATTTCAGGTCGGAGCAAATTACCTTTCGCCGGAACGCATAGAAGATTTGCGAAAACTGAAAGCGCGATAGCCTCCCTGGAGTGCCTCAGTCCTCTGGCGCTTTTCAAAATTCGCTCAAAGCGGCGGAGGGCCGCCGCACTCCAAGACGCTGTCGCGACGGTTCACGCTCCTCAACTTTCACTCGAGCGGCGCGAACAACACATCGAGATCGTCGGCGGTGAGCTTCAGATTTTCGCTCTTTTCGCTGAACAATCCTTCCACCAGTTCCCGCTTGCGCGCCTGCATTGCGGCGATTTTTTCCTCCACCGTTCCGACGGTCATCAGCTTGTAAACAAACACGTTTTTCGTCTGGCCGATGCGATGCGCGCGGTCGGTCGCTTGATTTTCAACCGCTGGATTCCACCAGGGATCGTAATGAATCACCGTGTCCGCCGCCGTAAGATTCAATCCGGTTCCACCCGCTTTGAGACTGATCAGGAACAACGGAACTTCTCCGTTTTGAAACGTGGCGACCGGTGTGGCGCGATCGCGGGTTTCACCGGTGAGCCGGACGAAAGGGATTTTCAGTCGATCAATTTCCTTTTCAATCAAATCCAGCATGCTGGTGAATTGGGAAAACAGCAGGATGCGCCGACCTTCGGAAACCATTTCCGGCAGCAGATCCAAAAGCAAATCGAGCTTGGCGGAATCCTTCACCTTTTTCGCGCTCGGCAAACTGAGCAACTGCGGATGACAGCAGATCTGCCGCAGCTTGAGCAACGCGTCGAGGATGATGATATGCGCGCGCGACAATCCTTTGCTGTCCACTTCCTGCCGAACGCGCTCGTGCATCGCCAGCCGCACGCTTTCGTAAAGATCGCGTTGCGCGCCGCTGAGTTCCACGTTCTGAACAATCTCTGTTTTGGGCGGCAGTTCCTGCACCACCGCTTCTTTTTTGCGGCGAAGAATGAACGGCGCAACGCGGTGCGCGAGCAGCTTGCGGCGGTCTTCACTCTGGCCGCGTTCAATCGGCCGCCGGAACAAAGAATTGAAGCGCAATTCATCACCGAGAAAACCGGGAAGCAAAAAGTGGAACAGCGACCAGAGTTCGCCGAGATGATTTTCCATCGGCGTTCCCGTGAGGCAAAGCCGATGCCGCGCTTTCATGGCGCAGGCGATCTGCGCGAATTGCGTTTTGGGATTCTTGATGAACTGCGCTTCGTCGAGAATGACGTAATGAAATTCCTCCTTGAGCAACACCGCGGAATCGCGTGGCAGCAATGGATAGGAAGTGACAATCAGGTCGTGATCGCTGATCCGTTCGAAATGTTGTTTGCGCTCGGTGCCGTGCAAAACGAGCACGCGCAGGTCCGGTGCGAATCGCTCACTTTCCTGCCGCCAATTCGTCATCAAACTCGTCGGCGCAATCACCACACTCGGTCGATCCATGCGGCCGCTTTCCTTTTCCGCCAGCAGATGCGCCAGTGTCTGAACGGTCTTTCCCAGGCCCATGTCGTCAGCCAGCACGCCGGCGAGATTGTATTCGCGCAGAAACTGCAACCAGTTCAAACCTTCCTGCTGATACGGTCGCAATGTCGCGCCGAGCCGCGCGCTGGGTGCGATTGATTTGATGCCCGAGAAATTTCTCAACCGCGCGCTCATCTCCTTCAACTCCGTCGAACCAATCCAGCGCCATTCCGAATCATCCGCCAGTTCCAGCGCGCGCAGCTTCGGGAGTCGCAATTTGCCTTTGGCGTTCAGCGCATTGGGATTCAGCAGTTCCAGCAAAGGGCCGAGCATCTGCCGCGCGCGTTGAACGGGAAACATCAGTTTGCGCCCGTCGGGCAACGGCACCGGCAACGTTGTGTCTTCGGGCATTTCCTCCAGCATTTCCGGATTCAACATCCACGGGCTGTTCTTCAACAATTGCAGCAGAACGGGCAGCAGGTTGATCTTTTCACCTTCCACCACCACGCCGAGTTCAACGCCGAACCAGTCATTTTGTTTGTCCGATTCCGCATCCGCATACCAGCTTTCCGGTTCGGCAATGCGAAACTGAAACGATTCCTCCACATCGATCTGCCAGCCGCGCTGGGAAAAAGCCGGCAGATCGTTTGTCATGAAATCCAGCCAGTCCTCTTGTTCCGGCAGCGCGAAGGATTTCGCGTGAGTTCCCAAAGTGACGTCGAAGAGCATCCGTTGCGCCGGTTGCAGCCCGGCACTTTCCAGCAACCGCACCGCAGCTCGTTCGGCGCTCATGACTCTCGGAATCCGCATCAACCGCCCGTCCGAAAAATGTTCGACGAGCGGCATCGCGTAATCGAGTGCAATCCGCGCGCCGCCGTAATCGAATTCCAAGGCGGCGAAGCTCATGATTTCAAACGGCGCGCCGTTGTAAGACCAGCGATAATAAGGATTCTGCAGTCGAACGGAATAAAGTCGCAGCCGCGGAACAGGTTGAACCTTTTTCAGGTTTTGAATTTCAACATGAACGGGCGCGGGCAGTTTGAATTCAGTCTGATCAAACTCGGACGCGACCAGCGCCGCCTCGCCCGGCGAAAGTTTGGGAGCGCCCAGCCATTCCGCCGCGGCGATCGGAGGTAAGGGAACTTCGAGCGGACCGCATTCTGAAGTGGTTTCATCGAGATACCACGGCGGTGTGAGCGGAAGAACTTTCGACGCCGGCGGTTCGATTTGAAATGCGGCGGACTGGAAGCCGCGTTCACCGACTTTCCAGATCGGCTGCGCCGGACGCGGCGCTCCGAGTTTGAGGCTTGAATCCTGTTTGCTGCCGGGGCGCCAATAGCAACGGCCCGTGGCCAGAATTTCCCGCAACAACTCCACGCCTTCCCCGCCTTCGAGATACACTTCGTAGGAATTGAAACGGCTCTGAATCAACATCGCCTTGCGGATCAATTGCACGTCCTGCGCCTGCGCGTAATCCGGCGGTGATTGATAAGCGATGGAACTGATGTGGAGATGCCGCGGCTGACCGAAACCCCCTTTCTTCAAAGGCCGGACCACGCCCAGATCGAGCTTCAATCGATTGCTCTGAATACTGAGCAGAAAAACGAGGCGCTCAGAGGTTTCAGAGGACGGTTGGCTGGATGATTTCGCTTTTGAACTTTCGGTGACGCGTCCGAGCCAGGATTTCAATTGCTGGCTGATGATTGGCTCCGAATTTTTTGTGACTTCAGCAGGTGCGGGTTTTTGGATTTGCGGACGATATTGCGACCAGAATTGGGAATCATCCAAAAGGTAAAACAAAGCTGCGGCCACGTGTTTGCAGTTCAGTTCCATCGGGCAACTGCATGAACCGTCAATCGCCACTTCGTCCTCGTCCGCGCTCACACCGATGGCAACATCGTACGGATCATCGTCTGAACCCTGCACCTTTGCTGAAATAGATAAAACGCCGTCAAAGCTGGAAACGTCGCATTGAACCACGCGCCTTTGTTGATTGTAAACCCGCCCTCGCGAAAGCGCGCTCACATCCAGAACTTCCTGCATCGCGCGGCGCAATGTGGGTGGATCCAATTGAAACATGGTCGGAGTTTTGACCGCGCTGCGACCTCTGTCAAAAAAGAATCGACAATCAACCGCTTGAGTTTGTCCAAAAAAAATCCGGCATTGAACAAACAATGCCGGATTATTTGAAACGAGGATTGTGAATGTCGCTTTACGCGCCCGCTGCTTTGGCCGCCGCCAGATCGCTGCGGCGCTGAGCCATGCTCTTGAAAAATTCGTAGCCTTCGCGCAATCGGCGAACGCAAACGTCCTTGTCTTCGAGCATCGTTTTGATGATGCGCAGAATCGGTTTCGGACGCAGATAATAGCTGCGATAAAAACGTTCGACTTCTTCGAAAATCTGCTCCTTGCTCAGCCCGGGATATTCCAGCGAACTTTGCTGGAAGCCATCGCCTTCCACGAGATCGGTTTTATCCTTTTTCACGAACCAGCCATTGAGCTTGGCCTGTTCGTAGAGTTCGGTTCCCGGATAGGGCGCAGCGAGCGAAACCTGCAAGCTGAACACATCCAGTTCCTGCGCGAAACGAATCGTTTGCTCGATCGTTTCCTTCGTTTCGACCGGCAATCCAAGAATGAACGTGCCGTGAATGACCACGCCCGCTTGATGACAGGCTTTGGTGAAACGGCGCATTTCATCGGTGGTCACCCCCTTCTTGATGCGTGTAAGCGTTTCGTCGTTGCCGGATTCGTAACCGACCAGAAACAAACGGAGGCCATTGTCTTTGAAACTCTTGATCGTGTCGTAATCCAGATTCGCGCGGCTGTTACAGCTCCAGTCCACGCCGAGGGGCCCGAGTTTCTTCGCGATTTCACGGGCGCGCGGCAGATTCGCGGTGAACGTGTCGTCATCGAAAAAGAATTCACGCACCTGCGGGAAAATCTTTTTCATGTAGGCCATTTCGTCAGCGACATTCTGCGCGCTGCGAACGCGATACTTGTGTCCGCCAATCGTCTGCGGCCACAGACAGAACGTGCATTGCGCCGGACAGCCGCGGCCGGTGTACATCGAGACGTACGGATGCTGGAGGTAGCCGATGAAATATTTCTCGATCTGGAGATCGCGTTTGTAAACGTCCGCGACCCACGGCAACGCATCCATGTTCGCGATCATTTCGCGTTCGGGATTGTGTTTAATTTTTCCCTCTTTGTCCTTGTACGAAAGGCCGTTGATCGTCGAGAACTCCCGGCCTTCGGCAACTTCCTTGCAGGTGTAGTCAAATTCCTTGCGCCCGACCCAATCGATCGCAGGCGACGCTTTCAAGGTTTCAGTCGGCAACACCATGGCATGCGCGCCGACGAAACCGATTTTGGTTCCGGGCTTCTGCGCTTTGATCGCTTCGGCGACTTTGCAGTCGTTCTTCAGCGACGGCGTGGAAGTATTGATGATGACGTGATCGTAATTCTTTGCGATGCGCAGACATTCCTCGACGCCGATATTGTGCGGCGGGCAATCGAGCAGTTTGGAACCGGGCACCAGCGCTGCCGGTTGCGCGAGCCAGGTCGGATACCAATAGCTGGTGACTTCCCGACGCGCCTGATACCGCGCGCCTGCGCCGCCGTCAAAACCATCGAAGCTTGGAGGAGAAAGAAATAATGCGCTCATGTTTATCAAATTTCCGGTAACTGAATTTCAATATAGTTGTTGTCTGGCCCGAGCGACCGGATTGCATCATCGATGGCGGATCCGATCTGTTTCAAAATGCTCCAGTCGTTCGTTGGAAGCTCCACAATCCCGATCTTTCGGAATTGAGTTTCTGTTGATAGCGCAAGTTCTTGTCGGCAGTGACAAACGCATCCAATCGCGTTTGCGCCAAAAGAAGGAGTTCTCCGTTGTGCTTTCCTTCCCAACCAGCCTCCTGAACGGTTTGCACCTGATGATCCGGCAGCAGCTTTCGAAGTGGACATGGCACGCATTCATCCAGCAGAACTCTCATGCCGCTTTTTCGAGCGCACGGCAGCCAAACTTCAATACCGCCTCCGCTTGTTCTCGCGTTACGGTAGGAAACCAATCCAAAAATTCGTCGAGCGTTGCTTCCGATCCAAGATTAGACCATAGCGCATCGACCGGAACACGGGTTCCTGTGAATACCAGGCGACCGCCCAAAACTTCAGGATGGGAAACGACCGGCAGATTTTTCAAATCTTCTGGCTCAAAAATAATCTTCATGACGCAACGTGGCCTTGCGAGCGGATTCGCCCAACCGTCACTCCGTCGGAACCTTTTTCGCTTCTTTAATCTTCGCCAGCAATTCATCGCGCTGCGAAGTGTCGCCGGAACCGCAGCCGCCACCGGCATTGCTTTGAGTGGCCGCGGTTTCGGCAACTCCATTGCCGCCGCGGGCGAACGCTGACTTCACGCCACTCAAACCGCTGTTGATCGCAGCTTTGGCTTCGGCCAGATGACCTTTGCCGATGCTGGTGCCGTTGTAGGCGCGCTTCGCCAATTCAGGGGAAGCCGGATACGGTTTCGGCTTCGCGCCGAAATTATATTTGAAATTTTTCCAGTTATCACCGCTCTGATAATTGGTGCCGAGCGCGCCACTGGGATCGTATCCGCAGTGAACCATGCAATGTTCGCAGCGGGGATCGCGGGCTTTGCCATTCACCACGCCATATTTTTCCCAGTTCACCTTCGAAAGCATTTCCTGGTAATGCGGATAATGTCCGTCGGTCATCAGGTAACACGGCGCTTTCCAGCCGCGCACATTGTAGGTGGGAATCGCCCACGCGGTGCAGGTCAGTTCACGTTTGCCCGCGAGAAATTCCTGATAAACCGGCGTGCCGAAAATCGTGAACGCCTTGCCCCAATCAAGAATGTTCGCGAATTTCTGCCGCGTCATGTCACGCGTGAGAAAAAACTCTTTCGGATCTTTGCCGAGACGTTTGACCATGTCCTTCTTCGCGGCGTCGTAATCGTAGCCGGGAGAAATCGTATGGCCATCGACGTTCAACGAACTGAGGAACTTGAACATGTCCTCGATTTCCCGAACGTCCGTTTCTTTGTAAACCGTCGTGTTCGTCGCGACCTGATAGCCAAGAATTTTCGCCATCCTGATGGCTTCGATGCATTCCTTGAACACGCCTTCGCGCTCGACAATCAAGTCATGCGTGAATTCAAGTCCGTCCACGTGAACGTTCCAATACATCCATTCGCTCGGACGAATGACGACTTTCTTCTTCGCGGCTTCATCGGCTTTGCGGATCGTTTCAGCGTCCTTGTCGGTGATCAGTTTTTCGTCCAGCAGCCGCTTCAGCACCGGCTCGGTTTCGGCTGAATAAATCGCGGCGAGATAATCCTTCATTTTTTTCCGCATGAACATGCCGTTCGTGCAGATGTAAATGACGCGGCCCTGTTCGCGCAGGCCGGCGATGAGTTCTTCAATCTTCGGATAAATCAGCGGTTCGCCGCCGCAAACAGAAACCATCGGCGCATCACATTCAATTGCCGCTTCCAGGCATTTTTCCAGCGGCACCATGTCTTTGAGCGACGTGGAATATTCGCGGATGCGTCCGCAGCCGGTGCAGGTGAGGTTACAGGTGTGGAGCGGCTCGAGCTGCAACACCATCGCAAATTTCGGTGTGCGCTTGAGCTTGTGTTTAATGATGTGACCGGCGATTTTCGCCGATAACGCGAGGGGAAATCGCATAAGCGGATTAGAGTTTGGCTACTTGAGTGGCCGGTGTGGAACCGGGCGGAGCAGCGGGATCTGAGTGAGGCGGAGGGTCGGCCTGCATCAGCCCGGGAAGAAAGAAATCAAGCGGCGAAACACTTTTGGACGCATTGATGCCACCGCAACCCGCCACGAAAATCAGCAGGAGTGGGTAAAATGCGTAACGCAACCATTTGCCATTTGATCTCACTCGTTCGGCAGTATAAGACGGGAGGTCATGTTAGCAATACCTATTTCGGAGGGCATTGAACCCATTGCTAAAAAATGCGGCTCGCGCAAGTTGAGGCGGTTGAAATCTCAATCGTTTTGCTTTCGTCTCGTTCTCCTGTGGTTCCTGGGAGCGACGGTTTTTGCGCCATTGAGCGACGCTGCGGATGCCGATTCGACGAACGAACCACTGCCGCACATTGATTTCGCCGTGCGCGCCAAAAAAATCTTCCTGTCCGCGCGAAATCGTTATCACTCGGAAACCAACAATCCCGAAGCGGCGTGGCAATTCGCGCGGGCATGTTTCGATCTTGGCGAATTCGCCACCACAGATTCCGATCGCGAGGATGTGGCGAAAACCGGAATTGCCGTCGCCAAACGGCTCATTGCGAAACACCCGGAATCAGCCGAGGCGCATTATTATCTCGCCATGAATCTCGGCCAGCTCGCGCGCACCAAAACGCTCGGTGCCCTTCCGCTGGTCGATCAAATGGAAGTTGAATTTTCCACCGCCCGAAAGCTGAACGAAAAGCTGGATCACGCCGGGCCGGATCGGAATCTGGGAATGCTTTATCTCGAAGCGCCTTCGTTCGGAAGCATCGGCAGCCGCAGCAAAGCGCGCCAGCATTTGCGTCGGGCGGTGGAGATTGCGCCGGATTATCCGGAGAACCGTTTGATTCTGGCGGAAGCTTATTCGCGCTGGAAAGATGAGGTGCTGGCGGCGCGCGAATTCAAGATTCTGGCCGATAACTGGGAATCAGCCAAAAAAACCTACGCTGGTGAAGCCTGGGCATCGAGTTGGGTCGATTGGAATAAGCGCTTCCAGAAGTTGAAAGAAAAGTTCGGCAGGGCATCGAACCAACTCGAAACGCCGCGGCATTGACTTCAAAACATTCGCTCAGTTCAACGCAACCCCTCGGTTCTCGTTGCGTTTCGTTCTCTGCTGTAAACAGTTTCAAACCCCAACCACTGCCGTCCAAAGCGTCGCTCCAAACTTTCGCTTGAGCTGTTCGGCCAGCGATTCCGCTTTCGTCACATTTTTCACGAGCGCGAACGTCGTCGAACCACTGCCCGACATCAGCGCGACTGCAGCGCCGTGTTCCCGCAGAAATTCCTGAAATAAAATCAGCAGCGGATACTTGTGCAATGCCGGGGCTTCGAGTGAATTGTAGAATTCCGGCGCGGCTCTGTTCAAATCCGTCGTTTGCAGTTTCTCAATCAACTTCTGCGCGCGCCCGGGTTGGCCGTTTAATGCCGACGGATATCGCGCGAGGGTCTGATATGCCCATGCCGTGGAAATTCCAAACCCCGGATGCACGAGTAAAAACGCTGCGCCTTTCATTGCAGGAAACGGCTCCAACGATTCCACTCTTTCGCCGCGCCCCGTGGCCAGCGCGGGTTTTGTTTGCAGGAAAAATGGAATATCCGAACCCAGCGACGCTGCGATTTGATGCAGATCTTCGTGACCCAATGGATTTCCGAAAAGTTCATTCAAACCCAGCAAGGTTGTCGCGGCATTGCCACTGCCTCCGCCTAATCCAGCGGCCAGGGGAAGTTTTTTTTCCAGATGAATTTCAACGCCATCAGAAATTTTGGCCCGCTGTAAAAACGCCGTTGCCGCGCGATGCACGAGATTTCCGGAATCCGTTGGCAAACTGTTGTCACTGCAGGAAAGTTGAATCGTGGTTCCGGTCCGGCGAAAAGTCAGGTGATCAAATACGTTGACCGGGTGCATGACGGTTTCCAGTTCGTGGAATCCGTCCGGTCGTTTTCCGAGAATGTTCAACAGCAAATTTACTTTGCACGGCGATGGCTTTTCCAGAGTCATAGATGAAAACCAAAAACGCCAACTCCGGTTCCGGAGTTGGCGCGGAGGGAAAACCAAAATAATCAGTGAGTGTCAAAAATGCGGAAACGGCTGCCCGGGATGAACGGGATAACATCGCCGCCGCTGTAACCAATATACGTGTCCGTCGCGAACAAGGAATCTTCGAGCAACGCCGGATGGTAGTTGTCAGGATAAACCGGCGCAGGCGCGAAATGGTTGGTGAAGAGCGGATCGTACGGCGGGATCGGTGCAGTCACAATTTCATAAAGCCCGATTCCGGTGCGGGCCAGAGTGCGATTGATGCCGCGAACAAATCCCGTGGTATAAGCTTCATCGGGCGAATCAAACAAGGCGGTCTGTTCCACCGTGCGACGGAATTCACCACCACGGACAATTTCAAAAGTGTTGTTCAGACCGCGGCCAAATTTGCGTTCCGTATTCGCACAACCGCAAGCCAGCGCACCGACTGCAGCCACGAAAGCCAAAAGGGAGAGGGTTTTTCGCATAGGGTTTGATTCGTTATTTCGGAGATTATCGCTGACAACCGGATTGTAAAGCGAGTTTTGGAATTTCGACCGGTGGGCTTTGTGCCCAGTTCAGTGCGTCTCTATCGGTGCAATCGAAATCCGTGCTGCTGCAGCCAGGGTTGACCATATTGAAAGCCCATCCACAACAACACTCCGATCAAAATCAGAATCGCAAGAATCAGCAGCAATTGGCGTCTCGCTTTTTTCGGATTGGGATGTTCCCAATACCACGCGACGCGCACGCTGAGTTCGTAGAGAAATTGCAAGGGAATGAACATCGTGATTTGAGTGATGACTTCCGGCGTCGTGAGCACCGCGCCCAAAAGCAGATTGATCACAATCATGTAACGGCGGGCTTTGGAAAGAACCTGGTAATTCAACACTCCGATTTTCACCAGGGTCAAAATCACCACCGGGAGTTCAAATCCCAGTCCCATTCCCAGCATGAACTTGCAGACGAAGCTGATGTAATCCTCGGCCTTCCATTGATAGGCGCCGAAACCCAGCCATTGCGAATAGAGCTGCGACGCCGACAACGCGATCGGCATCAGCACGAAATAGCAAAACGCGACGCCCAGGAAAAACAAACCGCAGCCGAAGAACAGACCCCGATAGACATACTTCCGCTCGCGCAATTTCAGCGCGGGAAAAATAAAGGTCGCAACAAAGTAGAGTATAAAAGGTCCGGCCAAAACCATGCCGCCGTAAAACGCCACTTGAAACGCCACAACAAACCCGCCGGCCGGGCTGAGATTGATCAGTTCAACGTGAAGCTGTTGAGCGCGTTCCGCAGCCTTGGGATCCGGATCAATTCGCCACGAAAGAATCTGATTGGTTCCGATCGTGATCGGCTCGACTTGAACCGCAACAAACCGATTGGTTCCGAGATTGAATTGCTTTTGTTCGGTCGCGGAAAGATGGAAGGCGCCAATTTTGTTGGTTCCGAAAAGAACCGTCGCGACCTGATTGGTGCCGGGATATTGAACGTGCGCGTGACTGAGCGGGTGCTTGATGACCTGCACCACATAATTGCCCGCGATCAGGCAAAGCAGCATCGCCACGGCGAGAGCCGCGACACTTTTGATCAGCACCCACCGAAGATCTTCGAGGTGCTCCAGGAAAGATTTTACCGGTCCACCCTCGTCCTCTGTTTCGTCAAGGCGCTCCGCTTCCGGTTCATCGGCCATGGCAGAAAGCGTTCAACGAATCAGACGTTCGAATCAGCAGAAGTTTTGGGAAGCGATTCCGGAGAATTGGCCTGAATGGACTGAGTGTTCTGAGGAGCCAGGCGTTTAACCGGCGCAGGGGGCGTGTCATCCGCCGCATTTTGAATTTCATCGGTGACTTCACGAGTCGCCTTTTTGAATTCCTTGATGCCAGTGCCAAGGCCTTTGGCGAGTTCCGGCAATTTCTTGGCTCCGAACAAAATCAACACGACCGCCAGGATCAAAACGATTTCCCAGCCACCGAGCATTGCTGCAAACATTGTATTCATAAAAAACTGCACAGAGACGTTAAGCCCGGTACATCGGGTAGTAAAGCGCCAAAACGACGGAACTCAGAGACTCTGAACAACTGGGCGGGAAACTTGGTCGAGCCGCGGCGTTCCCCTGCTCCAGTTTGATTGATCAGAAGTTTATCGAGGATGCAGAAGGACGAATTCGTCGCGGCGATTCCTGCTCCACGCCGCCTGATCGTGACCTTCATCAGCGGGACGATCTTCACCGTAGCTGCGAGTCGCCACGCGTGCGGGATCAATGCCCAGCGCTGCCAGAGCTTCGCGAGCCGCCAATGCGCGGCGTTCGCCCAGTGAGCGATTGTATTCTTCGGTGCCGCGTTCATCACAGTTACCTTCGATCAACAGCTTCGCTGAAGGATCGGCCTGCAATGCCGAAGCAATGACTTCGATTTTTGACTGCTCGCTCGAGCTGATTGAAGAACTGTCGTAGCCGAAATAAACGGTTTGCAGGGCAAATGCACTGCGGTCCTGATCCATCTGATCAGGATCAAACGTCGCGGCATCGCCTCCGCCCGGCAGCGCATTGCTGCCGACTCCGCCGTTATTGTCGGTCATGCCGAAACGGCCTGCCTGATCCAAATCACCACGTCCCGAAATCGTCGGGACTTCGCCCCCTGGCCGCAGCGGCGTCACGTCGTTCTTTTTGCTTTTACATCCCGTCGCTGCCAGACTCAGCACCAGACCAATTGCCAGCAGACTTGCACACTTCGTCAGTTTCATTCGGGGTCCTTCGGAAAAGGGTTAAAATTATTGAGGCGGCGTGAGCAGAATGAATTCGCCCCGCCGATTTTCGCGCCAGGCCGCTTCGTTGTGTTCCGGATTGGCCGGACGATCTTCGCCATAACTTACGGTATCCACACGATTGGGGTCGATGCCCAGATGCACCAGTTCTTCCCGCACCGTGAGCGCGCGCCGTTCGCCGAGCGAGCGATTATATTCCTCCGTGCCACGTTCGTCGCAATGCCCTTCGACTTCTACTGCTGTGGCAGGATTGCTTTTCAGAAATTCCGCAACGGCGGCGACTTTGGATTTTTCGCTGCTCTTCAGCGTGGAACTGTCAAAACCGAAATGAACCACATGAGATGCGAGCGCGGAAGGATCTTTACCCCAGCCGGTGTGACCCGGCCCAAGCGGAATGCCGACAACTGGCGTGCCCGTGACATCCGAGCCCGTTCCATCACCCATCGGAAACTGCGGACTGATCGGCGGCATCGTATCCACATCCGGCACATGCGCGAGCGGCTGGTTCGGAATATTCTCCACCGCGACAGGTCGTTTACGGCAGCCGACAGCGGCGACGGAAAGTATTAATCCAACTGCCAGCAAACTCGTTAAACGGGTCGATTTCATTCTAATTCTTTCGTGAAACAGGGTTACTTTGCCCAACTGGGTTGAGAACTGTTGCCCGAAATTCGGGTGACATCCTTGACTTGTTTCGTAGGCACGTCAAGTAGAGACAAGCCGCGCCGGCCACCGCCCTGACGCCGCGTAAATACAAGCGTTCGTGAGTTCGGCGCCCACGACGGATCCTCGCCTTCCACCAACTCAATCGGCGCTCCGCCTTGCGTCGGAACAACACAAATCCGGAAGCTGCCCATCTGCGATGTGAACGCCAGCCATTTGCCATCTGGCGAATACTCGGGTTCGGTCGGACTCAGAAATCCAGGCGTCGGAATCACTTTAACCGGACCACCGGAAACAGAAACTTTGGCGAGCGTGCGGCGGCTTTTAACTTCCGTGGCAAACGCAATCGATTGACCATCCGCTGACCAGCACGGAGACGATTCGGCTTCGCGCGTGGAAGTCAGGCGTTTGAGATTGCTGCCGTTCAGATCAGAAATATAAACATCCGGGCTGCCGCTCTTGCTGAGAATCATCGCGACGTGTTTTCCATCCGGAGAAACCGCCGGGCTGATGCTCGAACCGCCGTAATACGCCACCTTCGTTCGCTCACCATTGGAAAGGTTATGATAGAAAATTCCGGGGTTGCCGAGTTTGTAGGAAACGTAACAAAGCCCAAATTTTCCAGTCACCCAGACCGGCGCGGCGACAATCGTTTTATCCGCGGTAACTGCTTGCGAACCGAAACCATCGAAGTCCGCCACGTAAATTTCGCTGTTTTTTCCAGTGTCAGCTTTGTAGGCGATCTTGGTGGTGGCGATGCCTTTGCGGCCGATCGCTTCCACGAAATCATCCACGAACGCGTGCGCCTGGCGGCGGATGGACGCGCCGGAATAACCTTTGGCGACCACGGGATTCTTGTTGAATTTATCCATCACGCGGCCCTGGAGATTTCCTGAATTGCTGCCGCTGATCAGGTATTGCGCGGCTTCGGAGTTGGTGAAGTTGAAACCTTGAACGTACAGATCGAACTTCAAAACATCTTCCGCTTCACCGGAAAATCCGCTGATTGAAACCCAGATCGGCGGAATGTTTCCCAGCTTTGCGGCTTGCCCGGTGATGTCAATTTGTCCAACCGCTGTTGAAGCCAGGGCTGCGAGGGCTACAGTAAAAATCGTTTGTTTTAATTTCATCCAAGTAACTTTGCTTTGACGTTGAAATTGATGGTGACGGTTCGTTGATTGTCATCCGAGCTCGCAGGCAACGGCACCGTGCGAGTCACGCGATCCAAAACCATTTGCACGGATTGATCCACCGCCGCGTCACCGGACCGGCGAATGATGCGCGAGGAAAGCACCGAGCCATCACGGCCAATCGTCACTGAAACCGAAACGGTCGCAGAATCATCCTTCACGCCATCCGGCATGATCCACGCATCTGTGTAAACCTTCTTCACACCTTGAAGAAAATTGGCGTAAGGAATTCCGCCGCCGCCCGCACCTTTCAGTTCGATGGAAGTGTCGCCTGATAAATTTTCTCCAATCCGGTCCAGCGCGTGGCTCAACTTTCCAATTGCCGCCCGTCGAGCCTGTGCTGCAGCACGCGCTTCGGCCTGGGCTTTGGCTCGTGCATCCGCTTGCGCATCTGAATCACTGCGTTTGACGATCTCGGTGCTGACCTTCGGCTTCGAATGTTTCGGCTTCGTGCTGACTTTTTCTGTGAAAGAATCGTCATCCTTCGGCTTGGAAACTTCTTTCACCGGCGCAGGCTCAGGTTTGGGTGTCGGCTTCGGTTCGGGCTTTGGCTCCGGTTTAGGTGCAGGTGCTTCTACCCGATGTTCCGGTTGAACAGTCGGGGGTGTAACAACCGGTTCCGGTTTTGGTGCGGGGGCGGGAGCCGGCGGAGGACTTCCACCATTTTTATTCCCGCCGCCGGAAATATTCTGATCGGTTGTCTGATACGGAATAAACGTCAGCACCGGCGCGTCCGGCACCGTGTTTTCCCGCGTGAAAAATCCGGGGCCCACCAGCAACAGCAGCACGAGCAACAGGTGAAATCCTGTTGCCGCAATCATGCATTTTTTTTGCAGTCGATTCATCGTCGATCCGGCGGCTCGGTGCGGATGGAATATCGCGAAATCCCGTTCTGCGTGCAGGCATCCGTCAAAGCCACAAAGTCTTTCATCTTACTGTTTTCATCCGCCCGGATAAAAATCACGAGGTTCGGATTATACTTAAAATCCTGCGCGAGCTGCGCGACCAGTTGATTCAATGGCATGAACCGTTTGTTGATCGCATAATTCCCGCGCGGATCAATTTCCACGACGCGCTTGTCTTTCTGATCAATTTTCTGATCCGTCGATCCGGTCGCCTTCGGCAACTTAAGATCGATGCCCTTTTCCAACAACGGCGTCGTGATGATAAAAATGATCAGCAAAACAAACGCCAGATCCAGCAGCGGCGTGATGTTGATCTCGCTGAGCGTCACCAAATGACTGCGTTGGGAAAAGCGCCTCATTCTTCGTTCAAATACTCAGTCTCCATCTTGGAAATCAGTTCCTGCGCAAAGTTGTCCAACTCCACCGTCAGCACGCGCAGATTATGTACCAGCCAATTGTAACCGAACATCGAAGGAATCGCGACCAGCAGTCCAGCCACCGTCGTGATCAACGCCGCCGCCACGCCCGGCGCCATCGCGGTCAAAGTCGCGCTGCCTTGCTGAGCGATATGACCGAACGTGCTCATCACGCCCCAGACGGTTCCGAGCAAACCGAGAAACGGTCCGCCACTGACCGCAATCGCGAGCAGGATCAAACCGGATTCCAGTTTCAGAGATTCCTGCGCGACGCGATTTTCCAGGCTGCGTTTCACGTGTTCCATGCCTTTCAAAGACACGAAGCGTTTGCGCAAACCTTCGGGAGTTTTCAATCGCGTATCCAATTCCACACTGCCCGCCTGGTACACCATGAACAGCGGACAACCTTCCGCCTTCACCTGACGGTCGAAGATATCAAGGACGGATTTCTGGGAATGGAATTCAGCGGAGAAAAAGTGATTCAGCTTTTTGGCCCGCCGCATCTGGATGGCTTTTGAGATCATCACGGACCAGGCCATGATGGAGAAGACAGCGAGAAAAAGGATGATGACCCGGGCTTCCAGGGTCGCCTGGTTCCAGATGTAAACCAGTTCAAACTCGCCGGCTTTGGATCCGGCAGCCGCAAAAAAAATAGGCGCGTTCATTCCATCACGATATTGTCCGCTAACTTTTGGTCGTGAGGAACCGACGGGCCTACGCGGATTTCGTTCAACAAATTTAAGATTATTGTCGGCCCCGACGACCGACAGAGATGTTTCTAACAGTGTCTTTATAAATTGCAAAAGTTTTCTGATAAAATCTGATGGGGCCTTTCCCGTGGGCTGGTTTCGTCCTGCTGAAGCTAAATCACAGAAGGAAACGAAGATCACAAAGCCTCCCACGAATACAAATGACGGTGCCTGATTTTATCGACCGCTGTCGATCCCGCACAAGCTGATCTTCTTTGCAGTCGTTACCTTCTGTTCAATCACGAATCCGCAAAAACCAAAATTCTTCCGTTCAAGGAAATCATCGAAAAGTCGCTTTACAGTTCTTCAGCTTGCGTCAGCTTTTAGCGATGAAATCCCGAGCGATCCTGGTCCTGCTGCTGGTTCTCTGCCTCGGAACGTTGCACTCGCCAGCGGCGACGGTTTCCAAATCCACCACTCCTCCGCCCGGACGCGAACTCGCACAAACACTTTCGCTGATCACCGGTGTCGCCATTTCACCGTTGTTTGGCGTGGGAGCCGTGGGCGCATGGCAATATTTCCACGCGAAGACTCCCGACCAAAAAGCTGAACTCCATTGGTATGCCAATCCCTGGTTCTGGGGACCCGCGCTTTTTCTGGTGGCCCTGTGCTTTGTAAAAGATACCGCCGGAGCCGCTTTGCCCGCGTTTCTGAAAAAGCCCTTCGACGTCGCCGAAAGCATTGAACACAAAATCAGTGGACTGGTCGCTACCGGAGCTTTCGTTCCGCTGGCGATTTCCATGTTTCAAAATAGCTCGGGCGATGGAGCATCGCTGAACGCGTTGGGTTTTGCCGTGGTTGATCCCTCGCCGCTTTTTCAGATCGTCGCCACCGCGCTGGGAATGCTGATTTTCTTCATCGTTTTTCTCGCGTCCAATGCCGTCAACATTCTGATCCTGCTCAGTCCTTTTTCCCTCGTGGATACCGCTTTGAAATTGTTTCGCGGGACTGTGCTCGCCAGCGTCGCGCTCACCGCCTGGGCAAATCCCTGGATCGGCGCGATCTGGGCTTTGATCGTGATCCTCTTTGCGTATCTGATTGCGGGCTGGTCGTTCCGGCTTTCGCATTTCGGACTATCGTTCATCTGGGATTTTATCACGCGACGAAGCCGAAGATTTGTTCCTGCACCAACCGAAAACAAAATGTTTCTCGCTCGCAAAATCGATTCCGTTCCTGCGCGCACCTACGGCCGGCTCAAACGCAATGGCCAGGGAAATCTTGAACTCGATTATCGTCCGTGGCTGATTCTGCCCGAGCGCACTTTGATTCTTCCGCCCGGCCGATACGAAGCCGCGCGCGGATTGTTTTATTCTGAACTGGTCCGCATCGAAGGCGAACAACAGGCAAAAACCATTTTCCTGCTGCCGCCGCGCTATCGCGGTCATGAAGCTGAACTGGTTTCAATTTACGGCCTGGATGGAATTCGCGATGTCACGCTGCGCGCAGCCTGGACGTGGTTGAAGAATGCTTTCGGACGACGCACGCCCGCGACAACTTGAGCCATCCGCGATTCGCTGAGGAAGCGAGTTTACGGGCGTGGATGAAATCTCCGATGCACATCGCGCAAACGATTTCCGGTGACGTGCGTGTAAATTTCCGTCGTGCTGATGTTCGCATGCCCCAGCAGTTCCTGGATCACGCGCAAATCCGCGCCGTGTTCCAGCAGATGCGTCGCGAAGCTGTGTCGCAACATGTGCGGCGTAATGTTGCGTTCAATGCCCGCGCGTTTCACACGATCCTTGATGCGTTTCCAAAGCGTGACCGCCGCAAACGGAGTTCCGCGAGCCGTGAGAAAAACATTTGCCGGTGAACGCTGCGTGACCTGTTCCGGCCGGCCTGAAGCGAGATAGCGATCCAACGCTTCCACGGCTTTCGTTCCCACCGGCACTACGCGTTCCTTGTTTCCTTTGCCGATCACATTGATGAATCCCGCCTCGAGATGCAGTTGTTCCAGGCGCAGATTTCTCAATTCGCTCAGGCGCAGACCGGACGCGTAGGCGAGTTCGAGAATCGCCTGATCGCATAAATGCATCGGCGTCGGCTGCGGTTCAGATTTCAACAACTGATCGATTTCAGAATTCGAAAGCGCTTTGGGCAAGCGTTTCCAGCGGCGCGGCAGCGAAAGATTTTCCGCCACATTTTCCGGCAACAACTTTTCGTTTTCCGCGAATCGATAAAACGCTCGCAACGCCGCGATTTCGAGGTAAACACTTTCGCCGCTCAAGCGTTTCAAAGATTCCGGCGGCTCATCCTTCAATGCGCGGTGACGTTCGTGCTGAAGAAATGCCATGAGCTGTTTCAGGTCCACGTCGTTCCAGCTTTGAATTCCCTGCTGTTCCGCCCAAATCACAAAGTTTCCCAGCAATGCCGCGTACGTGCGCGCAGTATTCTCCGATTGGCCGCGTTCGTGGCGGAGATATTGCAGGAAATCTTCGACGAGGTTTTGCACGAAAGTTATTCGTTCTGAAAAGTTCTTCGTCGTTCCGCCAGCACAGTTCGATCTTCCCGGCTGCCATGAAGAATGGCCAGAATGCAGATTTCATCCTGATCAACGCGATAAAAAATCCCGTAAGGAAAGCGATCCAGATTCATCCGCCGAATTTCCACGAAGCGAACGGCATAAAGTAGCGGGCTTTTGATTAACTTTCTGTAGGCTTGGAGAAATTCTGCCCGAAATTGTTCGCCCAGCCCGGGACATTCGTCCTCATACCAATTGTAGGCATGCTGCAAATCAGCCTTTACCAGCGGATGCCTTTTGAGCGCGCGCATGAGCGATTTCTTCAAACATTCTGCTGACGTCCTCCTCCTTAAATGGCTGCAAACGTTCGGGATGCTCCTGGGCCTCTTTCAAACGCAATTCCAGTTCATCGCGCACGGCTGGTTGGACTTCCGACTCGCCAATCAATTCGCGCCGATGCGTATCAAACCATTCGGCAAATCTCCGCCGCTCAGCCTGCGAGAGGCTGCGCAGCGCCGATTCCAATTGTTCGACACTCATACGCCTAGCTTAAGCCGCAGAACGGCGTTTGCACGTGAAAATCACTGCTTGTGTCCGCCATCAGCGAGAATCGCCCAGCGTTCGTGATCGCGCGTTTCAGGCCGCCAATTACACATTCATCAGGATCATTCGCCGAGTTTGCACCGACGATCATGCAGCCAACGCGGATGACGGCGTCCATGATGGACACTGATCACCCAGACTTCGGAGGCGCGGATAATATAGTGAATACCGTATGCTTTGAATCGATCAACCGGCGCACGCCGCACATCCGCGAATCGAACCTGATGAATTTCCGGATTGAGTCCCAGACGTTGGACTGCCGCATCGACCTTGTTCATAAACTCCGCTCCCAATCCACTCACCTGCGCTTCATACCACAACGCGGCCTCAACCACGTCGGCTTCAGCGGGCGAGAGGATTTTTACGGCGTAGTTCATCAAACTGCTGCTTCATCCGGGGAAAAGCAGATTCCCATGTTGCCAGCTTTCCGGGATCGGTCAGCGCTTCCTCCCGACGTTTGAGAATTTCGGCCTGCACCTCCGGGTGAATTGTATCTACATTGGGACCGATCAAACGGTCTTCATGCTCGAATACCCAATTTAAAAAACGCCGACGTTCCGTCAGCGGAAGCTTTAACAAGCCTGCTTCGATTTCTTCCACGCTCATGACTCAAACTTTACTCTGAGTGACAGCGTTGGCTAATAAAAACCACTCATTATCAACACTCATCACAAAGCCGATTTCCAATGAACAACCTGCCTGCATCCAGTATAATTTCTCAAAGTTTTTTACCCGTCAACTTCTCGTAAGCTTCCAGATATTTTGCGGAAGTTTTCGCCACCACATCATCCGGCAAAACCGGTCCGGGCGGCGTCTTGTCCCACGTGAGCGTCTCCAGGTAATCGCGCACGAATTGCTTGTCGAAGCTCGGCTGGCTTTTGCCCGGAACGTATTGATCTGCCGGCCAGAACCGCGATGAATCCGGCGTCAACACTTCGTCGATCAAAATCAATTGCCCGTCAAAAATTCCGAACTCGAATTTCGTGTCCGCGATGATGATTCCACGCTGCCGCGCATAATCCCGTCCGGCCTTGTAAATCTTCAGGCTCAGATCGCGCGCTTCCGTGGCCAGCGCATCGCCGACAATTTTCTTCGCTTCTTCGAACGAAATATTTTCGTCGTGTCCCGCTTCCGCCTTGGTGGACGGTGTAAAAATCGGTTCCGGCAATTCCGCGGATTCCGCCAATCCGGGCGGCAGTTTGATGCCGCAGACGGTTTCTGATTTCTTGTATTCCTTCAATCCCGAGCCGGACAGATAACCGCGCACGATGCATTCAATCGCCAGCGGTTTGGCTTTTTTCACAATCATGCTGCGGCCGGACAATTTGTCGGCGAACGGTTGAAGATTCGCCGGCAACGGATCATTGGCTTTGGCCAGCAGATGATTTGGAACCAGGCCCGAAAACTTTTCGAACCAGAAATGAGAAATCTGCGTCAGCACTTCGCCTTTGCGCGGAATGCCATTGGGCAGAACAACATCGAAGGCGGACAGACGGTCACTCGCGACGAGTAAAAGCGCATCTCCGAGATCAAAAATTTCGCGGACTTTGCCGCTTTTGACTTTTTTGATTCCCGGCAAATCAAGCTGCAACACGGTTTCGTTTGGCATGGCGCAGATGATACGTTTCTGCTTTCGAGTGCCAAGCGCCAAGTGGATTGGCAAGAGCACAGCGTGAAAACCATTGGCCCGGTCCCGGCGCGCGTGCTAGTTTCGCGCGGCCACCGAGCGAATCACATTCAACGACTCGAATTATGCAAATCACCAAGCAACTTGCCCTCTTCCTCGATAATCGTCCTGGCACCCTCGCGCGTCTCGCCGATGCGCTTTCCGAAGCAAAAGTAAACATTTACGCGATTTCGACCAGCGACACCATCGATCACAGCGTCATCCGGCTGGTCGTGGATAATTATCGCAAGGCGATGGAACTGTTCGAAGAACACGGGACTTTAGTTGTGGAGGACGATGTGCTGATGGTCAGCGGCGACAACAAACCCGGTTCGCTCGCGCGCATCGCGCACAAGCTCGCGGCAGGAAAAGTGAATATTGAATACGCCTATTGCGCCACGCCGCCCAATGCAAAAAAGGGTCTGATGATCCTGCGCGTCAGCGACGCAAAAAAGGCGCTGAAGGTTTTGAACAGTTGAAAACCGGTCGCGTTTGATCGGCGAAAAAAAAGATCGCGCCGGTTTTGTGAACAATTCCAACAAGTTTGCATTGCCCGCCACCAGCGGTCCCGCCATCGTAGTTTCAGAAAAATCGCATGGGCGCAAAATTCTGGAACCGGCTGTCGTACGAACGCGAGCTTTGGCAAAAAGGCTCTGCTCTCGTCGCGGGCGTGGATGAAGCGGGCTGCGGTCCGCTCGCCGGGCCGGTGGTCGCGGCTGCAGTTGTCTTTCCCGCAAGCTGGCTGGAAGCGGGGCTTTGCTCAAAACTTCGCGGCCTGAATGATTCCAAACAACTTTCCGAAGAACAGCGCGAAAAGTTTTTTCAAGTTCTCACGTCACATCCGGAAATCCGTTACGCGATCAGCACGGTCGAAGTGGAAATGATCGATCAGATCAACATCCGGCAGGCCGCGTGGCGCGCCATGAATCTCGCGCTCGATCAGATTCAACCGCGTCCGGAACACGTGCTCGTGGACGGACTGAAAATCAAGTGGCTGCCGTATCCTCAAACTGCGCTGGTTCAGGGCGACGCCAAAAGTTATTCCATCGCCGCGGCCAGTGTGCTGGCGAAGGTCACGCGCGATCGCCTGATGCGCGATTACGACCGGCAATTCCCCGGCTACGGTTTCGCCGAGCACAAAGGTTACGCCACGCCAAAACATTACGCCGCGATTCAACAACTCGGCGCGTGCCCGATTCATCGGCGAAGTTTTGCGCCGTTCCGGCCCACGGCAACGCCGCTGGATTTGTTCGATGCTCAAACCGGCGAAGCCAGCGCTTCCGCGTAACGAATTCCACGATCATGAGTCTGGTGTTGCAACTCAAACGCTGGCTCGGTCGATCCGAAAAACCGCGTCATCTCATTCACGGTGAACTCGGCGAACACGCCGCGAAGAAGCAGCTTCAACGTCAGGGCCTGAAATTTCTCACTGCCAACTTCCGATCTGATCGCGGCGAAGTGGACCTGATCTTTCGCGAGGGCGATTGCCTGGTGTTCGTCGAAGTTAAAACGCGCTCGTCCGAAGATTGGGTTCGACCCGCCGCCGCGGTGAACGCGCGCAAACGCCGGCTGCTTTGCCAGACGGCTTTGGATTACCTTCGCCTGCTGAAAAACCCCGCCGTGAAAATCCGGTTCGACATTGTCGAAGTGCTCCTTCGCGATGGCGAAGTTCACGAAGTGCGTCATCTGCCCAACACGTTTCCGATGGAAAAACCGTATCGCTACGGCTGATTCACAGAAGCTCCTGACCGGGAGAACAAAAGGAAACAAAGGTCATGAAGCCGCAGTCTTCTGTCCAAATCGCCTTCGAAACGGGAAGAGATTCGTAAGACGTTATTTCTCCTTTTCCACCACCAGCATTTCAATGGGCATATTGGCGGGAACGAGTTCGAGTCCAAGTTGATTGATGTGTTCCTCAATCACCGACTGCAATGCTTTTCGGCGGTCATATGGATTTTTGTCCTGCGGTTCTTCCCATCGAATACAAAAATCGTATTTTGCCTTTGCATCAGTCTGAACCACGCACGGTTTTTCGAAATACCCCTCAACCAGTTGCTCAGCCAAAAATGAAAGCGGTGCATTTGTGAAATATCGAAATTGAATATTTCCTTCCCCAGTTCCGTAGCACGCGAACGATCCTCCTTTCGTGCGAAACGAATTCAATCGTGCGCCATCGCGGACTTTTAAAATCAACACATCCGCCGGGCGAACTTCCCGATGGGCAACCAGCCCAAACTGTTTTTTAAGTTCTTCCCGCAGCGCATCCATTTGATGGTTCGGCAAGGTCGCCAAATAGTCAAATTCCCCGGTCGGAATATCGGACGGCGAAATTTCCCGTGACAGAGATATTCCATACGCCCAGGCAATCAAATGCTGCATTGTTACACCCACAAAGACTCCTTTCCCGCTGGTTGTCCAAATTCCCTGCCCTTTATTGGGATAACGAGTCGGACGAACGATCAAGGTCGGCTGCGCTTGCTCCAGCTTATCCGTGCTATTGCTGTTAGGATTCCGGAATATTTCTTCATAGATCGAATCACCTCGGACTGATGCTGTTTCCTTGATGATCACCGTGGTCGTCCCGGTCGCCGCTACGATGGCAATCCCAACCACGAGAGCCGTCTTCGCTTTTGTCCACGCCATAACTTTCAATGCTCCTTTGATGATGATTAAGGTTGAACTGCCCACTGCCGCGCCTTTCGCCAATGCCATTGCGCTCACCGTTTGCGTCAACGCCACTGGCGCCGCTTGAACCGAGTTTGCAGAAATCGCTCCCGCTAAAATCGCAGTGGTCGAAACAACGCCGCGCTTCGTGAAAAATTTCCGCAACTTTTCCAGCGCGCGATTCACCCGCATTTTCGCGGCGGCCTCGCTCGCCCCCAGAGCCACGCCGACTTCGCGGAAATTCCGGTTTTCAAAAAATCTCAGCACCACTGCATCGTGATCCTTGCGCCCGAGTTTCTCCAACGCGCCATCCAGCAGCGGCGCGATCTGATTCCACGTTTTGATTTCGCCTTCGCTGCGACCTGCATCGTCCGGCATTTGCTCCAATTGTGATTGCATGTGCGCCTCCTGTTCGCGGCGTTGTCGGCGCATTTGAATTTTCAACGCGTTGGCGGCTGCGTATCGCGCCGTGCGACACAGCCAGCCGGAGAGAATTGTGTGGCTTCCAATCGAATTCGCTTTGCGCGCGAGGATTATGAAAACAGCCTGGGTGACTTCTTCGGCCAGATGCGGATCGTTCACTTGCCGCAGCGCGACGGAATAAACCAGATTAACATGACGCGACACCAACCCGGCGAACGCTTCGTCGGAATGGTTCCGGGCGTAATCACGCAACAGGCTCAAGTCGTCATTCAGCATCTCGCTGATATATCTACGCCGCCGAAAAAAGGTAACAGTCTTTTATGCAGCGACGCCGTTTTTGAAAGTCTGGCCCCGATACGATCACCCAATCCCCGGCTTGACTTCGACCCACGCAAACGGCACAAAACGCGGCAAGGTGTTTCCTGTTCCCGACAATTCCTACGCGCAATGGCGATTGCACAGCGGAAGCGTTCTGCTGTTCCGCGAAGCCGACGAAATTCCTCCCGAATCTTTGCTCCAGGCGATCTGGCAACATCAGCGTTTGCGGCGCGATGGATTGAAAACACTCGATGGTCGGCCGGTGCGCATTCTGCATCCCGGTTTTCTGAATCGAGAAGGCGGACCGGATTTTCATGGTGCAGTCATTCAATTTGGCAGCGCCCCACCCCTGTCGGGCGATGTTGAAGTGGATCTGCAGTTGAACGGCTGGCACGCGCATGGACACGATCGCAATCCAGCTTTTACGAACGTAATTCTGCACGTTGTCTGGAATGCGGATCAACCAGTTCGCACTGCTCCACCGGCGATTGCGGTGGGTGATCGCTTGGACGCGTCGCTCAGCGATCTCGGTTTCTGGCTCAACTCCGAAGCGTCTGAAACCTGGCCCGACGAACTGCGCGGACGCTGCTGCGCCCCGCTGAAACATTGGCCGGCGGAACAGATTTCCACCCTGTTGCGCGATGCGGGGCAAATCCGTTTTCGATCAAAAGCATTTCAACTTCAGGCCCGTGCACGGCAGGTCGGCTGGGAACAAACGTTGTGGGAAGGAATCTTTCGCGCGCTCGGTTACAAACACAATACGTGGCCGATGCAATGCCTGGCCGAGCAGCGCGAAAGCTGGTCGAAATCACGGTTGTCTCCGGATGCGTTGCAGGCGCGATTGCTCGGCATCAGCGGATTGTTGCCGCCGGAACTGACGCGCTCGCAATCGGCGGCAGACGGATATCTCCGGAGCGTTTGGGATCAATGGTGGCGTGAACGCGAGGAATTCTCCGAATGCGCTTTGCCGCGTTCACTCTGGCGGTTTCATGGACAACGCCCCGCGAATCATCCGCAACGCCGGCTTGCGCTCGCAGCGCATTGGCTGGCTTCGGGAACGCTGCCGGAAAAACTGGAACGCTGGTGCGCGAAGGAGCTTTCCGATGATCGCCTCGCTTCTTCATTGCTTGAACTCCTGCAGATCGAGCCGGACGAATTCTGGTCCTGGCATTGGACGATTCGCTCGCCGCGATTGGAAAAACCTCAGCCGCTGCTCGGCGCGGCGCGAGTCACGGATCTCGCGGTGAATGTAATTCTCCCCTGGCTTTGGGTGCGGGCGATGGAAGGAAAAAATCTGGCGCTGCAAAACTCGATTCAACATCGCTTCGACGTCTGGCCCGCCGCCGAAGACAATTCCGTTCTGCGCCTGGGCCGCCAGCGTCTGCTCGGTGGACGTTCAAAACATTCGTTGAAAACCGCGGCAGAACAGCAGGGCCTGATTCAGATCACGCGCGATTTCTGCGATCATTCCAACGCCGTTTGTGACAACTGCCGATTTCCGGAACTGGTTCTTGGTTGAGCGATGCGTGATTGCGTTTTCCCCCGCAAAAAAAGTCGTGACAAAAGTCATCATCCCGTTTGCTTCAATCGAAAAATCTGCTAAATTGCCCGCAATGATCGTGCAAAAAAACAACGCAATTCGCTTACGGGAAGAGATTTCTCTTTCGCCGTTGTTTGTGTCCACGGTCTTGAACCGGTTATCGGCCTACCGGTATTCCGGGAGCTAGCCCTCGCAATCTCTGCGCAGGCGCGGCTCCCGATCCTCTTCTTGTTTTTCAACGACGACGCGATTTCACGCGCCGTTTCATTTTCCACCATCAACAAAGTAATCACATGAAACAAAAAATCATTATCAGTGACCGTGACGAACGCCGCATCCGCAGCCTTTTGGACACGCGCCGTTCCGCCAATGCCGCCGAAGCCGAAAACCTCCAGCGCCTCGCCGGCGAACTGGATCGCGCCCGCATTCTTCCACCCGAAGAAATGCCGTCAGACGTGGTCGCGCTGGGTTCCACCGTGGAACTGGAAGATCTCGAGGACAACGAGATTTCCACCTACACGCTGGTGCTCCCGCACGAAGCGGATGCCAGCCAGGGACGCATTTCCGTGCTGGCGCCGCTCGGCACCGGCATGCTGGGCTTCCGCGAAGGTGACGAATTCAAATGGCCCGTGCCCACCGGCACGATCAAGGTTCGGATTCGACGCTTGATCGCGCAGGCGTCCACGCCGGCCGCTACGCCGGTGGCGTCATGACACTCGAGGCGAAAAAACGCATCGATCATCTGGAATGGGTGCGGCGTGTGAACGGACGCTGGATTGTCCATCGCGGCCTCGACCATTCGCTCTCCGCGTACCTGGATCATTTGGAAAAAGTTGATCCGCCGCGGTTGGAACGTTCGTGTCGATTGGCGCATCGGCTCGTTCACAGCATTGAACCGATGGAAGATCCGAAGCCCTGGTTTTACGGCGCCCTGTTTAGTCTGGCGACTGAAACCGAGGCGCGGAAATTCCTGGCCGGACATCCGCTCATGGCGGCCATTGTCCCGTGCCTTCAATCCGACGAACATCTGCCGGCCGTTTTGAAGTCTGCGGGACAGCGCACGCATGATAAAATCCGGCGCCTGCGCGAAACCCTGGTACGCCTGGCGAAATCATCCTGATGCAGAACACAAAGAGCGGCGGTTGAAAAACCGCCGCTCTTTTTGCTCTTCAAACCGCAAGAGCACGAGCCCTCGCGCCGATACGCCGGTTGTTTGGTTTTCGCTCCCGCAAACACACGGGCGCAACGCTCGCGCCGTCGCTTTAATTTTCTGTAATAAAATCCCGCATGCTGCTTCCTATGATTCAGAAAACCTGTGAATACCTCCGAACAACAGCAGCGGTTTGCCGAATGGACACGTGATCATTCCGGGATTTTATATCGCGTGGTGAACGGTTTCGCGACGGGCGATGATCGCAACGACCTGTTGCAGGAAATCCTGCTGGCGGTCTGGAAATCCATTCCCGCCTTTCGCGGCCAGGCCAAAGCTTCGACGTATCTTTATCGCGTTTGCCACAACGCCGCTCTGCTCTGGATTCGCACCGAGAAAAATTATCGCCGCCGGATCGAACAACTGAGCGCGTTCGCTCCGGACGATTCGGCTGCGGCTGCGGATTCACTCACGGACGAGCGTCTCGTCCAACTCTATTCGGCCATTCGCCAGCTCAAGCCGCCGGATCGCTCACTGATGCTGCTGGCGCTGGACGGATTGAGCTATCGCGAAATGGCGGAGGTGCTGGGAATTTCGGAAAACAATGTCGGCGTCCGTATCAATCGCGCAAAAACACAACTCGCCCAAACCCTGAAAGGAAAATAAAAATGAGCTTCGATGAAATGCAAAATGCCTGGAACTCGCCCGCCAACAATCTGCCCACCGAACAACAACGCCAGTTGGCGGAACGCTTCACGCGCCAGATGAATCGCCGCCGCCATTTCCAAAACGTCTGGCTGGCGAACACATTTGCCGCGCTCACGCTGGTCACTGCATTGGCGATTCGCACGCTGACGCTGGGCAAAATTCAGCCCGCGCAGGAATGGGGATTGTTTCCGTTGCTGATTGTTCCGTGGGCGTTTGCGATTCATTTTCTGCGGCAACACCTGAAATCGTCGGCGACGAAATCCGGCGAAATGTCAGTGCTCGATGCGTTCCGCGCGGCGCTGGCTTCCAATCGCAGCAGCCAATCGCGTCTCAAACGAGTCGGCGTTTTGTACGTGATTGTGATTCCGATTCTCGCCGTGACCCTGCGACAGTTGCATCAGGTTGGAAAAGTTTCTGAACGCGAACTGATCTCCATGGCTGCGTTCTTCGGAATCGCGCTGTTGGTCGGCGCTGTTGGAATCGCGCTCCGCTATTTCGCCGCGCTGCGTCCGCAGGAAAAGAAGTTGGACGCTTTACTTCAGGAAATGACACGCGCCAGTTCCTGAGGATTCACGTGGTTCAAAGAAAATTTTAACCACGGATGAACACGAATGAACACGGATGCAGAAAGCAAAGTAGCGCCGACTTTGAAGTCCGCTGTATCGCAGGTGTCTTAACCTGCGCCGAGGGAATCTTCTAATGCGCTTCGAACGTTTCACGCTCAGCCGATTTAGAAATCGGCGACACAGCAGGTTTGGAAACCTGCGCTACGCCGGGGAATCCGCCGCCCATCCTGTTTATCCGTGTTCATCCGTGGTTGATTCTTTTTCACTGCCGAAGATTCGGATAAAAAATTGTCCTGAACGGATTCGCTCGTTCGTCTTACTCTCGAAACCAGCAACGGTTTCACCAAAAAAATAAAATTATGAGCACACAATCAAACAACGGCTACATGCTGATCTTCCGCGGCACGGACTGGTACAAAGGCCTTTCACCCGAACAAATGCAACAGGTCGGCGACCAGTGGATGGCGTGGTTCAAACAATTGAAGGAAGAAGGCAAATGCGTCGCGGGAAATCCGCTGGAACGCGAGGGCAAAATTGTCTCCGGCAAAAATCGCGTGGTTGCCGACGGCCCGTTCGCGGAATCCAAGGAATCCATCGGCGGCTACTTCCTGCTGAAAGTCGGCTCGCTCGATGAAGCCACTTCCATCGCGCAGCAATGTCCCGGATTGCCCTACGGCATTCGCGTCGAAGTGCGTCCCGTCGCCGGCGAATGTCCGATGGTCGAGCAGCTTCGCACCGAAGCCGAGCTGGCCAATCATTGATCAAGAGATTCTCGAATCCTCCAGGCTTCTGATCCGCGAACACACTGTCGCGGATCAGAAGTTTTCTTTTGTTGGAACTTTCCGGAGTCCGGCAAATTTTTTTTTAATCGTCATTGATCCCGGGTTCCTGATCTGAAATTGATTTCCGGCAATCACCTCACCCAATCGTGGCATGGGCGTCCCGCCCGTGCGTTGGTGATACTTCGCCAGTGAAATGTACTGGCGAAATGTCCGCGCCACTTCACGCGCGGAACAGTTTGCAAACGCATCAATGAAAGACTTTTTGAAATGGTAATTGAATCGAAGCAATCGACTGCTGGTGATGTGTTGCTCGCCGCAACCGGATTGGAAAAATCGCTCGGCGGCAAGCGCGTCGTGGACGGCATCAGCCTCACGTGCCGCGCTGGCGAAGTGCTGGGATTGCTGGGCCCAAACGGCGCGGGCAAAACCACCACGCTGCGGATGTGTTACGGCTTTCTTCGACCGGACGCCGGACAGATTCGCATTGCGGAACACGATCTCGCCACGGACGGTGATCGTGCTCGCCGCGCGCTCGGCGTCTGCACGCAGGACGATACTTTCGACAGCGAATTCACCGTGCGTGGCAATCTGGTTCAAACCGGTCGTTACTATCGTCCGCCGCAACCGGATCTTTCGAAACGCATTGACGAATTGATCGAGCGTTTCGGTCTCGCGCCTTTTGCAGACAAAAAACCGGAGACGCTTTCGGGTGGTTACAAACGCCGATTGATGATCGCCCGCGCGGTTGTGCATCGGCCGCGCGTCGTGTTTCTCGATGAACCCACCACCGGCCTTGATCCGCAGGCACGGGTCGCCGTTTGGGAATTGATCAACAGCCTGCGCGCCGAAGGAATGGCGGTGATTCTGACCACGCATTACATGGATGAAGCGGAGCGGCTGTCGGATCGATTGCTCGTTCTGCAATCCGGCAAAGTGCGTGCCGAAGGATTGCCCCGCGCGGTGCTCGGTGATGTTGTGGGCGAACATGTGGTGCTGCTCTCTGCGCATTTGCCGCAGGTATTGCAGGTGATTGACTGGTTGAGAACCCGCGGTGATCGTCCCGCGCAAATTCTTGCCGAATGGCATGTGGCATTGAACGCGCCGGGACTGGCGGCGTTCGTTGCCGCTTTTCCAGAGCTGCGCTATGAAGTCCGCCCGCCAACGCTCGATGATCTTTTTCTCGCGTTGGCTTCCGAAGGAACGAAGTAATGAATGCCGATTTCAGAATGAATCCCTACCTGCCTTTTTTCGCCTGGCAAAGCCGCGCAATTCTCGGACGCCATTTGCGCGTCCATCTTCGCAACTGGTACACCGCCACGCTGCCGCCCGTTTGCGAACCGCTGATCATGCTGCTCGCATTCGGTGTTGGACTGGGACGCCAAATCGGTTCGCTCACCTGGTCCGGCGCGCCAATTGATTATCTGCATTATCTCGCGCCCGGCATTCTCGCCTATACAGCGTTCATGTCGTCATTTTTCCAATCGCTCTTCGCCGCCTACATTCGCATGCACTTTCAGAAATCGTGGGAAGGCCAACTCACGACGCAAGTGCGGCTGGAACACGTCGTCTGGGGCGAAGCTTTGTGGGCTGCGACACTGGCGACCACTTACGCGATTCTGGTTTGCGTGGTGCTCGCGGGATTCGGTTTCGCGGGCAAGCTGACGTTGCATTGGCTTTGGCTGCCGGCGGCGATTCCGCTGCTGTTTCTCGCGGCGCTCAGCTTTTCTGCCATTGGCCTTTTCTTCACCGCGATTCTTCCGAGCATGGATCACATGAGCCTGCCGTTTTTTCTGGTGATCATGCCCATCGGTTTTGCGTCCAGCACTTACTTCCCATTGCCCAACGTGCCGTGGCTCACGTCGCTGGCGCAATTGAATCCGCTGCATCATCTCGCGGAAGGATTGCGCGGATTGCTGCTGCGTGGAACCTTGACCTGGCATCTCGCAGCCGCGTGTGGACTTTGCGTGTTGTTGCTGCTGGTGCTGATTCCGCTCGACATGCGCCTGCTGCGCAAACGCGTTTTTGGAGATAATTGAAAAAATTTTTGTCCCGCTGTCCTGAAGACGTCCGTTCGTTCGTTGTATCCATGAAACAAACAACAAACTGATTAAAAAATTATGAGCACAACCAAAAATCCCATCGTTCAACCGTATCTGTTTTTCCAGGGCCGCTGCGAAGAAGCAGTTGAGTTTTACAAGAAAGCCATCGGCGCCGAAGTCGTTCTCATGATGCGCATGAAGGACGCCCCCGATCCCTCAATGCGCCAGCCCGGCATCGATCCGGAAAAAATCATGCACGTCAGTTTCAAAGTCGGCGAAACGATTGTAATGGCTTCCGACGGCTGCGAAACCACTACTCCGAAATTCGAAGGCTTCGCGCTTTCCATCTCCGTCGCCACCGAAGCGGAAGCGGATCGCAAGTTCAACGCGCTGAGTGACGGCGGAAAAGTCACGATGCCGCTGGAGAAGACGTTTTGGTCTCCGCGCTTCGGAATGCTCACGGATCGCTTCGGCGTGAACTGGATGATTTCAGTCATGCAATAATCGTAAAGAGACGGAAACGTTTTCAGATATGAGCACGCAAACTCTTTCTCCGATTGCGGAAATGCCGGTCAAACCGTTTGTCATCTCGCGCGCGTTCAATGCGCCGCGCGAGCGCGTCTGGGAAGCGTGGACGGAACGCAATCAACTGATGCAATGGTTCGCGCCGAAAGGTTTCACCATGCCGCTGGCGAAAATGGATTTCCGTCGCGGCGGGACATTTCACTATTGCCTGCGCTCGCCGGATGGCAAATCGATGTGGGGCAAATTTGTTTATCGCGAGATCAACGCACCCACGCGCATCGTCCTGGTGAATTCCTTTTCGGACGCCAATGGCGGCATCACACGGCATCCGTTCAGCGCGACCTGGCCTTTAGAAATGTTGTCCACCACCACATTGAGCGAAGAAAACGGGAAAACGGAACTCACTATCGAATGGCAGCCGCTGAATCCGACGGACGCGGAACGGAGAACCTTCGACGCCGCGCACGACGGCATGACCGTGGGCTGGAACGGCACGTTCGAACAATTGGCTGAATATTTTGCCAAACCATGAATTCTCCTTTCACCGGCGGCTGCTTTTGCGGAGCTGTTCGCTATGAGTGTGTGGGCGAACCGCTCATGATGTTCAAATGTCATTGCCGCGATTGCCAACAGATTACCGGCGGCGGCGGTGTTGCAGGTCTGCTGTTTTCGGCGTCCGCGTTTCGCTTAATAAAAGGCCAACTGCGTTACCACTTCACGCCCAGTCTGGCGGGCGGGATGCATCGGCGCGGTTTTTGCCCGGACTGCGGATCACGCATTACAGGCGCCGAATCAGATCAGCGACCGGGAGAATTTATCGGCGTGACCGCTGGCAGCCTGGACGATCCCACGCGATTTCATCCGCAAATGGATTTTTTCGTGGAGGACGCTCAACCGTGGGATCTAATGGATCCGGCGATCCCCAAATTTCAACAGTATCCACCGCCTCCTCGTTGAAACAGAAGGCGGCGCGATATGAGTTTTCGATTCTCCAACTCTCAGTGCTCCACCGGCGTGAGCCGGAACAGCCGCGCACCGTGACTCGGCACCTCGGGCGAAAATTCCGTTCGAACATTTTCCAGATCACGATGCTGCCATAAGTCACGCACCTGCACTTCGCCCGGCAATTTCAAATCCGCCAGTTTCACCGGCACCATCGCCGAAGGTGCGTTGGTTGCATCCCGAAGATTAAACACAGCGAGATACTTCGCTGACGATTCCGGCACATCCGCAATCCACGCCACGAAACCATCCTCCGTGCGAAACAATTGCCGATTGTTTTCGCTGTGCTGATTGACTGCGAGCACTTCATCGTTCGTCAGCAGCGACAGCGTGAAATCATCCGTTTTTGTCAGGTCGCCGCCGTGCATCAATGGCGAACGCGCCATCGACCACAGTGTCATCACCGTGATCTGTTCATCCCGCGTGAAACCGGTTTGGTGATTGAAGCGAATGATGCCGAACGGAAGCATGTCGGCATCTGGCCACGCGCCCGGAATGCGATACGGCGTCCAGTCGTGAACCCGCTTGAACTGCGACTTCAATTGCGGCCACGCATCCCAGAAATCATCGCTGATGCGCCACATGTTCGCGTGCTGGCTGATGTGCGAACCGTATTTCAAAGGCGTTTCACCCGGTGACGTGCTGAACACAATCGCGCGGCCAGTCCGGTCAATCGCCTGGCGAATCGCTTCCGTTTCCGCGCGTTGAAACGCATTGTACGGCCGGCTGAGATCGTCGATCTTCACAAAGTCCACGCCCCACGACGCCACGAGTTCAAACAGCGAATCATAATATGCCTGCGCGCCGGCCCGCTTCATGTCCACGCCGAACATGTCCGGATTCCACGCGCAAATGCTGTTCGTGTCCGCGATGTCTGCGGCGCGCGCGCTCGTTCCTTTGATTGCAGTATTCTGAAACACCGCCTGACGCGGAATGCCGCGCATCATGTGAATGCCGAACTTCAATCCTTTGGAATGAATGTAATCCGCAAGCGCACGAAAACCCTGGCCGTTCGTTGCAGAAGGAAATTTTGTCGGCGCGGGAAGGAGCCGGCTGAATTCATCCATCGTCAGCTTCGCGCCCGGTTGGTAGTCGTGGCCTTTGGAAGTCGGCTGATACCATTGAATGTCCACCACGATGTATTGCCATCCATGCGACTTTAATTTTTCCGCCATGAAATCGGCCTGCTGTTTGGTTTGCTCCTCCGTGACCGTGGTGCCAAAACAATCCCAACTGTTCCAACCCATCGGCGGAGAAGCTGCCCAGGAATGAAAATCCTTCTCCGCCGCAGCCGCTGCAAAGTTGGACGGCATTGCCGCAATCGCGAACAACGCGATCAAGCTTTTAGAGAACCGAAATAAAGATGTGTGGAAGCGTTTCATAGCGTGGTGAAATGAACGCCCGGCTCTTATCACGAAACGCTCAGCGGAAACAATCCGGAAACGCAAAAAGCAGAGCTGGAGAAGGCCGGAGTCTGATTACGCACAACCTCGTTGACGCATTAAAATCCTAACGGAGGCCAATCGTTGACCACTAAAAAACCTACAGAACCGGAATCATTTTTGTTGCCCACCCCCTTCAACTCGCAATCGACAAAAGATTCACACAGCCGTGCGCTTTAGACCACATAAACCGGTGGTTTGCGTCTGAAGAATCCAACGAGAGCCGGCCAAAACCAAACAATCAACCCCGCAGGCAAATCAATCCCACCAATAATACCGGTGATCGTAGAAATGCCCCAAACTGAAAAATACGCATCAATTTTCGCGTGGGTCGGGCTGGTAGAACTATAAAGGACCGGAACAGTATCGCCGACCTCGTACGCAGGAGGAAAACTGCCTGATGAAGAATGAATAGTATGCTCGGCACCTTGAGCGTCACTAAAAGTGAAGACCGGATAATAGATCGTTCGCTCATCTTTGTCTTTTTGTTCGAGCATCCGGAGAATTTTGCCATTCGCATGGGCAGCGGTATGGACAAAATGCAAAGAATAGAGAAATGACACGAATGCAATGAAAAGGCAGATGGAGCCGGCTATAATCAGCAGCCCACCGATATATTTTCTGCTTTGGCGTTGGAAGAACATAGCAACGGGACGCAGCCTACGATCAATTGAATCACACAGGCGGCGAGCAACTCCGCAATTCAATAATGACCTTGTGACCGAACAGTTTTTACGCGCACTGGCAGTCTGCTTCAAGCGCGAATCCGCGCATCTCCAAATAACTGCTGCAAGTTCGAAATCCCGTTTTCGCGATCTTTCTCAAGCCGCCCGGACCGGCTCGCGTTCCAGCACGCGATACAGCACGGGCAGCAAAAACAACGTCAACAGCGTGGAACTCACCAACCCGCCAATGACCACGGCGGCCAGCGGCTTCTGGATTTCACTGCCCGGTCCGGTGGCGAACAGCATCGGCGCGAGACCCAGCGCGGCGACACTGGCCGTGATCAACACGGGTCGCAGTCGCAATACCGCGCCTTGAATCACCGCTTCGCCAAGGGATCGGCCAGCACGCCGCAGTTCGTTGAAATAACTCACCATCACAATTCCGTTCAACACGGCCACGCCAAACAGCGCAATGAATCCCACGCTTGCGCTGACGCTCAAATTGAAATCGCCCAAGACCAGCGCGAGAATGCCGCCAATCAATGCGAACGGAATGTTCAACAGAATGAGCAACGCCTGCCGAACCGAATGGAACGAACTGAACAGCAGCAGAAAAATCGCGCCAATCGTAACCGGCACCACGAGACTGAATCGCTTCATCGCGCGTTGCTGATTTTCAAACTGACCGCCCCAGGCGAGATAATATCCCGGCGGAAATCGCACCGACGCATTGATCCTGGCCTGCGCTTCTTTCACGAAACCGCCAATGTCGCGACCGGTCACGTTGCACTCAACAACGATCCGGCGTTGCGCCATCTCGCGGCTGATTTGCGCGGGGCCTTCCGTGACTTCCACCCGCGCGAGTTGACCCAGCGGAATCAGCGCGCCGTCTGGTGATGCGATCAAAATCTGCCGGATCGTCGCCGCGTTGTTGCGCGCGGATTCCGGAAAACGCACTGCGAGGCCAAAGGCTTTCTGGCCTTCATAAACTTTCGTGGCTTCGCGTCCGCCAATCGCAGTTTCCACCACCGCCTGAACGTCGGCCACGTTGATGCCGTAACGCGCGATCTCGTCGCGATCGATTTCAATCTGCAGATAAGCCAGGCCACTGACTTTTTCCACGTTGATATCTGTCGCGCCGGGAATCTGGCCCAACACTCGGGCAACCGTTTCAGCTTTCTCTTTCAACACCGCGAGATCGTCGCCAAAGATTTTGATTCCCACGGCTGATTTCACGCCGCTGACCAATTCATCCACGCGCAACGCAATCGGCTGGGAAAAACTCGCGGCGACGCCCGGCAATTCCGCCATCGCCGCGCGCATTTTTTCCACCAGCTCATCTTTGGTTTTGGCGCTGGTCCATTCTTCGTGAGGTTTGAGCGTGACAATCACATCGCTGATTTCCACGCCCATCGGATCCGAAGCAATGTCCGCACGTCCGGTTTTCGAGACCACATCCACGACTTCCGGGAACCGTTTCAGAATTCGTTCAGCGCGGCCCTGAAGTTCCAGTGATTCCGGCAGGGAAATGCTGGGAATGCGAAACGTCTGTAATCCAACGCAGCCTTCGTCCAGCGTGGGCAGAAATTCCGTTCCAATTCTCGGCGCTAACGCTGCCGCTCCGGCCAGCGCGAGAACCGCGGGAAACATCACCAGCCACGGACGCCGCAAACCCGGTTGCAGCAGCGCGAGATAACCGCGCTTCAAGCCGCGCAAATAAAACGGCTCATGTTCGCGCACACCGGTTTTCAGAAAAAATGTGCAGAGCGTCGGCACGAACGTCAGTGAGAGAATCAGCGAACCAAGCAGCGCAAACGCGATCGTGAACGCGAGCGGCGCGAACATTTTTCCTTCGAATCCCTGAAGCGTGAACAGCGGCAGAAACACGATGATGATAATGAACATGCCGAACACAATCGGCCGCCCCACTTCCTTCGCAGCTTCGAGCACGCGCTCAGTTTTTTCCGCAACGGGTTCAGCGTCGTTTTGTTTTTCGCTTAAACGCCGATGAATATTTTCCACCATCACCACCGCGCCATCGACCATCATGCCGATGCCGATTGCCAGTCCGCCAAGCGACATCAAGTTCGCGCTCAAGCCGTGCCACCGCATCATGATAAACGCAAACAACGCCGCCAACGGCAGCACCAGCGCCACAATGATCGCGCTGCGCAAATCCGCGAGCAGGATGATCAACACCAGCAGCACGAAAATTGCGCCTTCCTGCAACGCCGTCGTCACGGTGTGAATCGCCTGCTTCACCAGATCGGTGCGATCATAGAACGGCACCAGTTTCACGCCCGCCGGAAGCGCTTTCTGAATCGCCGGCAATTTTTCCTTAACCGCATTCACCACGTCGCGTCCGCTCGCGCCTTTCAGCATGAGAACAATTCCCGCCACGGTTTCGCCTTCGCCATTCGCCGTCACCGCGCCCTGACGCAACTCCGCGCCGATTCGCACTTCCGCCACGTCGCGCACATACACCGACGCGTGCTCGTGCCGCGCCACAATGATGTTCTCGATGTCTTTGATGTCCTTGATCAATCCGAGTCCGCGAACGACGAATTGCTCCGATCCGTGTTCAATAAAATTCCCGCTCGCGTTGGCGTTGTTCTGTTCCAGAGCTTCAAAAACTTCCGGCAACGTCACGCCGTGCGCTGTCAAACGATCCGGCTGAACCAGCACCTGATATTGCTTTACGAATCCACCAAACGAATTCACATCGGTAACGCCCGGCACCGTTCGCAGAATCGGGCGCACGATATAATCCTGCAACGTGCGCAGCTCGGTCGCGTCGTATTTGCCATCCTGACTGACCAGCGTGTATTGGAAAATTTCACCGAGTCCCGTGCTGATCGGTCCCAACTGAACTTCCACTCCAGGCGGAAGTTGATCGCGCACGCCCGCCAAGCGCTCGAACACCAGTTGCCGCGCGAAGTAATCATCAACGCCGTCCTCAAACGCCACCGTGATCACGCTCAAGCCAATTTTGGAAACGGATCGGACTTCAGTGAGCCGCGGCAATCCCCCGAGTTCAATTTCGATGGGCCGCGTCACGAGCTTTTCCATGTCGGGCGGCGACATTCCGCCCGCCGTCGCGAGCACCTGCACCTGCACGTTGGTGACATCCGGAAAGGCGTCGATGGGAATCTGCCGCAGCGACAGCCAGCCGAATCCCGCCACCGCGAGCGTTGCCAGAATCACCAGCAAACGCTGGCGCACGGCGAAGTTCAGAATTGCGTGGATCATATTCTTATTCCTCGCCGAGTTGATCCTTGAGCATCTCGGATTTCAGAATGAAACTTCCCTCCGTCACAATCGTTTCGCCGGGTTTCAAACCTTCCAGAATCTCCACGCGTCCGGCGCGTTCCAATCCGCGCTTCACCTCGCGCCGTTCAAAGCGGCGATCCGCCAGCGCAACGAACACAATCTGCTTTTCACCGTCCGTTTGCAGCGCGCTTTCCGGCACAGTCAAAACGTCGTCGCGAATCGCGGTGACAATTTCCACATCCGCGAACATTCCCGGTTTCAAACGAGCGTCCGCGTTGTCCGTCAGAATGCGAACTTCAACGGTGCGCGACTGCGGTTCGACGTGATTTTCCACCAGCGCGACTTGGCCATGAAATGTTTCGCCGGGATACGCCGGCACTGTGAACGCCGATTCCTGGCCGGGCTTCACCCGCGCAATGTCGCGTTCCGTCACTTCAGCAATCACCCATAGCTCGCGCAGATCGCTGATCGTTCCGACGGATTGACCTTTGGCGATCAATTCTCCAATCGCCGCCGCGCGTTCAATGATCACGCCAGCCAGCGGCGCTTTGAGTTCGAGCGGGCGACCCAGAAGTTCGGGCGACTCCACTATCGCGACCACTTCGCCGGCTTCGACGCGATCGTTCAAATCGAATTTGAACTGCACCAAACGGCCTTCCAGTGTGGGCGTGATTCGGGCCGTGCGATTCGCATTCGCGCTGACACGGCCTGCTGTTTTCAACGTAACTTCCATCCGTTCCGGTTGCGCCGATGCGGTTTGAATGGTGACGTGTTGCAGGTTCTCTGGAGTCAGCGTGACGATGTTTTCCTCGCGCTCGATTTCCGGGACCGATTCTTGCGAGTCATCTGCCGCGGGTTTTTCACAACCAGTCAAAGCTGCAATCAGCAGCAGACTGAAAATTAAATTTTTCGTGAGCGCTTTCATTGGCGACGAGGTGACCGTTCGGTTGAGGATTGCAGCGAAAAACCGGCGGCTGATTCCACCGCCGCTTGAGCTTCGTAACATTTTTGCAGCGCGTTGAAATAATCCGCCTGCGTGTCGAAGTAAGTGCGTTGCGCTTCAAGGAAAAGCAGCAACGGCGTCTGGCCGGCGGAATAACTTTGCGATGCCGCATCCAGCGAAGCCTTCAATCGCGCGCGCAATTCCGGCGTGTAAAATGCCAGCGTTTCCCGCGCGGCAATCAGATTCTGCCACCCGATGGTGACGTCGCGTTGAATCTCGCGGCGCAAACTTTCCAATCCCGCCAAAGCGCGTTCCTGCTCCGCCGTCGCGGTGGCAAGTTCGCCTTTTTTGCGATCCCACAAAGGCAGCGGCACGCTCACGCCGAAGCCGACAATCTGCTCGTCCCGCGTGTATTCCACACTCGGTCCCACGGTGAAATCCGGACGACGCGAACGGCGGATGGATTTCAGATTCAACCCCGTCCGTTCCACTTCGGCTTCCTGAATTTTGATCGCCGGATTCCGCGTCAGCGCGTCTTCCATCCAGGCGGATCTATCCGGCAAATCGATCCGGTGATTCAACTCATCGGCCAGCGACAACGCTGCGGTCGGAGCGCGGCCCAGAAGCGAATTCAATTCCACGCGTGCGGCATCGTGTTGCGCGCGCGCTTCGCGCAAACGCGTTTTCGCCGCAACGATTTCCACCTCGGCTTTGGTTGCTTCGAAGTCCGGAGCGAAACCGCCTTCAACTTTCTTTCGCGCGGCCTCGGCGAACAGTTGCGCAAGCGACACCCGCTGTTCCAACAGCGAGCTCATCTCGCGGGTGGCGTTGAGGTTGAAACAAGCTCGCCGAACGCGAATCGCGAGTTGTGAGCGAAAGCCGTCGAGCGCGAGTTGCCGGATCGCAACATTCTTTTCCGCGACGGCCCGGCGCAACGCCCGTTTGCCCGGCCATTCGAAAGTTTGTTCCAAACCAAAATCGCCATGGAATTGTGCGCCCGACGGATCACGCGCCAATTCAAAACCCGGTGCGAAGGACACCTCTGGATTCGACCACGTGACAGCGCTGACGACTTCGCCTTGCGCGGAAGCAACACCGGCGCTGAGCGCGCGCAACGCAGGATTGTCATTCCACGCCAGGCGAATCGCGGCGTCCACCGTCAGCGGTGTTGCGAAGGTAGATTGGGTATCGTCGCCGTTCGTGGAAATTGGATTCGCATGGCTCAGCGTGAACGCAAGGAGCAATGGCCAGGCATAAAATTTCTGTCGTTTCATGATCATTCAAACCATTCAGCTATCAGGGAAAACCAAAGTTGCGCGGCGCCAAATGGCATCGCGTGGAGAAAAAGTCCCGAGCGGGACGAATCAGGAAACGAGCGAAGGAGCGCGGACGGGAAGAGCCGCGCGAGAAATGAAATGCCGTGGCTGAAGCAGTTCCGGCGGCGCAGCGGTAAGGACTCCGCCAGCGATTGGAACCGGCAGTGACTTCAAAGCGTCGGCCAGCAGCAGGTTTGAAAACGAGGGCGCGAGGGTAATCAACGCGATATCGAAAACTTCCGAGCGATATTGCGAACGTTCGACGGAACAGCAATTGGTATCATCGCAATGCGACGCTTCATTTCCGGACGGCGAACTGTCAGAAGCGCAGGCGAGAAACTGGAGGCCGGGGATGGTTTCCAACTGACAGTGCGCCGCTGCCGGCAGCCAAAGCAAGGCAACCGCGACCAGAACGATGTTCCAAAAACGACGCACGCGTAATTGATATCGCCAAAACAAGAAACGTTCAAATTTATTAGCGGCGGAAAGGGGGCGCAACTTGGCACCCGCACCAAACAACGGGTTGAACTTTCGAAATTCAAAACGGCTGATCACTCCCTCTCCTCCGAGCGAAGCCGGAGGAGAGGGCCGGGGTGAGGAGGTTTTTAGCTCCAAATCCCCTCTCCCTAGCCCTCTCCCCGCGCTTCGCTGCGGGGCGAGGGAATCGAAAATGGTGCGGGTGTCAAGTTGCGGCCGCGGAAAGGCGGAGCTCCGAAATACGAACGGAGCGCAGGTCTGTGACCTGCAGCAGCAAGGCATTTCACAAGGTCGTCAGGTAAATAAAACGGGGGATTCGCGAACCTTGCTGCGAGTCACAGACTCGCGCTCCGGTCATCGCGGAAGTACCGGATCAGGGATGAAGCATTTTTCCAGCGCCCAACATTTCCACGAATTGCGCGATTTTCCGCGCGCGGGTCTCGGGCTTTTTCGCATTTTGCACTCTAAAAAGAATCGCGTATCGATTTCGGCTGTTCAGCGTTGCAAAGAAATTCTTTGCCCTGGGATTCGCATCCAGAGCGCGTTGCAAGTCTTCGGGGACTGTTGAGTTACTGGGCGAAGCGTAAGCGGCTTCCCAACGGCCGTCCTGTTTGGCTCGATCAATCTCGCGCAGTCCGGACGGACGCATTCGCCCGGCTGCGATCAGGGTTTCCGCTTTGGTTTTGTTGATCTTCGACCAGATGCTTTTGGCAGTTCGCGGAGTGAAACGTTGAAGCCAAAAATGTTCGTTCTCAGTTTGTTTCTGTCCGTCAATCCATCCAAAGCAGAGCGCCGTTTCAACTGCTTCGGCATACGAAACGGTGGAGTGCCCGGACGCCTTCTTCGCGAGACGAAGCCAAACACCGGAGGACGAGCTTCCGTTACGATCCAGCCAGGTCTCCCACTCCTTTTGATTTTCAAAAGTAAATCGCGGATCGGTCATAGCGTTCCTATAATGACCGGCTTCAAGGCCGCCTGAAAGCTTGGTTTGGAGTCGCGCCTTCGGATGCAGCCCGCGAGTTGTAGCGCAGGTTTCCAAACCTGCTGTATCGCCGATTTCCAAACCGGCTGAGTGTGAAACGTTCGAAGCGCGCCGAACAATTCCATCCGCAGGTTTAGAAACCTGCGATACAGCAGACTGGGACGTCTGCGCTACTTCGGCTGTGGCTTCGTCGCGGCGTCAAGCCGTGCACGAACTTTCATTTTCATTTCCAGTCTCTTCGCGGTTCAGCTCCAACAGAAAGTTCCAACCGGCCGCCCTTCACCAGATTCGTCCAGGGAATGGAACACTGATTCAGCTCTCGACCGTTCCAGCGAATGCTTTGCAGATATTCATGACCGACGACATCACCCTGCGTTGCGATTTCCAGAATTTTTCCCGAGTAGTATTTGGGACTCAGTTGAATCCGCACGGAATCAAACAGCGGCGATGCAATCTGCATCCTCTGCTCCTCACCCGCGCCGCCTTGAACATCAAACAGCCCGATTCCCGCGAGCACAAACCACGCGCCGAGTTGTCCTTGATCTTCATCCTGTCCGTAACCATAGCCATGCACGGCGTCAGTTCCGTAAAACACATCGCAGATGCGCCGCACCCAATGCTGTGTGAGCCAGGGCTGGCCCGCGTAATTGAACAGCCACGCGATGTGCAGGCTCGGTTGATTGCCGTGGTTGTAAACATTTTCCAATCCGGAAAACGCGTCAATTTTTTTGCCGCCGCCGAATTCGGTTTTCTCCGCCTGCGAAAAAATATCCGCCAGCCGATCCTGGAAAGTCTGCAATCCCATTTTGCGAATCAAGCCCTCGGGATCCTGCGGCACATAGAACGTGTATTGCCACGCGTTGCCTTCCTGAAAACCGATCCACGGTTTGCGCGGATCAAAATCCGCGATGAAGTTTCCATCCTGATCACGCGGGCGAATGAAATTTGTTTCCGGGTCATACAATTTTTCCCAGCCGTGGGAATAATTCATCAACTCGCGATACTCGTTGGTCTTCCCCAAAGCCTTCGCAAACTGCGCGGCGGCATAGGTGGAAAATGAATACTCCAATGTGTGTGACGCGGAGAACAACGAGCCGTCCGCAGTTGAACCGCTGAACGCCGGAACCTGCCGAAGCAAGGGCACATAGCCGCGATCCACGAAGCTTTTCAGATCCGCTTTGCCGACGCCCACGGGCCGATTCTGCCAGCCGGTTTCATTTTTCATCACCGCGGCGAATGCCTGTTGAACATTGAAATCGCGAATGCCCCAGGCGTAAGCGCTGCTCACGATCAAACCGGTGAAATCCGTTCCAACACCGGAAACAAATTTTTCCGCGGCAATCGAATCGGGCAGCCAGCCGCAATCGTGATAAATGTCCAGATGACAGCGAACGAATTCGCTGTAGTAATCGGGATACGCCAGCGCCCAGAGTTGCGTGAGATTCCAGAACGCGCCCCAGACGGAGTCGGAGTTGTAGTGGTTGTAAGTCGGCGCGCCATCTTTGCCGAGCGGGATCTGCCCCACGCTGCCATCGTTCTTCGGATACGCGCCGTTCACGTCGCTGGCGAGGCCGCGTCCAAGCAATGCATGATAAAGGCCGGTGTAAAACTTCACACGATCGGTTTCTTTTCCGCCTGCGACCTGAATTCTGCCGAGCATTTCCGTCCAACGATTTTGCGCGAGCTGACGGGCGTGATCGAAATCCAGTTCCGCCGCTTCCGCTTCCAGATTTGCGCGAGCGTTGGCGATGCTGGTGTAAGACATTCCCAGTTTCACTTCGATCGCGTCGTTTGCTTCCGTTTCAAAATCCAGAAACATTCCCGCGCCCGATCCTTGAATCGCGCTTTCGTTCGTGAAAACTTCCGAGCCGCGAAATGTTCCAACGCGCGACGGCGTCCGGCTTACGCGCGCAACGAAATACATTTTGACCGACGCACCCGGTTGATACGCCTTCACGTACGCCGGCAGCGTGGCCACGAAACCTTCAAGTTCACGTTCGCCGGAACGTTTAACGAAAGCGTCCAGCACCGAGCCGCTTTCGCCCTGGCGATTGCCCACATCAAAAATCAGATGCGCGGAATTTGTTTTCGGAAAGGTGAATCGATGAAACGCAACACGCGGCGTGGCGGTCAGTTCGGCCTGGATGCCGTAGTCCTTCAACTGAACGGAATAATAACCCGGCTGTGCAATCTGATCCTTCTTTTCAAAACGCGAACGGTAGCCCGAATCGGGTTGTTTCAAATCGCCGGGAACGGTTTGCAGATCGCCGGTGGTTGCCATCAGCGCCACGCCGCCAATCTGGAATTCGCGAAAGCTGACGAAGCTTTCAATCGAATCGTGGCGGCTGTCGTAACCGACGGCGTCCCAGCCATGCGCATTGCCCAGATGCGCGTCGGTGCAAGGACCGGGCTTGGCCATGCCGAACGGCATCGCGCCCGGCGTGAAAAAGAACCAGCGACAATGCGTGGTGCCGATGGTGGGATCCACCAGTTCCAGCGGCGATTTCTCGGCGGCGTCAGCCGTCACGATCGTCCCGCAAACCGTCAGTGCAAACAGCGCAGTCGTTTGAAACTTCCGAAAAATGTTATTCGATTTCATTTTGATATTTCACCACCGATATCTCGTAGCGCAGGTTTCTAAACCTGCCGTATCGCCGATTTCCAAATCGGCAGACCATGAAACGTTCGAAACGTGTCTGAATATTTTCGCCGCTCAGGTTAGAAACCTGCGATACAGCAGATTTGGAAATCTGCGCTACGGCGGCTGCGACTTCGCCTCGAACGCCTCCATTGGCATTCAATACGCCGCGGTTCCGTTTTTAAAGGGGTCGCCGAATTTCTTTTTCTGTGCCGCCAATTCTTCTTTCAATTTTTTGAGCAGCGCCGCGTGATCCGGATCACTCGCCAGATTTTTCATTTCATACGGATCGGCCTGGAGATCGAACAGCTCGGTCCAGTTCGTATGGCCGGGATATTCAATCAACTTCGCCTCCGGCGTTCGCACCGCAATCATCGCCGGCGTGGCCGGAAGATTCCGCTCGAACAGATATTGAAACATGAATGCGTCCCGCCATCCGCGCGCATTTCCTTTCAACAACGGAACCCAGCTCGCGCCCTGCATTTCTTTCGGAACGGAAACTCCCGCCAGCTCAAGAAATGTCGGCGCGAGATCAATGTTCAAAACCATTTCATCAACCGATTTTCCGCGCACGCCGAGACGTGGATAGCGCAACAGCAATGGAATCCGCATGCTCTCTTCATACGCTGCGCGTTTGTCCCCGAGTCCACCGTGATCACCGAGGAAATAACCGTTGTCTCCGGCAAAAACCACGACCGTATCCTCGGCCAGATGCTGTTCATCCAATGCGTCCAGAACGCGTCCGATGTCATCGTCCACCGCGGAAATCACGCGAAAGTAATCAAGCAGATACGGATCGTTTCCCCGGCTGTCAGAATCGGTTTCATAAGGCTTGCCGATTTCCTCGCCTTTGAAGGCGCGCTGGCCTCGGCCATACGACGGCATCACCTTCGCATTCACAGCAGGTTTCACGAACTCGCCTTCGAAACGATGCTTCGCGCGCGGCGGCGGCTGCCGCGGTGTGTGCGGTGTTTTGAATCCCAACATCATGAACCACGGCTGCGTGTGATTGGTGCGGATGAAATCAACCGCGTAATCCGTCGCCACGTCATCAATCCAGTTGGTGGCTTTCACCGGGGCGCCGTTCACGAGAAATGTGCTGCCATAATATTCGCCCTGACTGACATAGCTGGCGACATATTCGAATCCCGGACGGCCTTTCTGAAAAGCCATGTGAAACTTCCCGATGTACGCCGTCTGATAACCGGCATCGCGCAACAGCTTCGCCTGATTCACTACGTTCGTGGAAAGATGCGTGCTGTTGTCCACGATGCCATTCAGCAAACCGTATTGCCCCGTCAAGAACGAAGCGCGGCTCGGTGAACACAATGAATGCACAACAAACGCGTTACGGAAACGAACGCCTTCATTCGCAATTCGATCCATGTTCGGCGTTTTGAACCACGGCCAGCGGGCGTTCATCCTCTGCTCCTTTTGAACCACTCCCAAAGCATCCCAGCGTTGATCATCGGTGATGATGAACAAAAAATTCGGACGTCGCACCGGGGCCGATGCAGGTTCCGCCGCAATGCTGCGAACATTTGGAACGGCCAGTGTCATCAGCAACAAACCCGTTTTCAGCGAATTGCGGCTGACGTGCAGGAACATTTGATCAAACCATTTCATGGCAGAAACTCCTTTCAAAATTCCGCGCGCAAGGTCACGACACCAAAGCCGCGAACATTGACGGAGTTTCCGATTTTTTCTCCCGGTAGTTCAGAAGTGTTGCTGAGGAACACCGCCTTCGGCTCGCGCTCGCCCCAGTTCAATTTCACTTTCTGATCCTTGCCGCTCGCGCCGAACAAACGAATGATCCAGCCCTTGTGATCATCGCTGGGTTTCCAGCCAGTGACGACAACATCCTCCGAACTCAGCTTCAGCAACGGTTGATTGAGTTGTTTCGCCGATCCGTTGTGCGAAACCAACAGCGGCTGGCTGAAGCCCGTCGCGAATCGCGTCGCTTCCGCCGGATCCGTTCCGCCGCGATGCGGACGCAGAATAAAGCGGAACCACGTCGGGCCTTCCTGATACGCGCGATAATTCGTTCCCCAATGATTGTTCATCGCCCAGGAATAAAACTTCTGCGTGCGTTCAATTTCTTTTCGCCACACGTCGGGATTGGTTTGGGAATTCAGCAGCGTCGCCGTGATGCCGCCGACTTCAATCAGCGGTGCATCCAGCGTCACCCACGTTACGCCCTGATCCGGATTGGAAACATCCACCCAGCGGCCGACGGTCATCCAGTTTTTGCACGCGCTGGGAATCTGATCCAGTTCCGGCCGCGCCGCGCCGAAGGGAACATCCACCACGATCTGTCCGTCCGGCACATTGAACGGAAACGCGAAGTTCACACTTTCCTTGCCGGATTCGTCGCGATAGCTCTTCGCCTGCAATCGCTCCTTGTCCACGAGATTGTTGACCTCGACATAATCTTCGCCCGCCACCACGCGCAATTCGCGTCGCAACTGTTTGCAACCCGGCGCGCTGGATTCGATCACGAGCGACGCCACCAGCGGACCGCTTTCGCCGACGTGAATTTTCACCGTGCCATTCGATTGCAGTTTGCTCACGTCATCGCCGATCAAATACCTGTAATCGTTCAATGCTTCGCCGCTGCTCGTATCGACCAGATTTCCGTCCAGGCCTTTGGCGCTCAGCTCGACAATTCCACCGCTTCGCTCATCCACGCGCACGCGGACCAACCCGTTTTCAAGCGTATTGCCGGACGCTGTCGCAGCGGTTTTCGGTCGCTGCGCCGCGCCTTTGGAAAGGGTGTAACGGCGAGCGGAAAACGGCGGTATGTCCTGCGCGAAGAACACGAGTTCACCGCTGCTCAACCGCTGTGAAGGAACGGGTTTGCCTTTCGAATCTTTGACCAGATCGCCGGCCCGGCTTTGTTCTGCCGTCAATGTGACCAATTGGCTGCGCTTCCAGGAAAGCGTGTTGACGACGTTGATTTCGTTCGAGGTTGGATCCGCATTTTTCGAATTCAATGCCTGATCCAGCAATGCGCGCGAACGTTCCTCCGCCTGATCCGCATAACCTTTTTTGCCGGCCCATTGTTCAATGGTTTCCTTGCGTTCCGGTTCGGTGATGCTGCACCACGCGCCCCAGGTGTGTTCGGAATAAAGCAGCACATTGCGCCAGGCGAGATTGAAATCCGAAACCGGATAGCCGCCCGGATTCAACATCGCAAACGCGGTCGCCGCCTGCGACAAACGATCCGAACTCCAGCGGTTCTGCGACGTCTGCAACGCCGACGATCCCGCGCCATCTTCCCAGTACGGCGTCCAGTCGCCTTTCACCACGGGCAATTCCTTGCCGTGTTTTTCCTCGAACGCATGGAAGGCCGCGCTCGCGCTGGAAATGACAAACTGCGGCCATTGATATTTTGCATTCCAGTCGCGGACGAAATCGCAGATGACCGGATCCGGAACCGCATTGTCGCCGTGGCCCGCCCAACGCACGTACGCGATGTCGTAGGGATAATTCCGCTTCTCAAGTCCGTCGTAAAAATCCGTGATCAATCGCGGCGACAGCTCGTGATAAATGTGCGACATGGCGTAACCCCAGAACGGAATCCAGACCAGCACCTTGTTTTTGCCGTCGGGCGCAACCCAGTAAAACGGTTTGTTTTCCCAGACCTGGAGAATGTTTCCGATCCGATCGAAGTAATTCGGCGCGGCGGAAAAATATTTGATGCCGGCCTGCGCCATTGCGGAAACCGTTCCCCAGGTGTAGCCGGGCACATCGGAAATCATCGCCGTATCAATCGGCACGCCGGTTTCCTGCGACATCTTCGTGGCGAAACGGAACAGTTGAATCAGTTCTTCAGGACGACACAGGCCGGTGAGTTCGTTCAGATAAAATCCATTCAAGGCAATCTGGCCTTTGCGCACTGCATCGAAAAATTCCTGCCGCTGCGTTTCATCCATTCGTTCCAGGAAAAGGTCAGCCGCCCAGCCGGCTTCCACGTTCCAGACAAAACGCGCGCCTTCCGGATAGTTCGCCGTGCGCCGCGCGGCGGCAATTCCATCCGCGACATTCTTCACCTGCTTTTTCGCAACGGCTTCCTGAATTTCCGTGTAGCCGATGTCCGTGTGCGAATGCGGCACGATGTAAATCGTCATCGGCCGAGCCGGTGACTGTTGAAAATCCGCGCTCGCAATCGCTTGATGCTGAAATTGTATTTCTACTTTTCGCGCCGTGGGCGTTTTGACTTCGGACAGATTCCATTCGAAAACATTGTCGCCGGATTTGAGTTGAACGTTTTTGGAAGTGTCGTCGCCGAGGTTCACGCGCACATCGGCGGTTTCCTGATACGGATGTTGAATCGTCACTTTGACCGGCCGCGTGCCGCTCTTCTCAACAAACGGAAGCATGCGCACTTCAATGCGATCCCGGCTGGGAACGGCGTCGTCAGGTTCGGAAGTGAAAAACGTCAGTTCCGCGCCGCCGACGGAAAACAAACCGCGATTCCCCTGCTGAACCACGCGCCATTTCGCGCGGCTCGCTTCCACCGGCGATGGCAAAAAGAACAGCGTATTGCCGCTGCGCTTTTTTGCATGCGTGATCGAATATTTTCCAACGCTCTGGCCGTTCGCATCGAACAGTTCCAGTTCCGAAACCGCGACGGTGGCATTGTCGTTGCGATCCACATGGCGCATGGCGGTGATGCGCGTGGGTTTGGGAAATCCCAGTTCAACGACGGTGTTTGTGCCTTCGTCGTTCGATGCGTATTCGGTTTTCAGATTGCCGTCGATCAGGTGGTTCATTCCGAAATTGCCGCCGGGAATTCCCGCCGGAAGATTCAGGATTTTCAAACCCGTCAGCGGCACCATTGGCGTGAAGGCCAAGCTCGAAAGCGCTGCGCCCGCAATCCATGCGGCCAGCGCACCGGTCAGGATATTTCGTTTTGAACAGTTCATGCGTTGTATTCTCGGTTCAGGTTTCATCGTTGAATTCATTTCACTCAAAGTCTGCGCGCAAAGTAACGAGACCCAATCCCGGAACTTCAATCCGTTCACCGGCTTCGGATTTTGGAATCTCGCTTGTATCACTGAAAGTCACACGCTTGGGCTGACGGGCGCCCCATTCAAGTTTAACCGTGCGGTCTTTTCCCGACGCGCCAAACAAACGGATGATCCACGCGCGGTGATCATCAGAGGGTTTGAGGCTGCTCACAATCACATCAGGCGAATCGAGTTGAAGCAATGGAATGGAAATGTTTTTGCGTTCCGAAGAATTGGACTGCGCAGCCGCAACAATCAACGGCTGACTGAAACCGGCTGCGAATCGCGTGGCTTCAGCCGGATCACTCGACTGCTGCGGACGCAAAATATATCGGAAGGTCGTCGGGCCTTCCTGATCGGCCTTGTAATTTGTGCCCCAGCGATTGTTCATCACCCACGAATACAGTTTGTGAGCGCCTTTGAGATTCTTGCTCAAATCGGAACGCCATTCGCGCATATCCTCCGCCGGATCGTTGAACCGCACCAAAGGCGCATCCAGCGTTACCCAGGTGAGGCCGGCGTGTTCGTTTGCAATGTTCACCCAGCGTCCGACGGTGAACCAGCCTTTGCACGAACCGGGAAGCTGATCGCGATCCGGCTGCATGACGGCCAATGGAATGTCGATGGATACTTCAGCATGGGTGAGGTTGAACGGGAAACCGAAGTTCAAACTTTCCTTGCCCGACGGCAATCGATAATCCGCCACTTCCAATCGTTCCTTGTCCACGTGATTGAAAATCTCGACGTAATCTCCGCCCGCCATCAATCGCAATTCGCGCCGCAGACTGCGGCAACCGCGCGCGCTGGATTCGATCGTCAGCGACGCCACGAGCGGCCCGTTCTCGCCAACGGAAATGGTGACCGGCCCGTTCGTCTGCGCGTGGTGTGGATTGGAACCGCGAAAATAAAGAAACGTATTCAACTGTTCGTCCGCAGATTCTCCCGCAAAGTTTTCCGAGCTGCCTTTCATTCGCAGTTCCACAATTCCGCCCGTAACCGGATCGACCCGCACGCGCAATCGATCGTTTTCCAGAACCGTGTCGTGCACACGAACGCCGGATTGAGATGTGCGACTTGATACAAGCGCCAACAACGCATTGGATTCCAGAATATCCACGCGGCTGACTGCTCCCTCTCCTCCGAGCGAATCCGGAGGAGAGGAGGCATTCAGCTCAGAATCCCCTCTCCCTGCGCTTCGCGGCGGGGGGAGGGAATTGAATGTCGCCTGGCTGTCCGATTGCGCGACGGATTGGAATCCCGCATTTTTTGAAATGTGATAACGCGCAGTCGCAAATGGCGGAACATCTCGGGCGAGAAAAACCAGTTCACCTGATTCCAACCGTTGCGACAGAACCGAATTTCCGGCGCGATCCGTAACGAAGTTACCTTCCCGCGACATTTCTGGTGAAACGGAAACCAGTTCTGTGCGCGCCCACGAAAGCGTGTTGATCACTTCCACTTCGCTGTTCTTTGGGAAGGAATTTCCGGAAATTCGCAATTTCAACGCTTCCGCGATCAACTCGCGAGATTGTTGATCGGCCTGATCCGCATACGATTTCTTGATCGCCCATTGTTCCATCGCCCGCTGTCCGCGCGGCGAAGAAATGCTGTCGGAAGCTCCCCAGGTGTGTTCGGAAAACAGCAGCACATTGCGCCAGGCGTTTTCGAAGCTTCCGGACGGGAACGCAAACTCCCCCTCTCCCTTCGGATGGGAGAGGGCCGGGGTGAGGGTTTCCGTTTGGCCGCGGATCGAACTTTTCGAATTCCGGTTTCGACCAAACATCGCAAACAGCGCTTGCGCCTGCGTCAGACGTTCGGAGCTTTGACGATTCATCGCGGTTTCATGCGCGGTTGAACCCGCGCCATCTTCCCAATACGGCGTCCAATCACCACGATACTCCGGCAGTCGTTTGGCGTAACGCTTCTCCAGCGCGCGAAAGGCATCGGCTGTTCCTGAAATAATAAACTGCGGCGATAGATGTTCCGCATTCCAATCTTTCACAAAGTCGCAGATCTCCGGATCCGGAACAGCATTGTCTCCGTGTCCAGCCCAACGAATGTAGGCGATCTCGTATGGCTGCTCTGGCTTCTGCAAGCGGCTGCATAGATCGTCCAGCAGCCTCGGCGACATCGTTTCGTAAATGTGCGACAACGCATAACCCTGAAACGGAATCCAGACCAGCACCTTCGATTTTCCATCCGGACCGATCCAATAAAACGGCTTGTTCTCCCAAAGCTTCATGAACTCGCGTTCGCCGTAATTTGGTCCGGCGGAAAAATAACGAATGCCCGCCTGAGCCATCGCCGTCACAGTTCCCCACGTATAACCCGGCACATCCGAAATCATCGCGGCTTCAATGGGCTTTCCGATTTCTCGCGCGAGTTGGGTTGAATAGCGAAAGAGTTGAATCAATTCCTCCGGCCGGCACAGCGCGGTGAGTTCGTTCAAATACATTCCATTCAATGAAACCTGTCCGGCTTTGACCGCTTCGAACAAGTCCGCACGCGCCTGCGGCCCGAGTCGTTGCAGATACAAATCCGCGGCCCACAGCGCTTCCACATTCCAGACGAAACGCGCGCCCGCTGGATACGCTGCGGTGCGTCGCGCGAGTTCAATTCCGCGAACGAGATTATTGATCTGCTTCTGTTCGATTGCGGTCTGGATTTCGGTGTAGCCAATGTCGGTATGCGAATGTGGTAGAATGTAAATCGTCATCGGACGCACCGGGCTTTGAACAAATTCCATCGTTCGGACAAGGCCGGGCGCGAGTTCCACTTGCACGCGACGTTCAGTATTTGTCTCTACGGCGGGAAGTTGACAGGTGATCAGGTTTTGACCGTGATGCAAACGCACGGCTTGAGTTTTGGCGTCGCCAACCCGCAGCGTGGCATCAATGGATTCAAGATACGGATGGGTGACACAAACCTGCACCGGCTGCTGTTCGTGACGATTCACAAAGGGAAGCCCGCGCGCTTTAACGGAATCAAGCGTCGGAGCCGTCTCCGGATTTCCGGCGGAATAGAATCCCACTTCCGCGCCGCCGACGGTTCCAATCTGGTTCACACCCATTTTCGCTACGCGCCAGGTCACACGTCGCGCGTGCACCGGTTTGGGCAATACGAAAAAGGTTTCACCGGATTTTCGATCCTCATGTTTGATGGCGAATTTTTCCAGCACGTCGCCATTTTCATCGCTGAAGACCAGTTCGGATTCTCCCACCAGGGCGCGGTCCGCGCGATCGACGTGACGAAAGGCAATGACGGTTTCAGGCGTTCCAAAATCGAATTCGACAAACGTGTTGGTCCCGCAATTCTCCGATGCGTATTCCGTTTCCAGATCGCCATCAATCAACTGGGAAACATCATAGCCACCACTCGAAAATGCCGGCGCATTGGTGACGATTTCGACCTTGAGCAACCGCGTGGGTGTGAAGGCACCCAATGCTGAAAAGCTGAAACACGCCAGAACAAGCGATAGGAATCGCGTAATGCCGGGCCGCGATTTCCTTCGCTCGCGGCGGAATCGTTCAGCGGAATTTTTGAGTGGAGATGCAATCATCACGGCTGTTGCGGGGAAACGATTCGATAAAATCGCCGCGCGGAATCAAGGTCATCGTCGATCTTCAAAACGCGATTGGTAGAGGTGGACGGAACATTCAGAAAATTCTGCCACGGACCGCGAACATCTTCCGCCGTTTGAAGGGTGTAACTCCGTCCGGCACTCGCAGTGAACGTGAGCGAGATTTGATCGTTCTGAATCGCAGCGTCCAATGCGAACGGATTTTCCGGATCACCGCTCCCGGGCGATCCGCCTGCGCTTGAACTGGGCCGCCAGAAATTCGCGTTTTGCATTTCGCTTGCCGGGCCGTTTTCATTCACCGCGACCAGCGAAGCGCCGTTGCCATCGGTGTCCGGATACCAGAAATCTTCGTATCGGAAATCGGCGATGATTTCACCGAGCGGACCGACGAGTTGCAGACGTTCGCCGGAGTTGTCGAGGCTGCCCGAATATTCGCCTGCGATGTTTGTCACGCCGGGGTAACGTTCGAGAAATGCGCTGCGATTTTTTACCAGCAAAACGTATTCGCCGGGCGCGAGGTTCGTGATCGCGTTGGTGCTGGTGAACGTGAATTGAATTCCATTGGTGAATTGCAAACCGATCAGGCTGCAGGGCGTTGCGCCAATGTTTTTCAATTCCATGAATTCACAATCCGCCGCGGCGTTGGTGCCGGTCGGAAGATCGCCGGGATGATACATGATTTCCGTGATCGCGATGGAGATCGGCTGCACGAGGACGACTTCCGAATTGATTCCCGACCACGGACTGGAAAGCGGCGGACTATTCGGCCCGGTGAAATTGTGATGCGTCAGATTGCGAACGCGCGCCGTGATTCGGGAATTCTGCGAAATGGTAATCGGTCCGCCGTAAGTGCGCGCTGAAGGTGAAATGCCGCCACCGGGCAAACGCGGATCTACTCCGTTCGTGGTGTAGAAGATGATCGATCCCGTTTTTGGCGGAATCGTGATGTTCAGAACAACAGTGTTGGACGCCGTTGCGGTTTGAGTGAAAACCGGACGCGCAAGGAAATTGGTGTCGATGAAATTCAGCCGGTCGTTCAGCCAGGTTTTCAGAAAATCGATTTCGGTCTGATAACTGCCGAAGCCAAAGTTGTAGCTGTAGCCGTTGGCGCTCACCACGCCGTATCGCGGCGAAGTGTCTGATCCATTGCTGCCGCCCCAACGAGCGACTTCACGTGGTTGCGCGGAACGGACTTGATCCGCCAGTTCATCCACCAGCGCGAACAAGTGATTCGTGCTCCACAAATCCGCGCGCAGTTCCTGGTAACGGTCGATGTATTTCTGCCAGAAATCCGGATCCTGAAACAGCCGCGCATACCAGGCGTTGTTAAAGAAAACCGAGGCGTTAAAAAAATCCGTGTCGTTGTCGAAATCAATCCCGCGCCACAATCGCGGATTGAACGGACGATCGTCCAGCCGGCTCGCGCCAAACGCGCGATCAAAATCCCAGATCGGACCCATCGTGATTTTTCCATTGCGCGGAATATGCGCATAACCGCTGATGCGAAACGCATCCACGTTCAACGCGAGCACGTTCAGCAAATGATGATCAATTCCCGCGTCCACATCGAAGAACTGCGCGTAACCCGTGACGGGATTGGTCCAGTCCGGACTGTGCAGCGCCGTGTAAAACGCGTTCAGTTTGCCGAGAAAAAAATCGTTCTGCGCGGCACGAATCGGCGACACCATTTCCGGCCCGTCGGGATAAACATAAACCTGGTAAGTCTTTCCGAGACCGCCTGCGGAGAACGCCACTTCGTCAGGATCAACCGCGTCGCATTTGAAAATATAACCACCGGAAATTTCCGGAAGCGCCGTTGCGCCGGGCTCAAGTTTTTCCACATCGACACGATTTTTTCCGCGTTTCACTTTTTCTTCGACGACGTAAATGCCGTTGTAATTCCCACCCGCCGGTTCGGCGTACAGGAGATTGCCGCCGCCCTGGTTGACGAACACTTCCGCGAAACGCGTGCGGGATGCGTAGCGACCCAGTTCGCGGCTGATCTGGTGAATCAACGGATTATGAATCAGCGGAATGTCGAACGAATTCGGTGCGTACAAAACCCAGTCCGACTCCGCCGGGAGACCACAGAATTCCACGTCGCGATCTTCATTGAACTCGTCCCAGGTTTCGACAGCGAAACTGGATTTCGGAAATCCCGCCGTGCTCAGCCCGCGCAGATTGATTCCCGCCCGCGTCACCAGCGAAGGCGAATTGGTCATTGAAGCGACGCCGTTCGTGGGTTCAAAAACCATCACGATCGCGTTTTGATCGCGACCCGCTGGAATCAATCCGCCGCCAAGGTTGTGGATCAAAATGATTGGCAGACCGGAAGTGAAGTTCGCCGCCTGAGACGAGAGCCTGATAAAACTTTCTGTTCGCGGCGCGCCGGGAAAACGTCCGCTCGATTTCGGGAAAGCACGCGCGCGGACCTGCATGGTTTTCGAAACAACAATCGGCCCGGTATAAAGCGTGGAGCTTTCGGTGGGAATATTCACCAGCGCATTTGAGCCCTGCGGAACATTGTTGGTGACGAGTACGTAACGGATTTCGCTGTCGGGATCCGCAACGGAAAGATTGAGTTCAAAGTTGTCGAGAAACGTTCCGCCGGAGCGCGAGAAAATCACATCCGAAGCCCAGCCGGAACCGAGCGTGGCATTTGGAGCGCCCGGAGTTGCGCTGGCGAAAAAGCCGACCTGTTGTGGATCGAGCCGGTCGCGGCCGTAGGAAACATCCGTTTGTTGCGGCGGATATTCCGGCGCGAAGGAAGAGACAATGTTCGTTTGCGGATCGACCAGCGCGAGAAAACTTCCGCCCGCGCTCAGCTTGAAATCCGTATGCAACTGGCCGGCGACATTTGTGTTTCGATCCGATGCAAACACGATCAGATAGCCGTTCGCAGGAATCAGCGTGACGGGAAATTTCCAGTGCGTCAGGCGATTTGCATTGTCGGTCAGAAACCAGCCGGTGAGATCGGCGGCTTCATCGGAAGCATTGTGAATTTCAATCCAGTCCGGCGCGTTTCCGAGTTCGTCTTTCAACGAATCCGGTTGATCGCCGCTGTTCGACGCCATGAATTCCGAAATGTAAACCAGGTTGCCAACGGCGTTCGTCTCCAACACATAACTCCAGCCCGCGCCGGAAAATGGATTTGCAGTTTCGCTGAAATCGTGAATCGCTGCATTTGCGGACCAGCCCACATTCACGTTCCCGAAATCAGGTTGCGGGAAGGTGAACAGAAACTGCGATGGCGAAAGCGGCGTCACTTCCGATGCTGGTTCGCCGTTGATCAACAGATCGTTTGCATCCACGCCTTCAACCGGTTCGCTGAATCCAATTTCAACAGAATGCAACGAATGAATGACTGCACCGGGCGCGGGAGAAACATAGGCCAGCGCGGGCGCCAAATGATCCGCGGGCGCAGCGCCGAAGCGGAATTCGCCGCCGCCGATGTTTCCACCCACGATCGGAGTTTGCTCGAATTTCAAAAGAAAGTATCGACCGGTCAGAATTTCCGGCAGCGCGTATTCCGACCAGATCGCGGATTGCTGATTGGTAATCGTCACCACGCATTTCGGCAGCGATCCTGGATCGTTCGGCGAAAATGGATTCGAAACACTCGTCCAGATGCTGATGCGATTGACTTTGTCGAATCCAGCCACAGCACCGGTTCGCTGCGCGTAGAAAATTGAGGCAATTTGATATACGTCATCCAGTTGAAATCGCAGATAAGCGGGGCCCGTTCCTGAAATGGCCCAATCGGAATCCGGCGTGAGGGACAAACCGGGCGCGATTCCGGTCACATCCCGATTGAAGAGTTGCGCCGCAGAAAACGCCGGGCTGTATTCGCTGCTGCTCTGAATTTCAGAATAGTTTGCGCCGGATGGATCAATGATTTCAGCGGCGGGAAGGCGATTGAGAAAACTCAATATACATCCGATCAACACAATCAAACGCGAACCCTGGAATTGTTTTTCGTCGTGTTCAAACACTTCGTCTTGGAGGATCGATTGGGCTTTCAGGCCAGATCGGTGAACCGCTGATTACCAGAACAGGTAATTGGGATCCGGCGGCGTATCCGCGTGGCTCGAGAGATCAGCCGGGAACTGATAGAATTCAACGTGAGAATCGCCCCAAAGGACACCTTCTTTTCGGGCGCCTTTGAAGTTGTGCCAGATGGCTTGTGCGGAATTCACATCCCGGTTGGCGTGCCAGTTCCATTCGGCGAGGAGCAGCTTGTTCACCGGCTTTTTGGCAACTTCAGAAGCTTTGATCGGCACATTGTCCGGAACGTTGTCGCTGGGGATGAATACAGGAACATAGGTTCTTTTATTCCCGGCAACATATTGGACGCGGAAGTAATCGCGTTGGAACGGAACCAGATAACTCGAACCCCATCCGTTCCAGCAACTGGTGAATGCGGGCAGAGTCGCATCTCCTTTGTCCGAAGGACATTTGAAGGTTTCCACATTATTTCCAACGTAGGTGTTCAACGGACGGACTTTGCCGCCGGCTCCATACCAGTAAGGAATTCCCGCCGAATTGGTCGCCGGTATTCCTCCCAAAGCAGCCCAGCCATCAATGACAGGGAAGTTGCCGTTGAAATCTTCGGTATAAAGCACAAAAGCGATGCCGATCTGCCGAAGGTTGTTCATGCAGTAGGTGCGCTTCGCACTCTCTTTGGCGCGACTCAATGCCGGCAACAACATGGCCGCCAGAATGGCGATAATGGCAATCACCACCAGCAGCTCGATCAAGGTGAACGCTTTTTTCTCCGTCTGTTTTTTTCTCACGTCGGTCTTCATAGAACGTCTGCGATAAAGGCCGGGAGTCTCTGCTCCCGGCCTCGAGAATCGAATTTCAGTAATATTTTACGCGGAAGAATCTCTGCGTGCCGGTGGCAGGAATCGGAGCACCATTGGTCACGCCGGTTGCATCCACCCACGGACCCGTGATCTGATCGGCCTGTTGGAGAACGCCCACAACCGACCAATTCAATACGGGTGCGCCATTCACCGCCGAGAAATTCAGCGGCGTCGGGAAACCAACCACGCCCAGCCGCATTTCCGATCCACCCGGATTTCCTGTCACGGTGGTCTGCTCGAGGTGCATCAGGAAATAGCGTCCGCTTACCTGATTTGTGAGCAGGTAACGCGTCCAGATCGGATTCCCGGAATTGGGAATTAATGGAACGACATTGTCCGGCGGCGTTGCGGGATCCGCCGCCGTGAACGGTGTGTCGCTGGCCCACAGGCTCAGGATCTGCATGTTGTCACCGGTTCCGGAACCCACGCGTTGCGACCAGTAAACGGCCCCGATCGGATACGTCTGATCCACTTCAAAAGCGATCCAGGCATCGCCGCCGCCGGCCTTGGCCCATTCATGACCACCGCCTTCGGTGAGCATCGTCGCGCCAAGCGGCAGATTGCTGACATCGGTTTTGAACAGATTGGTCGGGCCCCAGCTTGGATTGTTTCCGAAGACGCTGCTCGCGACGACATTCGTGTAAAGGGTGCCTTGCGGGCTGAGCACCCGGAGAACATTTGTGGAAACGCTGACCTGCGCCACGTCGCTGGTGACAGAATTCGCCTGGTTGGCAGCGACGAGAAAATAATTACCCGCATCGACCGGCCGAACACCGTTGATGTTCAGATCGCGATTGGTTGCTCCGGGAATCAGCGCTTCGTTTTTGTACCATTGATAGGAGATAGGCGCTGTCCCGTTCACTTTCGGCAGAAGCTGCAACTGCTCGCCGGTGAACAAAATCTGGTTCGTGGGTTGTAGAGCGAATTCCACCGGCAGCGCATTGATCGTCCCGGCGCCCGCGGCAAACAGCGCCATGATGTCGGCTTCCGACAGAGCGCGTTCGAAAATGGCAACTTCATCAATCGCGCCGTTGAATGTCCGCAGCGATTCGCCGCCGCTCA
>DASTXC010000007.1:0-81812 GCA_035765675.1 Verrucomicrobiia bacterium
ATTCGGGAATATCGAAAACGCGTTTGAGCTTAGTGGGTATGGACTTTCGTTTCAGACCAATGGAGCCAATAATCTATTTTGGAACTTTGGCACATCTCCATATTATGACCCGTTTGGGTCAATGCGATCTTTCACGTCAACTTCGCCATTTCAGTCTGTGGGAGGAGGGAATTATTATTTACAGCGAGGATATGAAAGTTTAGGGACGAGGTATGGCCTCCCGCCATCGTTGGTCGCTGATCTTTCAAAGCGAACGACGGTGCCTCCATCCGTCCTGGAATCGACTACACTCTCATCGGACCAAATGCTTGTTCCTCAGCCGGGTTTGCGTGATACCGACGGTTTAGATTTCGGGTATCACTACGATCCTGTGGATTACGCCTTTCATGGTGTAACAATTAGAAATGCCAAAATAACTGTACAACCTGGGACAGTAATTGGGACATTCGCAGTCAGCGGGATTAATTCGTCTGGATTGATTGTTGCAGACGGAGCTACTTTCGATTCGCAAGGCAAGCCAAATGATTCAAACTGGATTGTGTCTTTTGATACCATCTCGGACAATCCGACTGCAACCTGGCAGCCGGCAGAAAATTCTGTCGCAACCTCCTTCTCTGGAATCGATTTACCCCCAACGATTTTTTGCCGGTTCACCTCTTGGTCAATAATCGATCAGGGCAGTGCACACTTCAATGCTGCAACGAGTGCCGGAAATATTAGTTTCCAAGACAACGAATTTCACGGCGGTGATTTTATAACGTCCCTCCCGACGATCAGCCTGAAAAACTGTCTTTTCGAGAGGGTTGATGCAACTATTGCTTCCACTGACAGTGGTGCGCCTTACATTCGGAATTGCTTATTTTTTGGGGGAACTTTTGATTTTGAACCAAATGTCTCCACGTCAGTGGTAAAAGATAATCTCTTTGACCAGACAATTATTCCAGACAACAGCGCGACCTATGCTTCTTACGATGGTGGTTACAACGCTTACGTTACAGCAACGTCTGATCACCTTCAGCCAGAATTTCCGAGTACTGACAAAGTGTTAACAGCTGCACCGGTATATGTCGCTGGTCCACTTGGATTTTATTATCAGCCCGTTAACAATAATTCACTTTTAGATGCTGATCTTTCCACGACTGCGGCATCGGTCGGATTATATCATTACGCGGTTACCGCAACGCCAGTCGGGGGTCAGTCAAAGGAAGGCAACTCTTCACTGGACATTGGCTATCATTATGTAACTGTCGATGCGAATGGGAATCCGCTAGACGCAAATCTCGATTCGATTCCCGATTATTCTGAGGATGTTGACGGAGATGGAACACCTGATCCGGGAGAATTGCCTTGGCTGCCTTTAGTTAAGATTACGGCTAGTGATTCATTTGCTTCCCAAGCGGGATCCTTGGGAGAATTTTCGATTGATCTTCCTGCGGCGGCAGGTGCCGGTGGAGTAAATGTTTCTTACAACCTTGACGGGACAGCACTCAATGGCACTGATTATGAACTAATATCCTCATCTTCGATCACAGTTCCAGCAGGCAGCTCGACCGCGAAAATCGTCATCAAGCCGAAAACTGATGTGTTATTTAGCGGCACTAAGACTGTTCGCCTCACGCTAACTGCGGCTACGGGCTACAGCTCTGGTCAGATTGATAGCACAATTGCGATTGTGAATATCTTTGGAAATGCACAACCCTCTGGAGTTTTCCCATATGCCGGTCATCCGACCATCAGCCTCTCGGTATCTGATGACGACGCCAGGGAAAATACAATCGTGAGTGAAGCAACGAGAAATGGGGAATTCACGATTACACGGACGGATTCCTCAACTGATCCAGACGATTTGAAAGCGGATTTGCAAGTGAGATTTGCTGTCACCGGGACGGCAACGGCGGGGATCGATTATCAAACGATTGAATCGGTAATTATCCCGGCAAACCAAACCAGCGTAACCGTAAAGGTTATTCCAATTGATGATGCGATTGTGGAAACGGCCGAAACGGTAATTCTGACACTGCTCCCCAGTCCAAAGTATGAACTGGCCACACCAAATTCTGGCACCGTTGTGATTGATGATAAAACTACAGCTGCTTCGCTCATCACCTATACGGTAAAAGTCGTTGATCCGATCGCCATTGAGAGTCCTTCATCCGGAGGCTATGCGGATTCAGCGGCATTTGAAATAACTCGGACAGGAAGCATTTTAAATGGGAAGAATATCGATTATAAAATTCAGGAGTCAGGGGACCCCGGCCCCATGCAATTCGAGTTTCCCGGTGGTTTTCCAGGCGCGGCAACTTTGGGCGTGGACTTTGATCCCTCCCAAGGATATCAAGGCGGCAGAAATTATTATCCAAAGGCTATCAGCTTTGCGGCAGGCCAATGGATTAAGAAAATCAAGATAACTCCCAGTACAAATTCACGCACAGGCGATGACGGTGTTGAGACTCCTGAAACTGTAAGATTAAGCATTATTGACACTATAACTGCTGTTACCACATCCGGTGATGCGTTGATCTATGACCATCATTACGACAATGTTCCACCAATTACAATTCCGGTTGCGCCGTCCTTGGTTCGTTTGTCGTCTTCTGATACAAAGGCTATAGAAAGTCCGGCGAATGCGGCGAGCTTTCAGATTATCCGAAGAGGAGCCAAAGCGGGTCCGATGTATGTCAAGTTCAGAATTGATGGAACGGTGGACCCGTCTGATTATCAAATTAGTAGCGCCAACACACTAACTCAGATCGCTCCTACAGTTTGGGAAGGTAAAATAGCTGCTGGTAATAGTTCCACTACGCTGACAGTGACACCTACCATTGATGGAGTTGCAGAAGGTGTCGAATCAATGATTATTTCACTGGTGGATTCCGGCGATTATCAAACTGACACGGATCGACAAATTGCTTTAAGGATCTTGGATTCGAGCACGACACCGGATATCATCCCTGATACTGACCGGGACGGGATCAACGATCTGGATGAGCTTTCGGCGACACTGCCCACTGATCCTTTAGATAGCGATTCCGATGGTGATGGGATTCCAGATGGATATTTTGCAAATGCTTCATCTGATACAAATGAAGATGGCATCAGCAATACCGCTGAACTGATACTCCGGTTGTTTGCGACCGACTCGGATGGTGATGGGATTACCGATTTTAGAGAAATCAATCGAGGCACGGACCCGATTTCTGGCACCTTTAGCGCGGACGTAACAGCTCCAACGATTACGTTAACCTCACCAACGAGTCCGAAAGTAACGGCACTCCCGTGATTAAACCACTAAAGGATGAAGTCCAAACATATGGAACCCGATTATAATTTTCAATCTCGTGAATTTAATGTGCGCCAGCCTCTTCCACTGCGTTTGCTGACATGGTTGATCGTTGCGACTCAAGTTATGTTACCGAATGGTTACGTGATGGCTGCTGCTCAGAGCCGTATCGCGAGTTTGGCAATGAATAGCCTTTCTGCGAATACAGATGGATTAACAGAGCGTGGGTTAAGGCGGGTAACATCGCGGGATCAGGCTGTTTTCAAGGCTGCAATGCCGGCGACCACGATCGTGACTCCCGAATTTTCCTCCACGCCGGAAGACTCGGAATTTTTCGCAATATCTGTTTTGCCGGAGCCATTATCACCCATCGGCGGCAGGACTACAATAGAGGAAAACCAGGATTTGGCGGAAGCCTTGATCAAATTTCACGAGCGCTCGCGCCTGGACGATTTTTCAGCAATTACTGATTTTGTTGGCGCTCATCCGAAATCACCGTGGCGGATTGCTCTCTGGACTAATTTAGGACTCCTGTATCGTAAGGCGGGATATTTTTCTCGCGCGATGCAGGCTTGGGAGAACGCATGGAATGCAGGTAAACATTTCCAGAGTGATGACGCGCGGGCAGTTGTAAATCGGGCACTCGGGCAGCTGGCGGATTTGAACGCAAGGCTGGGCAGAAAAGAGCAATTACTAGCACTGTTCGATGAAATTGAAGGCAGGCCTATTTCCGGCCCGGCAACAGAGGATATTGCTGGTGCGCGGGAAGGTCTCTGGGGAATGAATCATCAACCCGGGCAATCGTTTCTCTGCGGGCCCTTGGCGGTCCGGCGGCTCTTTAGAATCTTAAATCCGAAGAGCGAAGTTCCAGAATGTTTCAGAAGTGCTGAATCGACAACCAATGGCACTTCACTTTCCCAACTCCACGACATGTCGATTGAGGCTGGATTTCCTTGCGAAATGGTCCAGCGATCGCCCGAAGCTGAGGTTCCTGTGCCTTCTGTGATTCATTGGAAATCCGGTCACTTTGCTGCGTTGGTGGCCTTCAAAAATGGCCGCTATTTTGTGAAAGACACAACGTTTGGAACTGACATTTGGGTAACGAAGGCAGCTATCGAAGATGAAGGCAGTGGATATTTTCTCGTGCCACGCGATCGCTTGACCGCTGGATTAAAACCGATCGATTCGAGGATTGGCGACACAATCTGGGGAAAAGGCAGAAGTAACAATGGCGACAAGCGTGAAACGAGGCCAACCGATATGAAGCAGGGCTGCCCTCCACTGGGTGGGATGGCTGGTTATTCTGTTCATAAATTGCTCGTCAGCCTGAATATTGTTGATACGCCGCTCAGTTACACTCCGCCATTCGGGCCTTCTCTTGACTTTACTGTCACTTACAATCAACGTGAGGCGGGACAATCCAGCAGCTTCAATTACCCTAACTTGGGGCCGAAATGGTCATTCAACTGGCTCGCATATATCACGGAAATAACTCCCAACCAAAGTACATCGGGTGCTGAATATCATACACCCGGAGGAGGTTACGAAACATATGATGATCCTGATGCCCAGGGGATATATCCGATTCAGCCTAAAACCCGTTCGAAGTTGCAGAGAAATATAGACGGCTCCGGGAATACTATTGGCTATCAACTGATGTTTGCGGATGGTTCAAAAGCGATTTTCACATTCAGTGATGGCGCCGTCGGATCGAGGAAATGGTTTATGACCCAATATCTCGATTCGTTTGGGAACGCGCTCAACTTCAATTTTGCGGTGTCATCTGGAAATATTCTGCTTCAAACGGTGACCTGCGCTACCGCCACCGCCACCTTGTCCTATTCAAGTTCGGATCCTTTCAAAATTACTCAGGTGACCATTGCAACAACAGCGAGTGGATCTCGAAGTGCAAAATTCAGCTATAGCGCGGGGGAATTATCAACAATCACCGATGCTGAGGGGATGGTTTCTCGCTTCGGCTATGACAGCACGATCACCGATTTCATAAATACGCTGACAACCCCATATGGGCAGACATCTTTTTCATATCTTCCATATCCTGGATATACGGCGCCGTCCGGCAGTCCTGATCTGTTTGATCGATGGCTTGTAATCACCGATCCAATGGGACAACAAGAGCGTTTTGTCTATAAAATTGAAAATACGGAAATCCCAAAGTCAGAAAATCCGACTCCGGCAGGAATGACCATCTTTTCAGATGCAACTTCCGGACAGTATTTACAATATCGGAATACATTTTATTGGGACAAGAAGGCCATGCAATCTGTGGCCGATCCCAACCACCCGGATTGGTCAAAAGCGACAGTCTGGCATTGGCTTCACCTGGGCAATGAAACGGAAAACGGCAGCCTGATCGCCGCTGGAGTGCTGGAAAGCGAAAAGCTGCCGCTTGAACGAAGGGTTTGGTACTCATATCCAGACCAAACTGATAATCGCTTTTTGCCAAACACCGCCAGCGGAATCACTTCGCCTGTAAAAATCGCCCGCGTACTGGACAATGGTGAGACGCAAACATATCAATACACCTATAACGATCTGGGCAAAGTCACTAGCTTTATCGATCCCCTAGGGCGCCGAACGTCATTTATTTTTGATTCGAATAATCTGATTGATTTGCTGGAAGTTCATCAAACCACTCCAGGCTACGGGGATCAGTTGTTAACGAAAGTCACCTATAATTCAGGACACTTGCCAATCACGGTTCAAGACGTCGCGGGGCAAAAGTCAAGTTTTAGCTACAATGCACGAGGGCAACTGACCCAAATTGTAGATGCAAAGAACGCGGTCACCACATTTAATTATGATGCCACGACCGGCTTTCTACAGACGATTGTACGCCCGGACATATCGGGGGTTACGACTGCACAACGAACCAGCACAATTACTCCGGACAGTTTTTTTCGTGCGCAAACGATTACTGACGGGGACGGCTATTCCTTAACATTCAATTATGATAATCTTGATCGTCTGACGCAGACAACTTTTCCAGATTCAACAACAGAAAAGATTGTTTATCAGAAGCTTAATGCCTCGCTGTTCAAAGACCGTTTAGACCGATGGACGGCAATTGAATATGATGCATTAGGCAGAGCAGTTATCATGCGAGATGCTCAGCTAAGAACCACGCGATTTGATTACTGCACCTGCGGTGAGTTGACAAGTATCACCGATCCCAATGGTGCAACCACATCGTGGATCCGGGATTTACAAGGACGTGTTCAGACAAAAATATTTCCAGACAACTCTCAGGTCAATTACGCTTATGAAGATTATACCAGTCGGTTAAAGAGCATAACTGACGCACTCGGCCAAAAAACCACCTTTTCGTACTTCAGAGACAATAATCTGAGCGAGATTTCCTACACCGATTGTCGTGTGCCAACACCTTCAGTAGCATTTACTTATGATCTGCAATTTAATCGTTTGGCAACGATGATTGACGGAAATGGAATTACGGCATACTCATATTATCCAATTTCTTCGCTTTCCAGTCCTCCAACATCCTCAGAGTTGTGGTCAGCCAAGGGCGCAGCACAGCTAAAGGCAATTGATGGCCCCTGGAAAAACGATTTGGTTACATTTAGTTACGATGAATTGGGACGAGTTGCGCAAAGAACAGTCAACAACGTTACAGAAAAATTAGCATATGATGCTTTGGGGCGTCTCACAGCGGCGCAAAACCCCTTGGACAATTTCATCTACTCCTATGAAAATGCATCCGGGCGCTTGAAATCGATCAATCGCCTTGCGGGATCGATAGCGAGCTTCACGTATTTTTCAAACGGAGATCTGCAAAACCAGCAGCTGTTGCAAACCATCCTGAACAAAGTTTCCGGAGGATCAAGCCTTTCGCAATTTGATTATGATTACACATCTGACGGCCAGATCAAAGACTGGACACGGAAAAACGATGGAAATCCGGCTACGGCCACGTTCTACGGCTTCGGCTACGATTCGGTAAATCAACTCTTGTCCGCGGTTTTAAAGAACGGTAATCCAATGAGCCCAGGTACATTGGTTAAAGAATTTGGTTATGGATACGATGGAAACGGTAATCGGCTTACGGAATATTCCAGCAGTCCAACCGTTAGCACTGCCACAGAAAAATTCAATAACCTGAACCAACTCACCGCTCGGACAGCGGGCGAACGTGTTAACTTCGTTGGTTCGGCAAGCGATCCAAGCACTCCGATCAATGTAACTATTGGCGGTGTGCCGGCAACGATGAGCGGCAACAACTTCAATGGCTATGGCATTGCCTCTGTCGACTCAAATGTCGTGGAAGTTGCCGCACAAGACAGTGCAGGCAATAAGCTGGCCAAGCGGTATCAGGTGAATTCCATCGTCGCCAGTGGCGCAAACAAGACGCTGACGTACGATTTGAACGGCAATCTGGTTGCCGTCGTTTCTGGCGCCACCACAGATACCTATGAATGGGACGGGGCCAATCGCCTGACCGCCGTAGAACGTGTGACCAGCGGCGCGCGGGTGAGCCGTTCGGAATTCAGCTATGATGGCCTGGGCCGGAGGGTTAAAATCGTGGAAAAGAATGGAACAGGAGCTACCACAAGCACGAAATTATTTCTCTGGTGTGGATCAGAACTGTGTCAGGAGCAAAATTCCGGTGGCACCATTACAAAGGAGTTCTTCAGCCAAGGTGAAGTTCGGGGTGCTTCGAAGTATTTTTACACGCGTGATCATTTGGGAAGCATTCGCGAGGTTGTTGATTATAGTGGTAACATATTAGCCAGATATGATTATGATCCCTACGGAGCACGCACAAAGGTAACCGGAACATTCGATTGTGATTTCGGATTTTGCGGCTATTATGTTCATGAGCCAAGCGGGCTATTCCTGACACTTTTCAGAGCCTACGGCTCCGATACAGGACGTTGGCTGAATAGGGATCCAATCGGCGAACTCGGCGGTTTGAACCTCTACAACTACGTTTACAACAACCCGGTCAATTTCATCGACCCGTACGGACTATTCCAAACAGGGATGTTTGTCCGTGGCGCGATTGGCGCGGTTGTAAGCGGCGTTGGTGCTGTCGTCGGATACGCAGCGGCGACTACCGGAGTTGGCACGATCCCGGGAGGCGCACTGGGGATATATTCTTCCTATCAGTTTGGGGCGAACGTCGGGAACATGATCAATGCGTTCGGTGATGGTCCGGCTGGTCCGGCTGGTCCGGCTGAAGCAGCGGCAACTCTGGCGACGGACAATCCGAATGTTCAGAAGTGCGGGCAAATTGCGGATTTGGCAATACCACTCGCGCTATCATTTGGAGCATCGCCACAATGGTCACGGCTGCCTACAACTGCGCTGGGGCGGCCAGGGACAATTGCTGGTGCTGTGCAAAGAGTTCCAGGCGATCCAAATGTTGTCTATCCATTCCTCCAAGCGTTCCAGTATGCCGATGCAGCCATCACTGTTTACGAAGGCTGGAATTGGGTCGGGCCTTCCTCGACAACACAAGTTAATCAACCACCGGCTCAAGTTGTTGGGCCAAGACCATAACGATGAAGTATGGAATTGTTGCTCAAAATTGCTGTGGGACTGATGGCTTTGGGGCTTGGCTTCACGGTCATAGACTTCTTCTTGGCGAAACTGTTGTTCAAGATGTATCCCGACCCGAACTGTTGGGATGAAGCGTTGAGTTCACCAGACCTCAGCCCGGAACAGCGGAGCAGTTTGGAGCAACGGCAACGTCTTTACCAAAACGGTATCTCTCACCGTTTTCGTAAATGGGGAATCACGCTCTTGTTGTTCGGTGTTCTGCTGTTCGCGACAGTCGGAATCATCCACGTCAGCCGCTAACCGAACAACCCAACGGCGGCTGTCCCGCACAAACGGTGAGAAGGATTTTGCACCGCTCGCGGTGGAGTTGGTCGGCCACCCGCGCTGCCGCACACTCAAATGGAAAAACCACGAGGTGCTCCGCGGGGTCTTCCAGGGTTGTGCCGTCACGGCCTGTGCGGGAAGCACCCTACCGCTCGGAGAAAAAACAAGTTTGCTCGCTCAGGTAAGACTTGAAACGGTTGGGCAATCAGAGACAATGATGTGCCAATAAGGCTCTTCAATTGTTCCTTTTTTTTGGCGTTAAATGGTGAAATTGACACCACCCGGTGGGTTACCAAAAATTCCTCCTCGACGATCTGTTATCGACAATTTTATTTGTTCTGATTCGAACATGGACGAGTGTGTCTTTTCTTAACTGAAATGAGACGATTTGAAATCGTTTTGATCCAAGCATCTATGCAAGCGGAAACCTGGTATCGCCAGGAAAAAACCGCCAGTGCTTAAAAGCACGGCGGTTACAGGGAGAAACATCCTTTGTTGCGGGGTTGCGGCCGCAGTCAACCGAACTGCAACTCCTGCTTGTGCAGTGCAGTTCGAATCTGCTCCATTTCCTCCACTTTCGGCGGTTCTCCTTGGCCGATGTCCTTTCGTGGTTCCAGCGGGCACATGGCCGCAATCGGGTGCATTGGCAATAATGATAGCCACGGCATAATCCAATGGATGTTGGACCATGCCGCCCAGCATTCGGGTGACAGTGAGTTTCCGTGAATGACCCTTGTGGGGATGCCCCAAAGAGTCGTGTTGATGAACGCCATGTCGCAGGCTGTGCGATTGATGTCGATTGCGGTGAACCGCAGTCGGCGTCGGACTTCCGGCGGACACGCTTCCGCGAATGAGAGAATCATCGCTCCGGCACCGCAAGCCGGCTCGCAAACGTTGATTGGACTATCTGATTTAACGGAATCCAAATTGCCGACCGTGATCTGTGCCATGAGATCACAAACAGGCTTCGGGGTGTGGAACTCTCCATTCCATTTTTGTCCCTTCGAAGATATGGCGCATTCCATATAGAATCCGCCAATCAGGTCTTCGAAGGGGTGCTGTTCCATTTCGGCGATAAGAGCGCCAAGCGCGTTTCCGAACAATTCCAATTCTGCCCGTTCCCACCGCCCGGCTTCTTCGAGGTATTCCGGTTCCCGTGTCTGTGCTGCAAGAGCGCAGGCCGAGAGCCGGACAAAGGCATCGAAGACGCGACGGATGTCGCGGCTGTGGGAAAGGTGCTTCAGAATGTCACGGAAATCGCATTCTCGCGATTTCGTGCTCATGATGTGCTGTAGAAGTAACCGAGAGATTTGAGCGATTGGTGCCGATTGGCACCCATGATCACATGATCGACAACTTCGATCTTGAGAAGTTGACCGGCCCGGATGAGGTCCCGCGTCACTTTCACATCGGCTTCGCTCGGCTCTGGTTCGCCCGATGGGTGGTTATGAACGAGGACGATGCCCCGTGCGCCGGCTGCCATCGCGCCTTTGAAGACAAGCGTTGGCGAGACAAGCAAACAATCCTGCGAGCCGATCGTGAGCAACTGATGTCCCCGGATGCGCTTTCGAATATTGAGCCAAAGAGCCACCATGCACTCGCATTCCGGGTTGAAATACGGGTGGGTGACAATGTGCATCCGCCAGTATTCCGCCACCTTTTCCGGCGCATCACACAAAACCATGTGTTCTGGAACCGGGCATTCGCGCAAGGCGACAAGCTTCCATTCCTTGGGCTGTTTCAATATCGGTCGAGTGGGTATTTCTGAGGGTGATTCCATTTTAATCCTTTCAATCCGTCCGCCGTGAATCGGGTGCTTCTCGTGTGGGAATTCCTTCGCTGGAAGCCGGACGGCAGCAGCGAGAGAATGCGGTAAACCGCGAAGAAGAAGGCAACCTCTCTCTCAGGCGAGAGAGGTTGGTTGAGTTAATAGTCTTCGGGGAGCAGAATGGTAGTGTATGACTGGTCTGCTTCCGTGATGATCCAGAATTTCACTCTGTTCCGTGATTGGAATACGGAGAGAATGCGTGTGCCATGAATGATCGCTTTTTCATTTGCAGCTCGATCATGAGCATCAACATCTCCCCAATCGCCAGCCTGATGCCGGCCAATTCCAATAAGGATGTCATCTGGAGCGAGTTGGGCGGCGGCATTTGCCGTTGCCACGATGCGGCCGAGTCGGAAACGCGCAACTGGAGTATTGACGTTCATAGCTGGTAATCCTCAAAGGTTGCGGCCAAGCCGTCTTCGTCGTCGCCCAGCAGTTCTTCCAAGGCGGCCTTCGTCTGAAGACGATCAGGATTCGGTTTGGCGTCTTTGGGACAGCAGGGACAGCGAATGACGTTGATCACACTTTGCCCGAACTCCCAGCCAGCGGCTCGGAATTCATCCCGATACCGTTTGATGAGCTTTTGGCTTCGCGGAAGGAATTGCCAGGCTTCGGCTTTTTTGACCGATATACCAGTTTCGAATACAGCGTCATTCCAGAGATGATCCACATCCCAGGGTTCGTTGCAGGTTGAACAATGCACATCCATATTCAGACTCCTTTCTCCATGCGAAGTATGGACTGCACTGCTCGTTCGACTTCATTGCTGGTGAGCTTCCAGGTATCCGGCAAACCGGCAATGACCGTCCATTTGAAGCGCTGATGTATATCGAGCGCCTGCGGATCGTCCTGTAGGTGACTGGAGAGAATTGCGAGCGCGAGCTGAGCTGGACCGCTGCCGCTGCATCCCCATTCGAAACCGTCGGGGCTGTGGCTGTGGAGGTCGAGCCTCGGATCGAGAAGTTCACCGTCGACGGTGACAATGGCACCGGCTTTGGTGCGACGTCCTTCATACACGCTCACAGATATGCCTCCGTGATCGTTTGAATTTCTTCCGCCGTGAGTTGGTCGGGCTGGGTGCCTTCTCTTTCGAACGTGTGAACTTTTACGAAACAGAAGTTCGCCAACCGCGCGGCGATGTCAGCCCGACCAGTGATTCCCGCCTCATCTTCATCAAGCATGATGACGATTCGAGGGAACTTGTCTCTGTGGGCTTTCAACCGCTCTTCCTGGGCTGCCGACAGGGTGCTGCCCATGAGGGCGACAACCTTGCGACAGCCATATTGGAAGAGCCTCATGCAGTCGAAGAATCCTTCGACGATGATGAGCGGCATTTCCGGCGGCTCCTGAAGTGCCTGATCCAGATGAAACAGTTCTAGGGACTTCTTGAATCCAGGCGGGAGTTTGTATTTTGCCTCGTCGTCGCCCGGTTCACCGATGAACCGCCCGGCATACGCCACAATGAAACCGGCCTGATCTCGGATGGGGATGGCAATTCTATCTGCCATTATCCCTTTGCCGCAGAAGCCGATCTCAAAATGGCTGATTGTTTCCGGGGAAAGGCCACGTTCCTCAAGATACGGATGTTCCGGATCGAGCTTCTCCAGTTTGAACTTCAGCGGCTTGTTGGGTGTGGTGTCTTCCGGTGGTGGTGTGGGTTTCGGTCTGGGTTTTGAATCAAGCTTCCGTTTCGGCGTTTCCACTTCCTCTTCGGTGTTTTCTGACTCCGCATCGCGTTCAAACGATTTCGGATCGAGATTGAACCATTCCACGGCTTTGAGTGCCGCAGCGTGAATGCTCACGTCTTCCATTTTGGCGATGAAATCCAAAACATTTCCGCCGTGTTTGCACTCGCTGAAACAGTTGAACACGTTTTTGCTGATGCTCACGCGGAACTGCGTCGGATTGCTTCCTTTGTGGATCGGACAAGGACCAGAGAGGCTGTCGCCGCTGCGTTTGAACTTGTCGAGAAGACCGTATCGGTCGAGAACTTGTTCCATGGTGACGGCCGCTTTGATGGCCTTGAAGTCAACGAACATAGATTTGGGCATGATTGCTCCTGTAGTTGGAATTGTTAATGTGCTAACGCCGGCTCGAAGAAATGAGCCGACTCCTGAAAGCAATCCTACTGAGAAAAAAGAAAAGTCGTAGGCATGGAATCCTGTCGCGGGCGGCAAGTTGTGAAAATCGAAAGCAAGCGACGTTCAACCCAGGATCGTCCCCGTCTGGCCCGTTCTTCCAGCCTGGCAAATGTGGGAAAGTATTTGTGCCGGCCGTTCGAGTATTTTTGTGTCCGTAAAAAGAAACAGGCCGTGGCCGGTTTTCAATCTGGAGCACGCCTCGATAAGCGATTTCACGCGCTCTGGACTGGTCGCCACGGTCAAAACTCGGAAACGATTGAAACCAAAATTCTTTTCGTGAATTGCTTGCGCCCAAGTGGCTTCATACGCAAGCAACTTGCGATAAAAGGAAGATTGCGAAAGCGTTTTGCGAGTGACGGGCATGGTGCCTCGATCAGCTTCCAGGAAAAAATATGAGCGTTGAATATTTCCATCTGAGCCGGTGAACTCCAACGCGAACACGCGATCAGGTGCGACGCTGAACCTTTGTCCCTGCACATTCATCTTCCACCGAAACGGTTGGTTGGCTTTCGCAAGGTCCTGTTCGGCCAAAAGACGGATTCCGTTCTGCCGACAAGCAAGCTCAATCGAAACCACGATGTCTGACACAAGCAAGGCGTGTTTCAGGAACACGCGCCGGTCTGAATTGTCATCTTCATCCCAAGGGACAAAGCGGAACATCGGACCTAACTCGTTCTTGAGCAGCGCGGCACCATGACGTCCAAGGCAATACACCATCACATTTGAGCCGCCATGATGGTAATAGTCTATTTGGGCGCGAGGCCGCGTCAGATATCCGTTGTGGTAAAGCAATTTCAACCTTCGCAATACCTGCTGCGTGCTGCCCGGAACGAGGGCGCAAATGTGTGACGAGCGCAAAAAGCGATGGCGATATACCAGCCGAAGTATCTGAACGTCACGCTCGGTCAATTGAAAAGCCGGGGCATCGGAGGAACGCTGGAAACGTGGAAGCCTGGATAAAGACATGATTTAGTCGTTAGCTGCTAAACTTAACGGCCTCATCCAGCGGTTCAGTTTGTCTTCAATGACTGGTCGCCTCATGGCAAATCGTTGACGAGATCTCTTGATGAGCCTGTCGCTTCGCCCGACACGGTTTTCAAGCGGCGGCAGCGTCCGTGCGCGGAACGGCTCTTTGTTCGTGCCGTTATCAAGCAACTTCACGACAGCTTCATATCGGTTAAGGTCGGCAATGGCCGCCGCTGAAAATGTATGACCAAACTCTTTCTCTATGATTTCGGCATCCGCATATCCGACACGGAAGGAGATCAGCGTTCCGGCATTTCCGAACACCGCCTGACGGACTGGAAGCGAGAGCTGATCAACGTATTGGTGGGACAAAATCAAGCATGAACGATACTTGCGAGCCTCGGCGAGAATGGAAGCGAAAGCGTCAGTCGAGAAATTCTGAAACTCGTCGATGAACAGGTAGAAGTCTTTGCGTTCGTGTTCAGGGCGATTTGAACGGGCCATTGCCGCGAGTTGAAACTGTGTCGTGAGCAACGAACCAAGCAGGTTCGCTTTCTCGTGCCCGAGTTTTCCTTTGGAAAGATTCGCAATGAACAGCCGTTCGTTGTTCATGATGTATGGGATCTTCACTCGGGCGCGGACTTGACCCAGAATGTTTCGCACTACCGGGTTCAACAGGAATTGCCCAAGCTTGTTTTGAATCGGCGCGATGGCCTCGCGGCGGAAGCGGTCGTCGTATCCTTCATATTCTTCGGCCCAAAAGGCTCGGATGAATGGGTCTTTGATTTGGTGCACAACTTTGGCGCGGAACACCGGGTCAACCAGCATTCGGTTCACGCCCAGGAGCGTGGCGTTTTTGCAGTCGAGGAGTGCCGCGACGGAATTGTAAAGGATGTATTCAAGGCGCGGGCCCCACGAATCGCGCCAGATGCCTTTGAATGCGCTCACCACGCCTGAAGCCACCAGGTGCCGGTCGTCCGGTGCAACATTAGCGAGCACATTCATTCCAATCGGGTGCTCAAGATCACTGGGATTGAAATATGTAAGATCGTCCGCGCGTTTTGGCGGAATATGGTGCAACAATTCGTCCGCAAGGTCGCCGTGCGGATCAATGACGCCCACGCCATGGCCCATTGCGATGTGTTGAACAATTAAATTCCGCAACAGGGTCGTCTTGCCAGTGCCGGTCTTACCGATGATATAGATATGTTGGCGCTGGTCCTCCTTGGACACGCCAAAACGCTGGGGATTGCCCCAGCCGTCGCGTTCACCAATTATGATGCAAGGTTCTGATTCCAAAACCAGTCGCCACTTCTGCAACCCGAAAGTCCCGTGTCATCAGACCACCGCGGTTACCCGCGAAGCGGCGCCTGCAGGGTGTGTGGGGGCACGCTGGCGAGGTAATGGCGACTGGTTTTGAAATCCAACAAGTGGATTCAGATCAGAGAATATATCGAGGAGACAGATTGTTGCAGGCCCGGAACATTGTCGTGCACGGCAACATTAGACGGCAGATTTGCCGCATTTTTATACGGTTGTATCGGTCGTGAATCCGTCGTTTTCTCCGCGCCTTGGCGTGAAGTCCCGCGGAGCGATTCAGTGTTTCGGCGCGAAGCGCCTCATCTTAAAACCAGTCCCCCCAACGTGTCGGCCCGTTTTGATAAAAACGGCTACCGGCCGACTTAACGCTTTTTGGTAAAGGACACCGGTTAGGGGGACTGCATCCCGATAGCCGCAGGAAAAAGCGTTAAGTCGGGCGGTAGCCGACGACACGTTGGGGGAACTCGTGGTGCGGCGGTTAAGCCGTGGAATCGTGAAAGTGAGTGGCGTAAACCACTACATGTCATGTATATACACTCTAAAGTAAGGGCTTTTGAGGCTCCGTGTTCCGAACGAATTAAAGGAATTTAGCCTATTACTCCAGTGATTTTGACAGTCAAAACAAAATATGCTTGAATTAAAGCCAGTTGCATTGTTGGCGGCAATTTTTCGGGAATCGCTCATGAAAAAACAATACCCGCAAGAATCGTGGTGGATCGACGGTCTTAAGTTATCTGCTTCTGCAATTGATCGCACTGGTGTCTTTAGCTCTCGGTTTATACGGGAAGGCACTGTCGTAATACGATGGGGCGGAATCGTCTTTACAGGCTCTGAAATGCGTGAGGGAAAAGCATGCCAGCATACGTATGTAGGAATTGACGACGATCTATTTTTGGCAAATCCAGCAGCTCAGCCACCTGGCCTTGATGACTTTATGAATCATTCATGCGATGGGAACTTATGGATGGAAGATGACACAACACTGATAGCTCGACGAGACATTATGGCGGACGAAGAATTAACCTCCGACTATGCACTGTGGCTCAACTTGCCCGAGTATCGAATGAAGACTCCATGCAATTGCCACTCACCTTTATGTAGGCATACGATTACCGGTTTGGACTGGCGAATTCCCGAGGTTCAGAAAAGATATTTTGGTCACTTCTCTCCATTTATTAATAAACTCATTCTAAAAAACTCCTAATATGCTCACTCTAATCACAGGCGGAAGTCGAGGTATCGGATACGCGATAGCTCAAGAAATGGCGAAAAAAGGAAGCGATTTGTTGCTGGTTTCACAGAATGCAAAAAAGTTGCAGACCGCATCGAACAAACTTAAAAAGCAATATCCGAAGTTAAAAATCAACTCCCATGTTTGCGATATGGGTTCGCAAGAAGAAATAAATATTCTCGCTGATGATTGTATCCGAACAAATCTCGTTCCAGATTTTTTGATACTGAACGCGGGTATCTTTCTTGAGGGAAGCTTAGTGAACTCCAAGCCGCAGGACTACCGCAAAACCTTGGAGGTGAACCTGAACGCAATTTATTATTTAGTGCAGAGACTCGCTCCAAAAATGGCTTCCAAAAAAAAGCCGCGCATCGTTCTTATAGCATCTACAGCCGCATATGAAGCTTATCCTGTTGGGGCGTTATACGGCGTCGCGAAGTGGGCATTAAGGGGTTATGCTGTAAACCTACGGAAGGAACTTATGAAGAACGGTATAGGAGTCACTCTAGTCGCTCCGGGTGGAACCCTGACGGACTTGTGGGCGGGTGAAGAGCTACCACCAAATCGCCTATTAGAACCAAAAGATATCGGTACCATCATCGCTAACTTTGTAGATCTTAGTTCCCAGGCAGTTGTAGAAGAAGTAATTGTCCGACCAATGTTGGGCGATATGCACGAATAAAGCCCATCACCCTTAAAACCATGGGGCTCGAAGTAATCACTGGCGGTATTGAAGTGGCCGGAAAGCTCTTTGAATCTTTCGGGAGTGTAATAGGGCGACGAATTAATATTAAAGAGCTAAAGAAATCAAATGATCGACATATCGACGATATATTAGATCTATATGAACGCATTTTTAAAGCAGAGCACAAGATTCCAGGATCAGATTTGATCGCTTGGCTTCAAACTCGAGACACGACAGAACCCGCAGAAGAACGAATTCAACAATGTTTACTTTTTGCCAAACGCAAATCCGCTGTCGTCGGAGTTCTCAAGGCGCTGTATTGTCCACAATCTCGGTATGTGTTGGTCTCCTATTTAGGGATTGATAAACAATCCGACACCGTTAGTCGAAAAGTTGCCCGAAAGATGATGATTAGCTTTTTTGCTCGTTTCTTGAACCGGAAATGGAAGGATTATCGCGGGATAGTCTTTGAAATTGAGACGGCACTTCCTGGCATGGTTAAGGCTGAAAAGGACGAATGCAGGGCCCGGCTCAGATTGTTTCGAGATATTGCAACGCAACAAAATAGCCGGGCATTGCACATTAAGATGGATTACCACCAGCCGAAGATGGCGGATGAGGAGAATTACACCGGCACCGGACGTAAGATGACTTTAATGTTTATACCAAAAAAGCATAGCGGTGACTTTATTGCCAAAGCAATCGTGGAAAATCTGCTTAAATTTTTACTTTTCCGAGTTTACGGAACTACACAGACAATATCGGGAAGAAGGAAGGAAGCATACGGGAAGTATCTCAATGGTATTTACAAGTTAACAGTTAATCAACTCACCGAGCATGTAGATGTTGAATAGGTTAGAACAAGAGTCTGCTTGCCCCTGTATTATTCTCATCGGAACTACTGGCGCGGGAAAGTCGCTGTCGTGTGAACTGGTTGAGCGATTTTATATGGCTGAAAGGGTAAGAAGATTTACCACCAGAGCACCGAGAAATGATGATGACGCGAAATTGGTAGTTCATGTGGAACACATTGCCCCTGAGAGGAATTCATTTGTGTATGAAGGTTGGGGTGACACCCGCTATTGTATACAATCGTCCGATATGATTGCGATTCGGGCCAAATTAAAAAGTCCATTGGTCGAATTGGGAGATCCAACGGACGCTATCAGATTTAGAATGCAATTTGCACCCGCTAAAATTGTTTGCCTCTGGCGAGATATGAATGTAGAAGGGCTCGAAAAGCTGTTTGGCACAAGGAACATTTCTGAAGAGCAAAAGAAACTTAGGTTGGAGTCACTTGAAGAGGATATTCTTAGGCTTCGAATTAGCTCTAACAATTATGATTTCGTTATTCAAAATAATTCATCTGCGGATGCTCTCTTCGAAAGCTGGCGGGAGATTCTAAAACAATTGAATGTGCCAGCAATCGAGAATTAGCGAGGGGCGTATTAAGAGCGTGTCTGAAAAATCATGAATGAAGCGGAATCAGGCCAGGCGGCGGAGTTGGATTCGGATCATGGCGATGTGGATCCAGGCTTCGGCGCTGGACTCGGTGGTTTCGTAATCGCGCACCAGACGGCGATGGCGCATCAACCAGCCGAAGGTGCGCTCCACGACCCAGCGACGCGGCAATACTTTGAATCCTTTGACGTCATCGGAGCGTTTGACCACCTCGACGTTCAGCCTGGGCCGAATGGTTTTAACCCACTGGGCGAAGGCTGGGCCGGTGTAGCCACCATCCACCCACAGAATTCGCAGCCAGGTGAACCAGCTCAGGGATTGTTTCAAAAGCAGTTGCGCTCCGTCGCGTTCAGTGGTGCTGGCCGGAGTGACCATCACGCCCAGAATCAATCCCAGAGTGTCCACCAGCAAATGGCGTTTGCGGCCGTTGATCTTTTTGCCGGCGTCGTAACCCACAACTCCGCCGTGGCCGTCGGACTTGACGCTTTGGCTGTCGAAGAATCGCCGCCGTGGGTCGGCTGCGCTTGCCGTGCGTTCGGCGAACCAGGACGCGCAGCGCGTCATGGATCGCAGTCCAGTGGTCATTGGCGATCCATTGGCGGAAGACGTGGTAAACGGTTTTCCAGTTGGGAAAGTTGGCGGGCAGATAGCGCCAGGGGCAGCCGCTTTTGACCAGATAGAGAATGGCGTCCAGTATCCGTCGCCGGTCTTTGGGTGGACGTCCGCGTTTGGCTGGTTTGGGAAGCATCGGTTTGAGGTAAGTCCATTGGGCGTCCGTAAGATCAGTGTCGTATTTGGCGATTTTCATCGCCTGACTGGCGCTACCGCGAATCAAAGCCAACCACATCGCCAGCAAAATCAAGCTCTTTCTCTATTTTTCAGACAGGCTCTAAGACTTTGCCGATAAGCATGAATGTGGCAGATATTACTCACATTGGGTAATTTGGAAACTTGTCCCTCGCGACAAGTTGCCGGGTCTGGGGCAATTAGCCTATCCGGTCTATTATGGACGGCATGACAGACAAAAAATATTTTTGGTCGTATCAGGAGGTAGCCGATTTTCTTAAGGAGAACGATTTTGAATTTATGAGCGGTTCAAATGGCTCGACCGGAGCATGGATAAGATTGAATGAGAATGGCGAGCCGGACACTGTGTTTGAATTAAAATTCACCCCCACCAATTACACAAAAAAGCAGATCAGTCGAATAATCCGCATGTCCGAGATTCCTGAGAGCAAGTGGATCGAATGGTTTGAAGAACGACTGAATGAAGCCGCACCATAAGCAGCTTAGCCACAATCTTAGGAATTCAATTCACGCCAAAATTCCGGTTTTTCGCGTTGCCTTTTTCACTTTTTGAGCTTCGGAAGAAGTGGTAAACTTTGCTTGTCAAAACCCTCATTTTTTCCCTGCTGGTGCGAACATCCTTCAAGTCCCGCAGCAACTTGTCGTCCGCGACAACATTTTATGTCTGTAAAAGCCCTCAACTGAGGGCTTTTATAATTTCAGGAGTTTCACTTTTTACCTCCGAGCAACTTAGTAATTCTAAACACCATAAACGCGGTAAACGGCATACCCTGACATTGTGCATAAAAGCATTGCCCTAAAATTTCCATAAGTGTAGTCTTAGAGGGTAGGTTTTCTCCGTCTCATCTGTGGTGTTCAATTCATTATATGAAATTACGGTCTATTTCTATTAGGAACTTCCGATGCTTGGACGAAGCGTCCATTTCCATTCGGGATCTAACAAGCCTTATCGGTCCTAACAATTGCGGTAAATCCTCTGTGCTCCGCGCCATTGAGATTTTTTTAAATCAGCAATCTCCTACGCTTCAAGAATGGCGTGTGGGTCACAGTGATAAAGCTATCGTGATCGAGGGAGAATTTGATAGCCTTCAAGAGTGGGAAAGATCGACATCCGGCGTGGCAGGCCTTGTTTATAATGACAAAATAAAATTAAGGGTAAGTTTTTCAATTAATTCCGAAACGGAAAAAGTAGAAAAGGTTTATGAGGCCTTCAAACAGGAAGAGACCATTGCTGGATGGTCTGACAAATGGTCTGACCTTGCCGATAATATTAAGGCGATCGCCGAAGGTGCTGGCGTCAATGGCACTGGCTGGCGCACCGCCGGCAAGCGAGAACAAGTGAAAAGCGTCATCCGTCAGACCAAAGCGGACCTTGTCACCTACGGTGAGGCAAAATGGTCGACCGAAAATATCAGTATTGACGCAGCGCTCCAGCAGGCTATCCCCCAGGCGCAGCTGATTCCAGCGGTCCGCGACGCGAGTGATGATAGTAAACCCGGGTCAAAAACTTCATTCGGTCTGATTCTGAGCAAAATCCTTCTACCGGCGATTCAAGCATCAAGCGAATATACAGAATTGATGAGCGCTGTTCAAAAGCTTCAAACAAAACTCGCGGCAGAGGGCGCAGATCAAATTGAAAAAATCCGAGAAATCACAAAGTTGTTATCAGGCCGTCTTTCGTCGGTTATCGACGCAAAGGTGCTCCTTACAATGACCACACCGGATGCGGAAAAGTTTATTGGATCCAATACCGGTCTTGAGCTCGATGACGGCACTCGGACATCAATAAATTTACAAGGTAATGGTCTTCAACGTGCTCTCGTATTTGCATTAATGGAGACACTGGCCGCGCAAAATGCACAGATATTAGATGAGCAAGGAAAGCCTGCCCGTTCCCGGAGCACCCTGGTCCTTTTCGAAGAGCCGGAGCTTTTCCTGCACCCACACATTATGAGAAGTCTGAAACAGGCATTACATGTCATTTCTCAAAAATCGGATTGGCAAGTAATTCTAACGACACATTCACCGTTCATGATCGACATTGCTGATGACCCCTTGTCATTAGTGATTTTTAGGAGAGAAAATTCCAAAACTCCTCCAAAAGCAATTCAGTTGAAAGTTGATCCTTTCGGACAGGATGAGGATTCAAAGCGGGACAGAGAAGCGTTACGCGCCGCGCTCAATTTTCATCCAACCGTATGCGAAGCATTCTTTGCTAAACGGACGGTGCTCGTGGAAGGCGATTCCGAAATGGCGGTGCTTGTCAGGCAGCCAGAACTGTATGCAAAGGCTGAAGTAGATTTAGAAAAGCGACAACATTGCACTATGGTTTCGTGTGGAGGAAAGTGGACCATTCCGCCAATGGCAAATTTGCTCAAACAATTTGGTATTCCATTTCGCATAATTCATGATCAAGATAAAAAAGGACGGTCGAATGCGGAACTGGCGGAAGCGGTGGCTATTGATCCATACCGAGCTAACGCGCGCATTGCTGCTTTTGCGTCACCAGAAAATATTCTTATTGTCGATGATACCCTAGAAGATTTGTTTTGGCCTCCTGACAAACGGCCAAAATCATCCGGTGATAAACCACATCGCATTTGGAAACGAGTGAAGGAGTTAGTAGAGGGTCAAGAACCGCTCAATGCGGAAATCAAAGCATTTGTTCAGTTTGCGTTCAACTGGTAACATCATAAATTTGTTAACTTGTCTGGATGCAAAACAATCATCCGTTCACGCTCTCCGAGCGCGCATTAGCAGAATACAAGAAAGTGTATCAAGATGAGTTCGGCAGTGGCGATTCCGATGAGGAGATATATGAATCCGCATACAACCTGATGAAGCTATTCCAGCTTCTTCTTAAATCTTCGCCGCAAAAGGTCGCAGACAGAAAGATTGGAGTTACCATACAAGAATTCAAAGCACTCAAATACCTCCATCACGCCATATATCATAAAGGAGAATCGCCGTCAGTCCGCGACGTGGGTGCTGCCATGGGGTTCCGATCCTCCCGCTCGGGCCAGGTAATCATAGAGAAACTGATGGAAAAGGGATTTGTGTATCGCGATCAGGACGGCCGGATGCAACTTTCTGAACCCGTCCGTGGATGTGACGCCAACCTGTGGGAACTTGCCGTCCAAGACAAGAAATAGGGTCTTCGTTGATTCGGCTGAGAGGCTATATTTAACCGACGGAACCTAATTATTCGCGTTCGGCTCGAAAGCCGCCAATTCTTTGAAGTGGTGGTATACTTTGCTTATCAGAAGTTTAATTTTATCAGCTCTGGTGCGAACATCCTTCAAGTCCCGCAGCAGAGTTAAATACTGGTATTCCAAAGGACTTTTCCGCCTTTGTATGACCACGGCGTTTTCTGGTGCGACCGGCGCGATTTCTCCACGCTCCGTCGCAAGAAAATCTCCGAGCCAAACAAACGGTTTCTTGGCTTCCATCAATAGCCTTTTGTCATGCAAGGTCTGGTGCGATCCCATGGTCGTTAGAATCTGCTTTTTGGTTCGAAAATCACCTTTGGCAAACTTCTCACAAGCCGATTCGGCAAACTCAAATACTTCCTGAGCCTGGCGTAATGCCTGTTCTGCACTGGCACGATCATTTCTTGGAAGGTTTTCCAAAGCTGCTTTTTCACCAAGCAATTCACGACGCTGCATTGCGTATTCCTCGTCAGAAAGCAAGCTGCCGTCCATATTCGCGGGCGACATTTTGAATCGGATCAGGTTTTCGAGTCGTTTCAGGCAATTTGCGTAGGCCTTTTCGTAAGATTGCTTGATGTGGTAATCGCTCGTTGCATCTTCACGGTGGATTTCTTTCAGAAAGCTGAACGACCAGTCTTTGAACGTGCCTGAGATTTCGATGCGCCTCAATTGTGCCACGATCTGTTCTTCAAGTTTTGCAGCTTCGATGCCGGGTTGTGTGCATCCGCCTTTTCTCCGGGCACAATGGTAGTAAGTGTAATCGCGGAAAACCGGCTTCGTCATTTTCGCAATCGGCGTGCCGCATCGCGGGCACTTGTCATGTTTGTGATAGACAAACTTCAACCGGCAATTTGTGCAACGCAAATTGTGCTTTTCCTCTGCTGTCACCATTCCGCTACAAGCACCGCAACGAATGATGCCGGTGTATGGGAACGCAGTGTGTTTGCTGGCCCGAGGATTACCTTTCCGCCATAAAATCGCTTGCACCCGATCAAACTCTGCTTTGGTAATCATTGGCTCGTGCTTGCCCTCATACCAGTTTCCGCTGCGACGAGGGTATTCAAACCAGCCATAATAGAACGGATTATGGAAAATATGATACAGGGCGCTCACGCTCAGAGGGCTGTCACCCTGCCTTTTCGTTCGGCGCGTTCGAAATCCCCATTGCTCATTCGCAATTTTCGCAATCTGCGGCGGCGTGTAGGTGCCAGTGAGCATCATCTGCCACATTTGTTTGATAAGGGGGAAACGGTCGGCGTCTTTGTAAAGGTCGCGCTCGCCGCGCAATTTTGTTTTGTCATTAAGATATCCCATGGGGGCGACGCCGGGATACCAGCCCATGCTCGCTTTCTTTCGCAATCCGCGCTCCACATCTATGCCCTTATTATCGTTTTCGAGCTTCGCCTGGCCGCAAAAGAGAATGATAAGAAATTTGTCAGCCGGAATGTTCTTGAATGTTTGGCTCGGAGTGCGAATTTCCATCAGCTTGTTTTGGTCCATAAGTTCCACCAGAGCCGCGGCATCGCCAGCGTTTCGTGAAAGGCGGTTCAAGTGCCAGCACAGAATTGCGTTGCCCTCACCTCGTTTAATTCGGCGCAGCATGTCGTTGAAATTCTTACGAGTGCCCGACGTTTTTGCGGATGCTTCTTCTTCAATCTGACCCGCAATCCGGAGGTTATCCCGCGATACAATCGGGTGTAGTTCGTCCCGCTGTGATTCGTTCGAGATGATTTGTTTCTCGTCATCCTCCTCTGATTTGCGACAATATATGAAGTGGGTAAGCATAAATTATTTGAAGAAAAGCAACCGCCTTGGGGCCATCCTATCGTACCGGTAAAAACCGTCAATCGGGCGCGAGGAGGAGCTTCAAAAGTTTCAAGAGAGCAGCGCCCGTTTCTTGAGCTGCATCGTCGGAAATCTCTTCACCAAATTCCTTTTTATAGATGGCCTTAAATTCATCAATCGCTTTCTGGCTCAACCTCATGGTTCCACTTTACCCGGAATAACAACACTGGACAGGCATGGAAAGGTGGCGCCCAGGACAATCCCATGTCCTTTGACAGATAGGTGAATATATGTTCTAATAACCCCTCTCCCGCCGACCGTAGTAGGCCGGTTTTTTTAGCAAAGTTGCCGCCAACGACAACTTTACGGGCCTACAAGAAACTTCGCTATCCGATAGTGTGCATTCAAAGCCCATGTTGCTTTTTGTGCTGAACCACCATGCCTTCGCCACAGCTTCCTCATCATTTGCGGGCCAATAGAAAGCGTCTGGCGCTGTCGCAGGACGATGTGGCCTTTCTGCTGGGCGCTACGGATGGCGCACAAGTCTCAAAGTATGAACACTTCGCCAGAGTGCCTACACTCGAAACCGCTCTCGCCTACGAAGTGATCATGAAACGGTCTGCGAGCGAGCTTTTCGGCGGACTGTATCGGAGTGCGGAGCAAAAGGTGGCTGACCGTGCACAGATTCTTCTCAAACGCATCAAACATTTGCCTGGAAAATATTCCACCGAAAAACGCCGAATGCTGGAAAACTTAGCCGACATCAGGAATTAAACTTCCATGAACAATAAGCCATTCAAAAACTCGCTTATTTTCGCAATTGCGCCTTCATTCTGGGGCGTCGGATTTGCAGTGGTTGAAAACGGAACTCTTGTGGATTGGGGCATGAAGGCGACCAAGGGCGACAAGAATTCAGCTGCGGTGGCGCAGATGGAAAAATTAATCGCGCAGTATAGACCTTCTGTGTTCGTCATGGAGGATGTGCATGGTCAGGACTCCCTGCGTTCAGAACGAATTCGTTCTCTCGCAAAGCGGCTTTGCGCCCTCGCTGAACAAGCAAAGATTAAAACAGCGGCTATGCCGCGACGGGAGATTCGGAAGATATTTTTTGCTGACGGACGAGGATCCAAAGACGCTTTGGCCGCTATGATCGGAGAACGGTTTTCCGAAGAACTTGGACGCATATTGCCTCCGAAGCGAAAAGCGTGGATGAACGAGCATTTCCGAATGCCGGTATTTGAAGCGGTAGCATCTGCATTGGCTTTTGAAAGCTTTAGAAGACAGCAGCTTCTATGATTCGACGAGGGCTAAATTTGCGAGATATTAAAGCTGGTTTCGAGTTACGGGCACTGTCCCTAAACGACATGATGGCAGTGAAAGAAGCCCGTTTTAACCTCCAAACGGCAAAAGGTGAATAGTGTTACTTCTTCTTTTCCGCTCGGACCTTGGCCCAGCGAGAACGTGCGGCGGCGGCAATCTTTGCGCGGCCTGCGGCACTCATAGTGCGCTTTTTCGGAGTAGAAGCCGCTGGAGATGAGACCGAGCCGTGGCCGGCCAAACCGCCATTGCCAGAAAGTATGCGATCCAATTCATTCTGGAGGCTTTCGATCTTGTCCTGAATATCCGCTGCTTGTCTCAACTGTTTCGATGTTAATGGAGTCATCATAATTAAGAGCCGAGTGATACCCTTGTTGAGAATGTATCCCGTGATTACATTTTATCAATCTCGAACCAGGGAGCAGCAACTCCGTCGAAGTTAATCGGATCAGGAGCCGCCGGATCGAAAGATAGAGAGTTAGATTTCAGAGATGGCGGCCCACAAAGGTTCAAATTCCTGATCTTCCAGTGCCAGAAGCCTGACTTTTGTTGATGAGTCGAGGTCAATTGCTTTTTCAAGCCAATTGAATGCCTCTTTATGCCTTCCAAGTCGGCAAGTATAACGGGCCAAATGAAAAGGAATCAGGTAGTCATCGGGAAAACGATCTATAATCGACAGCAAAACATTTAAAGCATCTTCCGTTCGCTTCAACTGGTGCAAGGCGGCCGCCCAAGAGGTCCAATTGGAGGCTGTTCCGGGGTTCGAAACGCAAATAGCGCGGGCCACTTCAACAGCCAAATCCCACTTTCCGGCAGCTTCATAGATTTTCAATCTGACACGCAACACTTCCGGATTCGCCCGCAATTTTGGCGTAATGGTATCCAGTTCATTATTAGCTTCATTCCAATCGCCCAGTTCCAACCAGCCTTCAGCCGCTTTGAGCCGAAAATTGTCAGCGGGATTTGGTAGAGGCATGGTCTGATCTTCCGGTGTAAACTGCCGAATGTTTTAGGTGTCCTTGCCAGTTGGTGAGGTAACGCTTGGCAAGATCGACATCATGCAGCACCAACAGGTTCTCCGCATTGCTTTCCTCGGCCGCTTTGGTGAAATTGAATGAACCCGTCAGAACGACATTATTGTCGATGATCATGACTTTGTTGTGAGCGATAGCATGGCGGGCGTCGATGAATGTTGCGATGCCGGCATTCCTCACGAAATCGGCCGAGGAATACCGCTGTGATTGTTGTGATTTGTCCAAAATCACTTGGACCTTCACCCCGCGCCGGTGCGCTTCGACCAGGGCTTTTGCGATGGGCGCACTGGTAAAGGAATATGCCTGAACGAGGACGTTGCTCTTTGCCTGATTCAGGTTTTCGACCACTGCCTCGGTGCAACCACCTTTGGGCGAGAAAAAGACCTGAACTTCCGCCGCGCGCAACGAAAAGGCGAAGAACAAAACCAACAGAACGTGTCGCATGGAATCTGTTTAACAATTGCTCCATTCAAGCACCAGACTTTGTATTTGGTAAAGAATTGACTGCTTCGGAAATGCTGTGTAAATCAGAACGCGTTCAGCAAGGAAGTCCCGATGAAAAAAGCACATTATCTCGTCTGCCTCGTCTCCGCTCTTTTGGTCTATGCTTCTCAGTTATGGGCCGACGTCGTTATTTTGAACAACGGCAAAATTGTCGCAGGCGAAATTCTACAGCATGACGATCAAGGAGTGTTGATTAAACTCGACTATGGCACCTTTCGTTATCCCGAGTCGTTGATAAAAGATGTGCGGAAGGAAGAAGACCCCGACGCTGTGGAATATGCAGGGACTAACGGCATTCCGCATTGGGGTGTGATTATTTCGCATCTGGCAAAGAGTTCCTGGGCACATGATTTGAAGCAAATCCCTGCCACTGTGATCGACAGTGGGATTTTCAAGGATGTGCCGTATGTGTCCTTTCGTTGCGCGACCAGCGGGTATGAGGTCAACATCTATGGCGATCTTGATCGTCCGGCGGGTATTGAAATCGGCGCACTGAATTATCTGCTTCGTAACAACGCTGCCAAAAGCAATTGCATCGAATTTATTTCGAAAGTGCTCATGCGGACAGAAGATGCCCGAGTCGTTCAAGCGTTGAAATGGAATCAAAAGGAGCTGGTTGAGACGAACGGGATGACGTTTGAAATCACCTTGCCAAAAGAAGCAGATGCGTATGGAGGATGGTGGGTTTCGGTTTACGATCAGAAAGCATTGGAAAGCGCCAGAGCGTCAGGTCCCGAGTTGTTAGCCATCACTGAACCGAGAACGCCACCACCCCGAACGATTCAACCGGTTCCTGTCGCTCGTCCTGTTACGTGGAGTTCAGAGGAAATTGCGATTTCAAGAATTCCAAGATATTCAGATTCCACAGGAAACACCGGAGGACGGGTGTTTGTTCGGGGTTATTATAGAAAAGACGGAACCTATGTTCATTCATATACCAGACGCTCGCCACGTCGTCATTAGACCTTGATTTATGGCCTGCTTATTTGGCCCTTTGCAATCCGTGAGAAGCTTTTTAGAAGAGGCAAAATTTTAAAAATGATTTACCGGGCAGCGGACGTTTCTTCAGCGGGATTCTCCATCCCCACCTCCTCTGCGTCCCTGCCCGGAAGTTTTTGAGAAAATGCGCGACTAGCCATCAAAGGGGCATCTCTCCCCAATGATTGATCTGACCGGTGTTCGAAGTATGGACTCGCGGAATCATTCGTGATATTCGATTAAAAAGCACTTCAAAGGCAGAGACGTTCTTTGTGCCATTACAATTTCTGGCAGATGAGAGACAACAGGTTCAATTTCGTGCGATGGCTTCCGCTTATCGGATCAATCTCCCTCACAGTATTGGTCGCCCTGATTTCGACGGTCACCATCCGGGAACTGAAAGAGGCAACCGCCTGGCGCAAACACACGTTTGAAGTCATTTTAGAGGCCCAGGCCCTTGAAGACGGGCTGATTCATTCTCAAAGCCACATCCGGAGCTACGCACAAAAAGGAAATTCAAATTTTCTCATTCAGTATAAGAACGACACCAATTCAGAAGTTCAGGAACTTAAAAAACTCGCCGAGCTGACCAGTGATAATCCCGCACAGCAAAAACGGCTTCAAAGCCTGGATACTGCCATGAAAGCGGTATTTGATAACGACAGCCGCATCATCGGAGTTTATGCCCGAAATGGGCCAGAAGCAGCGATGAAGCTTGAAGAAGAAGGACGAGGTGCGGTTGAGGAAGAAGTCGGTCGGCTGGAACAAATCAAAGCAGAAGAAAAACATCTTTTAGATAAACGAGACGCGGCAGAACAGGCGGACTTCCATCGTGCAGCCCGCGTGCTCACCATCGGCAGCATTGCCGCTGCGGTAATGTTGGTTTTGTCCAATTATTTTGTCGGGCGCGAAATGGCTGGCCGACGACGAGCCGAGATCAAACAACGAGAGCTGATAGAAGAACTTCAAAAAGCTCTTTCTGAGGTAAAAACCCTTTCCGGGCTTATCCCGATTTGTGGCTGGTGCAAGAAAGTCCGCTCAGACCAGGGTTATTGGCATACCGTTGAACATTATGTGAGCGCGCACACGGATGCGAAATTCTCCCATGGGATGTGCCCCGAATGCGTCGAAAAGTGGAAAGCCGGTCTTTCCAGGCCCAAATCCTCAGCTGGCTAACTTATCGCAATCTGGGATCGAAATCGGTGATTTGACGGAATACCTGGAAACTCCTCAAAACCAGGATTCTCAGAATTAAACAGCAATGATATACGTCGTTTGTGATTGATTTACAGGCGTTTACGGTTTTCAATTTAATCGTGAAAATGGTTCAAATCGAAGTTCCGCCGACGAATTTGAAAACCTTTATCAAGTTTCCTTTGTGGGACTCCCCACAATCAGAGCGCTCGAGGATCGTCGCTTTAATGAGAAACGGATGCTCAATCGATTTGGAAAACCGTTCGTTCGCAGAAGTTCGAGTTCTCGAACACGAGATACTTGAAAACAATTATCAAGTCCTCTTCATACCTGCCTCCAACAGCCCTAATCAGGCTCGATTTTTTCTGGTCAGCCAAAAATCTGAACCGAAGACCTGACAATTGGAGTCTATCCTCAGGCGGTTGAATTGGTGATTAACACCTTGTGAAATTAAACTTTAGAAAAACGATCTTGGTATCGTTGGTCGAAGAATCACCAATTGTCCCTCTGCGGCTCTCACCAAGCAAACGACCGGGATATCCGGGATTATATCGGATTGGATCACGAAAACATCGCCTGTATGCTTCAGGCTGTTTGGCTGAGAATTTCGAGATGTAGTCGTTCTTCAGGCAATTCTCCAACTCCTGGGCCGCATCGAAACCGACCCAAAAGTCTTGTAACTCCCCAGATGAAGCCATTTCTTTTATTTCTTCTGCCGTCTGTGAAAAGGGACTGTTTGGAGCCTGTTTTGAAAACGGCAAGAAAATGCCCCGACAGAAACTCTGTCGAGGCAGTGCTCCATGATTAAATTTCGTCCTGCTATCGGAACCAATTACCAACGCTCTAGCAGCCTGTCGGACTTAGGCTGAAGATTTTTGAAAAACTTTTGAATGCGAAGGCGGGCGCGGGTATCAACAAATTATGCCCGCACGCTTCGTCAACCTCGACCGCCAGACGCCGATGTTCCTGCCCTGCGATCTGCGCGAATGGATTCCCGACGACCATATCGTTCACTTCATTCTAGATGCCGTCGAGCAACTGCCCCTGGCTCGCTTCCATATCAATCATCGCGGCACCGGCAGCGAACAATACCCTCCGGCCATGATGCTGGCCCTGCTCATTTACTGCTACGCGACCGGGCGTTTCGGTTCGCGCACCATCGAGGCGGCCACTTACAGCGACGTGGCGGTGCGTTACATCTGCGCCAACACGCATCCCGATCACGATTCGATTTGCACCTTCCGCGCCAACAATGAGGCGGCCTTCCGCGCCGCCTTTGTCAGCGTGCTGCAACTGGCCCAACAATTGAAGTTGAGCCAATTTGGAACCGTCAGCGTGGACGGCACCAAGATCCAGGCCAACGCCAGCAAACACGCGGCGGTGAGCTATCAGCGCGCCGGCGAACTGATCGCGCAACTGGAACTGGAAGTGAACCAACTGCTGGAGCGGGCCAAAGCGGCAGAGACACAGGAAAAACAGGAAGGGCTGGACATTCCCGCCGAACTGAAACGCCGGGAGCAGCGCCAGGCCGCGCTGCAAAAAGCGCGGGCTGTCATCGAAGAGCGGGCCAAAGAAATGGCGGCGGCGCAGCAAGCGGAGTACGAAGCCAAGGCGGCGGCGCGCCAACAACAACGCGACGAGGGAAAGAAGCCGCGCGGCAAAGACCCCCAGCCGCCCGGCGCGGAACCGGACCCCAACGCGCAATATAACTTCACCGATCCGGAGAGCCGGATCATGAAAGCGGGCAGCGGCAACCATTTCGAGCAGGCGTACAATGCGCAAGCGGCGGTGGACGAGGCGATGTTGATCGTGGGCCAGCGCGTCAGCGACGCGCCCAACGACAAAGAGCAACTGGCGCCCAGCGTGGCGGCGATCAGCCCGGTGGTGGCGCCGGAAGTCAAAGCCGTGTTGGTGGACAGCGGATTTTACAGCGAAGCGGCGGTGGCGGCGGTGGAGCAAAAAGCCGACGGGACACCCAGCGGCATCACGGTTTACGCGGCGGTGGAAAAACATTCCCATCACAAAACGGTGGAGGACTTGTTGACGGCGGTCGAGCCTGCCGCGCCGGGAGAGCAAGCCAGCGCCAAAGAGAAGATGGCGCACCGCTTAAACACGGCGTCAGGAAGAGCGCTCTACAAGTTGCGCAAGCAGACAGTGGAGCCGGTGTTTGGGATCATCAAGGAGGTGATGGGCTTTCGGAGATTTTTATTGAGGGGGCGGGCCAAAGTGAGTTTGGAATGGACGCTGGTGTGCGTGAGTTACAACCTCAAGCGGCTCTTCGCGCTCAGAAATCCGGCTCTGGCGGGATAAAAGCGGTCGGGGCGGGGCAAAAATCGGGGTGAACGATTTGCCAAAGCCTATCCAAGCCATCGGGAGAAAACGAAAAGTCAGTTTTCGTCAGCGGTCAGGGAACATATAGAGACGCGCTCCCCAAAACCTTCTCTCAAGTCCGACAGGCTGCTAGGAAAAAACTTTGACGGCGGATGAGAGCCGGTTGGAGATATTGTCACGCATTGCTGATGGTCGAACCGAAGGCACGGGAATAGCAAAACTTTCGGCTGCACTACCGAACCAATAAACCGCCAGCATATTTTTGAGCCCGCTTCTCCAGGCTTTGCTCAACGCGTGAGCGCCAGTCGGGAAGTTTTGAGCTTCTTCCATTTTCTCCGTCCAGGAGTCATCTCCAGCGAAATAATGGCCCGTGATTTTGTCGCGCAACAGAATTCTCATAAAGTTGCCGCCGGTCTTGATCACCCGAGACCTGCCCCCTGGCGGATCCCGATCAAGAACCTAATGCGGCAACACTGGTAATACGTGGATTTTTTGAAAATCTTTCAAAAAATCTTTCTGAAGGCATCAATTGTTGCTTTGGTTGCTTTTCACATCTTTGTATTTGATCGGGCGAACTTTTCCGGACAGCAGCCGTTTGGCGGGATAGCTGCGCCACGCTCCAGTTTCATCTCGATAGGCAAGGCAACGAAAGCCTTCGCATTGAACATGAATTGGAACTGCCAGTGGAGGAAGAAACCCTTTAACGCCCTTTGAATGTAGCGTTTTCACAATCGGCAGCCTACGAAATCTCGCCTGATCTTACAAGAATCCATTCTCATTGAGATTTTGTCTGCGCGAAGGCCGGCTTTTAGAAGATCAAGATGAATTAATTTTCTGATTTCTTGTATCTGCTTGATGGGCAATGGAATTCTTCTGTTTACAAAGTGCTGGGGGGGGGGGGTACATACTTTGGGATGCGGTTAACCCAAAATTCGTCGCCAAAGCGGATTCTTTGGCGGCGTTCATCAGAAAGGAACCTGAACCGGTATGACCATCCTCTGCATTCTCTTCATTTCACCCCTATATTTTCTACAGCGAAAAAAGTGGGGCGCGTTCATCATTAACGCTTTCATCTATCTCGCCGCCTGTATCTGTGTGATTTCGATCATCGGAATTCCATTTGCCATAATTCCATGGGCAATCGCTCTCATTCACGCCGTTTATTACTACCGGTCCGAAATGAGAACGCAAAACGCTGAACTCCTCGCCACAAAAATGGCGGAAAAGATGAAAGAACGCTGACATGAAAGCCACTGCATATCTCACCAGCATCGCCGCAGCCCTTGCATTTTCCGGCTGCGAAGCACCGCGTCAAGCTACCCCGAAAACGATGTCCATTTCAGTCAAAGTTCCGGTATTCCAGACCGCCGCTGAAACCAAAGAAGCACAGGAAAAAGGGGGTATCGAAATTGCCGTGGTTCCTGCCCTCTACAAAGCAGTCCAAAAGCAGCGAACAACGATTGAACAGGCACAGCAGCCGGGACTTTCGCTGTTGCTGGTACCAGCCGGTGATCAAAACAGCAAAGTATATGTGGAAGAGCGCATCACGCCGTATTTTGAAACCCAGCCGCGCCGACTGCAGTTTTCCGTTCGGGTGAACAACAAACTCTCCCGCGTATTCCGCGGCCAGGGTGCAGTCGTCCAGTTCAACGTCGCTGGAAAACTCGTGCCGTTCGGCGAGGCTGATTACAAAGAGTTCTTAAATAGCATCGTGCCACCGCGCAACGAAGCTGAATTCACAATCTACGGCCCCACGCTCGATGCGCTCCCGGAGAATGGCACAATCGGCATCTTCCTCTACGACGTGGTAACGGCAACCGATGTGGCTGGAAACATCACGGAAAAGCAGAACTTCGAATGGTATTTCACCTACACCAACCGGATCGAACAATCCACTGCGCCATGGACATTGAAACGCGGCTACATGGACGCCAATGCGTTCCAGCAGCGGAAAATTCGGGAACAGATTCAGACACAAACCCTTCATTGACAAACCCACATGAAAACCGCGTGCCGCCTCATCGCGATATGTATCATCGCTCTTTCAGCATGGATTCCAAAGGAAGCCAAAGCGCTCGACATTTCGAGCAGCGTTATTCTGGAGCGTTATACGGTTCTCGCCAACTACGCCATTCGTTATGAATCCGGCTACCTGCTAAAGAACGGTCAATTCAAGGTCATCACTTCGGACATTCTTGATCCAATCTTTTATGATTCATGGCTTGAATTCGCTGATATTTCCGGCCGACCGATCATGCTGGCCGGCCTTTTTGACGGCTACAAATTCAACGGCGTCCTGCCGCATTGGGTGCGTTCCCGTGATTCGTTTTTCATCGGTTTTGCCGAATACGTGATCGTGGCGGTGAAAGGCAAAGGTGATCCCAATCCCGTGGCAATGATCATTACGCAGCCGAGAAGCCAACGCGCTTTGGCTGGAGATTATGTCAGGCTCTTTGTCGATGCGGCTCCGGTGTATATATCCTGTCAGTGGTATTTCAACAGTCGCCCGATTCCCGACGCCATAGATTTCATATTGGATATTGAAAATGTGAGCAAAGCCGACGCAGGGCTCTATTCCGTTGCTGTGTTCGACAATCACAAACGTGTGGTGAGCAAAAAGGCGAAGCTCACGGTCGTTGATCCGGTGTCGATCAAAACACAACCCAAATCGCAGACAGTGAAAGCCCGGAAGAATGTCGCGTTGCGGGTGGCCGTCGCGGGAACCGGGCCGTTTAAGTATCAATGGTATTTCAAAGATCAGCCGATTGCGCGGGCGACGAAATCCTTTTACACGATCAAGAAAGCGAAATTGTCTGATTCCGGCTGGTATTCCGTGGTGGTGGACAATGGTTTGAGTTCCGCTACCAGTGACAATGCTTTTGTTACCATAACCCCCTGATCCCCAATGCGGCCGCCGTTCTCAAAAGAGACGGCGGCCGCACTTTTTTGAAGATTTTTTGAAAGATTTGGAAATTTTCTCCGTATTACTTGTGATCTGTTGTTTTCAGCGTCCGCAAACCCGTCCGGTGTTCAGAAAGGAATCTATAAATGAAAAAACAAAGCCTGCTGTTCCGAGTCCTCACCTGGTTCTTCATCGCATACATGGCTGCACCGCTCAATGTGGTCGTCGGCCAAGTCCTTTTGGAACAGCCGATCATGATGCCGAACAACACGATTCGCCTGGTGGTGGACGGGCCGACTACCGATGTCCGCTATGACGTTTACGGCACGAACACGTTGAGCAGCAGCATCTCCTCCTGGCCGCTTTTGATTACCGGCGAACCCAATCAGGTCATTTTTGATTTCGCCAATCCCTTCACCAACGCCGGGTTTTTCATCGTCACTTCCAATTACGTCGCGACGACCAACCCGCCGCCCAAAGTCGCGACACCGGTTTTCGATCCGCCGAGCGCCAGCGGCAACGCTTCCGTTCAGGTGACAGTCATCTGCGACACTCCCGGAGCCGTGATCTATTACACCATCGACGGCAGCACGCCGACGACATCCAGCACCTATATTCCCTCAGGCGGAACCGTGGCGATTCAGTGTGCAACGACCTTGAAAGCGCGGGCGTTCCGCTCTGGATTCGATGACAGCGACGTAGCAAGTGGCGTCTTTGCGATCAACTGCCAGCCAGAAATATTCGCCGGGTTGCAACAGATCATTTCCGGGAATTCAACTACGCTGGAAGGCGTGGTTTTTGACGACGGCTTGAGCCAACCGCTTTCAAACTATTGGGAAAAGATCAGCGGACCGGGCACGGTCGCATTTACTGACGTTCATTCGACGAATACAACGGCGACGTTTTCACAAGACGGCATCTATGTGCTTCAGTTGAATTCATTCGACGGCTTCTGGACGATTTCCGATCAGGTGACGATTGCCCGTAATCCGACCATCAGTGTCGCAATCACCGCTCCCGTTGCGAGCAGCACGTATTCGGTGCCGACAAATATCGCGCTTTCAGCTTCCGCGAGTTGCACGAGCGGCAGCATCACGCAGGTTCAGTTCTTCGCGGATTCACAATTGATCGGCACGGATGACGCGGAACCTTTCACTTACGAATGGCGCAATGTCCCTGCCGGAAATCATGCCTTGTATGCCGTGGCAATTTCCACCGATCCCGATAATTACAGTCTCCTATCCGATCCGGTGAACGTCACGATTAATTATCCGACCGACATCGGCCGATTCACGCTCGCTGCGAATGATCTGACCATTCCGGTAGCCGGTATGCCGATCACGGTCAATCGGAGTTTCGATCCTCGATACGGCAGCGGCTGGAGCCTGGGCGAAAACATGCGCTTTGATTTTGAATCGGTTCACATCGACAAATCCGCTGCACTCGGCTCCGGCTATTTGGCGCAATACAACCTGGGACAGGATTGCATTCAGCCCAATCACGATACTTTGGTTACGGTGTCGCTGAGTCCAACCGAACAATATTATTTTCGTCCGCGCATTGTGTTTCAAGCCGGTGGTGGCAGTCCATGCGTGGGTGACAGTTCGGTAACGTATCTGGCGCCCATTAAATTCGTGTTTGATGCGGTCGGGCCGCTTGGTGGTGAACTCGCCTCGTTCAATGCGCCGAGTGATGTGGGCATGATGAATGATGATGTTTTCTTTGGTGATTGGAGCGGGTCGATTCAAGCGGGAACGGAAGACTTCTTTGAAGTGGAACCTTATGAACCGGACTGGTCGCTGTTTACATTCATCGCTCCGGACGGGACGCAGTATAAATTTGATTCCAGCGGCAAACTGTATCAACGCATCGACCGGAACAACAATTCCCTCACTTTCAATTACGGCGACATCACGCACAGCAGCGGCAAGCAGGTGACGTTCACGCGAGATGGTTTCGGCCGCATCACCGAAGTCTATGATCCCATCGCAATTGCCACGAGCGGCAATCCCGCCGTCAAATATGATTACGACGACAGCGGCAATCTGACGAACGTCGCACGCCTGGTGGATCGCGCGGGCACGTATGAAAACACGGGCTATCGTTACGATGATTCCTCCTTTCCGCACTCGATCACGCGCGTCATTGATGCGCGAGGCGTCACGACTGTGAGCAACGTGTTTGATGAATTCGGACGATTGCAGCGGCAGTATGATGCCTCCGGCCGTTATACGAGCTTCACCTACGAAGACAACGGTCGCCGTCAGATCGTGACAGATCGCAACAGCAAAACCACTCAGCAGGAATTCACCGAGTCCGGCCAATTGAAGAGCGTGAAGGACGCAGAAAACGCGGTCACAACCTATCAATATGATTCCAATGGCAGGCCGATTGCCCAGATTGACCCGCTCGGCTCCACCAACAGCTATGCCTACAACGAACGGGATGAACTGGTCGGCATGACCAATGAACTGAATCTCACGTCCAGTTCCACCTACAATGAATTCGGCCAACCGCTCATTCTTATCGATGCCGCCGGTTACGGAACAACCAACGGATATGATTCCGTGGGCAATCTCATCGCGACGACCAATGCGCTCGGAATTGTGAGCCGTTACGGTTACGACACTCAAGGCAACCGCACTGCGGAAACCAATGCGTTTGGTCGAGCAGAACAAACGGTCACGACGTATCAATACAACGAGTTCGGCTACCTCACGAATGTGATCGACGCCCTGGGCAACCAGACCGCCTATACCTACGACGAAAATGGCAATCAACTGACGACAAAGCGGCAACGGACACTTGCCACCGGTTCATTGCAGTCGTTGTGGACAACGAATGTCTATGACGCGATGAATCGCTCGATTGCCATCATTGATCCGGACGGCTTCACGAATCGAACGGTGTTCAATGCCATCGGACAAGTGGCCTATACCACGAACAAAGCAGGCGTGGTGATGCGCTTTGATTTTGACGAACGCGGGCTTTTGACAAACTCGGTTTTCGCGCTCGGCACCGCGCAGCAAGCCAGCGAGCAATTCCGCTATGATGCCGAAGGCCGCAAAACAAACAGTGTGGATCGTGCGGGCTATCATACCTCCTACACCTACGACGGCCTTGGCAGATTGACCCGCACGACCTTTGCGGACGGCACGTTCACGGAAAATCAATATGACGCAGGCGGTCGTTTGTTTGCCACGTTGCAAGGAGCGCACGGCGACGGAATGGTTCCCGGCCCGCAATCGCTCGAAACGCATTATGAATATGATGCTGCTGGACGAAGGACGGCGGTTATCAATGCGCTCAATCAGACGAACAGCTACGCCTACGATCCCAGCGGCAATCAGACGAATTTCATCGATGCCCTGGGCCGGACCAACTCCTACACCTTCGACCGCCTCAATCGGCAAACGCGCATCATCTATCCCGACAACACCAGCGAAAGCTACGGCTACGATGCCCTGGATCGAAAAATCGCCGTGACCAATCAGGCCAATGTTGTCGCCCGATTTGGCTTCGATAAACTCGGACAACTGCTCGCGGTCACCAATGGTTTTGGTTCCGGCACGATGAATTGGGCCACCTATGCCTATGATCAGGTTGGCAACCAAACCAATCAAGTTGATGCTCTCAAACGGCAGACGCGCTTTGAATATGACGTGATGGGTCGGCGTGTCCGCACGATTCTTCCTGGCGATCAAAGCGAAGGTTTCGCCTACAACGCGCTCGGAAGCGTCAGCCGATACACCAACTTCAACAATGTCGTCATAACGAATCAATATGACGCGCTGAATCGGATCACGAACAAAGCCTCCATTGGTGGCTACAATATCGCCTTCACCTATACCGCAATGGGCCAGCGCTCAACGATGGCCGACCAAAGCGGCAACTACAGCTTCGTCTATAACAACCGCAATCAGCTCCTGACGCAAAGCGGCCCCGCCGGAACGCTCACCTACACCTACGACAATTTCGGTCGCTTGGACTCGATCACCAGCAGCCATGCAGGTGGTGCCTCGATGATGTATGATTACGATTCCCTGAACCGGCTTTCAAATGTCGTCGATACGGTGATTGGAACGACAACCTACGGCTACGACGATGTGGGCAATCTCCAGACCGTTCGTTATCCGAACGCCGTAACTAACAGCTATACCTATGACGCGCTCAATCGGCTGACCAACCTCACCGCTCGAACCAGCAGTGGCACGCTTGCGAGCTTCGCCTACAAACTGGCCGCTGCGGGAAATCGGACGAACCTGGTCGATAACGTGGGCGGCACCAGTCGCACGTTCAATTGGTCTTACGATCCGCTGTATCGCTTGACAAATGAAGTTGTCACCGGCGCATCGCCGACCGGCACGATCAGCTACAAATATGATGCGGTCGGCAACCGCACGAACCGGACTTCCACCGTTGCAGGCCTTTCGAATCAAAGCTCCGCCTACAACACCAACGACTGGCTTACGACCGACGTTTACGACAGCAATGGCAGCACGCGAACGAATGGCTCAAACGTCTTCTTCTACGATGTGGAAAATCATCTGACGAACGCGACGGTGGGCGGCGTTTCAGTGAGCTACACGTATAACGGCGATGGATTGCGTGTGAGCAAAACCACCGGCGGCGTGACAACGCTTTACCTCGTGGATGACCGCAATCCGAGCGGTTACGCGCAGGTGCTGGAAGAACTGACCGTGAGCGGCGGCGTCACCAACGTTTCCAAAGTCTTCACCTACAGCCACGATCTGATCGCCCAACGCACCGTGAGCAGCGGCGTGAAGAACTTCTACGGCTACGACGGCAACGGAAACACCCGTTACCTGACGGCGAACGACAGCACGATCAGCGACACCTACGTTTACGACGCCTTCGGTACGCTGCTTACCAGCACCGGTTCAACGGCAAACAATTACCTCTACACCGGCGAACAATATGACAGCAGTCTGGGATTGTATTATCTGCGGGCGCGGTATCTGAACACTGGAACGGGAAGGTTTTGGACACGCGACACCTTTGCGGGAAACAACAATGATCCGGCTTCGCTGCATAAATATCTTTATTGTTCAGCAAATCCCATAAACTTGGTTGATCCGAGCGGTTTATTGGGGATTTTCAAGTTTACACAAAAGTTCGGTTTTGAAGCTCATGATAAAATCCAATCCGCTTACCAAGCTGAGAATCCAGCAGCAATTGTCGGCTCGACAACAGGAATCCTCGGACCTCTTAAGCCTGATATTTTCAATCCGGTTAAGATGACCTATGGAGAAATAAAACCTCTTTCCTTGAGCGGCGTCGCCGCAGGGATTACACAAATCGCAACCTACGAACTTGCCTTTCGAGGAAGAGGATATACAGCCGAAACCTGGCCCGACGGCATTCGGGGAAGCACCGTCGGACAAATTCCAATCGCCTATTTCAACGTGGCCGGAGTTATCTTCTACACGGATATGGTTGATAATACCGAAGATTTATTGGCCCTCACGACGTTTGCGGCCGCAAGGCAGTTTATTCTAAAGAATTCGGCACTGCTCGGCAGAACTCTCATCCAGAGCGCCCCGAGAATTGCAGCATTAGTAAACGCACGAGGCCAGGGAGACACGGCGAGGTTTCAAGCAGAGTTCAGCACAGCAACTTTGCTCGCCTCCCTCGGTGTATTATGATATGAAGCGCATATGAGTTCACAAATCCGACGTTTATTTCATCCGAATGGTCGAATTCGCACAGAAATTCCGACGAAAAACGGCAAAACTCATGGAATAAAACGTGATTACCATCCCAATGGGCAGTTGGCAGCGGAAATTTCTTATGAACACGGTCTCCAACACGGAACTGCGAAAATCTGGGCATCTGATGGTCGACTGCTCGGTGAATATTCCCTGAGTCATGGAACCGGGATTGCCAAAGTTTGGTATGATAATGGGAATCTGCAATCCGAAGTTACCTTAGTTCAAGGTCTTCCAACTGGTCGACAAAAGGCATGGTATGAAGACGGGCATCCGGCGCCCGACACCTACTGGATTAATGGAAGGAAAATATCTCGAAAAAAATATTTAGAAGCATCTCAATTGGACTCGCAGCTCCCACGTTACGGTTAATATATTCAGTTCATGAGAAGGTCCATTTTGATCCGAAAACAGTGTTAATAGAAAATCGAGTGAAATCACGATCTGCTGCTGAGTTACGCCTTTTTCCAGCTGTTTAAGACGGATATTATCTTCGAGCGTTTTCGGTGCGACGGAAACCGCCTTGAAGGGTCTCCGCTTCGCCGGAATATCGCGTCGAGATGTATGAATGGTGCGGTGGCTAATAACCAACAGCTGCACTGCGTTCCGAGCAGGCGATGGCTTCGCTCGATTCCCGTTCGTGAGTTGCTGACAAAGCGAGCAAATGCACGTCGACGTGGAATTATCACAGAGAGCGGCTATTTTCCTTTGAGTGGCGTCACTGGAAAAGCGCGGCCACGCGGATTTCCAGTGAAACCGGCGAAATTTACCGGAATTCCATCATCGGGCTTGTCGCCGTAGAAGCTCTCTCGATGAAAAAAATAATCCTCTGAATTCTGAGTTTTGATGAAACCCCATGGGCTACGGTTGACTTGGTAATTGTAAATGTAGCCGACCTCTCGTTCAGCGGTCGAATAGCAGATTTGAGATAATCTCGCGACTAATTGATCAGCGGTCAGACGTTTGTTCGCGTCCTTCTGCAAACAGCCTTCAATAATATGCCACAGTTCGTCTAGCAGCGGCTTGAATTGAAGGCTTTCGCGCTTGTAGACGCCAGCTTTGGACGGCAATCCTTGCTGCACAATCTTCGCGATTACGGCCAGACCCGAACCAAATGGTTTCTCACCGCTCAAAAGATAGAACAAGATCGCGCCTAAAGACCAGATATCTGCGGATTTGGTCGTGTTCTTAGAATCCAAAAGGAGTTCTGGTGCCATATAAGGTAAAGCGCCTACTACAGTTTGAGAACTGGTTATCGTTTCTGTTTCTCCTTTTCCCAAGTCCGAGCCTTCGATCGCTTGTCCGATCTCGGCTTCAGCCATTTTCGCGATTCCGAAGTCAGTCAACTTCAAGACGGACATGCTGGGGTCTTGAGACACCATTACATTGCTTGGCTTCAAATCACGGTGAAAGACATCGACGTGATGGCATGCTGCGACGCCTTTTGCTAAATGATGAATTATGTGAGCAGCGAGATGTGGATCTAGGTAATAGAATTCAGTGTTCAGCCGAAGCTGCAAATCTGCTCCATTAATGAACTCCTCTACCAGATAAAATGTCTCTTCAGTTTCGAAGTAGTCCAGTGTTTTGGCGACGTTCGGATGCACGACCCGGGCGCTAACTTCTGCGCTTCTACGAAATCGTTTTGTCGCTGATGGATTCTTCGGAACTTTAACTACAACAGGACGTGCGAACGCGCTATCGATAGCCTTATAGACCTGCTGCATACCGCCTTCTCCAATAAATTTATTGATTTTGTAACGTGAGGCGATCACATCTCCGACTGCATGAATTCGATTTGTCATTACAGAATTACCTCCGGATGTGAAATGTCAAAGGTCAGAAAACGTCGGTCACGGCGCCGGTTATCGGCAGAGATGGTTATCACACACGAACCGGGAAGAACCATTTCATCGGAAGCTCGAATATTATTGATATCCACAATGCCTGAGATATTGCGGAGACGAAAATCAAAACCCTCATACACAATGGTGAAGCTTGCGAAACCTGGCGTTTTAACGCCGATGCCTTTACCAATCTCTGCAATTTGGTAAACTTTATCACCGTAAGTCAGCCTTCCTTCATGCTTTCCGAACAACAGATGAGCAGCTATTTCATCTCGCATGAATGCCATCTCAGGACGTTTAGCAGGGATAACATTCAATGTCGAGTTAAGAGCGTCCGAAAGCCGTTTCGGGAGTCCAATAGTGTGAGTTGAGAAGGATGGTGGCGGAACAGTATCGAAGGGAGGAACTTCCAAAAAACCTTTTGGAAATCTCGGATCAAGCAACTCCCACGCAGTGACTCCGAATGCATACGTATCGACAGCGGCTGTGACTGTCGCAGGGGCGGCGGTATATAACTCGGGCGCACGGTAAACATCGGTGCCTCTCCCGGTTGTAGTCACAGGAGGCGGTTTGTGGTCACACGCCAATCCAAAATCGAAAATTTTCAAAATTTTCTCAGAATCGAATTTCATGTTCACTGGTTTTATATCCCGGTGGATTTTCCCATGCGAATGGATGTCGGCGATTCCCGAAGCGATCTGGAATATAACTTTAAGGTAATCTTGAACCCCTTTCACTCCGCCCGAAGCAAAGTCCGGAAGCTCGTCTCCGGAAAGATACTCTTGCACTACTGCTGCAACTGAGGCTCCTTCATCCTTGAAGAAATCGAAAATTCGCACCACGTGCTTGGATTCGATTGTAGAGAGAGCAGCGACTTCATTTTGGAGCGTCTGACAGTCAGTTACCTCCTTTACAATTTTGATCGCCACTTCTCGGCCCAACCATTTATCCCGACAAACCATTACCTTGCCCTGACCTCCGCTGAAGGTCTTTGTCGCCGGACCATACCGATTGGGAATGGTCAACCCGCCTTTTGCACTCATGTTTCTGGATTTTCAGTGATTTCTATCTCAGGAAGACCTTGACCCTTCGCAGACAGTTTTTTCCTCTTTTTCTGAATGGGCTTTTTCTTCTGAGAATCTGTAAAAACATGTTGAGGACCATGAAAACTAGCGTCCTCTCTTAAAATGAGACAACGGCTTCTTTCCACGTCCTCAGAATTCACAAACATTTCGAGCTTCCCAAAGCTGTCCCAAACCTCCAATAGGCCGGGCGAACGGAAGCTCTCTCGAAAAATGTGATTGTAGTCAGTTGTCCTCGGCAGACAAATTATCGTTCCATTGTCAGCTCCTTTCGCCCACGTCACCACAGATGTGATTCTCTTCACTGTTTCACTTGCCGTAGGAGCGCGCTCAACGAACTCTGAAAGCATTTTCTCGCCGAGGTAATGGATGCCATCTGATGTAATGAAAAGGTTCTTTTCGTCAGGAAGGCGAACCGATTTCGGCTGCAAACTTGGCCCCATTCCCAAGTATTGAGTCAATTGCTTCGAAAAAGTGCCGCCGGAGCCGAAATTTCCAAGAAGTTGCAGTTGGCTCTCAATATTGTCATCAGAGGAGATTTGGACTAGACCGGTTTGATCTCGTGCGTAAATTCGACTGTCTCCTACGTTTATACCCTGCGGTCTGAAGGACGGTGTAAGGCAAACTGCTGAGTATGTGCAGCCGCCATTTTCATGATAGAAACGAAAAATATCTTCATTCGCTGCGAAAGCTGCGTCCCTCATCCGTCGAAAAAGTTCTTCTCGGCAGTTGGCTATCAATTCGAGAATGGCACCCGAGAGCGCGAGACTGGCGCAAACACCACCATCACGTAAACCTCCGATACCGTCACACAATCCATAAAACACGAACGATTCAGATGGAAATCTTGAAGAGTAACGTGCGATCACGGCGCGATCTTGATTTTCTGATCGGACGTTTCCAACGGTCGTTCCGATTGCCCCAAGACCATCAGCGTCATTTATTCCATCCGGTCGGGTTGGTCGATCAAGCCATTTTGCGAGGCGTTGCTGGAATTTCTGTTTCACCTGTCGAAAAAAACATTTTGGTTTTGAAGTGGGCCAAATGCAATCCGTAAACGCAGACATTGCAATCCTTTGAAGTTGGCGGCATGACCCGGTTTACAAAGACAAAAAATCGATCAACAGGCATTCGCCGCCCGGGCATCCGAAGAGCACTGTTGTGCTGTATAGGCTTAAGGTTTGCCGCTGACGAGGCGCTGGTATGTTCCCAAAACACCCACCATTTCCCGAATGTGGCACGCTTTCGGTCGCATCACACCGTCTTTCCAGGCTTTCACCAGGGCTGATGCAATTCCCATTTTAAACGCCAGGTGATATGGAGCCATTTCATGCTCCCGGAGCTTCACCTGAATCCAGTCAGCCATCGTTTTCACGCTTGCAGGCAAGGGTTTAGGTTGCGACGGTTTCCTTGCAATTGGCGCGAATTTAACTGAAATTTGCCGGTATGCAAAACCCAACTGAGCTACTCTCCTCCGGCTTCGCCCGGAGGAGAGGGAGTGATCAGCCGTTTTGAATTTCGAAAGTTCAACCCGTTGTTTGGTGCGGGTGCCAAGTTGCGCCCCTTTGAACCCGCGCGATCAGCGTTTCAAACGATAAAATTTCGGACCGGCACCCAGGGTTTCGGTGACAACTTTCTGATCGCCTTCGAATTGCGGTTCAATCGCCACGTTTTCCCACGAATTGCTGGACGCCAGGTCATCGCTGGATTGCAAAACAAACTGTGAAAGATTCACCGACCACGAGAGACGCGCCTGGCCATCCGAGACCTGGAGCTTCAGTGTCGGGATCACATAAATCGTGGTGCTGGCGGACGCGAGATTGTTTGCGGGATCAGGATCGGGAAAATCACTCGCCACGGCGGCGGAATCGGAAAGCGTTGTGGCTTCATGCGGCGTCACTGTCAACGTGACTGTGGCTTTGCTGAACGCCGGGATGGTGCCGAGTTCGCCCGTGACGGGATTGCCGCTGGTGTTGAGTGTTCCCTGAGTTTTCGAAGCGGACTTCAAGGTTACTTGACCCGGCAGCCAGTTCGTCAACGTCACGGCGGGCGCGGCGAACGGTCCGTTGTTCGTGATCGTAATGACGTAAGTAAAATCGTTGCCGAGCAAAACGGATTGCGGCGCGGCAATGGAAACCGCGATGTCGCTGGAATAATCCAGCGTGAACGGCAACGCGCTGGCCGAGGTGCCCGCGGGTGTGGTTACGGAAATCGGGCCGGTGGTCGCATTCGTCGGCACAATCGCGGTCAGCACGCCATTGGTGCCGAGCGTGAAATTGGCGTTGCTGCCATTGAATTGCACGGCGGTCGTTCCGAGAAAATTCGTTCCCAGAATCGTCACGTTCGTTCCTGGCATTCCGTGCAGCGGCGTGAATCCGGTGATGATCGGCACGCCGTAAAACAGATGGTTTTCATCGCTGGTAACGGTTCCGTACGGCGTGGTGATGGAGATTGGACCGGTGATGACTCCGGGCGGAATCACGGCACCAATGATTCCGTTGTTGGTAACGGTGAAGGCCGCTGCAGGTTGGCCATTGAATGTTACTGCGCTGGCATCGAGGAAATTGGTTCCCACGATTTTCACCGTTGAACCTTCCGGTCCAAATGTGGGCGTAAACGAAGTAATGGCCGGCGGCAGATAAAATCGCTCGCTGCTCGTGAAACTGCCGTTCGGGGTTTGCACGGTGAGCAAACAATTCGTCGCGCCGGCGGGAACTTTGGTCGTGAGTTGCCCATAACTGACGGCACTCGGCTGACCGGCTTTGATGCTGCCGAACAGAACGTTCGTTGCGCCCAGAAGATTTTCGCCAAAGATCGTGACGTTGGTTCCCGGCTGGCCTTTGTGCGGAGTGAAGCCGGTGATCAAAGGTTGAACGACGAAGTTGCTGGTGGAAAACACCGGGCCGGCCGGAGTGTCAATTTCGAATGGACCGGTCATGGCGCCCGCGGGAATGGCGACGTGGATTGTGTTGTTATCCACGACTTCAAAGTCCGGGCTGAAGTTCGTAAAACCTGGATTGAAACGCACCGCGTACGCGCCGAGGAAATTGGTTCCTTTGATGACAACGTTGGTGCCAATGCGGCCAAAGCTCGGAGTGAAACTTTTGAGAATTGCGGACGCGTAGAAATATTCAGTGGAAGTCCAGCTTCCCGCGCCCGTTGTAACTTTGATCGGACCCGTGGTGACGCCGAGGGGCGGTTTGACTGAAATCTGTCCATCGGTGCCAGCGAAAGCGCCGCGGCCGCCTACGCCATTGAATTTCACATTACTCAATCCGGTGAAATGTGCGCCGGTGATCGTGACTTGGGTTTCCGAGCTTCCCGCGTTGGGCGAAAATCCGGAAATGTAAGGGCCCGCTCCGATGACCTGAAAATCATCTACACTGAAAGCCTGTGCGCCATTAACAACAACGCGAATTCGCACTGGTCCAAGTGGCGTCCCGCTTCGGACTCGCGCCTGGATTTCAGTGCCATCAGCCGCTGTGGCCGCGTAACCGGCCGCAGCCTCAGTCGAACCAAAATAGACCTTCAATGTTCCGGGATAGAATCCGCTGCCCTTGATAACGACGTAATTGGGGTCGGCTGACGATCCAAACGTGGGAGAAAAGGACGTGATCACCGGCGCGGCGAATCCGGAAGCTGTGAAAAGAAATGCGGCGATCCAACTGAGGCAGGCTTTGAACTTCATGTGCTGTGATTAAATTCTCCAGGGCTTACACCAACCGGCTTGATTCCCTTTCGAGAACCAAGGTGAAAGCTTATAGCTGTCCCGCATTTCAAAATCAAATCCTGAATGGCCAACGGGTGTGATTACAACTGGTGGTCACTCTCGCCCCGTGAGGAACGAACGGGGAGAGAGCCGGAGAGAGGGGATTTTGATTTTCTTATCGATCGGGATTGTCCGCCAGGTTGAAATTTCAAACGGTTCAAAACCTCCTCTCCCCATCCTTCTCCTCCTTCCTTCGTCAGGAAGAGAGGGGTTGACCATCAGTTGCAATCGCACCCATGGCCAATGAACGCCGCGCGACGAGGCGGAACGTGAAATAGTGTCACAGCCTGTGATCCTGCCGCAAATTCCAGTTGGCTGTAGCTTTCGCGGCTACCTTGCTTTGCCCGAGGCTGCGGCGTATGCTCCGCGAATTGTGCAACGGTTCGAAGCGATTGCGGCGGATCCTGGAACGGCGGGTGATTTGGATTTCGTGAATCACGACCGCGCGAGTCACCGCCAAACGCTTCAATTATTTTCAAATTGTTATGACCGATCCTCGTTATTCGAAACTGGCAAAGCTGCTCGTGGAATATTCCACCGCGCTGAAAAAGGGCGATCGCATCCTGCTCGACATGGTGGATGTGCCGGATGAGTTCACGATTGAACTGATTCGCGCCGCGCGAAAGGTGGGAGCCATTCCGGTTGTCGAAACGCGCCACACTCGCGTTAGCCGCGAACTGTTGCGCGACACCAGCGAACCGCAGGCGCAACTCGCGCGCGATCTGGAATTGTTTCGCATGAAAAAAATGCAGGCGTACATCGCCATTCGCGGCAGTCAGAACGCGAGCGAAAATGCGGATGTGCCAAGCGACAAGATGTCGATGTATTCGCGCGTGATCCGGCCGGTGCTGAATCATCGCGTGAACAAAACCCGCTGGTGCGTCTTGCGCTGGCCGACGCCGAGCATGGCGCAGGGCGCGGGCATGAGCACCGAAGCGTTCGAGAATCTTTATTTCGATGTCTGCACGATGGATTACCGCAAGATGGCGCGGGCGATGGTGCCTTTGGAAACGCGAATGAAACGCGCGGATCGCGTTCACATCAAAGGCCCGGGAACCGATCTGCGTTTCAGCATCAAAAATATCGGCGCGAAAATGTGCAAAGGAGATCGCAATATTCCCGACGGCGAAGTGTTTTCCTGCCCCGTGAAAAATTCCGTGAATGGCCGGATTCAATTCAACACACCGACGCTCTATTCCGGAACGAAGTTCGAAAATGTGATGCTCGAATTCAAAGACGGAAAAGTGGTCAACGCAACATCGAACAACACCAAGCGCCTGAACGAAATTCTCGACACCGACGCCGGCGCGCGTTACGTCGGTGAATTTTCACTCGGTTTCAATCCCTACATCCTGAATCCGATGTGCGACATTTTGTTCGATGAAAAAATCGCCGGCTCGATGCATTTCACGCCCGGCCAGGCCTACGAGGAATGCGACAACGGCAATCGTTCCGCCGTGCATTGGGACATGGTGCTGATTCAGCGTCCGGAATGGGGCGGCGGCGAAATCTGGTTTGATGACGAATTGATCCGCAAAGATGGCATGTTCTTGCCGAAAGATCTGAAGCCGCTGAATCCAGCCAATCTGAAATAATTTACGATTTACGATTGGCGATTTACGAACGTGCGGTCGTCGAAAATCTGTTGAAACAATTTACGCGCTGGTCAGCTTTCGCCGATCAGCGCGTAAATCGTTAATCGTAAATCTTTCAGCCTTCTTTCAGAATCGTGAGGAATTGTTTCATCGCCGGCGACAGCACCTTGTTCTTTTTGTAAATCGCGGCGAGTGGGCGATAAAATTCCCCATCTTCAAACGGCACGGAAATCAGTGTTTGCTTGTTCACTTCCTGGCCGATGGTGCTGACGGGCACAATGGAAATGCCAGCATCGATTTCCACCGCGCGTTTCACGGTTTCGATGTTGTCGAATTCCATGACCGTGTTCACCTCCACCTCGTGATCTTTCAGGATTTTGTCCAACGCCTTGCGCGTGGGAATATCAGGTTCGAAACCGATGAATTTTTGTCCGGCCAAAGTCTTGAGCTTGGCGGTTTTCAGTTTCGCAAACGGATGCTGCGGATGACAGATCAGCACCAGCGGATCTTTGCGCAGCGAAATCACTTCCACCTTCGGATCGCGCGTTGGATAGGCAACGAGCCCGAGATCAACCACGTTGCCGAGAACGTCTTCGTAAACCTGATTCGCACGGCGATATTCCACGTGAACATTCACCGTGGGATAGTCTTTTAGAAAACGTTTGATGTACGGCGGAAGATCATGCAGCCCGATGCTATAAATCGTCGCGACGCGGATGGTTCCGGAAATGATGTCTTTGATTTCCTGAAGCTTGCTGTGCAGCGCGTCGTAGGTCTGGATGATCTGCTTGCTGAAATCGTAAAGCACCTGGCCTTCCCGCGTGAGGCGGAATTTCTTTTTGCTGCGTTCAATGAGAAGCGATTTGAACTGGCGTTCCAACGAACTGATCTGCTGGCTGACGGCGGATTGCGTTACTTCGTTGATCTGGGCGGCTTTCGTAAAACTTTCGGTTTCGGCGAGGTCACAGAAAACTTTCAGACTTTCAATTTGCATAAGCAAAGTGAATACGAAAAATTCTTATGCAAGTCAACTTATGCGAATGAGGCTGCCGGTAGGCACATAAAGGAAGCCGAAGCGAAAGGGATGCGCAGCTTCGATTGCGTTTCAGATCGACTGTCGGAAATGCGGAGAGATCCAGAAAGGCAAATGCGTCGTCGAGATTTGCCAATCCAATTCAAAATTCTACGCGTCAGGAAATCTGGTCAGATTCGCCGTCCGATAAGATGGATCGCACCTTGAGCAACAGTTCGTGGCTCGTGAACGGTTTCTGCAAATAGCTGAGTGTGTCATCCTGATTCGCCGAACGCACAAAACCGCTCGTGCAAAGAATGGGGGTTTGCGGTGAAAGTTGTCGCAGATGCTCCGCCAATTCCCGCCCGCTCATCGCGGGCATCACCATGTCGGTAATCACCAGGTCAATCCGCGGTTCCGGTTTGGAAAATTGTTCCAGCGCTTTTTGGCCACTGTTCGCAATCAATACATTGTAGCCGTAAGCGCTGAGAATGGTTTTCGCCATCGTCAGCACCAGATCCTCGTCATCGACAAACAGGATCGTTTCCCGACCCGTTAAATCATGCGAGCCGAGGGATTGATCCTGAACGATGCGTTTCTCCGCCGGCAGATAAACACGCACGGAAGTTCCCACGCCCGGCTGACTGGAAACTGCCACGCCGCCGCCGTGATTGGTCACAATTCCGTAAACCAGCGCCAGTCCCAAACCGCGATGCCCGCTCGCTTTTCGGGTCGTAAAAAACGGTTCGAAAATGCGCGGCAAAACATCCGGCGCGATGCCCGTGCCGCTATCGCTGATTTCCACGCAAACGTAAGTGCCGGGCGCGAGCCGCAGATCGCGATCCTGCGTGCCCTGGGATAATTCCACATTGCGCGTTTGCACCGTGATGCGCCCGCTGGTGACGATAGCTTCGTTCGCGTTCTCCAGAATTTTCACGAACGCCTGCTGCATCTTGGCTTCGTCGAATTTCGCGGTGAACAGCTTCCGCTCCAACTGCACGTTCCAGGAAATCTGTTTTGTGGTCGCGCCGCGCAGAATCTCCGCGCTGCGTTGCGCGATGGAATTCAGATTGCCGCTCGCCTGCGTGCGCGCCTCTTTTTCCTGGCGGCTGAACGTTCCCAGGTCATTCGCAATCTCCGCCGCTTTCGATGCTGATTTTTCAACCTCGACCAGCAGATGACGCCATGGATTGTTCGATTCCATTTGGCTCAGAATGAGCGACGTGTAACCGAGGATGCTTGTCAGCGCGTTGTTGAAATCGAGCGAAACCGTTCGCGCCAGTTGCAGCGCGACATCGAGCTTATGTTTTTGCGCGAGAGTGAAATCTGTGGGCGGCCCTTTGGAATCCGCGGCGAAGGACCAATCCGGCAGGAGCTGAAAGAGAAAGTAACGTTGCGCGTCTTTGTGAAACGAGCAGATGGAAACGGAAAACGAGCTGACGCCGCCGCCTTTCACCCGAAATTTCAACGAGAGATTCGCGGCGGGTGAACGTTCCCATTGTGCGAGAAATTGTTCCGCTGCCGGACCGTTTTCCGCCGCCCAGATGGCTCCCAACAACGGCGCCGCCCCTTCCAATGCCGGACCGAACAGCTTGCGGGCTGTTTGGTTCGAACGCAGGATGGTGCAGGCGTCATTGACCAGCAAAGCGGGCCAGCCGGCATTTTCCAGCGCGAAGACTTCGTCCAGTTTAATCACGTTTTGTCAGCTTCGCAGCTTACGGCCAGAGCCCGTTTTCTCCAAGAATTCTTTGCCGTGCAGCTCCGCAAATCCGGCCAGCAACTGCGCCGCGGTACGCTTCACGCGCTCGCCGGTTTCCAGAACTTCCGCATGGGAAATCTTTCCGCGGCTCCGTCCTGCGGCGAGATTCGTAATGCACGAAACGGCCGCGACGCGCAATCCGCATTGCCGCGCCACAATGACTTCCGGCACGGTGCTCATCCCGACCGCATCCGCGCCCAGCCGCGCGAACGCGCGAATCTCCGCGGGCGTTTCGTAACTTGGACCCGAAACCGCGAGATAAATTCCGGAGTGTAATTTCATCTTCGCACTTCGCGCCGCGCGCTGGAGGAGCTTTCGCAAAGCCGGATCGTAAGCGTTCGTCAAATCCACGAAGCGATTCAATCCTGGAAACGCTTCGCCGCGCAATGGGTTGACGCCCATGAAATTGATGTGATCGGAAATCGCCATGAAATCGCCGGGGGCCAACGCGCAATTGATTCCGCCCGCTGCGTTGGTCAGCAAAAGATCGCGAATTCCCAACGCTGCCAGCACGCGAATGGGGAAGGTGATTCCTGAAAACGAAAGCCCTTCATAAAAGTGCGTGCGACCGTTCAGGATCAGCACCGAGGTGCCGGCCAAAATTCCGACGATCAATTCTCCGGCGTGGCCCACAACGCCCGTTTGCGGAAAGCCGGGAAGTTCGGCATACGAAATCCGGCGCTCGACCTTCAGGCGGGTCAACGCGTGTTGAAATCCGCTTCCCAGCACAATGGCCAGGGCGGGCCGTGAGCGGGTGAGTTTTCGGATTTTTGCTACCGCAATTTTCACCCGCGGATTAAGCCACACCCGCCCGCGCCGGAGCAAGCAGCGATGGGAAAGTGAGGTTTGATTGAAGCTGATGTTCCATTTCACTCTCGCCGCGTGAAGAACGATCGGGAAGAGCTGGAGAGACGGGCTTTTGATTTCTCGGCAATCGTTTCAATCACATCTGAAAACCTCGCTTGACTTGATTTTTCTGTCGGGTGCCATACGCTACGCTGCCTTTGATTTATGCAACTGAACAATGAAGAAATCCGCCGGTACTCGCGGCATTTGATCCTGCCGGAAGTCGGATTGGCCGGACAAAAGAAAATTAAAGCGACGAGCGTTTTCTGCATCGGCGCGGGCGGCCTCGGTTCTCCGATCGCGATGTATCTCGCCGCGGCGGGCATCGGTAAAATCGGCATTGTGGATTTCGACACTGTGGATCAGTCCAATCTGCAGCGCCAGATTCTCCACACCGACGCCGATGTCGGACGTTCCAAAGCGCAATCGGCCAAGGAAACGATCAACGCCATCAATCCCAACGTTGAAGTCGTCCTGCACGAAACCCGCATCACTTCCGAAAACGCGCTCGATCTGATTCGTCCCTACGACATCGTGGTGGACGGCACGGATAATTTTCCGACTCGTTATCTTACGAACGACGCCTGCGTGCTGTTGAACAAGCCGAACGTTTACGGTTCCATTTTCCGATTCGAAGGCCAGGCCAGCGTGTTCGCGCCGCATCTGGGCGGACCGTGCTATCGTTGTCTTTATCCCGAACCGCCGCCGCCGGGAATGGTTCCGAGTTGCGCGGAAGGCGGCGTGCTGGGTGTGTTGCCGGGATTGATCGGTTGTATTCAAACCACCGAGATTTTGAAACTCGCACTCGGCGCGGGCACTTCCCTCGTTGGCCGGTTGATGTTGTTCAACGCCCTCGACATGAAGTTCCGCGAACTCAAGCTGCGCAAAGATCCGGCCTGCCCGGTCTGCGGCGAAAATCCCACGATCAAGGAATTGATCGATTACGAAATGTTCTGCGGCATCACGCCCGAATCGGCGGAGCCGACGGAAAATCCGGACGAAGTCACCGTTCAGGACATGAAGAATGCACTGGAGAATCCGAGCCTCGGCATCAAGGTCATCGATGTCCGCGAGCCGGACGAATACGAGATTGCGCATGTGGAAAACGTGCCGTTGCTGCCGCTGAGTCAGTTGCAGGAACGTTTCACCGAGCTGGATCCGAACCAGCAATATTATCTGCACTGCAAAGGCGGCGTGCGTTCGCTCAAGGCGCTGAACTTCCTGCGCGATCAGGGATTCAAATACATCAAGAGCGTCAAAGGCGGCATCAGCGCCTGGTCGGAGGAAATCGATCCGAACGTGCCGCAGTATTGAGCGTGGCGTTTGATTGCTGAGCATTCGGAGCGCGGAGCATTGCTTCGCGCTCCGTTTGCGTTTTGCCGTTGAGTTGGCTTCCCACAGTCCTTCTCAGTTCCTTCCGTTTCCTTCTGTTAAAGATTCAATTCGAAATTCGTAAATGCGTTGAACCTTTTCTCGCGTTCGGCATTCCACTGATTGTAAATGCTGGTGGTGGCTGAACCCGAACAATTGCCCGTGACACAGGCCAAGGCTGGCGAAGCCGCGGCCTGGGACGCTCTCTTCAAACGCTACCAGCTCCCGCTTTACGTGTATGTGTTTGAACTCGTTCACGACGAACAGGCGAGCCTCGATCTCGTTCAGGAAACATTCATTACCGCCGTTCGGTACATCAGCGGATTGCGCGACGATGCGAAGTTTGGAAGCTGGATCTTCGGCATTGCGCATCAGAAATGGATTCAACGCTGGCGCAAACAATCACGGGAAAACAGCGCGCTGGAAGAACTGGAAAACGCGCCGCCCGACTTCCATGAAAGTCCCGACGACTGGCTCATCCGGCAGGAGGACGAAAGTGAATTCATGAACCTGTTGAATCAATTACCTCCGCCGCAGCGCTCGGCTTTGCTGCTGTTTTTCGTGGAGGAATTTTCGCTGGAAGAAATCGCGGAAATTACCAGCGCGTCGATTGGAACCGTGAAATCGCGGCTGCATTACGGCAAACGTGCCTTGCGGGAACTGTTGAAAGAAACACGATAATGAAGACCCTTGAATTCAACGCAAAGACGCAAAGGAGCCAGGGCGCAAAGGAAACGCAAACGGAATTCTGCAGCAACGATGGATCGAACTCCAGCAGGTCGAGGTGGCCGATCACTCCCTCTCTTCCGAGCGAAGCCGGAGGAGAGGGTCGGGGTGAGGAGGTTTTCAGCTCAAAATCCGTTCGCCCTGACTCTCTCCTCACGCTTCACGTCCGCGGAATCGGAGCGCGAGTCTGCGACTCGCAGCACGTTCGAAAGGCGGCAGGCTGGAAATCTTTTTCGCGCGCTCGTTGCCAGCTTCGTTGCTGCGGCTCACAGAGTCGCGCTCCGATGGCGCCTTCGATCAAGCCGTTATGAAAACACCTCGCGACATTTTGCTGTACCGGCATCAATCCGCCAACGCCCGGTTGGATTCAATTCGAGGAAGCGTCCTCACCACGGAATGCCAATCCGAAACCCGAAATTCCAAACCCGAAACAAGGAATTTCAGAACGTTGCCATGGCGAGTTTTTGAGACGTTATGGAACGAACTGATTTTGCCAGCACGCCGCATCTGGGTGGGATTCGCTTTCATCTGGCTGGTCATCGCCGCCATCAATCTCGCTCAATTCAGCGGGTCACCAAACATGGAAGCGAAGTCAAAACCCGTCTCGACCGAAACGCTGCTGGCCTGGCGTGAGCAGGAGAGGATTCTGGCTGACCTCAGCGGCTGGACTGATTCGCGCGACGCGGACAAACCCAGATCGTTCAGTCCCAAACCGCGCAGTGAGCGGGAAGGTCGCTGGTGCGTTGTTTAGTCGTTGGCAAAAACCAGAAACTCCTCACGTCGTTACCTGCGAATTCAAATATTTATGGAAAATCCGACGCAACCTTCCCGACCCGCGCGCCCCATCCGATTTTTTCGCTGGCTGTTCAGTTGGCGAATAATGCGGCGCGCGTTGATTGCCTTGATCGCGTTAATTACAGCAGTTGGAATTTTGATCACGGAAGAAAATTGGCGAGGTAAACGAGCGTTCGAAAATTACAAACGCGAAGCTGAAAAGAAGGGCGAACGATTTGATCTGGCCGATCTCATTCCGGCGCCTGTGCCTGACGATCAGAATTTTTTTAAAGATTCGTTTGTGGCTCGCACACTCAATCCAAGCCCAAATCTGGCCGGCAATGTGGAGTCGGTTGATCGTGAAGAATTTAATGTCATCCGAGGAAACTCAGAAAATTGGCCGAGCAAGGATGGTTCCTGGCAAAAAGGAAACGTGACCGACTTGGAAGAGTGGCAGCAATATTTTCGGAAGCTTGCGAATTCCGCATCGACCAAGGCTGATGCTTTTCCTGTTCCAACCAAACCCGGACTACCAGCGGTCGATGTGTTGCTGGGGCTAAGTCCTTTTGATGCTGCTGTCGAAAAGCTGCACGCAGCGGCGCGCCGTCCTTATGCCCGATTGCCTTTAAATTATGAAAGCGGTTTTGAAGTTGTCGGTGAAATGCTCCCCAGTCTGGCTGGAATAAAACGGTACGGGACATTTCTTAAGTTGCGAACGGTCGCCGAATTGCAGAACGGCGAAAGCAAGAAAGCATTGGCTGATGTGAGATTGTTACTTCGCCTGACAGACTCCCTCCGCAATCAACCGTTTGTCATCTCACATTTGGTCCGCCTTGCGATGGTCTCCTTGACAATTCAGCCAATTTACGAAGGTCTGGCTCAACATCGCTGGTCGGATGATCAACTGATCGAACTGGATCGGCAATTGGCGCAATTGGATTTTCTGGCTGATTATCGATTCGCGATGCGCGGCGAGCGGGCGTTCGCGATCGATTCTCTCGAACGGCAACGAATTACTCGTGAACAGAAAATCGTGGACGACAGTTCCGGAACGAACCAGGTGATCACCGTCAGTTTCCGTTTTACGCCCAGCGCTTTCTTTTATCAAAACGAGCTCGCCTTCGCCCGCCTGCATGAACAATTCGCTTTGCCACTGGTTGATTTGGACGCTCGAATTGTTTCGCCCGCTGCCACTCGAAAAGCCACCGCGGCCGTGCAGGAACAGACGAAACATTACTCACCTTACAAAATGATCGCGTTAATGACTTTCATTGGCGTTAACCGGAGTGTGATAAGATTTGCCGTCGGTCAGAATTCGGCGGATTTGGCCCGGGTTGCGTGCGCGTTGGAACGTTACTTTTTGGCTCACGGCAATTATCCGGAATCGCTGGAGTTGCTGGCACCACAATTTATCGAAAAACTTCCTCACGACATCATCAACGGCCAGCCATTAAAATATCGGCGCGGGACAAATGGCCGGTACATTCTCTACTCCGTTGGCTGGAATGAAACCGACGATAGTGGTGTGAGAGGGACTGGAAAACACGGTTGGGAAAATGGCGATTGGGTCTGGCAATTGCCGGCGCAATAGGAGCGCGGAATTTATTCCGCGTGATCGCATCCGCCGGAAGACTCGCGGAATGAATTCCGCGTTCCGGCCAGTTTTCCGTTTCCTCCGCTTCCACCTGTTGAAAAATTCCGCTGCCGTTTCCAGCTCGCTTGACTGGATGGCGTTTGCGTCTAAGCTCGCGCACTAAACTAAATTCACATCATGGCTACCAAAACTGTCATCAAACCCGCGAAATCTCCCGCGGCTGTCGGCCCTTACAATCACGCCGTGCGCGTCGGCGAACTGCTGTTCTGCGCGGGACAAATTCCCATCGATCCTAAAGACGGCAATCTCATCCCCGGCGATATCAAAGCGCAGACCGAACGCGTGCTGCAAAACGTGAAAGCGATTCTCGAAGATCAAGGCCTGAGCTTCGCGAATGTTGTTAAGAGCACGGTGTTCATGACCAATCTCGCCGACTTCGCCGGGATGAACGAAATTTATTCCAAACATTTCACCAGCGATTTTCCGGCGCGTTCCACGGTTCAGGTTGCCGCGCTGCCTAAAGGCGCGAACGTGGAGATCGAAGTCATCGCGCATTTCTGATTCGCAGCGGCAACTCGTCAGAGCGCCGCAAATATTTTCGTTCGCAAACACACCAGCCATGTCGAGTGGAGCTTATTTCCTGATCGGAATCGCAGCGGGCGGGCTGATCGGTTTGTTGATCGGCTGGCTGCTGGGACGGAATCGTCCAAGCGTCACCGACAATCGTTTGGAAAACGAATTGCGCCAGCAGGTCAGCCAGCGCGAATCCGAACTGGTTCAATTGCGGACACAGCTCTCCGAAAGCAACAACGCCCGCGCCAGTGCCGAAGCGCAACGCAGCGCGGCGGAAAAGCTCATCAGCGAACAACGCGTCTTGCACGAGCGCGCCATGCTGGATGCAAAGGAATCGCAGGCGAAAGCGCTGGCCGATTTGCGTGACGCGTTCAAAGCGTTGAGCGCCGACACGCTCAAGCAAACCGCGCCGGAATTTCTGCGATTGGCGGAACAGAGTTTTGGAAAATTCCAGGAAACGGCGAAGGGCGATCTGGAAAAGCGCCAGGAATCCATCAAGACTCTCGTCGAACCGCTCAAGCAACAACTGGAGGCATATCAGAAACGACTTCAGCAAAGCGAATCCGCGCAATCCTCCACGCTGGGCGAAGTGAAGAAGCAACTGGATTTGCTCTCGCAACAAAGCCAGTCGCTTGCGAACGAAACGCAGCAGTTTCGCATGGTGCTGAAGTCGAATCAGGCGCGCGGACGCTGGGGCGAAGAAACGTTGCGGCGCGTCGTGGAAGCGGCGGGAATGAGCGCGCATTGCGATTTCAGCGAGCAGATCAAAGAAGGTGAATCGAAACCGGATCTGATGGTTCGCTTGCCGGGCGAGCGCGTCATTATTGTGGATGCGAAAGTTCCGGATTTTGATTTTCTCAATGCGTTGGAATCGGCCGATCCGCTGAAGCGCGCGGAGTCACTGGCGGCTCATGCGACGAAATTGAAATCCACGATTCGTTCGCTGGCGGATCGTGATTATCCAAAACAATTTCCCAGCGCGCTGGATTATGTGGTGTTGTTCGTGCCGGCTGAATCACTGTTCAGCGCCGCGCTGGAAGGCGATCACGATCTGATTGTCTGGGCCGCGGAGAAACGGATCCTGCTCGCGACTCCCGCATCGTTGATCGCGCTGCTGCGTTCAGTGGCGGTGAGCTGGCAGCAATACGCGCAGACGGAAAACGCAGCGGCGATTGCGGAAGCGGCGCAGGAACTGTTCAATCGCGTCTGCAAGTTCACTGAACATTTCGAACGCATTCGCTCCAGTCTGGAGCAGGCGAACAACGCCTACAACGCGGCGGTGGGCAGTTACGAACGCATGGTGCGGCCCGCAGGTGAACGCATTCAAAAACTGCGCGGCGAAACTACCGGGAAGGAACTCGCGGATATTCCGCCGGTGGAAGGGGTGTTGCGATTGCCGCCGGGAGCGTGATTTCGGGTGAGTGGGTGAGTCGGTGGGCCGGTGAGTGTCATGCCGGATAACTCCCTCTCTTCCTGACGAAGGAATTTTGAAATGCGAACGGAGCGCAGGTCTGTGACCTGCAGCAGCGAGATTTTGCAGGCGGGCGATCGGATCAGTGGAAGCTACGGATTTGCGAAGCCGCTGCGAGTCACAGACTCGCGCTCCGATAAAGAGAGTTCATGGGGAGGAGGATTTTTAGTTCGTCATTTAAAGCGTTTCTCGAATTCATTTCCGGAAAGCCCTCATTCCCAGCCCTTTTCCCATCGGATGGAAGAAGGTGGCCAGAGGCCGGAGGAGGGTTTCACCACCCGCTTTTCGGAAATAACTTTTGGGAATCACTCTGGTTCAGAATCTCCTCTGGCTTGCGTTCTCCCGGAGTCGGCCACATTCGCTGCGTCACAAAATGCTTCAAGTTTTCTGCGTTTCATCCGATAGGCTGATGTTGCGCCCCGAAACGGCGTGACGAATGGGTGTTGGTGTCCGTTTGTTTGCCGCCTGTCGCCAGGCCAGAACTTCGTTTCGCGTTCTGACCTTCCTTCTTCCGGCATTTCGCCGACCGCTCCCGATGAACTTTTAGTCTGACTATGAAAAACCTGACGCTCGCCAAACGCATTGTTCTCGGCTTCGCCGCAGTCATCGTGATTGCTGCCACGCTGGGCCTCGTTGCCTATTCGCGCCTCATTGCCATTCACCATTTCTCCGACTCGATTACAAAAGAAACGTTGCCCGTTATGGCCGCGTGCGACGACATCAAGGTCAACATGGAGGCGAATCTCGCTTGCGTGTACCAGCACATCAGCACACGCGACACGAACGAAATGGCGCGTATCGAAGGCGAGATCAAGGCGGCCAGCAAAGGCAATGCCCAATCGTTGGAAGTTCTGCGGCGTTCGGTCAAAACCGACACCGGCCGCGCTCTGCTCGCCAAACTGGAAGTGGACCGACAGAACTACATCGACACGCGGAAAAAAGTCCTGGCGTTCAGCTCCAGCGGCGCAGTGCAAAACGAGGCTTACAAGATGGCTGTGACGCTGATGACGCCGGCGCTTAAGCAATACGCCGCCGCGCTGACAGCTTTGAATCGAAACAACGACGAGCATTCCGAGGCGGACACGACGGGCATTCAATCCGCGGTTCGAATTTCGGAAGTGGGAATTCTCATCGGCCTGGTTGTCGCGATCTTGGTTGCGATTGGCGTCGCGTGGTTGATCGTTCGCAGCACGCGCAAGGTTTTGATTTCGATTTCTTCCTCGCTCAATGACGGTTCCCATCAGGTGGCATCGGCCGCCGGGCAGGTTTCCATTTCCAGCCAGACGCTGGCCGAGGGCGCGAGCGAGCAGGCGGCGTCGTTGGAGGAAACGAGTTCTTCGCTCGAACAACTGGCGAGCATGACGCGGCGCAATGCTGAAAACGCCGAGCGTTCGAATCATCTCGCGCGCGAAGCCCGCAGTGCGGCAGAAAAAGGTTCGCTCGACATGCAGGCGATGTCAGAGGCAATGGGAGCCATCAAAGGTTCCAGCGATGATATTGCGAAAATCATCAAAACGATTGATGAGATTGCATTCCAGACGAACATTCTCGCGTTGAACGCCGCGGTCGAAGCCGCGCGCGCGGGTGAAGCGGGAATGGGCTTTGCCGTGGTCGCGGATGAAGTCCGCAATCTCGCACAACGCAGCGCGCAGGCGGCGAAGGAAACTTCCGCAAAGATCGAAGGCGCAATCAATCGCACGGCGCACGGCGTGGAGATCAGCACGAAGGTGGCGGCGGCATTGAATGAGATTGTCACCAAAGCGCGGCAGGTGGATGAGTTGGTGGCGGAAGTCGCCAGCGCTTCCCGCGAGCAAACCCAGGGCATCACGCAAATCAACAGCGCGGTTGGGCAGATGGATAAAGTCACGCAGTCCAACGCCGCGAACGCGGAGGAAAGCGCGAGTGCCGCGGAGGAATTGCACGCGCAGGCGCAAACGATGAAAAGCGCGGTGACGGAATTGTTGAAGCTGGTCAGCGGAACTCACGAAACGATTGAAAACGAAACTGCGAATCCGCCTGCGAACGTTGCGAACTTCACGCGTTCGCGCGAAGGCCGGTTGACGGCTTCACGCACTGAATCGTTTACGATGTCAGCGCGCTGAGATTTGCTGGCGACCGGAGAGAATTGATCGCGCTGATTGGGAAGCGCGGGGCGGCTGTGAAATATTTACGGCCGCCGACTGACAATCGGCGACACAGCAGGTTGCCAACCTGCGCTACGGGCGGACGGCGACTTCACGCTAACTGTTCTTCGTCCAGGCGATTCACCAGATCTTTTTCCGCCAGCACCCAGTCTTCGAGCGTGAGCGGATGGTCCGGCAGTTTGTCGCGGAACATCGTGTAAGCGTGCTGACGAACCGCGGCTTTGCTCAGGCCGGGCGTGAACGGCTTCGGCTGTTCGATCGGTTGTTCGTTTTGTTTTTTCATGGCAACTCCTGTCATGAGAAAACATAAGCCTGCAAGACGAGTTTTCAATTGGAGGGAACATTCAAAATGAACTCCGAACAAGGAACATTGAACTTCGAACTCAGAACGCATATTCCGGGTTCGGCAGTGCTGTCGGCGCTTGAACCTTCCGGCGAAAAGCGGCGCTGAAGCGCACGCAGTCCAAACGCTTCGCGCCGTTTCGATGCGCAATGATTCGCGGAGCGTCTGGAGTGCGCGTGCTTCAGCACCGCTTTCTGAAGGGAACAATGAACATCGAACTTGGAACTTCCGCGCTTCGCAAAGTTCGGAGTTCAGAGTTCGATGTTCATTGTTCGTTGTTCGTTGTTCGTTGTTTCGTCAGTTCTCCCGCATCAAAGTCGCTTCGGCTTCACGCAACGCTTTCAACATTTCCGCGGCGGAAGCGTAGCGCTGCTCCACCGTCAATTGACACGCTTTCAGAATCACGCGATTGAGCGCGTTGAATTCAATCGTCGTTTTGCTTTCAATCAAGGTGCTCGAAAGTTCCGGAAACGCGGACGCCGAATTGCCGGTGCTGAGAACATAAAGCACCATGCCCAGCGCGTAGATATCGGCCTGCGGCGTGCCCGGCGCCTCCGGCGGCGGCGGCATGTATCCCGGCGTGCCGACCAGCGTGCGCGGCTGTTCAGGGGAACGGATTTCCGCGATCAATCCCACATCCGCGAGCCGCGGTTCGCCATTCACGAAAATCACGTTCTGCGGTTTGATGTCGCGATGCGTCAGTCCGCTGCGATGCAGAAAATCGAGCGCGTCGCACAGCTTCAATCCGATGCGAACGCATTCAATCGTCGGCAAACGATGCTTGAGCAAATCTTCGCGCACGCTGACCAGATCGCGCGGACGGTAGCTCGCGGGATTTCCGTTCCAGTCCGGATCAACCGCGTCACCGAGTTCCATGATGTAATAAAAATGGCCCGGCAGTTTTTCGCTGACGAAATGCACGCGCAACAATCCTGGGTGCTGATCGGAGAACGGCTGGTAACGGCTCACGCCATTGAACTCGCGATCATACGGGCCGACGTTCGCATCGAATCGCGCGAGATAGACAATCTTCAACGCTTCCCAACGTCCTCCAGGCTTGCGCGCGAGCCAGACTTTTCCATAAGCGCCTTCACCGAAAGGCGTCGGCGCGAGTTCGTAACCAGGAATTTTTGGAACCGGTTCGGGCGCGGCTTTTTCCGCAACGGCCGGCGCGGTTGCGAGCGTTCGCGTCCATTCGGTGGCGGCGCGCACGCGAGTCACGAACGTCCACGCCAAAGCGCATGGCGCCTGACCACCGACGATCACCAGCCAGGGAAACCATCGATCCAGGAAATAACTTGAGCAGATCGCAGCCACCGTTCCGCCGAGCATCACGGCCACGGTAATTCCCATCGCGGGAAGCAGGTGCAACTGGCACAGCTTCCAGCCGAGAACGCCTCCGATGATTACGAGAATCAAAAACTCCATCGCACCGGGCAACCGCTCCAGCCAATCCCCGTTCAGCAGGTTGAGCGTTGAAGTAATCAGGATGTCCACGCCGCCGATCGATTCGCCTGTCCAGCGCGTGTAAGGACTGGAAAACTCGTCCGCTTCATCGTCAGGCATGGGCGTTTTAGGATGATTTCCAATGAACACAATGGCGTCGCGGAAAAAACCTTTGGGTTGCGACAACGCAAAGCGATAGCTCAGTTCCGTCCACGCGGCGGTCTGGCCGTAATAGCGCAACCAGCGTTCGCGCGGTTCATCTTCGGTCGTTGCGCCCATGAGTTTGGCGACGGTTTCAGGCAGGCTGGGATAAAGCGCGGGCGAAGGAAACGGCCAGTGGCGGCGCACAACGGAATCCAGATCCGGCGCGACCCACGCCACGCCCCAGTTCGTGGCCGCGTTTAGAAATAATTCGCCGGGAAGAATGGGATGCGCGCCGGTCAATGACGGATGCGTGAGCCGGCTTTGTTCCGCCATCAGAACCACCGCGCGCTGGCGTTGGAGCGCGTCGGCCAATGCGGCGTCGGAAACGGGATCGCGTGGCGCACGAAAAAAGGAATCGAACACCGCCACCGCGCAGCCGTCGTCGGCGAGGCGATTCAGCAATTGCGCGTGCAAAGCGCGATCCCACGGCTGGCCGCGGGTTTGATGAAAGTAATCGTAGGCTTCGTTGTCCAACTGGATCAGCACGACGCGATTCGTGACCGCATGGGAGCCGAAGCGAAACAGGTAATCGTAGCTCGCGTTGGTCCAGCTTTCGCCGAGGGACATTTTCCAAAGCGCCAATCCGCAGAGCATCACCAGCAAAGCGCCCACGGCGGAATTCGCCGTTCGCTTGAGGGATTTGGATTTCGCGTTTGGCACGGATTCGGTGCCGGAGTTTAGAAAAGCGGACTGGCGGAGAACAGAAATTTACTTCGAGGGACAGAAGCCAGGTGAACAGAAGGAAACGAACGAAACGAAGTCGAAGAAGTTTGGGGCGAGTGAGGCCGTTCGCATTTCGGACAAGGTTCATTTCGCGGTGCAATTCGGAAGGACGAGTTATACGAGTCCCTAATCGCCGAGTTCCATTCCGCCGTAGCGCAGGTTTCGAAACCTGCTGTATCGCCGATTTCCAAATCGGCGGTGGGGAAATGTTTCAAGCGTTTGGAATTTTCCAGCGCCGCAGGTTTTGAAACCTGCGATACGGCAGATTTGGAAATCTGCGCTACGACGGCTTGCTTTGTCGCGGAGCAATGCTCCGCGCTCCAGGGCGTAACTTGGCGCCCGCACCGTTTTTCAATTCCCTCGCTCCGCAGCGCGGAGAGAATTCTCCGGAACAAATCTTTTCGCACATTGAACCGGTGATCTTGGAATATGCACGGAGCGCAGGTCTGCGACCTTGCAGCAGCGAGATTTTTCGCGAAGGCGGTCGGATCAGTGGAAGCTGCCGATTTGCAAATCGGCGGTGGGGAAATGTTTCAAGCGTTTGGAATTTTCCAGCGCCGCAGGTTTCGAAACCTGTGATACAGCAGATTTGGAAATCTGCGCTACGCCGGTTTGCTTTCTCGCGGAGCAATGCTCCGCGCTCCGGGAGTTGTTCAAATGTCGATTGTGATGGGATTGCGCTTTCTATAATTTCCCGGTTTGAGGGAAAACATTAACAAGGTAACCACATGAAAAAATACATTGGCTGGATGACAGGATGCACGGCGGCGGCGCTGCTCACGATGGCGGGCTGCTCCACGAATGAACACAACGGAAACATGGAAAGCACGCTGGCGGCAAAGCCGACGATGCGCGCAGCGTTTATGCCGTCGCAAGATGCGTTTGGAGCATTCGTTTCTCAAAACGGAACGGTTTCCTGCTGCGGGTCCTACAAAGGATTCGCCTACATCACCAACAGCATCACGGAAACCCTGTGGTTCACGCCGCCCGCGGGAACGACCAACTGCATTGCAACCGATTCTTCGGGATTTGCCAGCCCGTATGTTTCAGTGGTGAAAGCGGCACGAAGGGCCGACGGGGCCTCATGGTGCGGAACGAACGAGGTGAGCTTTGCTGCTTCCAGTTCCCAGCAATACAAATTCATGATTTACATCAAGAACACGCCGCCGCCGCCGACCAATGGCGCGACTTTGACGCTGGATATTCAGTGGCAGTGAAGCAGGGACGATTTAGTGACGATTCTGTTCGGTGCGCCTTTCGCGGAACATGGCGGCGCAAAGGAATATCAAGCGTTCGTCAGTTTAACGCGGCAGAAATCAGCCGCGAGGGCGCGGCTGATTGCGCCCGGGGCGGGCGCGCTCCCCAATTTGGGACTCGTGTAACTCGTCCTTCCGGATTTTGAGGGCTAGAAATTGAATTGGAGGCGCGTGACGAAGGTGCGTTCGCGGGGCGGTTCATCGTGCCAGACGAGCGGGTTGAGCCGGTAATCCTGGTCGCTCAAGTTCAGGATGCCGGCTTCGATCATGGCACGGCGATGGAAGAAGCGATAACCGCCCAGCAGATTGAAATGCCAGAATTCGTCGCCGGGCTGGGGCGAGCCAAAACCGGTGTTGTCCTGCAAATACCAGACGGCTTCGAAACTGGCGAAGAATCCGGACGCATGATTGAAGTTCGCGTGCAGATTGACCTGGTGCAACAGGCTTTCCAAATGTTGATGAAGGTCGATTGCAATCGACTCCGGCCCGAGTGGGCTAAATGAATCCGTAAAGTCTTGATTTAACTCTGCCTGGGTCAGGCGATAGCGCAGGCCAACCGTCCATTCGCGATCAATCAATTGATCCAGAGTAAAAACTATCGAACGTTCCCGCGAATGAAGCTGTTGGTGAAGTGTGAAATCAGTCACCACGCCCTGCCAAATATCCTCGGCAGTGTCCAAGAAATACGTGCCACGGTCACGGCTCACATCCGAATAGAGCAACTCACCGCGCAACCCGATGTAAGTTCCGGTCGGGAATTTTTGTTCGAGAGAAAGTCCGAACGTTTCAAGGCGCGCCCCTGAAGTGGCGCCCACCAGTGATTCAGACATCAGACTGCGAAACGATTGATTCAGACCCGCCACCTGGCTGGGTTCGATGCGAAAACTCTGATCGAGGCTGGCTCCGGAAAGCGACCGCGTGTAGGCGGCGCGAATCGTTGTGTCTTTCCCCGGAGTCCACACCAGCCCTGCTTTAGGCGAAACCTGATCCTTCGTGGTTTGCCGGTCCGAAACCGGCGGGGCATTCCAATTCCGCGGAAGCTCAATCCGGTCATAGCTCAGGCCGCCAACGAGCAGCAGCGGATCCAGGATTTGCCAGGAATGATAACCATAGACGCTCGTTCGTTGAAAATCTGGTTCAAGGTTGAGCGAGGCGATCGTTAAAGGTCCTTCGCCATCTACCACCGGGAAAAAAGTGGGATCCAAAGTTGTTTCATAATCTCGGATATTGAAATCCGTATGCTGGTATGACGCGCCCAGAATCGTGCTGTGATTCGCTTGTTGAAAGATTTGCTGCAACTCGGCGGAATAGAGTTCCTGCCGCCCTCGGAGGTGGAGTGTCTCGGGAAAGAGTTGCAGGCCCATAGCTTTCCCGTCCGTCACAAGTGTCACTAGTCCTGCAATGTTCGCCTCGGAATCCGCCTCAGCCTGCTGGCGCCCCAACAGCAGCAGCGTGTGAACGCCGGGACTCCATTCGTGATGATAACCCAGCGTCAGATTCGGAATCTGTTCTTCCTTGGTGCGAAGAGCCGGTGAAACGTCGGCAGGGCTGTAATGCTGGCTCAGGTCGCCGCCTTCCAGTTTGGCTCCATCCACGCGGAAATAAATGCTGTCCTGCGCGGTGATCTGTTGTTTGAGCGAAAGCGAGAGCTGTTTGTTCTCCAGGTCGTTGTTGCGATACTGGCCGGGATCGCTGAGGTAAGCGGCTTCGAGCGTGTAGTTGAACGTGTCGAACGTGCCGTATTGCGCGAAGCTCTGCGACCACGCGCCGCGGCTCAGATATTGCGTGTCAGAATAAACGCCGAAACCATTCTGGTTGAACAGCCGCGTGTATTCGCTTTGGGAAATCGCGGGCGAAAGCGGCCCGGCATCGACCGGCGCGAGCAGATTCGCCACGAGATATTCGGTGAAGGTCGGTGTTGCATAGCGAAGGTTCACGAAATTGCCGCGCATTTCCTCGTAACTGTTGACCAGGAACCAGTGCGCGGAATAATTCGCGTAATCATAACTCACCGCGCGCGACGCTTCGCGCATTCCCAGATCGGTAAATCCGGCATCGGAATAAATCTGCGCCAGATTCGCGCTGCGCATGGCGTGATCCTGCTCGATCAACAACTGCGAGCGATACACGCTGCGGTTGTCGTTCAGTTCCAGGGATTTTTCCAGATCGCGAATCGCGTCGTTCACGTGGTTGTTCTGTTGATTGACGACGGCGGAATAGAGCCACGGCGTCGGATCGCCAGGATCGAGTTGCTTGGCGAGATCCAGTTCGCGATCCGCGTGGACGAAATCGCCGCTGTCACCAAACGATTTGCCGAGATAACTGCGCAGCGCGGCGCGTTGCGGTTCCAGCGCGGCAGCGATCAACAAATCCTCGCGGCCGGTCGCGATGTCACCCTGCCGAATGCGGCACAATCCGCGGCCAAGCCAGGCGTTGCCGAGCGCGGCATCGACTTCCAAAGCGCGATTGAAAGAAGCGATGGCTTCGGTGGTCTGGCCTTTGGCGCTGCGCAGAAAGCCTTGAAGCGCGAGCGATTGGGCGTTGCGCGGCGCGAGTGCGAGACTTTTTTCCAAAGCATCCAAAGCCGGGCCGGTGTTGCCGAAGCTGAATTCCAGTTCAGCAACATGCGCCCAGCCGAACGCGAAATCCGGCGATTGCGCCACCGCCTGGCGCGCGAGTTTCAAGGCGTTTTCCAGCGAGCGCTGACGGACGTTGCGGGATTGTTCGAAATAACTGGCGGCGAGCAGTTCGCTGGCGAGCGGCGCGTTGCTGACGGAAAGCGTGGTGGAAAACGAATCGTGTTTGACGGCGGCGACCAATTCGCGAAGTGCGTTGGCGAGCGCTTGCGCGTGAGTATCGTCGGACGGCAAATCGGCCAAGGCGGATTCGGTTTGATTCACCTGACCGACCGCGAGCAGCAGCGCGGCGTGATAAATCTGTTCGTCAGTGGAAGCGGGTTGGCGGTCAGCAGGATATTTCGCCAGCGCCTGAAGCAGATCGCCGGAACGGTACGCGGCGAGGGAATCGGCGAGCGCGGATTGCGTTTCGAAATTGAGGTTCAGTTCGGAAAGATCAATGACGGCGGGATAATAGAAGCACCATTGAAGAACGTTATTCGCGCGAAACCCAGCGGTTTGAACCGGCTGCTGGTTTAGATCGGCGATGGCTTGCTGGCCATTGGTCAGGAGGAGCGAAGTTTGTGCGCTGGCGAAACGCACTTTGCCATCGATCACCGACATCGTGGTTTGGCCGGCGTCGTTCGCGGCCAGGACGAATTCCGTGCCTTCAATTCCTGCCGTGGCGCCGCGCGTGATGATTTGAATGCGCCCGGGTTTATCGCGGTGAAAAAACGAAAGCACACCGCGAACGAGATGCAGTCCGGCCTGGGAATCGGCGTTTTGCGGCGGCAGAATTTCCAGTTCCGTGGACGCGCCAAATGGCACGACACTTTGATCCGACCAGCGCAAAGCGACGCGGCTGTTGGCGGCGGTGCGGAGGCGGTCGAAGGGTTGGAGAGCCTGGTTGGTTTGAGCGGGCGTCCAGCTTTTGGCAGGAGGCCGGAAGATTTCGACTTTGCCCTGGAGTTCCACGATGCGAATGGAGTTGGGCGGGTAATTCGAAAAGGTTTGAGCGTGGGCGGACGGAGCCGCTGCGGCCAGGTGGAAAAACAAACCGAGCAAAATGCCAGGGCAGGCGCGTTGAAAAACTTTCACTGTTCCTTCTGATGAGTGGTTCAGCTCTGAGCCAGTAACTGCGACCGGAAATCCCGAACAACACCGGCCAAAGTGAGCACAAGAGAGCAAAATACCGGACGCGGTTCAAACCAATTCAGCAGGGAATCCGGGACAAATTGAATGGATGACCATGGGTTGCTGTGTGGATGCCAATTCAGGATGGCGATTGAAACCTGCGCTTCGGCTCAATTTGATTGCCAATCGCCGGCGCAAATGACTTTAATGTGCGGGTCATGTCTATGGACGAGTTGATTCCAACCCGAGCGACTTTGCTCAATCGACTTAAAGATTTGCAGGATCAGCCGAGTTGGCGCGACTTCTACAACATCTATTCCCGGCTCATTCTCGATCGCGGTTTCAAAGCCGGATTGACGCGGGTGGAAGCGGAAGATGTGTTGCAGGAAACCATGGTCACCGTCGCGCGGCACATGCCGACCTTTCAATACGATCCCAGTATTGGCTCGTTCAAATCGTGGTTGTTTACGATCACGAAATGGCGCATTGCAGATCAATTGCGCAAACGCGAACCGGGCAACAAATCGTCTGAAACCGCGACAATGGAAAGCATTGTCGATCCCACGACGGATCAGATCGATGCCGGCTGGGAAAAGGAATGGGAACAAAGCGTGGTGGAAGCGGCGATGGCGAACATCAAGCATCGCGTCGATCCCGAGAAATTTCAGATGTTCGATCTCACCGCCACCAAGGGAATGAAACCGGATCGCGTGGCCGAATTGTTTCAGTTGCCGGTCAGCCAGGTTTATTTGGCGCGGCATCGCGTGAAGGAGTTGTTGGTGGATGAAGTGGAGCGTTTGAAACACGCGATCACTTAGCTGTCAGGGGCAGAACGGTTTTTTTCTTCGGGTGGATTTTCTTCCTTGGGGCTTTCTTTAATCGGGTGATCGAAGCGGAGTCCGTTCACTCTCGCCCCATGAGGAACGAACGGGGAGAGAGCCGGAGAGAGGGGATTTTGAGTTTCTCGTCCGATTGAAGTTTCAAATGGTCAGAAACCTCCTCTCCCGACCCTCCTCCTTCCTTCGTCAGGAAGAGAGGGAGCATGATCGTCAGTTTTGTCGCGTCTCGTTCCTTCAGTTGCCTTTCGCTCCTCGCGACATTGTTCGTTGTTGCTTCAGCCGTGAGAACTCTTGGCTCAACGTCAAGCGCAATCAGGCTTGGCAGGTTTTCCGGATTTCCCTAAGGTCACTTCCGTGATTGGCCTTTTGCGATTGATCGGAGTGTTCAACGCGGCGATCTGGTTGGGCGGAGCAGTCTTCTTTGCTGCTGTGGCCAGTCCGGCGCTCAGTTCTGACGCAATGTCTGCGGTGCTCCAGCCGAGGAATTTTCCTTATTTTTCTCCCGCGATTCTGCATGTCGCGCTCTCAGCTTATTTTGAATTTTCCATTGTCTGCGCGTTGATCGCGCTGCTGCATCTGTCCATCGAATGGATGTATCTCGGACGGCCCGCATCGCGAAAATTTCCGCTGGGTCTGCTGCTCGGTCTGCTGGTTTATGCGATGGTCGGATCGAATCTTTTGGCGCCGCATTTGAAGCGTCTTCACGCGACGCATTTTTCAGCCGCAGCCAAGCCGGTGGAACGCGTGATTGCCGGCAAATCCTATCATCGCTGGCGCGTTTTTGTGTCGGTCATGGACTTCGTGATGGTGGGCAGTCTGGTCGTTTATTTCTGGCGGATTACCAAACCTTCTGACACCCCGCGCTTCATCAGTTCCGTAAAATTCCGGGGTTGACCAAATATAGGTTATCGTCAAAGGTTTAGACATTAAACCAACGAGCGCCTCGGGGCGTCTCACGGGAATAAGTATGATCTCAAACGAACGACCATCGCCTTACGGTAACCGCCCTCCCTACGGATCACCAAAGCCTCCCGTAAACGAACAGACTCTGAAGACTGACCGGGTCCAGATTGAACGGAAAATGTTCGTCTTCACGCTGAAGGAAAATCCACGCGGCCGCTTCCTGCGCATAACGGAAGATGTCGGTGGCCGGCGCGATACAATCATCATTCCGGCTCCGGGCCTGGAAGATTTCAAGAAGCTTCTGGATGAAATGGTGAAGACTGCGGCAGAAACTCCTCCGAAAGCCTGAACGCTTTCTGATTCTCTCTCCTCCGGCGTTTCCGCCGGTTTGCGGACTAACGGGCAGCTTTGCTTTTTGCTGAGCTTTTTCGCGGTTTAACTCTCGGTGCATCGCCCCAAAGTGTTTCCAGGTCGTACTTTTCCCGCACGTCCTGTTTCATCACGTGGACGATGACATCGAAGTAATCCAACACAATCCAGGCTGTCTGCAATGCGCCGTCCACCGCCCGCGGACGAAGCTCGTAATCATCCCGCAAATGATCCGTGATTTCATTCACGATGGCCCGTAAATGCGGCTCGCTCGTGCCGGAGGCAATCACGAAATAATCCGTCACCGACGACAGCTCACGCACGTCGAGGATCGTGATATTTTCCGCCTTTTTGTCATCTGCAAATCCGCGGCAAAGCAAAGCCAGTTTTTTTGAATCCATCGGAGGGAACAATGCCCCGGCCCCGCTCAAAGATAAAGCCGATTGTTGTGAATCGCTTCCGCCACCGGGGAGGAAACCAGATGATCAATCGGCAAACCGGCTTTGACCCGGGCGCGAATTTCCGATGACGAAACGCCCAGCGGAAAACCTTTCAAACGCCGGCCCCGAAACGGCGGGGGAAATTCCACTTCCGCCTGGCCGGGACGCGGAATCACGACAAACTCCGCCAGCCGCGACAGTTCTTCCGCGGCGCGCCATTGCGGGAGTTTGGCAACGTGATCCCCGCCGATCAGATAAAACAGTTCCGCGCCCGGAAAACGTTTCGCGTAATCGCGCAGGGTGTCGATGGTGTAGGACATTCCACCGCGCTGAATTTCCTGTTCGTCAATTTCGCACCAGGTTTTTCCCGCCAGCGCCAGTCGCAGGAACCGCAGACGTTCGTTGGAGAAAATCGGCTGGCGATCCGGTTTGAAGGGCGATTGGAAAACGGGAATGAAGAACAGCCGCGCGAGATTCAATTCTTCGCGCGCCGCCTGCGCCACGAGCAAATGCCCGAGATGCACCGGATCAAACGAGCCGCCAAACAAACCGATCTTCATGAGCGCGGAGTGTCGGAGTTCAAGGTGCGGGTTTCAAGTTCTCTCGGCTTTTTGTGTGGTTGTAAACGAGTCAAATGCAAAGGGGAACCCTCACCCCGCCCGGCCCTCTCCCATCGGATGGGAACGGGAAAAATTTCTGACGCATCACGAGTCACGCGCCACGACACACTTCAGCAGCAACGCCGAATTCCTGTAAATCGTTGTTCCGTGGTTTCGACGTAAATCTTCTCGGCGGTTTTTGCGGCTGCAACCGCGGTTTCGCTTTCATGTTCCGCACAAGCGCAAAGCTGCGTTTGCTGCGCGCGTTCGAGATGCGCTTCGCCCGAGAGTTCTTTGATCAACGCAAAACCGAGCGCAATCACGGCCGTGAAATTCGCCGGACGCGATTCGGCGACCGCGTAATCCGGCAGCCACACGGGCGGTGATTCGCGCAGTTCAGAAATTTTCTTGCGCGCGATCAGCAGAATCCATTCGCGGAGGCTCAGCAAAACCACCGCGCCGACCAGTGCGAGAAATGCGCCGGTTACCACCGCGTCGAGCAATTGGTTGAAGCGCAAAGTCTCAGTCGTGCGCAATGCCTTTTCCGCATTGGCCAGAGCGGCGGCGTCACCAGCCGATTTCGCCGCCGCCACGGCGGATTCCAGCGACGGAATTTTTTCCTTTAACTGCGCGGCCTGTGCGAGAAATCCAATGCGCGGATTGGCGTGCCAGATTTTTTGCGCACCGGCGGTCATGGTCACAGCAAGCAACCAGACGAGCGGAATCAGCGTGATGCAAACCAGCGCGACCGAACGTTTCAGATTCAGTGCGCTTTTCAGAAGAATGGTGGTCGCGAGACAAAGCGCAATCGCGGCGAGCATTTGATTGGCGATGCCGAAGAGCGGCCAGAGCGAATTGATTCCGCCCAGCGGATCGCGCACGCCTTGAATCAGAAAAAAGCCCCACGCACCAACCATGAGAATACTGGTGAACAGATTGCCGCTCGTTCGTTTGGTGTCGCCCAATGGTTTCCAGATGCCGCCGAGAAAATCCTGGAGGATGTACCGCCCGACGCGCGTTCCGGCGTCAATGGTCGTCAGGATGAACAGCGCTTCGAACATGATCGCGAAGTGATACCAGAGATCGAGTCCGTGGCCGCTGACGACTTTGGAAAAAATATGCGCCATTCCCACCGCGAGTGTTGCCGCACCGCCGGCGCGTCCGAACAAAGTTTTTTCGCCGAGATCTTTCGCGAGCGTATCCATTTCCTCGACGCTGACCTGATATTGGTTCCCGTAGGAATTGACTTTGGCAACCGTCGCCGCCGCGTCGCCTTTGATGTTCATGCTGAGATAAACGCCGGGCTGCAAAGTGCAGGCGGCGATCAGGGCCATGATTGCCACCAACGATTCCAGGCACATCGCGCCATATCCGATCGGCCGAGCGTAGGATTCGCGGGTGATGATCTTCGGCGTCGTCCCGCTGGCGATCATGGTGTGAAATCCGGAAATCGCACCGCACGCAATCGTGATGAAACAAAACGGAAAGACTTTTCCGGCGACCACCGGACCGGAGCCATCGATGAATTGCGTGAGCGCGGGCATTTCCAGACTCGGCAGCAGCACGAGAATGCCAGCAGCCAGGGCGAGAATCGTTCCGAGTTTCACGAACGTGCTGAGATAATCGCGCGGCGCGAGCAGCAGCCACACCGGCAAAATGCTTGCTGCGAGACCGTAGATGATGATGACCCACGCGAGGTGAATGTCGCTCAGCCCGAGTTTTGCGGACCAATACGGACTTTCGTGAACGAGCTTTCCGCCCCAGACCGCGAGCAGCAGCAGCACGATTCCAATGGCCGACGCTTCCATAACTTTTCCAATGCGCCAGAATCGAAGATAACCGCCCATGAACAGCGCGATGGGAATCGTGGCGCCGACCGTGAAAATCCCCCACGGACTTTCCGCCAACGCTTTCACCACGACCAGTCCCAGCACGGCGAGGAGAATGACCATGATGGCAAGAATCGCGATTGATGAAATGTAACCGGCGGGCGTGCTCAATTCCTCTTTCACCATTTGTCCCAGCGATTTTCCGTTGCGCCGCATGGACGCGAAGAGAATCACAAAATCCTGAACCGCGCCGCCGAGCGCCACGCCGATCAGAATCCAAAGCGTTCCCGGCAGATAACCGAATTGCGCGGCGAGCACCGGGCCTACCAGCGGACCGGGACCGGAGATCGCGGCGAAATGATGACCGAAAACAATCCACTTGTTCGTTTTGCAGAAATCCTTGCCGTCATCGTGAACTTCACAAGGCGTTGCGCGGCGGTCGTTCAACATCAGCACACGCGCGGCAATCCATTTGGAATAAAAGCGATAACCGATCGCGTAGGTGCAGAACGCGGCGATCAGGATGTACGCGGAATTGATTCGCTCGCCGCGATGAAGCGCCAGTGTGGCAAAAGCCCAGGCGCCGACGAGAGCGAGGAGAATCCAGAACAGCGAGGCGAAGAATTTTTTCATGGATTGATTCGGATAACAGGAGCGAACAACGGCTGGAAAGACAAGACGGTTTCAATAGTAAGCCCTCATCAGCCGTTTGGATTTCGCGCAATGCCGAATGCTAAACCGGAACGGCGTGGCAAGATCAACCCTGAAACCGTGGATTACACGAAAGTGGAATCAGCGCAGTTGAAGCCGCGCGGTGGCGGCGCGCGGAATTTATTCGTGGGAACGAAGCGGACTGAAGTCCGCGCTCCTTCGGCTCCGCCGTGAATGTGGGTTCTCGTAAGCTCCTGTTTCCCTTTCGACCTACCCGAAGGGCGCAACTTAACACGCGCACCAAACAACGGATCGAGCTTTCGAAAAGCCGAACGGCTGATCACTCCCTCTCCTCCGAGCGAAGCCGGAGGAGAGGGCCGGGGTGAGGAGGTTTTTAGCTCAAAATCCCCTCTCCCTAACCCTCTCCCCGCGCTTCGCTGCGGGGCGAGGGAATTGAAAATGGTGCGGGTGTCAAGTTGCGCCCCCTACCCGAACGGGTGATGCCGTTCGTCTTGACGGGTGAACGCCCAACGAGTTTTTTATAGACCGCATCGGTGGAAGCCTTTAATTTTAGCGGGATTCTTTTTGGGATGCCAATGTAGCTCAGTGGTAGAGCAACGGTTTCGTAAACCGTAGGTCGTGGGTTCAATCCCCACCATTGGCTCCATCCTCCCGCCCGGCTTCAACCTGCGACGATCTCCAAAATGAACTGCCAACCCTTGTTCGCCGGCCTCAATTTGAGGAAAACCTGTTCCCAATTTCTGTGCCGCACTGTGGCGCTGGGAATCTTCGCCGTTCTCGTGAGCGCCCGGTATGGCACTGCGAGTCCGGAAAATCCTGAGGAATGGGAAAATCCAAAACTCACCGGCCTCAACAACCAGCCACCGCACGCGTCGATGATCATCTGCCCCGATCTTAAAACCGCGCGCAAAATTGGCGTGACCGTGAACAGCGAGCGCGTGAAATCGCCGTTCTACCGTTCGCTCAATGGCGATTGGAAATATCACTACAGTTCCAATCACCTCGCGCGCGTTTCGGATTTCTGGAAAACAGATTTCGACGATTCCAGTTGGGCGACGATTCCTGTTCCGTCCAATGTGGAAATCCAGGGCCACGGCGTTCCGATTTATGTGAACATCCGTTATCCGTGGACGTGGCATGGCACCGAACCGAATCCGCCGTTTGTTCCCGGTGACGATCCAAACAACACGGTGAATTCCTATCGTCGCACGTTTGAAATTCCGAAGGATTGGGATGGACGAAAAGTGTTCCTGACTTTCGACGGCGTTAATTCGTTTTTCGATCTCTGGATCAACGGCGAGAAAGTCGGCATGGGCAAGGACAGCCGAACACCGGTGGAGTTTGACATCACTTCGTTTCTTAAACCGGGAAAAAATCTGATCGCCGTCGAGAACTTCCGCTGGTGCGACGGCTCGTATCTTGAAGACCAGGATTTCTGGCGCTTGAGCGGAATTTTCCGCGACGTTTATCTGTGGTCGCCACCGAACGTTCACGTCCGCGACATCGAAATCAAAACCGATCTCGATGAGCAATATCGCGATTCGGAATTAAAGGGAAAACTCAGCCTGATCAATTACGGCAAGGACGCGATGAATGTCACTGTGGAAGCTGAGTTGTTCGATCCGTCCGGCGATTCCGTGAGCAGCCGTTCGGTGGATCAAACCATTGAAGCCGGCCAGGAGATTTCTTTGGACGGTTCGGTGCCGATTGAGAATCCGCTGAAATGGTCCGCTGAAACGCCGAACCTTTATCAACTGTTTGTCACGTTGAAAAATTCCGACGGCAAAACACTGGAAGTGCTGCCGCTGAAAGTCGGTTTTCGTGAAGTGGAAATCCGCGACGGCAATCTGCTGGTGAATGGCAAACGCATTTTGATCAAAGGCGTGAACCGCCACGAAACCGATCCCGACGTCGGCCAGGCCATCACGATTGAGGGCATGGAAAAAGACATTCAGATGATGAAGCAATTCAACATCAACACCGTTCGCTGCTGTCATTATCCGAATCAGCCCGCGTGGTACGATCTTTGTGATCGCTACGGGATTTATCTGATCGACGAAGCGAACATCGAAAGCCACGGCATGGGTTACGGCGATAAAACACTCGCGAAAGATCCGCAATACGCCGAAGCGCACATGAACCGCACGGTGCGCATGGTCGAACGCGACAAGAATCACGCCTCGGTCATCATCTGGTCGCTCGGCAACGAAGCCGGTTTTGGTCCGAACTTTGAAGCCACTTCAGACTGGATTCATCAGCGCGATTCCAGCCGTCCGGTGCATTACGAACAGGCCGGGCGCAATCCTTACACGGACATTGTTTGCCCGATGTATCCACGTCCTTCGGAACTGACGCGTTATTCATCCGAGCCGCGCAATCGCCCGTTCATCATGTGTGAATACGAACACGCCATGGGCAACAGCTCGGGCGATTTCTGGGCGTATTGGAAACAGATTTACGAACGGCCGTATCTGCAGGGCGGTTGCATCTGGGATTGGGTCGATCAGGGATTGCGCCAGTCACAGCAGCGTTCCACGCGCGATCGCTTCGTTCCCGTCAAACGCGGCGAGAAAACCTTCTTCGCTTACGGCGGTGACTTTGGCCCGGCGGATATTCCCAGCGACGACAACTTCTGTGACAACGGCCTGGTCACACCGGATCGCGAACCGCATCCCGGTTTGTTCGAAGTGAAACACGTTTATCAATACATCCATTGCCAGCCGGTCGATCTCGCCAAGCGCACGGTTTCGATCAAGAATTGGTATGATTTCGTGAACCTCAAAGATCTGGTCACGGGCGAATGGAAGTTGAAAGCCGACGGCGAAGAAATTCAGCATGGAAAACTGGACGACCTCGATCTCGCGCCCGGCGCAACCAAAGAAATTGCAATTCCAATCAAAACGTTCAAGCCGCAGCCGGGAGTTGAATACCACGTCGAACTTAGCTTTATGCTGAAACAGAAACAGTCCTGGGCCAAAGCCGGACATGAAGTCGCCTGGGATGAATTCAAGCTGCCGGATTCCGCTTCTGCGGAAGTGGTGAAGACCGGTTCAATCGATTCGCTGAACCTGACGGAAAATCCCGACGGCGTTTGGGTCAGCGGAAAAGAGTTCGAAATCTTCATCAGCCGGGAGAAAGGACTGAGCGGATGGAAATACAAAGGCACGGATTTAATTCATTCATCGTTGCACCCGCATTTCTGGCGCGCCACGACGGATAACGATCGCGGCCGTTGGCGGAAGGAAGATTCTCAAGCGATGTGGCGCGACGCTCACGAACGCGCGGAAGTCCAGAATTTCAAAACGGCGAAGCGCGACAACTGCATCGCCGTTTCCTCCAAACTCCGTTTGCCGAAGGCCGGCAACGCAATCTGGACGACGACTTACAGGATTTTCGCCAGCGGCGATGTGGTGGTGGAAGCGCAGTTCAAGCCGGAGCAGATGGAACTCATTTCACTGCCGCGACTCGGAATGCAAATGACTTTGCCCGAAGGTTTCGAACGCATCACGTGGCTGGGGCCCGGGCCGATGGAAACTTACTCTGATCGCAAAGATGCGAAGTTCGGTCGCTACAGTGGAACGGTGGATGAGCAGTTTTACGAAGACTACAGCGAACCGGGTGAAACCGGAAACAAAGCGGACGTGCGCTGGGCGGCTTTGACGAATCGCAAAGGTGTCGGATTACTCGTGATCGGAGAACCGTTGTTGAGCGTCAATGCGCTGCATTACGGAACCGAAGATTTGAACGCGGGCAAACACGCGTTCGAACTGCCGCGACGCGATTACATCACGCTGAACATCGACCTGAAACAACAGGGCGTGGGCGGCGATGACAGTTGGGGTGCATGGCCGCATCGTGAATTCCGCATTCCCTGCCAGGAATACAGTTACAGTTTCCGGCTGCGCCCGGTGGCTTCGGAAAAGGAACTGAAGCAAAGCGCGCGCACCGTCCTGGACTAACTCGTCTGCGATATGAAATCGGAGCGCGGCATTTATACCGCTTCAGTATGAAAAGCAACCGAACTGCTGACATTCTCGGGCCGCATTCTCCCGAAGCGGGCTTCAGCCCGCGCTCTTCCGTTTACGAGATAAATTCCAGTCAAGCGACATAAAGTGTTCTCATATTTTTGACTGGTCATGGCCGGATGAGTGTGATTCGCTCAGCCCGCCTGACCCGAACCTCGCGGGTTTTTCAAAATCGCGCGACCGGTCAAACAGAAGCGAACAAATACTACATACATTATGCATATTCACCTGGGTTACATAGATTACGCCATTCTGCTCATCTACGTTGCCTTCGTCGTCGGAATCGGTTTTGCCCTCAAGCGTTACATGAAAAGTTCGGCGGACTTTCTGACGTCCGGCCGTTCCATTCCCGCGTGGGTAACAGGTCTCGCGTTTCTCTCCGCAAATCTCGGCGCCCTCGAACTGGTCGGCATGGCCGCCAGCGGCGCGAAATACGGCATTGCCACCGCGCATTTTTATTGGGTGGGGGCAATCCCCGCGATGATCTTTCTCGCGGTGTTCATGATGCCGTTTTATTACGGCTCGAAAGCGCGGTCGGTTCCGGAATATCTGAAACTGCGTTTCGATGAACGCACGCGCTGTCTGAACTCCATTTCCTTTGCGGTCATGACTGTGTTCGCTTCAGGCATTTCCATGAACGCGCTGGCGAAGCTGCTGCATCAATTGCTCGGTTGGAATTACGATCTGAGCCTGTGGATCTGCTCGGCGATTGTGTTGCTCTACGTTTTGAAAGGCGGCCTGACTTCTGCGATCTACACGGAAGTGCTTCAGTTCTTCATGATCGTGCTCGGCTTCGCGCCGGTGGTTTATCTTGGTCTGAAAGACGTCGGCGGCTGGGGCACGTTGAAAACTGAACTCGCCAGCGTTGCGCAAAATCCTGCTGCGTTGGAACTCAACACGCACACTTTCCAAAGCGACGCCTGGACAAGCGCCTGGAAACCGCTCCTCGCCGGCCCGGCACACAACCCGATGGGCGTTGACTGGTTCGCGATGCTGTTCGGCCTGGGCTTCGTGCTTTCCTTCGGCTACTGGTGCACCAACTTCCTCGTCGTTCAACGCGCCATGGCAGCGAAGAACATGAGCGCTGCGCGCCGCACGCCGTTGATCGCTGCGGTGCCGAAAATGATTTTTCCTGTGTTGGTTATTCTGCCCGGCATGATTGCCGCGGCGCTGGCATTCACCGGGAAAGACGGTTATCGCCTGCCGCCGAAACCGCTTGATACCGCGGTTTACGCCAAAGCCATTCCCGCGGTTCAGTCCGCAGCCGCGCAGGGATTGACCGGCGATGCGGCGTTCAAACAAATTTCGGACGCAGTCGGCGCGAAGTTGAATCCAGCCAAAGTGGAAGCGCTGGTTCACGACGCGCCAAATCTGGAAAAAGGCCAGCTCGAAGATCGCTTGCAGGATGCCGTAGTAGAAAATGATTACGACGGCGTGATTCTTTCGCTTGTGAAAAAATATTGTCCGCCGGGTCTGCTGGGTCTGGCGCTCACCGGTCTGCTCGCGTCGTTCATGTCAGGCATGGCGGGCAACGTCACCGCGTTCAACACCGTTTGGACCTACGATCTCTATCAGGCCTACATCGCGCCGCATAAGAGCGATGAACATTATGCCTGGATGGGCCGCGCGATCACGGTGGTCGGCATTCTCCTGAGCATTGTCTGCGCGTATCTGGTCAGCAACTGGTCCAATGCCATGGACATTATCCAGCTCGTGTTCGGCTTCGTAAATGCGCCGCTGTTCGCGACGTTCCTGCTGGGAATGTTCTGGGCGCGCACGACCGGGACCGGTGCGTTTCTCGGATTGCTGGGTGGCACTTTCACCTCGGCGCTGTTCCATTCACTGACTTCGGCGACGGGAAATTCGCTGGGTGTCAAAGGCGGTTATCTCTGGAGCCTGATGGGCAAAGGGCTTGAGGATGTTCCGGCGAAGCTGATTTTCCCGAGCGACATGGCTCAGAACTTCTGGCTGGCGGCATTTGCGTTTATCGCGTGTTTCATTCTGACGACGGTAATTTCCCTCGCAACACCGCGAACCAAATCCAACGAAGAACTCAAGGGTCTGGTCTATTCGCTGACGCCAAAAATCAAGGACGACGAACAGGTCTGGTATCTGCGTCCCGCCGTGCTGGGCGTGATCCTGCTCATCGGCTGCGTGATCCTGAACGTCATTTTCTGGTAAACCTCAACACGAAAGAAAAACTTTATGGGACTCGATCTCCGCTGGCCAATTGGCCTCATGTTCTCAATCATCGGCGCATTGCTCGCCATCACCGGCCTTGTGACCGATCATCGTTCGCTTGGCATCAACATCAACCTGATCTGGGGCATCGTGCTCCTGGTTTTCGGTGCGTTCATGCTGATCATGGCGATCAAAGGAAAAAAGTCCGGCCCGCCCAACGCGTAAGCAGATAAACTCAATCATCAAAGTAGCGGCGTCTCGTAAGAGCGCCGCTATTTTTTTTCGCCGCATTTGAATGGGAACAGGAGAAAACGGAGGAAACGAAGCGGGAACAGGAACAATACTAATTCAGATACTTCGCTTCCTGTTCACGAATTAAACGTCGTTTTCGTTCGACCTCAGCTTTTGCCCACTTATGATCACCGCGGATTCCGAAAAAACCCACAAATCCCAAGAGAATGCCAATGGGAGGGAGGAAGACTGTAAGGAGGAGAACGAAGGATGCAAAAATGTAATTGGGTAAGTTGAACACGACTTTATGTGCTTTGACTTCAGCTTCAGCAAGCTGAGCCGTTAAAATTTGTTTTCGCGCGTTCCATGCTTTCTTACGTTTCTCGTGTTCTTCGCGCGCAACTTCCAGCTGAGCTTTTTTTAATTGCCAGGACGCATGTTCAGATAATTTTTGTTCCGCTATCGCGCGAATGCATCGTTCACAGGCCTCAACATCTGCGAGTGCATCGTGCCAATTTTCCAAAGGCACTCCGAAAAGGTATAATGAAAGCTCCTGTAGCGTCGGCCAAGGGGTGTAAAAGTCTTTCTGTAAATTGTCTTTCTTCCATCTGCCTCCACCCCTTTGGGGTGAGGCGGAGCGGAGGCGAGCGTAGCGAGCCGCAGCGCAGCCGAGCCCCGAAGGGGTGGAGCGGCGCGCGCGAAAAACTGGTCGAGGGCGGGCCACACTGGTTCCCTGTTGGGGTGTCAGCAAACACATCCAACGACAAAACCACATGGCCCACCAAACAGATCCTGAACTCTTGAACAACGTCCTGCAACTCCTGACTGAACAAGGCCACGACGGCTTCGCCGAAGGCCTGCGCCTCCTGGTCA
>DASTXC010000008.1:0-20615 GCA_035765675.1 Verrucomicrobiia bacterium
GCGGAATGATTTCCGCGCTCCGATGCGACATGATCGGCCGAACTGTTTTGCCCATTGAAATCGCACTCCGATGCGTCCGCCAATTGACGCCCGCGCGGCGCGCGGTTAGCCTGCTTTCGCATTCATGATTGCACCGACGAACAATACTCGATCCGCCACAGCCCCGAGCTTTCGCGTCAGCGATGAACGTTTGATCAAGGTGTCTGACAGCGCGGCGAAACGGGTCAGCACACTGTTGCAAAAGCAGGGCCGGCCAACCGGCGTGCTGCGCGTCTCCGTCGTGGGCGGCGGTTGCTCTGGATTGCAGTACAAAATGGATTTGCAGGACGGTCCGGCGAATCGCGATTTTCTGGTCGAGACCGGCGGCATTCGGGTGGTGGTTGATCCGAAAAGCGCGCTCTATGTCACCGGCAGCGAGCTGGATTACGTGGACGCCTTGCAAGGCGGATTCAAAGTCAAGAACCCGAATGCCGCGACCAGTTGTTCCTGCGGCGAAAGTTTCAGCGCGTGACGGATTATTTCCTTCTGTTGAATGAGCCGCGCCGTCCGTGGCTGGATTCTGAACGTCTCAAGGAAAAATTTCTCCAACTCTCCGCCGCGATTCATCCTGATCGGGTCCACTCCCTGCCGGAGTCGGAACGTGCCGTCGCGCAGGAACGTTACGTGGAACTGAACGCGGCATACCAGCATCTGCGTGATCCGCGAAATCGTCTTCGGCATTTTCTGCAACTGGAACTCGGCGCATTGCCCAAAGACATTCAGAACATTCCTGCCCATTTGACCGAGTTGTTCATGCGCGTCGGTCAGCTTTGTCGCGAGACCGATGCTCTTCTGCTTGAGAAAAGCAAAATCACGTCGCCGCTGCTGAAAGTGCAATTCTTCGAACGCGGCCAGGAACAATCGGATCGAGTGATGAATCTATTGCGCGATCTCAATCACCGCCGCGAAACAATTACGCAACAGTTGCAGGAAATCGACGCTCAATGGGAGACTGCAGATGAATCCGTGCGCGTGAATCTTCGGGAGCAATTGCAAACGCTGCTGCATTTGTTCGGCTTTTACGATCGCTGGATCGCGCAGCTTCAGGAACGCGTTGCGAGACTGACCTTCTGAAGATATTCGGGATCAACCGCGAAATACGCGGAATACGCGAAACTTCAGCCGACCGCCTCCGACGGGCGAGTTGTTGGCCCCACTACGATTTTATCGTCGCTTCGCGAAATTGCGGAACCCCATTTCAAGACACAGCCGGTGGAAAACAGGACAACTTTCCCTCACCTGTCCCACGGCAAGAGATAATCCGAACCGCGCGCCAATCATTTTCACTGGTATATGCCGTGCTAAAATCTCCGCCATGCTGACGAATTACGCGAGATTTCGAACAGCTTTCGGTAATCCCTTCCGCTTTCCATTTCGCGCGAAAGCGAAAACGCCTCTGATGAATCCGCTGGCATGCGTCTGGCTAGTTTAGCCGACGTCTTCTGAATTGGGTTTGGTTCCCGGCGGTCTGCGCAAGCAGGCCGCCGGTTTTTATTTTGAATTCCTCTCGCCAACCAAAGGTAATGAACAGCAGAGCGGCCACGGAATGTTTCGGAGATCAGAACTGGAAGAGATGGGGTGGCCGACGGGATTCGAACCCGCAACAACAAGCTCCACAAGCTTGGACTCTACCATTGAGCTACGACCACCGACCGGCAGACAAAATAGATTTCCACATTGCCCACGTCAAGTTTGCTGTCCGACTGTCTGCGGCCAAATGGATTTCGTGAATTGAATCCGGATTCCCGCAGCACTGAAAGTTGAATCTCTGGAGGTGATGAGTTTGTGCTGAAAGACATCTTGGCTTTGCGCGATTTTTTTTCCTACAGTCCGGCATGGTCACACTCGAATCCAGTCCGCCCTTCCGGACGCTGAACGCAGCCGATCTGGCCGCGCTTGGCCGGATCGCGCAGGAGCGGAGTTTTTCGAGCGGTGAACAGGTTTTTCAGGAAGGCGACCGCGGCGATGGCGTGTATCTCGTAAAGAGCGGGCGCATCGAAATTTCAGTTGGCGTCGCGAAAAAGGAACGCCGCGCATTCGCGCAGATTGTACCCGGTGAACTCTTCGGCGAAATGGCGGTGCTGGAATTGAAGCCACGTTCCGCGACTGCGACCGCCACGGAAGACAGTGTGGTCTATTTTATTCCGCGTGATGAATTGCTGGCGATGGTGGAACGTTCGCCGATGCTGGCGATGCAGCTTCTGCGCGAGATCAGCAGCCGTTTGCGGGAATTCAATCAGCGTTACATCCAGGAAATTCTACAGGCGGAACGGCTCTCCGTGGTCGGACGCTTCGCGCGTTCCATCGTTCATGACATCAAGAATCCGTTGAACATCATCAGCCTCAGCGCCGAACTGAGCTGCATGGAAAAAGCTGATGCCGAGCTGCGAAAAAAATCTTCCGCGAACATCCGTCGTCAGGTCGAGCGCATCAGCGAAATGGTGGGCGAGATTCTGGATTTCACTCAAGGTTCGCAGGCGAATGTGGTCATGGCTGTTGCCGATTATGCGGCTTTTGTTCAATCGCTGCTTGCGGAAATTCGTTCGGAAATTGAATTGAAAGGCGTGACGCTGGAATCAACTCCGGTTCCCTCGGTGCAATTGCCGCTGGATCCCAAACGACTGCGCCGCGTGTTCTTCAACCTGATTCACAACGCGACGGAAGCGATGCCGAATGGCGGAAAAATTTTCGTGCGGTTCAGCGCTGAGCCGGAGAAGGTCATCACCGAAATCGAAGACACCGGTTCGGGCATCGCACCGGAAATTGCAGAGCGGTTGTTTGAAGCGTTCGCCACGTTCGGAAAATCGCACGGCACCGGCCTGGGTCTTTCGATTTGCAAAAAAATTATTGAAGATCATCACGGTCGAATCTGGACGCGTACGGAGCCGGGCCGCGGCGCCATTTTCTGCTTCGCGTTGCCGCGCTCGAAATCATTAAACCAAGAACTTTGAAATGAATTTTCCAAGCCTTGTCACATCTTCCGTTTTCCCCGCCACGTTTGTTTTGTCATGAATCGCGTCCGTCTTCTTTCCGATCAGGTTGCCAATCAGATCGCCGCCGGCGAAGTCGTCGAACGTCCCGCCAGCGTGGTGAAAGAACTGGTCGAAAACGCGCTCGATGCAAAGGCGACGCGGATCACGGTGGAGATTCAGGCCGGCGGACGCAGCCTCGTGCGCGTGACCGACGATGGAACCGGCATGAGCCGCGACGATGCCCTGCTCTGCCTGGAACGCCATGCAACCAGTAAAATTCAGCGTGCGGAAGATCTCGCCGCGATTGCCACGATGGGTTTTCGCGGGGAAGCGTTGCCGAGCATTGCCAGCGTCAGCCGTTTCACGCTCACGACGCGGGAACGCGATTCCGATTCGCCGGAAGGCACGCAGATCGTAATCAACGGCGGAAAAATTCTGGAAGTCAAAGCTGCCGGCGGTGCGCCGGGAACAGTGATTGAAGTCCGGCAATTATTTTTCAATCTTCCCGCGCGTCGAAAATTTCTGCGCACCGAAGAAACCGAAGCGACGCACATTCAGCATTATCTCACGCTGGCGGCACTCGCGTTTCCCGAAGTTGCTTTCACGTTTCTCAAAGACGGCCGCACGCTCTGGCAACTGCCGTCGGCAAAATCCGGCGAAACAATTTCCGAACGGCTTCACGCGCTGGAGGAACGACTCCGCTCCCTCTGGGGCAACCAACAAAAACTTTTGACGGTGGATTTTCAGACCGACGTCATCGAGGCCGCGGATGAGATTGAAGGTGCGGAAAATTCTCCGGTCAATCGGCGTTCGGCATTTCGGCTCTGGGGTTTTATTGGCGCGCCCGGCGTTTCGCGATCCACGCGCGAGGATCAACATCTATTTGTGAATCGCCGGCCGGTGGAAAATCGCGGACTGAATTTCGCTTTGCTCGAAGGTTATCATACCGCGTTGATGAAAGGCCGATATCCGGTTTGCTGCCTGTTTCTGGAAATCAATCCGGCCGCGGTGGATGTGAACATTCATCCCGCCAAGCGTGAAGTGAAGTTTCATCGCGAAGCGGAAGTGCGTCGGCTCGTTGCGCAAGCGGTGCGGGAGACGTTGTTGGAATTTCATTCCGGAGCATCGTCCGCGCAACCTGCCGAGAATCGCGTATTCAGCACGGAGGGTTTGAATCGTCCGCCCAAAACTGAATCGGATTTTTCTCCAACCACATCCGCACCGGCGCCAACAATTCAACAATCTGCGCTGCCGAATTTTCCGGCCTCGCTTCAACCGCCTGCAACACCGCCGTCGGTCATCGTGCCGCAGCAATCCGCGTTAAACATGGGATTTCGTCCGCAGACGGAATCGCCGATAACCGCATCGCCCAATGAGCCGATTGCGCCAGCGAAAACTTCCGCAACTCCACCGTTGCCCACGAATTTCGCCAATCGTCCATCGCTGGCGCCGGTTCCATTATTGAACGTGCCGCTGCGGCTCGTCGGTGTGATCGGCAGGCTTTACGTCGTCTTGGAATCGGATCGCGGCCTGGTGCTGCTCGATCAACACGCGGCTCACGAACGCATCTTATTTGAGCAAATGCTGAATCGCCTGGAGCAGAAGCAGCAGGCGGATTCCCAGAAACTGTTGTTGCCGGAAACGGTCGAACTCTCGTCACGCGACGCGAATTTTCTGCGCGATCATCTCGCGGTGCTGACGCGTCTCGGCGTGGGATTGAGCGAATTTGGCGAACGCACGTTTTTGCTCGATGCGCTGCCGCCGTTTGTAAAAGGCTCCAATCCGCGTCAGTTCGTTCTCGAACTTGTCGATGAACTGAAAGCCGCCGGTCAGGAAGTGAACTCGCTGCGGCTGGGTGAACATGTCGTGGCGAAGACTGTTTGTCGTCACGCAGTGAAAGCCAACGATCCGCTCGCCGGACCCGAACTCGAGAATCTGGTCAACGATCTTCGCCGTTGTGCGATGCCTTACACCTGTCCGCATGGCCGCCCGACATTAATCGAAATGAATTTTCGCGAACTGGAAAAAAAGTTCGGACGGACGCAGTGATCAGGTCAGGACGCTCCCGTTGGAAATGGGGAGCGCGCCCGCTCGGGCGCTGTTTTCGGCGCCCTCGCGGAAAACACTCGGACGCACAGAAACGTTCCCAAGGTTCGTGACAATGTTGCGCGCAAAGATGCTGGACGCGAGGCGCGTCCAGCTACGCGCGAGGCGGGCGTGCTCCCCAACTTCGGAGTTCGGGATAAAGTGCATTGATCAAGGTGTGATAGTGGCGCAGGCGTCTCGCCCATATTGATGGTTGCTTGAAACGCACGGGCGGGACGCCCATGCCACGAACTCAAGCAATGTCGCGAATGTAAATTGACTGATCGTTCAGGTTTTGAACGATCATATCCACCGTGCGATCAATCGCACCGAGATTTTCGCGAACCACTTTGCGGGCGTTGCGGCCCAGTTCCTCGCGACGCCATTCGTCGGCGAGCAATTGACCGAAAGCTTTTTCCAATTCCGCGTCGTCCTTGACCTGAATCGCGCCGTTCTGCGCCACGAAGCTTTTCGCGACGTCCTGGAAGTTCTGCATGTTTGGCCCGAACACCATCGGCTTTCCAAGAGCGCCCGGCTCAATCGGATTTTGTCCACCCTGCCCTCTCAGGCTTTTGCCGACAAAGATCACGGTCGCATGTTCGTAAAAATATTTCAGCTCGCCCGTAGTGTTGACGAGCAGACATTCGATTTCGCCGGGAGCCAATTGCGTGTTGCCGGTAATTTCGCTGCGGAAAATGAATTTCACGCCGCGCTCCTTCAATTCGCGACCGACTTCCTTGCCGCGCTCGAAATGTCGCGGAACGAGCACAAGAAACAGATTCGGAAATTGTTTTCGCAGCTCGAGAAATTGCTCCGCCAGCAACGCTTCCTCGCCGGGATGCGTGCTGCCGCAAACCAGCAACTGCGGGTTTTCCGGAACCCCGATCTGACGCAACATCGCCGGAACATCCAGAACGCGTTTTTCGTCCAGCTTCGCGGCGTCGTACTTGAGACTGCCGACCACGTGAATCGCTTCCGGGCGGAAACCCAGTTCGCGCAGTCGTCCAGCGTCCGCTTCACTCTGCGTTCCCACGCCTGCGAAGGAGGCAAACAACTTTCGGAAAATGAAGCTCCAGCGCCGATACCCGCGAAAGGATCGCTCGGATAAACGCGCGTTGATCAGAAACAACGGAATACCCAGATCGCGCGCGCGCCAGAGGAAGTTCGGCCAGATTTCGGCTTCGACCAGCACAATTGCTTTGGGGCGAATCGTCGCCAAAGCGCGGGTAACGTAGGGCTTTCGATCAATCGGGTAATAGATTTTGCTGATGTGCGTGGGCAGCTTTTTTTGCAGTTCCTCCATGCCTGTGGTGGTGGTCGTGGAGACGACAATTTTGACGTTGGGCAGGCGGGGTTCGAGGGACCTGATCAGGTTGGTGCAGATGTTGACTTCGCCGACGCTGACGGCATGGAGCCAGAGCACCTGACGATTGGTGATGGCCTGCTTCAACCGCGCATCGTAAGCGCCAAAACGCTGGCCAAAGCCTTTGGTCCAGTTTCCCCGCCGCCACAGCCGCATAAAATAATACGGCGAGGAAAGCACAAAAAAGATCGTAAAAAGAATGTTATAAAGAACTCGCACTCGAATAGCCCGGTTTTTGCGCGGTCATTCTGGTGAAATTCCAAACCGGTGCAACTTTATTTCCCGGACTGCAGATTTGTGACACGGATTTCACGGATTTGCGCGGATTTCCATTTGGACCGCGGTGATTTATTTCAATCATGAATGAACTCCGCAATTCAGAAACGGCGTTACGCGAATTTCACAAATTAATGCTAATTGTTTTGGAATTCCGGAATTCGTGCGGATTAGCGAAATTCGCGTAAACCCCGCTTTCCGCCTTGACTCCAATCAGTGACTACTCCGTGAAATCCGTGTCTCTGGCGCCTTCGCAACCAAAACTTCGCCGTGGTGTTTGTTTCCAGAACTGCTATTTTATGCCCACGATGCCAAATGCCCGAACCGAAGAAAATGCGAACCGGCGAATCGGAGAAACGGCGGCTTGGAGCAACCGTGAATCGGCGACTGTAATCAACCGCAGCGCATTGAGTTTCACCGTTTCACCGCTTCGCCATTTCGCCGTTTCGACGAGCCTGACAGGCTTGCTCCTGACGCTGCTGAACATCCCGGCTGCGCACGCGGCAACTTCGAATCCGTATGGCGGGATTGTGGATCGGAACGTGTTCAGCCTCAAACCCGCGCCGTTGGTGGATCCAACGCCGGCAGCACCGCCCACTCCACCAGTAAAACTCACGCTGAACGGCATCACCACGATTCTGGGAAACAAGCGCGCCCTCCTTCACGCCCAGATTCCCCCGCATCCGCCTGAACCTGCAAAAGAAGAAAACTACATGCTCACCGAAGGCCAGCGCGATGGCGGCATCGAAGTACTCTCCATCGACGAACACGCCGGGATCGTGAAGGTGAACAACAACGGTCTAACGGAAACCCTGGATTTTGTGAACAACGGGGCCAAGGCGGTGGCGGTCGCTCAATCACCTGTTGCCGCAGCGTCTGGTCCAGCAGGACTACCTGCTGCAGGCGCTCACGCCGGCTTTGGACAACAAAGGCAGATTCCAACCCGCTCGATCCCGGGCAGCAATCAATACGGAGGGACGCCCGCGCAACGTCAAGAAAACATGGGCTTCAACTCCAACAACTCAGGCGTAAATGTGCCAGCGCAGTTTCGGAATAACCTCTCTCCAGAGGAGCAAGTCTTGCTGATCGAAGGCCAGCGGATGCAGCTGCAAGATCAAGGAAAACCGGAAGAAGCGGCATTGTTCCCGGTCACGGAAGTTACTCCAGGTATTCCCTCGGGAGACCAGCTAATAGCGCCTCAGTGACAATGATCCGACAAGTTAAAGCAATCAGAGTTAGACGGTCGGCGTGGTAAGATAATCGCCTTACGATTGGAATTGGTTTTCAATTCAAAGTGAAACGCCCCCACCTAGTTTCTCAAGGAACTCTCAATCGGATTTTTCAAGCAGCGGAATTAGCTTGGACCAATCGGGATTTTCAACAAGCAATCGAATTGCTGGAACGCGCATCAAAGATGAGTCCAGCGAGTACTTCAATTTTGTTGGATTTGGGAGGAGCCTACGGCAGGCGTTTCAGATATTCTGATGCTCAAGAATGCTTCGAAAAAGCCCTTCGCCTTTCAATCCGAAAGACTGATCTACTTTTTGCCATTGGTGCCAAATGTCGGGATTTTGCCAGTCCGGAATTAGCCGAGCATTATTGGAAACGAGCAGTTGAACAGGTGGACGTTTCGCCGATTGCTTTAGTAAAGCTTGCTGAGCTTTACGAACGGATCCGCCGCATTCCAGATTCAGAAGCATTGATTGAAAAGGCACTCTGCTTGTCACCCGGTTTCCCTCCGGCTCTTCTGATCCGCGCTCGCCTCCTTCGACACTCTGGCCAAATTGAGCAAGCAGAAAAACTTCTCAGGTCGTTCATTGCACAAGCTGATCGAGAAACCAAAATTCGCAGTTGGTATGAATTGGGTGCGGTGCTGGATCGGCAAAGCCGTTATGACGAAGCAATGTCCGCTTTTGTAGAGGCGAAATTTCTTCTGAAAGCAGATGCACCGCCCCACACTCATGCGAGACGCGTGATGCGCTCGCGATTGAAAGCATTGCAGGAAAATCTTACTCCAGAGATATTACAGAATTGGGCCAATTTTGCCCCTAATCTTTCTCCGCCCCGGCGCATTGGCTTACTGTGCGGGCACCCCCGATCGGGCACTACATTGTTGGAGCAGGTTTTGGATTCTCATTCTGAAGTTATCTCTTTAGAGGAGACCGAAATCTTCCATGATGAAGCTTACATGCCGCTCGCCCGCAATTTTCCGAATGATGCTCCTATTTTCTCCTGTTTGGAATCGGCACTGCCAGCCGTCTTAAATCAATCGCGAGAAAACTACTTTCAAGTTGCAGAACAATTTCTAGGCAAAACCATTGAAGGACGACTACTGATTGACAAAAATCCTTCATTAACCTTCTTGATCTCTCATTTCCTCCGAATTTTCCCTGAAGTTAAATTGATCGTAGCAGTGAGGGATCCTCGCGACGTTTGCCTGAGCTGTTTCATGCAACCTTTCTTTCCGATCGGACAAGTCAATTCTGCTTACCTGACGATTGAAGATACAGTCGAAGAATATATAGCGTTGATGGGCATGTGGAAAACGATCTCTTTAATGATACCAAATCGCTTTTTGGAAATTCGCTACGAAGATATGATCGAGAACTTCGAGCCCCTTTGCCGAAAAGTATTGAATCACCTCAACATTCCATGGGAAGCGAAAGTCCTACGCTTTGATAAACATGCACAAACAAAAGCGGTTCGCTCACCGACATATGCGGATGTTACTAAACCGATCTTTAGAAACTCGATTCGTCGTTGGCGGAGTTATGAAAAATATCTGAGGCCTTATTTTCCGAAGCTTACCCCATTCGTTGACGCATTCGCTTACGAATCCTAATTCACAAGAGTTTGTTCGGATTGTCTCGAAAGCCGACGACGCAAACTTGCATAGAAAAGGTCTCGATAAAAAAGAAAAAACGCCCCGATATTATAGTCGGGGCGTGAGAGAAACCAAATTAACTATTTTCGACGTCGAAACATTAGAAGAGCTGCAGAACCCAACCCTGCCAACGCAAACGTTGAAGGTTCAGGAACAACCACGGTAAAAGATTGGAGCCCAGCTCCATTGTTCATAATATCCGGAATCGGAAGCTGATTTGCAGCTGTAGCGAGCTGAGGAAGTGTGAACACTGCCGATTGCCCTTTCGCCAGAGAACTCGCGTAATCAGCACCATTGAACGCCTGAACTATAAATGAAATTGGACCAGAAACATAATCCGCTATTGTCAAAGTCCCGCCGGAAAAAAGCCCTGGACTGGTCGCATCCTCTCCCGTAGTGCCAAAGAAGGAAGTAAGACTCCCAGGAACAAGAGTAAAAGTTGAACCTCCATTTAACGAATAAAGGAGATTAGCATAAAAGTCAGAGCCAATTTTCGCATTTGAACCCTCAATTGTAACGTAAGAGGTAATTAACCCCTCCGTTCCGAATGTATAATTTACAAAGTTTACCTGACCTTGCCCATATGTTGACGCCACCATGCTTCCAGCCACGACAACTCCCACGAGCGAAGCTATTAGTTTTCTTTTCATATTTTGCTTAGGATTGATGATTAAGTTTCGTATTGTGAATGAATTACTGCAGTGTCTGAGACCAAGTTGCTGCTGATGAGGGTTTTACAAAAAATCCTTGCCCAACCTGTATGAGAAGATTTGTATTCCACTGTCCGTTAATCAATCCTTTTGTCGCCAATTGATAACCAGAGCCATTCCAAACCTGAACTTGGCTCCCGTTTGGCAGGGTATTAAGATTTAACACATTAGTTCCAACATCAGTCAAGCGACCAGAAAAAGGAAGGGGGCTGGCCGCTAATGTAAATACCCCACCCGGAAGGTTGACTGAATTGGTTTGACCAAAGCCAATTACCAGACTCCCAACAAAAGTATTCGTATAGTTAGCAGATGGTTTTACAAAAAAACCTTCACCGGGAGCGATATTCAAATTTGTACTCCAGACGCCGTTAATTAATCCCTTTGTCGCGAGCTGATATCCCGACCCAGTCCAAACCTGAACCTGCGAACCATTGGGAATACCAGACAGAATGGTTGTTAAATTGTTTGTTCCAGCATTCAGAGGATTAGCGATCAGCGAAAACTTGCCAGCAGCCAATGGCTGATTCACATACCCGACCACATTTACCGAATAAACATTCGATTGTGCCTGAACGGAGAGGGCACCTGCGACAAGTGCCGCAGCCGATAGAAGAAGATTTTTTGTTCTCATTTTTAATTATTTGTTGCCGTGTGTGGCGCGATACTCGCAGCCGTCCAGAGAAGTGTCAAACAATTTTTATACTTATTGTCACGGAACAAAATTCGACAGGAATTTCACAGATTTGCACGGACGGATCGTGCAATGCGGACCACATCGAGCCAACGGGGTGTTTACCCCAGCGCTCGGGAAATGAGGATTGAGAATCGAGAATTGAGGATGGCAGATGGGGGACTCGTGAAACTCGCCCCTTCGAGGAGCATCAATCCGTGAAAATCTGTGAAATCCGTGTCTTTCTTCCCCCCGACGTTATGATGATCTTGAAAGACTCCGGCGTCGGATGAGCGGCCAGTTCGACCGCAGCGACGGCATTTTCGAGGTCAAACCGATGGGAAATCAGGGAGCGGACATCCAGTTTTCGCGAAAACACCAACCGCGCCACCTCCTTTTGCAACGTGAAATCGGCGGAATAGCTGCCGATCAAGTCTTTTTCGTCGACACAGATTGACGCCAGGTCCAAATCCGTTGAGTATCCCCGTTTTGTATGCGCAAACAGAAGCACCTGCCCCGCTCCACGCACCAATTCCACAGCTTGTTTCAAAGCAGCATCGGAGGGAACGGCGAGGATTGCGGCATCGAAGATAGTGGATCGAGGATGGACGATTGATGATGGTCTGTGGGAGATCTCATGCGCCTTCGAAAATGAGCCGCGCTTTTTCACTTTCGATGGGGTGGTCTGAAACGCGACGGAATTCAAGTTGTTTGGATTCGAAACCCATTTTGCTCCCCACTGTTGCGCCAATCGGAGGCGTTGCGGCATCAAATCAGTCGCCAATACGTTAATGCCTTGCAATTTCAAAATCCGGGTGAATATAAGCCCGATTGGCCCCTGCCCCGCCACCAACACGTTATCGCTTGGCAACAATGCGAGTCGTTTCACGGCCTTCAAGACCGTATTGACCGGCTCCAGCATTGCGCCTTCTTCGAAGCTGTTACGCGCGGGAATCTTCACCACGCCGGGCAGGACGAAGGGCATGACGCGAACATACTCCGCAAAGCCGCCGCCTGAGGGTTCGAAACCGGCAGTGATTCCCGTCCGCTTATATGTTTCGCATTGGGCAAAGGCGCGATGCCGACAGGCGTGACAATCGAGGCAAGGGACATGGTGGTGCAAAGCGACTCGATCTCCGATTTGGAATCCCTGCACGCGGGCTCCGACGCGAACAATGGTTCCAGCCGTTTCGTGACCGAAAATGCGCGGCGGCGGCACGGTGCCATATTGAATCTTTTTGATGTCCGTGGGACAAACGCCGCAAACCGCTACTTTTACCAGCAAATCGTGCGGAGTGATTCGGGGGACTGGCACGGTTTCGACGCGGAGATTGTTCGGGCCGCGATAAACCGCCGCGCGCATTGTTTTGGGAATCGAAAACACGCCCGTTTTTTAGCCGCAGATGAATCTGGATGCACGCGGAAAGCTCGCTTCCAGCGCTAATAAAATCGGATTCCCACTATGCCGGCGACTAACGATGTTTGAAGTATCCAGTGAAAGGTCGCATGCAACGCCAGCGATGCCTCCCGCTCTCCACAACTGAAATCCACGTTCGCTTATGGCTGTTTGGCTGGCGCGAGCAGTGTGTGTAATCCTCTCGGAAATTCGGACGATTCCAGCCAATCAGCCAAGAGGTTAAGTTCGATTCCAGTGAAACCTGCTGCGGACTTACGGGAAAAAGAAAACTGATCGGGTCCGGTTCGTGTCAACTCAGTAGCGCTATTTCCTAAATGCGGCACAAGCGCTTGCAGCCACTTAAGGCCCGCAGAATCCGCAGGCAACTGGGCTTTTTGGCAAACGACGCGACAGAATTGCGACATGTAGATCCACTGCTCAATCCGAGGCCCGGTTAGCTCCCAGTCATACATCACCAAATTGGTGCGAGTCATCAGCATCTCCGTCAACTCAAGCGGCAATATCTGCGCCGGGCTTGTGAATGGGAAAAATCCGGCGAGAAGAAATTCGTTGCCCTCTTCCGTCGTAGATCGAATGAATGGCGACATAAAAGGGAACCCTTGCCATTCCAACCCGTTGAACACCTGTGACCGGCGAAATCCTGCGATATCACGATTCGGGAGATATTTATCTGCGAGTTGCATCACGTCTTCTGACAATTGGTGCATTTGATTGCTCCCCCCGGAAAGCGGTGCAGCCAAATAGGTTTGCATCAACGCTCCTTGCAAGGCCCAAATCCACGCTTGATTCGGCGCGGGGCCTGATCGCAAGGGATTCCAGATTTTAGAACGTTCCAGCAAAGGACGAATCCCCCGCACCGCCGTGAAACTGCCGAACGAGCCATCGACGAAGTTCGTGGGAATTATCCAGGGTTCAAGTTCACCGATCGTCGTTCCACGAGTGACTATGCTTCCTCGGGTTCGAACATTTCCTGCTTCTCCTGAAACGGAAAAATTCAGAGCCGAAACCACCGACGAAATCGTATTCGATGGCATGAGCCGAGCAACTTCAAGATGCCCCTCAATCCAATTGGTTGTCGCCTCTGAGAGAACCGGTGTTCCGCTCCGGGCAATCCGCGCTTTGATGATCGTTTGCAATCGATTCGTTTCCTGAGCCATGCCGATGAGAGTCCAAGCCCCAGCCCGGGAAAATTCGATCAGATCGGGAACATCGTGCTTTTTAAGACTCCAGCCGGAAGCTCCATCTGCTGGCTTTCCAGGTTGAATCCGGGTCAACAATTCGACCACCGCCGCTAAATTGCTTTGCCATAGAGCCGCCGCAGAATCCGTCTGCTGAATCGCCAGCACGAAATCTCTGGTTTGATTCGTCGTCTCGGAAACCTCCACGTAACATTCGTCTTCTATCAACTGTTGAATCAATGGCCGCAGCAACAGACTACCGTCATTTGTTCCTGATTGCTTCAGCAGCAGTCGCCAAGGCGCAGATGCCAATCTCTCCACCGTCTGCGCTTCGAGGCGAGCGCTTTCGGGAAGATTCCAAATGGCCATCAATCCGACGGCGTTCGTATCGCTGAAAATGCGTTTCTTCCCGAGCCAATGAACACGGGCAATCGTATTTGCAGCACTGTCGGCAAGATTGGAAATTTTGGGTGCGGGATTCGATTTCGATCCAGATTTGTCACATCCAGAACCAGAGAACACCAGCAACGCCAACATCAGACCAACAAAGCCACGCATGATCATGCGCTGGGTTTTGCCAGAGAAAACAGCTAATCGCAAACCGAATTCAACCACAGTCAGGTTCGGCAAAAAATCCTTTAAACCACCCCTCCGCCTCGCAGCGGAATTCCAGGTCACGGCCGCGCCAGGGTAGTCCCAGCACGCCGGCGTGCAGGGCGTGATGCTCGAAGATCAGGCGGGCACGCTGCTCAGGTGTCAGGTGGTTTTCCACCAGCGCAAGATACAAATCCTCATCGCCGCCGTAGATCTTGTCGCCGACAATCGGATGGCCGTAGTGCGCCAGGTGAATACGAATTTGATGTTTGCGGCCGGTCAACGGTTGCAGGCGAATCAAAGTGAAAGGTCGTTCCATATTTGATTCGGCGGTTTCGAAACTGTGATTGCAAGAAGCGTAACTCGCGACCGTTCGCGAAAAGCGTTTCTCCACCCAAAAGTTCGTTTGCGAAGGCGCGCCGTCCGGTCGAACGCAATTTTTCACGGCCACGCGACTGTGATCATCCTTTCCCAGCGGCGCATCGATCACTCCCTGTTCCACCGCCACGTGCCCATGAACAATCGCCAGGTATTCCTTCCGCACCACCCGATTCTCCATGAGCTGACGCAGCTCGCGCGCGGCAGTATCGGTCTTCGCGACGAGTACAACGCCGCTGGTTTCCCGATCCAAACGATTGATCAGATGCGGCCGCGAATCTTTGCCCAGATACAGGCGCGCGCGGCTGATCAGGCTGGAGTATTCGTCGGTTTTGGTGGGATGGCACACCAGCCCGGCCCGCTTGTTGATCACCAGCAGCTCGGCGTCTTCATGAATCACTTCGAACAATCGTTCCACAGCGCAAAGGCTGTACACGAATTTGCACTGGCTTTCACGAACAAGAAAAAAGAATCAGTGTTCTGGCGGAACAAATCCGGAAACGGGTTTACACGAATTGCAAGAATTTTCACAAATTATAAAACGGGAAAGCAGACCAATCGAAACACAGGCGAAATCCACAGCTCGCTGGCGGACGTGAATTCGGTTCCGTTGTTCATATCCGTTTTGAAAAAAGGGCGCGGACTTACGTTCACGGCTACGAAGGAAGATATCTCAAAACAATTAACTGCTTTGAATTTGTGTAAATCCGTGTAATTCGTGTCGAACCATTTCCCCTTTTTCCTGATTTGAAACGCGCCGGAACCGGCGTATGCTCCGCGCGTGACAAAAAACATCGTATCACTGCTGCTGTTCATTCTGGTGTTCGCGATCTCGCGAATCCCCGGAATGCTTTCAGCCGACCTCGGCAATTTCAGTCCCGTCTATGCGCTCATGTTCTGCGGCGGCGTTTATCTCAATCGCCGAACCGCCTGGTGGCTGCCGATGCTCGCGGCTGCGATCACCGACACGGGTTTGAATTTCTACTATCAATCGCGCGGCTGGGACGTCTGGAACGCATCGATGCTTTCATTTCAATTTTTCAATTACATCGCTTACGCCGCGATCATTTTCCTCGGTCAGCGTTTCAAACCAAAAAATTCATTCGCCAGTCTGCTTGGCGGCGGTCTGCTCGGCGCGCTGCTGTTTTATTTCATCACGAACACAGCGTCGTGGTTGTTTAATCCGTTTCAAAATCCTGAATACGTCAAAACGTTTTCCGGGTGGCTGATCGCGCTGATCAAAGGCACGCATAACTGGCCCGAAACGTGGCAATTCTTCCGCAACACCATGCTGAGCGGCGGACTTTTCGCAGGTCTGTTTGTTGCCGCAATGAAATATTCGGAAGCAGCGGAATCCGCGCTGGAAAAGAAAGCACCGGAACCCGCGGAAGAACCGGAACCGGAAAATGCGCCGGAAGAAGCGAAGGCGTGACCATTCAATATCCAACACCGAACAATGAACATCGAACTCTGAACTCCGAACGAAACGGCGGTGCGCCATTCGAAGTTCGAAGTTCGATGTTCCCCGGCTAGTTAAATTTGCCGCGCTGCAAATCTCTCAGCTTTAATGAAGATCGGTATTCTCTCAGACACGCACGATTATTTTGATCCCAAGATTTCGGAGCTTTTCCACGGTGTCGATCACATCCTGCACGGCGGCGACGTCGGCTCGTTAAAAATTCTGGGCAAACTGGAGGACATAGCGCCTGTGACCGCCGTAACGGGAAACACGGATCACGGGTTGCCGTTGAAGGAAACAGAAGTCGTGGAACTGGGCGGACGAAAATTTCTCGTCCATCACATCGTCGAACCACGTGAATTGGGCGACACGCTCCAGCGCCGGATCAACCGGGCAAAACCCGACGTCGTGGTGTTCGGCCATACTCACAAACGTTTTTGCCAGATTCTCGGTGGCGTCCTTTTCTTCAATCCGGGTTACGCCGGCAAACAGCGTTTCAAGCTGGATCGCAGCGTCGCGATTCTGCAATGGACCGATTCTGGAATTCGTCCGGAATATTTTTCGCTGTGAATGATGCAGTTCGTTCGAGGAGCGCAGCCGCCTCGGCTGCAGTGGCGCGCCCTCGCGTCGAACATAGCGGCTCGCACCGGCACTAAACGGTTCATCCCTTCCATGCCTCACAATCAGCCGCGCGGGCGCGACTGATTGCGCCCGAGGCGGACGCCCTCCCCATTTCCACTGCATGGATTCGACTAAAACGCGCGCCAGTTCAATTCTGACGCGCGTTTTTGAACTGCATTTGCTTCAGCACCGCTCCGGTAGAATCTGCGACGAAGCGGTGCCACTGCAAATCGACATCACGGAACGACCAACCGATAAAACGCTTGATCGTCCGGAGCTTCCGTATCCGCGAATTCGGCAACGCCGTTCACGGAAGGAATGACGGTTCCAATATCAATCCACGGGCCGTTCAAATCTGTGGCGCGCTGCGCGTGATACGCGTATCCGGGCGTCGCGGAAACCTGAAAATGCCAGCCGCCGGAAATTTTTTCCGGTGATTGAAGATCAGAAGTTGCGGTCGGATTTCCCGTCTCTGCGATTTCCAACGCTCCGATATACGCGAATCCGCCATTCACAATCGTCAATGTCAGATTGATCTGTCCGGACACGTTCGGCTTCAGGCCGGTGAGCGAAACGATGGTGTCGTCGTTTCCATACGGCCGTGCCGAAGAACCCGCGCCAGCGCCCGAAGTCTGAAGATCAATGACGTGGATCCCGTTCGCATCAGCCGCTGAAAAGCGCGAGGTGCGAATGTCAGCGGCCGTGGTGTTTCGCGTTGAGAAGAAGGACAAGTTGTAAGTCGAATCGGCATTCAGCCCATTGATCCGAAAGTTTCCGGTCGTTCCGTCTCCGCCCTGAATGAAAAAATAATCCTCAGTCGCGGTCGCAACGGCGAAGTCGCCCAGCAGCGAGACGTCGGGCGTGGTCAAGCCGCCATTCTGAATGCCGTTGTTACTCCAGCCGCCCGAAGTGATCGCCACGCCAAGGGAAGTCGGCGTGTTGTCGGCGGAAACCATATTTGCAATCGAAAGACCCGAGGGCACGCTGGTGCCGGAAGTCAGGTTGTTCCAATAATTTCCCTGCGCGTCGGGACTCGACGTGATCAATCCATTCGCACCGTCGTTCGGCCCGAAATCAACCAGCACAGCGTGCGATTGAATCTTCGGTGGAACAACACTCACAACCGCAACAGCACTCGTGGCTTCGCCCATCTCGTTCGTGGCGGTGACGTGATATTCTCCGGCGTTGGCGTAAAGAATATTCGACAACGTCAGCGTTGCGTTGGTCGCATCCGGCACCGGAGTGTTCCCGAAATACCATTGATATTGAACAGGATCGCTGCTGGAGGCGAACGCGGTGAGCGTGCTGGTGGTTCCGACGCGAAAGGTTTGCGATTGCGGCTGAACCGTAAACACGGGAGGCAGGAGCGTTGCCGTAATTTTCAGCGCGCACAAATAGGCGAAGTTGGCGGCGTCTCCGATCTGCAATGTGAAGGTCATTTGGCCGGCACTGTTCGGCACGAGACCGTTCAAGCTCACAATTGTTTTATCGTTGCCCGCCGCGTTGTTCGGATTGGTTCCGGAATTTGACGCGGTTCCGGAAGTCACGAGATTGGTGGAATGAACTCCCGCGCCGTCAGTGACTGAATAGATCGTCGTGCGGGTGGAGGTAACGTCGCGCGTTCCGAACATGGAAAGATTGTAGGCCAGCGTCGGATCGAGTCCGCTGATGACCATGGTCTGTTTCGCATTCGCGCTGCCGAAGGTTTGATTGATGTAGAAATAATCTTCGGTCGCGGTGGGAATCGCGAAGATGCCCAGCAAGGCGGGATTCGGGTTGAGCAGGCCGCCATTCCGAATTCCATTCGCCGCCCATGCGCCCGACGTAAGCCGAAGCCCAATCGTGGTCGGCTGATTATCAATCGTGACCAGATCCGAGATCGCCGAACCGTTCCCGGTGCTGACCATATTGTTCCAATAGTTTCCATTCACATCCGGACTCGCGGTGATTTCTCCGTCCAACACGTTGTTCGGTCCGAAATCAATCAGCACGGTTGGCAGATTGGTCGAAGGGAGAATCGTGATCGGACTCATCGCGTAGTCGCTGCGCCAATCGGATTGGGAATAGGAAACGCGATATTGATAATTGGTTCCCATGCCGATCGACAGGTCGGTGTAAGTCACGGAATGCGCCGGCAGCGTGGCAATGTTCGTCCACAGTCCGCCTGCCGTGCTGCGTTCCACGTAGTACGCGTCTTCCACTGCGCCGACGGGATCGTTCCAGTTCAAAACCATGGACGGAGTGTAATTCGACGTGACGATCAAGCTGTCCGGCGGAACGAGTGATTCTTCCGAACTCAGATCGGCTGACGCGCTGTTGATTGCGGCAATGGAAAGGCTTTGCGCCTGGTTGGTCGCGGAAGCGCCGGATTCAAACGTGTTGTCATCCAGCGGTGCATAGACTTCGAGACTCGCCTGCTGGAATTGTCCCTGGAACTGCGCGTTCACTTCTTCAGCGTTCATCATGGACCGATGCACCAGCCAGTTTTGATAATCCGCCTGTTCGGGCGAACCGGGCCGCGTCGAAGCCTCGCCTCGTCCGCCGAGAATAAATCCCACCGGCGTCAACCGTTCTGAAATCGTGGACGCCAATGCGCCGTCCACGTAGAACCACGTCAATCCGCGCGCCCAGGAATGCGCTACTGCGACTTCATGCCACGCACCGTTTGTGCCCGCGATACCGGATTGATTCACGACGCCAGTGGCATCCACATACGCCAATCCGTCCGCGGTGATTTCGACGGTCGGATGAACCGACGAAGCGGGCAAAGTAATCGATGCGACGGTTCCCGTTGTGATCGAACGCACGCGGAATGAAACGGTGAACGAATGCACCGTCAAACTCGGATTGAAACTGAGCGGCGCGGGCTGACTTGCATCGCCACTGATTCGCAGAAAGCGTGCTTTGCTGCCCCAATGCGGCGTCGGTTTGCCCATCTTCACTGCGTCAAAAACGCTGGGCACAATCGTCAGAAACATTTCGTAAAAACCCGCGTCGTTCGGATGAATGCCGTCGCTGGTGCCCAGCAGATTGATGAAAGAATTATTGACCCAGTGACCAGAGCCGTCATCGGTCGCACCGAGGAAATTCGCGCTGGGCACATCCAGCGTGTTGAGCCGCAAATCCATTGCTTTGAGATAGCGATATTCGGTCGGCGTGTAGGCATTGCGCGGATACTGATTTCCGATGAGCGGCAGGATGTTGTTCGAGCGCGACATGGCAATCAGGTTGGTGATGCCGGTGAAAAACTGATCGGAAATTCCCTGCGGATCACTCGCGCCCGGCAAGCCTTCATTGCCCAGCGACAGGCCGATCTGAACTTCATCGGCGTGAACCGGAACTTCGTCCTGGTAAAAGCGATTGATCACGCGCGAGGTGGTGTCGCCGCCAATCGATTGATTCACCACGCGCCAGCCATTGGTCGCCTGCGTCTGCATTAAAAGTGCCGCGTAACCGTTCGAGAGCGAGCCGCCGCTGACGTATTGATTGTGATCGTAACCCGACGATCCCACACCGAGCGCAAGCGACGATCCAAGAATGGAAAGCACGCCGCGGTTGCCGACTTGAAATTGATCAAAGTAAACCGTGCCGGTGTGATCCGCCGCGCTGGCGACAACACCGATCTGAACGCCGCGAACGGCTTGAAATCCAGCCGCGCCGGAAATATCCACGGTCGCCACGCTGCACGGAGAATGCGTTGTGCCGCCGGCGATCTGCTGCGATTTCAACACGTTCCCGTTTTGATCGAGAAATTGAATGACGAGATCGTCATTGGAATTTTCCGCGCCGCCGTAGGTGAACTGGAAAACGGTATTCGTGGACCAGTTTTGATTCGCGGCAAACGTCCGGGTCACGAGATTCGTGAACGGCGCACTGTCACCGGAATAAGTAAACGCCATTGCCTGCGAACCTTCGCACGCGGAAGCGCTTTCGAGGGTCACGACCGGCGCGCCCGTGGTGACGGGCCAG
>DASTXC010000009.1:0-19617 GCA_035765675.1 Verrucomicrobiia bacterium
CCTTGCATCCTCTGCAAGATGAGTTCTGGCCAACGTTTTGGAAGATTTACGCTCAGGCAAAGCATCCCGATGCCGGCAACATTATTCGATCTCCCATCCGGTAGCAGCCGAGGTAACGAGGCTCTGACTGAAAATCCCGAATTAAAATGAGCCTCCTGACGTCGGCTGCTACGAATATATAATTGGCGTGCCATCTTATCGCGAGTGCCGTGTCCTTGCGGCAATCCGATTGCGCGGGCTCCCGCCCTGCGTTGGCATAACTTCCCGCAAATCGTGGTCGATCCGGAGCTTTTGAGATTCACCAACGCACAAGTTTGAACGCCAAAATACACCTGCCATTTTTTGCAATGTGGGTTTGACCCCATAAACAGGATCGGCCTCGCCCCGCATGATCCGTTTCGTTTACGAAACCAGACCCGGGGAGGAGTCCCCAGGGAAATAATTGTTTTTGCAGAAGACGTATTATGAAACCGAATTCCAGCACAACGAATGGCGATCATCCACGTCAACCCGTACGGGTCTTGATGATCGAAGATTCGGAGACAGATGGTTTTCTTCTCGAACGCGCGCTCAGCCGCGGCGGCCTCATCGCCAAATGCCGGCGCGTCGATACCGCGGAAGCGATGAGCGACGCGCTCGATCAGGAACCCTGGGACGTGATTCTTGCCGACCATTCCATGCCGCAATTCAGCGCGCCCGAAGCGCTGCAAATCATGCAGCAAAAAAATCTCGATCTTCCCTTCATTATTGTTTCGGGTCACATCGAAGAAATGACCGCAGTTCTGGCGATGAAATCCGGCGCGCACGATTACATCATGAAAGATCGGCTCGCGCGATTGGTTCCCGCCGTTGAACGTGAATTGCGCGAAGCGGAAATGCGACGCGCGCAACGGGAATGCGAACTCGCCCTGCGCCGCGCGCATGATGAATTGGAAATGCGCGTGGAAAGCCGCACCGCCGCCTTGCAGGAAGCCAAAGCCAAACTGGAAAAAGCGTTCGAGGAACGCCGTCGCCTGGAAACTGAATTACTGGAAATTGCCGAGAATGAACGCCGCCGCATTGGCTTCGATCTTCACGATGACCTTGGCCAGAAACTCACGGGCATTCTGCTGCTCACGCAAGCGTTGGAGCAACAGCTCACGAACGAACGTCATTCCGCCGCGCCCGACGCGCATCGCATCAGCGAATTGATCGGCGAAGTCATCAGCCACACGCATAACCTCGCCCGGCAGTTCAGCTCGCTGGATGTTCGCGGCGATAATCTTCCCGCGGTGCTTCAGAATCTGGATGCGAGCGTTGAAAAAATGTTTGGCCTGCCCTGCTCGCTGGTCGTCAAAGGAGAAATTCCCTCGCTGCCCGCCAACACTACCGTGCAACTTTACAAGATCGCGCAGGAAGCCATCAGCAATGCAATCAAGCATGGCAAAGCGACGCGCGTCTGGCTTTCCGCCGCCTGCGATGACGATCAACTCGTGCTGGCGATCAAGAACGACGGGCATCCGTTCTCTCTGCCGGAAGGAAAGAAAACCCGCATGGGTCTGCGGATCATGAATTATCGCGCCAACACCATCGGCGCGACTTTCGACATCCGTCCGAATCAAAAGAACGGAACGATTGTTACCTGCACGCTGCCGCTGGCGCACGGCGTCGCATGTCCGCCGGCTCGCGAATCGGCCCTTCGCCATCCCAAGACGCATTCCCACAGCCGGATGAAACTTCATACCGAAATGGCTGCGCCGGCGGCTTGAAGATTTAAGCCGGAACGATGCAGCTCATTCGTTTGGGGAGCGCAGCCGCCCCGGCTGCAGTTAGGCGCGCCTCGCGCCGAACATAGCGGCTCACACCCGCACCAAACGGTTCGTCCTTTCCACACCACAAAAATCAGCCGCAAGGGCGCGGCTGATTACGCCCGAGGCGAGCGCGCTCCCCATTGCATAAATTCGGTTAAGAACATCGAACGCCGAACTCTGCGATTTCGAAGCCGTCCGCAAAGTTCGAAGTTCGGCGTTCGATGTTCATTGTTCGACGTTTTTCAATTCGGTCCCGCTCGACAAATCCGCCGCATCCCGCAACACTGCGCTTCGATGGCAAATAATCCGGAATCGTCGCTCGATCTGCTCTGGAAGGAATACAGCCGGGTGTTCCAAGAGTTCGACGACCTGACACTCGCGCGCTGGCTCGCGCAGACGCTCGGCCAGTTGGAAGGCAAAACCTGGCGGCTCTCGCATCCGCTGCTCGGCGCGTATCGGCTCGCCGCACAGCTCGGGCACGAACGTCAGATCTGGTTCAAACGTCTCGCCACACCGCCGCATGCCTACAGCGAATCGCCCTGCTGCCGAGCGCCCATGCTGCCGCTGCTCACCCGCGACATTCGCGACACCGGTTTGATTTGCCAGCATTGCAACGACACACTCGTTCCGTTCGACGAAATTCCCGAACCCATTCGCACGGAACTCGATGAATGGGCGGGATTGTACGCGCCGGTTCATGCGGTCGCGCATTGGGATGATCGCCAGCGAAAAAGCGCCGGGGATTACGATCGGGCTTTCGAAACTGCCGCGAAGGAAGCTGAAGCACTGCTGCATCGCGCCGGATCGAAGCTCGCACCGAAGCTGCTGGAATTTTATCCCGCGATCGTCTGGGAAGATCAGGACGAATGCCTGGAAGTGCGTCCCGAAGATGTGCTGCCATGAAATGGCTGATCAAATGGATTTTTCGTCTCGTGCTGTTGGTGGTCGTCCTGGGCGTTCTGTTCGTTGCGTTCAAGGATTCCGTCTGGACGATGCTGGCCGAACGCCGGATTCGCGCGCGAACGGGCATGGAAGTTCAGATCGGCAAATTCTCTTCCGGCCTGTTTTCGCAAACGGTCACTATTCAAAACCTGAAGCTGTATAACACTCCGGAATTCGGCGGCACGCTGTTCCTGGAAATCCCGGAACTTCATCTGGAACTTGATCCTCTCGCGCTGCCACAAAAGCAACTACGCTTCAAACTCGTGCGTCTGAATCTTTCAGAAATCGACATTGTGCGAAATGAACGCGGACGGACGAATATCTTCACGCTCCTGGAAAAAGAAAAACCGAGCGGCAAGGCAAAAGAAAAAGATCGTTTCGAAAAGCTTCTGGGCGATTTGAAATTCGAAAGCATCGACGTGCTGAATCTTTCGCTCGGAAAAATCAAGTTCGTGGACCTCAAGAATTCAGCGAACAACCACGAAATTCCCATTCAGATGCAGAACCAGATTTTTCGCGACGTGCATTCCGAAGGCGATGCTTACGGTATTCTGTTTATGATCTGGCTGCGCAGCGGCGGCAAGCTTTCCATCGCGCCGGACAATCTGGCGAAGGATTATTTCAATCGGAAAGTGAACCGGATTGAAACCACTGTTCGCCAGGCGCTGGAAAAGCCGCCAGAATAAAGCGTCGCTGGAAGTTGTTCCTGCGCGAAAAACAGATTTTGTGATCTCTTCAAAGCGGCGGGGCGCAAGTTGTCACACGTACCAAACAACGAATCGAGCTTCGAAAATCTAAACGGCTGATCACTTCCTCTCCTCCGAGCGAAGCGCGGGGAGAGGCAATCGAAAATGGTCCGGATGTCGAGTTACGCCCCAAGCGGCGCTGAAGCGCACGCACTCCAAACGCTATCGCGAGATTCTCACAGACCGAAACGGCGCGAAGCGTCTGGAGTGCGTGCGCTTCAGCGCCGCTCTTTCACATTGAATCAACGCGAGATTCGTCCAAGCGCGTAAATCCAAATTTTCAAATCTTCACTTTGAACTGTTCACCCGGTTTCACGGATTGCACGAAAGCTGCCAGCAATTCGGGAATCTGTTCCAAATCCTTCAAACTCACCAACTCCACCGGCGAATGCATGTAGCGATTCGGCAAACTGATCAGCGCGCTGGCAATCCCGCCGCGCGTCCAGAAAATCACATCCGTATCCGTGCCGCTCGTCGCGGACATCGCCTCGTGTTGCAGCGGAATTTTTTTCGACTTCGCCACCGCTTCCAGACGCGTCACGATTTCCGGATGATTGCAGCCGCCGTGCGTCAGCGCCGGGCCTTTTCCAATGCGGATGTCGCCGTGCTGGCATTTGTTCACGCAGGGATAATCCGTCGCATGCGTCACGTCCACGACCAACGCGATGTCTGGCTTGAGTGAATACGCAATCTGCCGCGCGCCCAACAACCCCACTTCCTCCTGCACGTTTGAAACCGCGCAGACCTCCACGTTCAACTTCGTTTTTGATTCCTTCAACAGCCGCAAGGCTTCCGCGACCGCGAACGTTCCAATGCGATTATCAAACGCGCGCGCCACGGCAAGATCGTTGCGTAAAAGATCAAATTCATCTGCCAGCGTGATGGGATCGCCGATGCGCACCAGTTCTTCCGCCGCCTTGCGATCGCTCACGCCGATGTCGATGAAAATTTCATGAATCTTCGGCAGCTTGGGTTCGCCTTCGTGTTTGGCAAGATGCGGTGCAACGTTTCCGACCACGCCTTTGACCGGACCGTTTTTCGTGTGAACGACAATGCGCTGGGCTTTGGAAATGGCGGGATCGATGCCGCCCATTTTCCGCACGTAAATGAAACCGTCTTCGTTGATGTAATTCACCGCCATCGCGATTTCATCCGCGTGCGCGGCCAGCATGATGCGCGGCCCGCCGCCTTTGTTCAGCACGGCGACACAATTGCCATAAGCGTCTGAAAACGTTTCGTCGGCAAAAGTCTTGGCATAATCGAGCCACACACGCTGGCCGCGAACTTCGTGTCCGACAGGGCTGGGTGTATTGACGAGGGTTCGAAGAAAGTTCAGCGATGATTCGCGCATGGGCGAAAGCTAATCCGCGCCTGGAGAAACCAAAAGTGAAAACTCGACGGGCGTCGCGGCGAGGCGCTGGTGGCGGCTGCCGCGCTGGCGGCAGCCCGGGCGCACTGTTCTGCGCCCGTCTGAAAATGCCAGAACACGGCGCTAAGAACCTGTTCGCGCCGACGGCTCGCAGGCGCGAGCCGTTCCACCAGCCCCAATCGCGCGAGTCGTTTCACCGCCCGCCAATCCGCCAAGTTGTTCTGCCTTGCAACTCGCCGACGATATTTCGCAAACATCCGGGAGTCGTCGCAAATTGGTTCTTCTAGTCTCGACTCACATGAATCCTATTCTTACGCGATCGGTATCGGCTTTGGTGTTGGCGCAGGGCGCCACTGCGGCAGCTCAGACCGTCACCAACATTCCGCCGTCGGAAAACCCTGGAACCAATGCGGCCACGCAACTGCCCGAAATGACCGTTCGCGGTGAGCGGGATTCCTACAAACCGGAAATCGTGCAGTCGCCGAAATACACCGAGCCGTTGCGCGACATTCCGCAGACGATCACGGTCGTGCCGCGCGCGGTAATTCAGGAACAGGGCGCGACGACGTTGCGCGATGTGCTGCGCAACACTCCCGGCATCAGCATGCAGGCGGGTGAAGGTGGCGGCGGATTACCGGGTGACAATCTTTCCATCCGCGGTTTTGATTCGCGGAATGACATCTTTGTCGATGGCATTCGCGACTTCGGCTCGTATTCGCGCGATCCGTTCAACCTGGAGCAGGTTGAAATTGCCAAAGGCCCGTCATCCGCAACCAGCGGACGCGGCTCGACCGGCGGCTCTGTCAATCTCGTCAGCAAAACACCGAATCTCGCGCCGTCCTATGACGGTTCATTTGGCCTCGGCACGGATGATTACAAGCGCACGACGCTGGATGTGAATCAACCGTTGAACGACATCGGTCTTGAAACCGGCGCATTTCGGTTGAACGGCATGTGGCACGATGCCGATGCGCCGGGCCGCGATGTGGTTACTGAAAGCCGCTGGGCTTTGGCGCCGTCGCTGGCATTCGGTCTCGGAACCCCGACGCGTCTTACGCTCAGTTATTTTCACATGACGCAGGATAACGTTCCCGACTACGGAATTCCCTGGGTGCCGAGCAATACCAATTCGCTGCTGAAGAAATACAGCAACAAAGCCGCGCCGGTGGATTTCAGCAATTTCTATGGGCTGAAAGATTACGACTTCGAAGATATCGAAACAGACATGGCGACCGCGATTTTCGAACATGATTTCAATGAATCGCTTCGCCTGCGCGACTTGTTCCGTTATGGCCGCAACTATCGCAATTCCGCGATCACCGCTCCGCGTTTCGTGGATGTGAACACCAGCACTTTGATCCGGCGCCAGTTACAACGCCGCGAAATGGAGAATGAAATTTTCGCGAATCAAACGGATGTGCAGATTGATCTCGAAACCGGACCGCTGGAGCACGCGATTGTCACCGGTTTGGAATTGAGCCGCGAACTGCAGTTCAATCGCAATGACGCGCAAACGGCCAACCAACCGTTTACCGGTTTGTTTAATCCAAACCCGAACGATCCGCCCCTGGGACCGATGCCGCAGATCATGAGAGATCCCAGCAATGCCCAGGCGGACACGCTGGCGTTGTATGCGTTCGACACGATCAAACTCGGTGAGAAATGGGAAGCCACCGGCGGATTGCGCTGGGATCACGTCGAGGCGGACTATCGAAGCACCACGAATCATTTTGAACGCACGGACGATCTGATCAGTTGGCGCGCCGCTTTGATCTACAAACCGCGTGAAAACGGCAGCGTTTATTTTGGTTACGGAACGTCGTTCAACTCCTCCATCGAAGGCAACACGGGACTGACGCTTTCCGATTCCGCAACGAGCGGCAACAACTTCAATCTTAAACCGGAAGAAACGCACAGCTTTGAACTCGGCACGAAATGGGAATTGTTCAACGAACGACTGTTGCTGAGCGGCGCGTTGTTCCGCACCGAGAAAGTCAACGCGCGCACGCAAAGCGCAGCGACCGATGAAACGCTGGTGCTGAATGGCGAACAGGTGGTTCAAGGCATCGAACTGGGAGCGTCCGGCAGCATTACCAAAAACTGGAAAGTCACCGCCGGCTACGTGTTCATGCACAGCGAAATCGAATCGTCCGGCGATCCGGCGGAAGTCGGCGCTGATTTTGATAATACGCCGGAGCATTCGTTCAGTTTGTGGACGACCTACACTCTGGGCGACTTCGACCTCGGGTTTGGCGCGAACTACGTCGGGGATCGCCTGAACAACAACAGCGGTTCCGCGAATCCCCGCACCGCGCCGGATTATTGGCTCTTCGACGCGATGGCGGCTTATCATGTGAACGACAATGTCACGTTGCGCCTGAATGTTTACAATCTCGCGGACGAGGATTACATCGACCGCGTCGGCGGCGGACATTTCATTCCGGGCCGCGGACGTTCCGCCGTTCTGGCCGCGAACTTCTCATTCTAAAACATCATGCTCATCAACATTCCCAACGTTCTCACGCCCGAGCAGGTGGCCGAAGCGCGCAAGATTCTCGATGCCGCCGAGTGGGTCGATGGCAAAGTCACCGCGGGTTATCAATCCGCCAAAGCCAAGGACAATGTGCAGATCCCGGAAAATCATCCCGCCGCGCGACAGGTCGGCGAAATGATTTTGAAAGCGCTCGGGAAAAGTCCGTTGTTCATGTCGGCGGCGTTGCCTGCGCACGTATTTCCACCGCTGTTCAACCGGTACTCCGGCGGACAATCTTTCGGCACGCACGTGGACAATGCGATTCGCCAGATTCCCGGAACGCCGCATCGGATTCGCACGGACTTGTCCGCGACGCTGTTCTTCGCCGCGCCGGAGGAATACGACGGTGGAGAACTTTGCGTCGAAGACACTTACGGCGTTCACAGCGTGAAACTCCCGGCGGGCCACATGGTTTTGTATCCTTCAACCAGTCTGCATCACGTGAAGCCGGTCACACGCGGCGCGCGATTGTGTTCGTTCTTCTGGTTGCAAAGCATGGTGCGCGAAGACAGTCAGCGTTCGCTTTTGTTTGATCTCGATCTCGCGATTCAACGGCTTGGCGCGGATCATCCGAATCACCCTTCCACGGTTCAGCTCACCGGCGTTTATCACAATCTTCTGCGGCAATGGGCGGAGATTTGAATTTCTAATTCATTGCCGCGTCTCAATTAGAGTGTCGAAATAATATTTGAACAATGTGATTGCCCTCGCCCCTGGCCCTCTCCCATTCGATGGGAGAGGGAGATTATGTTCTCGCCGTCGATGAAACCGACGCGCCAGGTGGTTCGAAACGCGTCGTTCGGATTCCCTCTCCCATCGGATGGGAGAGGGTCAGGGTGAGGGTCAGCGTGCTTTCATGAAATTTCGTTCCATCATTTTCTGGCTGCATCTCGTGGCGGGCGTAATCGCCGGCAGCGTGATTGCCATTATGTCATTCACCGGCGTGATGCTGACGTTCGAAAAAGAAATCATTGTCTGGAGCGAAAGAGATTTGCGGCGCGCTGCCCCCGACTCCGCCGAAGTTCAACGCAAGTCACTGGACGAACTTTTATCTCAGGCGCGAACAGTCGTCACAAACCAGCAAGCCACCGCCATCACCGTTTCCTCCGATACGAATACGGCAGTGTTGGTCAGTTTCGGGCGAACCAATCTGGCTTTTGTGAATCCCTACTCCGGCGCGGTTCAGGAATCCCGCAACGGCGGCGCTCGCCAATTCATGGAGACGATGAGGGCGTGGCATCGCTATCTTGGCCGTTCCGGCAATGGACGCGCCGCCGGCAGAGCTGTCACAGGCGCCTGCAACGCCGCGTTTTTGATTCTCGCTGTCACCGGACTTTATCTTTGGTGGCCACGCCACTGGAGCCGCAAGCTGTTCCGATCGATAGCCACTCCGCGTTTCAACCTGCATGGAAAAGCGCGCGATTGGAACTGGCACAACGCCGTTGGCTTCTGGACTGCGCCCATCCTGATCGTGCTCACCGCCACTGCCATGCCGATATCTTTCCGCTGGGCGAATGATCTGATTTATAAAATCACCGCCAGCGAACCGCCGTCCGGATCAGGCCCGAATTCGTTCAATGCTTCCGCCGTCGAAGTTCCTGCGTCTGCGCCCGGAGCAAAGCGGTTGAGTTTCGAGGAACTACAGGCGGCGGCGGCAACCGCAGTTCCCAACTGGAAAGAAATCTCCATCCGCCTCAGCGGTGGCGTCGGCCGGGGAGAACAACGTAATCCATCCGAAGGACGAGCTGCGCGAGGCCCAACGCAACCTTCGGAGGGACGGGTTACACGAGTCCCAAACTTAAATTCGGAAGAACAAGTTACACGAGTCCCCGATTCCAGTTCGCAACAAGATCAACGCGGCCGCAATCGCGCCCCCGTTGCCATCACCGTCAAAGAACACGGCGCATGGCCCTCATTCGCTTCGGTCAATCTCACGCTCAATCCCTTTACCGGCGAAGTGTTGCGCAAAGAAACGTTCAGCGATTACAACCTCGGCCGTAAGGTGCGATCCTGGACGCGCTTTCTGCACACGGGCGAAGCGCTGGGCAATGCTGGCCAGGTCGTGGCGGGCGTTGCTTCGCTGCTAAGCCTGGTGCTGGTCTGGACTGGATTTGCCCTGGCCTGGCGACGTTTCTTTGCACGAAAGAAAAATGCCGTCTCCTGAAACCGAATCCGTCTGGCGCGAACGCAATGACGCCGCAAGTGTGTGGATGAAGCGCGGCCTGGCATTGCTCCACGAGCCTTCCCACGAACGGCTGAAAGCGGCCATCGGCTGTTTCGATCAGGCCATTGAAATCCGTAAAACACTGCCAGTCGAAACGACGCCCTGGTTTGCATACGGCCTCAGTGCGGGCTGGCTCAATCGCGGCGATGCCTTCCGGCAATTGGGCTCGGCGGCGAATCTCGGAGAAGCCATTCGATCTTTCGATGAAGGCATTGCTCTGTTGCGCACACTTCCACTCGATGAAAACCCGTTGTATCGAAAACGCAGCGCCATTGCCGGGTTGAATCGCGGATTGTGCCTGCACGCGCAAAGGACGGATCGAGGTTTGAATGAAGCGCTCAAATCGTTCGACGAATGCATTTCGTTGTTGGAACCGGAGACCGCCTTTCAAATCGCTGAACATCGTCAGTTGCTTGCCGCTGCGTGGACCAATCGTGGAAACGTGCTGCTCGATTTTCCGAAACCCGATGCTGCGGCGGCGCGTGGGGCCGCGCGAAACGCTTTGGAAATTCTGGCGGAACACGAAGGGCACGATTCCGTCCTCGCGGAAATCGCACTCAAGGCGAGACACATTCTCTGCCGCGCAATCGCGCATCTGCTGGTGAATTCCGAATCGCAAAGGTTCACCGCGGATTTGATTCACGAAGCGACCGAAGCGGTGGAAGGCGGTCTGGCGCTGACGCGGAATTTAAACTTGATTGCCCAGCCTGAACTCATCCAACTGCAACGGGATTTGTTTCGCTTCGGCGCGCGCGTGTATCAGACGTATCAACCGCATTTCCTGACCGAATTTCTGTTGGAACATCTGGAAGCCAACTCCGGAAACGATCCCGCTCTGGACGCGTCAACACATCGCGCTGTTCTGGAAACGCTTTGGCGTGCGACGGCGGAATTGCAGCGTGAAGGTTTTTCAAAATTGAACACACCGCGCTTTGAACGTCTGCTGCGCGATCTGGCGGATTTGCGGGTGGTGGAAGAAAAATTGAACCAATTGCGCGCGGCACAATTCCAACGCTGAGAAGAACGACATCAACGGCTTAAAAATTTTAACAACCAAGGAACGAAGGAATGAAGCATGTTCTGTGTTTTCAGCCTCGTTTCTTTGTTCCTTGGTTGTGAGTACTTCTGCTTAAAAGCGGTGCTGAAGCGCGCGCACTCCAGACGCTGTCGCGCGCTCTTCCTGCGCTTCAAAACCACGCGAACCGTTTGGAGTGCGCGCGCTTCAGCGCCGCTCTTCCACTGAGTGATCGTCACAAAAGCCGCTGCAAACCACCGCCAGTTAATGGCAAATCAACGAAAGCGACAAAACCACATAAATGGTTCGTTGATAACCGTGAATTGTGCCGAAACCTTTGAAGCCCGCGGATTGCTGTCGCCGACCGCGCCCGCCGCGCGCCGATCATTGGCAACCGCCGCGAATGCTGCGCCCGCCGACGATTATCGCGGCATTCAGGTTTTGACGCTGGTGCTTTGGATGGGTTGCCTCACGGTGGGAGCACTTGGTTTTGCCCTGCCCTATTTGCGTCCGGTCGTCAAGCCGCCGGAACCGCCGCCGGTCCAGGCCGCATTTCTCAATGTCGAACTCAGCAATGATCCGCTCCCGGAAATTGCACCCGCACCCGCAGCGCAAGTAATGCTGCCGACACCGGCTGAAGCGATTGTTCAACCTTCCACGGTGCAGCCGATTCTGGTGGCGGAACCCTCGCCGACCGTTGCTTTCGCCCTTCCGGTTTCAGCTCCCGCACGCGTCGTTCCTGCCGCACAGGCGTCTGTTTCGCGTGCGGGCGATTCTGAAGCCAGTGCCGCGTTGCCCGCTGTTCAAACATTGACCTTTGGTCGCGGCGAAGGAAAACAACCCGCGCCGGAATATCCGTTCATCGCACAACGCCAGGGACAACAGGGCGCGGTGAAAGTCCGCTTCACTGTCGGCCAGGACGGACGCGTGATTTCCGCTGAAGCGCTGGAGCCCTGTCGCTGGGCGCTGCTGAATGAATCGGCGGTTCACACGGTTCTGCGGCGATGGCGGTTTTCTTCGGGCCCGCTGCGGCTGTTCGACATTGTCATTCGTTTCCAGCTTTAATCGCTGAATCTCCGGAAAGCTTTCATGTTCGCGAATATTGTTATCGATTATTTCATCAAAGGCGGCCCGATCATGTGGCCGATTTTGTTCTGCCTGATTGCTGCGCTGGTGGTCGTGGTGGAACGTTCGTTGTGGTGGTGGACGCTGAGCCGGCGAAGCAGTTCCAAGGCTTTGGAAGAAACCTTCGACGCGATCAGCCAGGGGAATTTTGAGAACGCTTCCCAACTCACGCAGGAGCCGGAAAATCCGTTTCTCAGCACCGTGCGTGAAGGTCTGATTCACGCGCACGCTTCGATGCTCGGCGCGATGCAGCTTCATGCGGAAAGCGAAGTCGAAAAAGCGGAGAAACGTCTCTGGGTGTTGAGCACCTTCATTACGCTCGCGCCGCTGTTGGGATTGCTGGGCACGGTCACCGGCATTATGCATTCCTTCAACTTCGTGGGGAACGATCAACTCGCCGCGACCAAAGTGAGCGGCGGCATTGCGGAGGCGTTGATCGCCACGGCGTGTGGGCTGGGCATCGCAATCGTTTGTTTGCTCCCTTACAACTATTTCAACCGCCGCCTCTCACATCTGCGTTCGCGATTGGAACGAACGATCAATCATGTCGAACTGCTCGTGGAATCCGCCAAACATCACGGCTACGATCTGGAAGCATTTGCGCGGCAGAACGCGATTACACATCGGGCGTCCGGCGGCAAATAAGCGCCTCGCGGTTCACGCTTCGTTTTATTTTCCATGCCCGTCAAACTTGGCCCCAAACATCGCGCGGAAACTGAAGCGCGGATTGAGATCATTCCGCTGATCGACATCATGTTCTTTCTGCTCGCCGCGTTCATGCTCGTGAGTCTCAGCATGGTGAACATGAAAAGCGTGAAGGTGAATCTGCCGACCGCCACCACGGCCACGACGGAAACCAAAAACGATTTCGTGGATTTGTCCGTGGACAAAACCGGCGCAGTTTTCTTCAACAAACAATTGATCGGCCCGAATGAACTCGTTCAACGCCTGAACACACTGCATCAAACGAACGACCATTTGCGCGTGTTCATCAGCGGCGATCAGGATGCGCGCCATGGCGATGTGATTCACGTGTTGGATCTGGTTCGTTCTACGGGCATTCAGAAGGTGGCCTTTGAAATCCGGGAGGAACCGGCGAAACCATGAGCCGCCGTCTTCAACTTGCAAATCTCGCAGGCGTGCTGGCGCTGGCCATTCTTTGCGTCATTCAATGGAAACGCGACCGCGCGCTGAACCTCGATGTGAATCGTCTGGAAAAAGCGCGCATCGAAAATGAACAAACGATTGCCGAGCAGCAGAAAAACTTGAAGGGCTTGAACAGCGATCTCGCGATGTTCAAAGAGCAATTGACCGGCGCACGAACGGAATTGAGCGAGGCGCAGGAGAAATTGCACGACGTGGAAACTCAGAACTCGCGGCTCATCTCTGAACGGGATCAGGTGCGCGAAAGCCTGACAAACTGGATGAACGCCGTTCACGTGCGCGATGAACGTTTGAAGGAAGCGAACGCGAGCATCCAGGATCTGGCGGATCGTTTGAACGCTGCGATTGAGAAATACAACGAGCTCGCCACGAACTACAATTCCGTCGTGAACGACCTCAACGAAGCGCGCCAGTCCTCCACCAACTCCGCCACAACGCGGCCTTGAACGGAGCGCGAGTCTGCGACTCGCAGCAACGTGGCTTTTGCTGAACCGTTCAAAAGTTGGAAACATCTCTTCCCGGTTAAATTGCTGCGAGTCAAACACCCGCGGCCGGCTACGCTACTTCGGTCAAAGATTTCCGAGAGGCAGAAAACTCGTAGCGCAGGTTTCCCAACCTGCTGTATCGCCGATTTCCAAATCGGCTGAGTGTGAATATTCGAAGCGCATTAAAATTTTCCCGCCCAGCAGGTTGAGAAACCTGCGATACAGCAGACTGAGAAGTCTGCGCCACTTCGGCTGCGGCTTCGCCACATCCCTGTTCGTTCGTGTGCATCCGTGGTTGATTCGTCTTCCCGTTCATAAATTCGAGTTAGGTAAAATCCCCGACTCGCATCGCCGCAATATCCGCAGCGCACCGATTTGCTGTTGAACATCGCAAATCACGCTTCTACGATTCGCTCGCAAATGAAACTGTTCAGGAAATGTCGCCTGGCGATTCCCCTGCCCGCCGCAAGCTCCACGTCGGAGCCGGCGTGCGTTTCCTGATTTCCCCCAATCCCAATGACCCCGAGAGTTACAACTGTTCGTTCCGCCCTTTACACCACCGCTTTGCTGGTCGCCTGCGCCGCCGCACAGCCGCTGCTCGCGAGCGAAAATGTCCCGCACGCGCCGTTCGCTGAATGGGCAAATGTTCCCGACCGCGGCCAGCTCGTCACGCGCCTGACGTATCAGGAATCCGAATCCTATTACTTCTGGGCCGGCAACCATCGTTACAAATCCGATCTCCGCGTCCGTGGCGAACATTACGGCACCGACATCAACCAGGGTTATCTTTCGTTGCAATACGGTCTGAACGAAAAATGGGCAGCCGATCTCACCCTCGGCTATACGACTGCGGGCTGGCGCTATTTTTCAGCGGACGGATCGGCGCAATCGACGACCGGCCTGATGGATATTTCGTTTGGCGTGCGTTACCAGATTTTCAAAGAAGGTGAAGATCCGGATCGCGAATGGCTTCCGACATTGGCCTTCCGTGCGGGCGCAGTGTTGCCGGGAAGTGTGGAAGAGGAATTTGCATTCGCGCCGGGAAATACTTCGACTGCGATTGAGCCTGAGCTGCTCGCGCGCAAACATTTTGGCTGGGAAGGTTTCGGCGCGTATGCCGACACGCTGTTCCGCTGGAATCACACGGCGGCGAACGATCAATACATCGTTTCGTTCGGTTTCTTCCAACAGATTCAACGCTGGGAATTGAATGCCGGCTATCGTCACCTCGGCAGCATCAACGGCGACAACATCCGGTTTAATCCCGCGACCCGGGAAATCATTTATCCGCGGGCACCGCGCGAAAACCAGGATTCCATCGAAGCCGGTTTCAGTTATCTGACCAAGAAACGGAACATCAAACTCGGCTTTTACACGCGCACCGTTTTCGACGGCGCGAACACGGATAAAAAATTCTGGCTCGGCGGCTTTATTGAAATGCCGTTTCAGTTGACGAACTCCGGCGAGTAATCGGACGGAGCTTTCAACGGAAAAAAAAATTCTGGCACGGGTTCTCGCCCGTGCCTTTTATTTTATTTCAAAACAACGAACTCAAGCGGCAGCCGAATGAACGACCAGCAATCAGCAGAGATTCGGGATTCCATTCGCCGGATTCTTTATCATGAATGGGATCCCATTGGTATCGCAGGAACTGCGCCTGAAAACGAATACGACTCTTACATCAACCCGGTCTATCAGATACTGACCGGGACTCGGTCCGAACAGGAACTTTGTGAACTTCTGTTTCAAATCGCGCGCGACACTATCGGCGTGGCCAGCAACACGCCCGAGCATTTCAAATTGGGAAGATCGACTGCGCAAAAATTGCTGACGATTAAAGTTGAACCCAAATGTGATTCGTCGAGTTGACTGCCGACTTTGCCAATGATCCTCTTCCAAGTCGCGCACACCTCTGCTTCCTTTCTCCTTTTCTCCTATTCCCCTCTGCGCCTCCGCGTTGCTCCCCTCGCTTGATGCCGCTCCGGCTTTTGTTTGTTTCGCGTTGTCGCGGAATTTCGGATATTTTCAAGAACGCCATCGAGTATCGTAATATGGGACCGTGAAACTCCGACAAAGCATCCGAATGAAAACACGTTTGGTTTTGATCATAGGGATTCCGCTGATAGTATTCGGCGCCCTCCTTCTGTCCGCGTTGAGTAAGGCGAAAATTCGGGGTGGCCCAACGTGTTACACCAATCTCAGACAAATCCAGATCTGTAAAAAGATGTACGCGCAGGATTATCAGCTTACGAATAACGTGATTTTCACCCGGCAGCAGCTTGAGCCTTACGGATTTGGAAAAAACATGCGTTGCCCTGCGGGAGGGCAATATCTAATTGGAGAACTCGGCGTCCCTCCGCGATGTTCTGTCCACACGAATATCTCGCTGCCGACTGATTGAAGCTCTCGAAGGATGGGCGGTCGAATACAGAGTGCTCCCTTTCTCCTTTTCTCCTTTTCCCCTCTGCGCCTCCGCGTTGATCCCCTCGCTTGACGCCGCGCCATGCGCCTGCGACGTTTCGCTCGCTTGACGCCAACTTCAGCAGACCCAGCGGCAGGCGATTTGTTTGCTCGTTTCACCGGAACTCCCGCTGCGCAATCCCTCGCCCGGCGATTGGAGACGGGAAAACTGCTGTCTGTTTTCGGCGTGAATGCCGCCGCTCAACCGTTCCTTGCGGCAACAATTCACCGGCTTTTTCCAAATCGCCCGATCGTGCTGGTCGCCGACAATCTGAAAACCCAGGAAAGTTTTCAGCAGGATCTGGAAACCTGGACCCGATCTCCCTTGGGCGGTGGCGATTCTCCAGCGTCGATTCTCCATCCTCTTTTGTTCTTTCCCGATTGGGAAATGCTTCCGCACGAAGCGCGATTGCCGCATCCGGATGTCATCAGCGACCGGCTCGACACGTTGATTCAACTCATGCAGGTCTCGGATGACGCTTCGCGCCCCGCGCCGATTCTGGTCACCAGCGTGATCGCTTTGCTGCAACGGACGTTCGAACGAGCGGCGCTGGAACGGGCGACGCGCTGGTTGAAACGCGGCGATCACATTGAGCCGCTGGATTTGATCGAATGGCTCGAAGATCACGGTTACGAACCGGAAGCGCAGGTGACGCAGAAAGGCGAAATCGCTTTGCGCGGCGGCATTCTCGATGTGTTTCCGCTCACGAGTCCGTGGCCGGTGCGACTGGAATTTTTCGGCGACGAACTGGAATCATTGCGCTACTTCGATCCGCAAACGCAAATCTCGCGCGAGGAAATTCCCGGTGTCTCGATTCCGCCTGCGGGTGAATTGGGGCTGTTGAGAAAAGGAGAGACGGCGAATCGACGAATCGGCGAATCGGCGAGCGCGGAAAACTCCGCAACCGCCGCGTCTTTGCTGGATTATCTGCCGCCGGAGACGCTCTTTATTTTGTGCGAACCTGACGTGCTGGAGGAACGCGCGCTGGAATATGAGCGGCAGGTAAACGCGGGCGATCCATTCTTCATTTCGTGGAACGATTTTCGCGCGGAAGCAGAACGGCGCGGCTGCGCTCAAATTGAAGTTCACGATGCACCGCGCGAGGAATTTGGCGAAATCAATTCAGAGGACGCGATGGATCTGTCCATTGCTTCGCTGGATTCCTATCGGCCACTGGCCGAGCGCGCTCCGGAAATTCAAATTGCCGAAGCGCAGCGCCGCGAATTTTTTCAACAACTGCATCGCTGGCTGCGGCAGGACTTTGCGGTTCACATTTTTTGCAACAACGACGGCGAGCAACAACGCTTTCAGGAAATCTGGCAGGATCACATCAAAGCCGGTTCCGTTGCGCCGACGGAAAACGGAAACCGCTCTGAACTCAGTCCGCAGTTTCATCTCGGTTCGTTGGCGCGCGGATTCATCTGCGAACCGGCAAAACTGGTCGCAGTCACGGATGCGGAAATTTTCGGCCGTTACAAAGTGCAGCGCGCGCGCCGATTGAAATCACCGCACGCACAGGCTTCGCGTTCGGCGCTCGACATTGATTTCACGGAACTCGAAGAAGGCGATCTCGTGGTTCATGTGCAACACGGTGTCGGACGTTTTCTTGGTTTGAAGATTCTCCCTACGGGCGCGGGAACCAAGCCCACGGACAAAGCGAATCCAGTTTCGAACACCGAATGTCTCGTGCTCGAATACGCCGCCAGCGATCCCGCGCAACCGCCGCCCAAACTGTACGTTCCTGTCACGGAAGCGCATCTCGTCAGCAAATATGTCGGCGCTGGAAAATTTCATCCGCCGCTGAACACGCTGGGTGGAACGCGCTGGAACAAAGCAAAGGAGCAGGCCGAACGCGCCGTTCGCGATGTTGCGGCGGAACTGCTTTCGATCCAGGCCGCCCGGGAATCGCAGGAAGGCCACGCGTTCAAGCCGGACGCCGCCTGGCAGCGCGAGTTTGAAGGCGCGTTCATCTACGAGGAAACACCGGATCAATTGCGCGCGATCAACGAAACCAAGGCGGACATGGAACGGCCCAAGCCGATGGATCGCCTGATCTGCGGCGATGTGGGTTTTGGCAAAACGGAAGTTGCGATTCGCGCCGCGTTCAAGGCGGTGATGGATGGACGCCAGGTGGCTGTGCTGGTGCCGACGACCGTTCTCGCGCAGCAGCATTACAACACATTCCGCGAACGCATGGCGGATTATCCCGTTCGCGTCGAACTTCTCTCACGTTTCCGCACGCGCCGCGAGCAGCAGAAGGCAATCAAAGATCTCGCTGCCGGCGCGGTGGATATTGTCGTCGGAACGCATCGCTTGATTCAAAGCGACATTGTTTTCAAAGACCTGGGGCTCGTGATCATCGACGAGGAACAGCGTTTCGGCGTGTTGCACAAAGAGAAATTCAAAATGCTGCGCAAGCTGGTCGATGTGCTGACGCTCAGCGCGACACCGATTCCGCGGACTTTGTATCTCGCGCTGACCGGCGCGCGCGACATGAGCGCGATTCAAACACCGCCGCATGATCGGCTGCCAGTGGAAACGATCGTCACGCAATACGACGAACGCATCATTCGCGATGCCATCCAGCGCGAACTGAATCGCGGCGGCCAGGTTTTCTTTCTCCACAATCGCGTGATGACGATTCACACGATGGAACAGAAACTTCACGCGCTGGTTTCCCAGGCGCGGATTGTCGTCGGCCACGGCCAGATGGACGCCGATGACCTGGAAGAAGTAATGACCAAATTCATCAATGGCGAAGCGGACATTTTGCTGTCCACGACAATCATTGAAAGCGGTTTGGATATTCCGAACGCGAACACGATCATCATTGACCGGGCGGATCGTTTTGGCCTGAGCGATCTTTACCAGCTTCGCGGACGCGTGGGGCGTTACAAACATCAGGCGTATGCGTATCTGCTGTTGCCGCGCCACGCTGGACTGTTGAACGACGTGAGAAAACGCATCAGCGCGATCAAGCAATATTCAACGCTCGGCAGCGGGTTTAAAATCGCGATGCGCGATCTGGAAATTCGCGGTGCGGGAAATCTGCTGGGCGCCGAGCAGAGCGGGCATATCACCGCAGTGGGTTTCGATCTTTACTGTCAATTGTTGAAGCAAAGTGTTTCGGCATTGAAAGGCGAGAAGGTGAAACCGCGCGTCGAAGTGAGTGTGCGTCTGGATTTTCTAGAGACAAATCCGGTGAGCGACGCGCCACATGAAAATGCCCGCACGCAAAAATTTGCCGGGCTTCCGCACGCTTATATTCCCGAATCGCAGCATCGGATTGATATTTATCGAAAGCTCGCGCAGGCCACGGACAAGGTTGCGCTGGAAAGTTTAACCCGCGAAATGCGCGACCGGTTTGGGCCGATTCCGCCAAGCGTGGAATTGTTGTTACAGATTGCAGAACTGAAAAGTCTGGCGGCAGAACGGGACGTCACCGTGATCGAAGTGAAAGAGGACAAACTGATGCTGACGCGGCGGGGGGATTTCATCATGTTGGGTGGAAAATTTCCGCGACTGTCGAAAAAGGACGCCAAAGCGCGGTTGAAAGAAATCAAAAAACTGCTGCTGGCGATTTGATTTGAATGCGGAACGGAGTTTTGAACCAAGGAACGAAGCAACAAAGACAACCGCTTTCGCTCTTTGTTCCTTCGTTCCTTTGTCGTGAAAATTCCTTTCAAAAGCGGTGCTGAAGCACACGCACTCCATACGCTTCGCGATTCACCCACGCCTTGACACCTCGCGAAGCGTATGGAGT
>DASTXC010000010.1:0-14747 GCA_035765675.1 Verrucomicrobiia bacterium
AGTTCCTCAATGAGTTGTTGTCGTAAGGGTGTCATAACCCCACGACTCAACCTCAAACTTCCAAAACGGGAAACTCTCCCTCCTCCTTACCTGACCCAACGCACAATCTGAAAAACCTCCGCGAAGCGGTTTAGTTCAACATCATATTAATCGACGGAATTGTCGCCTATCCAAGTTCATGGCCAAGACCGTAAATTGCCACTTTAGCCCTGTCCAGCCGCGTTTTTCCGCGAGTCTCGGCCCTACTGTTGAATCCACCAATACGACTATGGAGCGGTTCATCCCCAACCCCAAATTGAAGCTGAAGGAACAGATGCGGGAGGTCATGCGGTTCAACCATTTGTCGGCGCGCACCAAGCAGACGCCTTGGGACTGGACGATGCGCCCTCGCGCCGAACTTGCAGCCGAGGCGGCTGCGCTCCCATTTCAACTGCATCGTTCCGGCTAAAATGTTCCGCTGCGCCAGTTCAAACCAAGCGGCGAAAAAATTTGGGAACTCGTATAACTCGTCCTTCCGAAATTTGGCGACTTGTTCGTCGGTGGCTTAATCCGATTCCAGCGCCGTCAGCGCTTCGCGTTCGCAGCGGGAATATTTCGCGATCAGCTCATCGTAAATTTTTGCGGCTTTGGGATTCGGATGGATTTCGCTGTTCGGAATTGGATCGGCAAAACCGATGATCACGTCCCGCCATTTCGCATTTTCGCCGGATGCCACCAGCCAGCCTTGAGCCGCGCGCAATGCCGCTCCAAGCGCGGCGCTTTTGGAAATTTCGATGCGTCGCACGGAACAATTCATCACGTCTGCCATGATCTGCAGCAGCGGCAGATTGCCCGACGCGCCGCCTGTTGCGTAAATGCATTCCGGCTTCACTTTCATCCAGCGCGAATGCAGGCGCATCGACATCATCTGCGCCTCGGCGATCGCACGGCAGTTCGCAGCAGCGTCCGATTCATCCAGGTCGAACCGGCGGATTCCGGGCGCATTGACACGGGGAACAATTTCCGGATCGAACCACGGGAGCAGAATCCCGCCGCGATTTCCCGGAGGCGTTTTGGCCAGCGCTTTTCCAAACGCTTCCCACGTTTTTAAACCGTAAAGCTCGCGAATTTTTTCCCGCGCCAAGGAACCGTTCTTGAAACAGATCAGCGTCATGTAATCTCCGGTCGGCGAACCGAAAATATGCCCTTCGCCTTGCGCATCGGTGCGGCAATGTTTCATTGAACCGAAATACGTGTCGCTCGTTCCGAGGCTGATCGCGACTTTGCCGGGTTCAACCAATCCCAATCCGATGACGCTGCACGGATTGTCTCCGGACCAAACTTGAATCTGCGTGTCGGGATTGAGGCCGTAGTTTCTTACAAAATACGGACTGACCGGGCCGATGAGTGTGGAAGAATTCGTCAGCGGCGGCAGTTTGCGTTTCAGATTTGGCGCGGTGGCTTTCAGCGCGTCGGCGTGCCAGGCTCGGGAACGAATATCCATCAGGTTCATTCCCGCACCATCGCCGTGATCAATCGGAGCAATCTTTCCCGCAAGCACGGACGCCATAAAGGAACTCACCAATGCGATGTGCGCCGTGGCGTCATAGGCGTCACGTTCCGTGCGATAGAATTTGCGAATCTGCGGGCCGGTGAAGCGTTCGAATGTGTCGGAGCCGGTTTTCTCCGCGGTTGCTTTTACGCCACCCAGTTTAGCTCGGATTTCGGCGCATTCTTTCGCGGTCGAGGAATCCATCCAGATCGGCGAGGTGCGCCGCGAAAAAATGCCGCGCAAACCTTTCACCAGACTCGGTGCCGAAGGCAACTTCGCCAAAGCCGATTCCGCGCGGTCGTTCAGATAAACGGATCCGTGCTGCTGGCCGCTGCCGCTGATCGCGAGAATTTCACCAAGCGGAACGCGATCTTTCTTCATCGCGGCAAAAAGCACATCGAGCGCTTCGGCCCACATCAGCGGCGCGCTGTGTTTGACGAGCGGATTGCGATTCGGCAGAACGCCGTTGCGGGTTTTGTAATGCGGCAGCGCGCGGTCGAAGTTCAGCGATTTTTCATAAACCACCTCGCGGCTGTCGAAATCAATTACGACTGCGCTGAGACTTTGCGTGCTGGAATCCAATCCGAGAAAGAGCCTGGCCATAAGATTTTTGTTATTGCCGCGTGCGAATTGCTTTGATCAAGCGCCGCCAGCCTAGGAACTCGGCTTCCGTTCAACAATCTTTTTTGAAAGCGAACGGAGCGCGGGTCTGTGACCCGCAGCAATTTCGCAAGTGCGAGATGCATTGAGATTTCCTGGCGCCGCGAAAGAAATCTCGCCGCTGCGGGTCGCAGACCCGCGCTCCGTTCGCTGATAATTTCATTCACAAAGCACGAGAAAAAAAAGAGCGGCAAACTTTTGCCGCTCTCTTCGTTGATTGACTTGCGTTTGATTCAGTGCAGATGTTCGTGCGAGTCCGAACTGTCGGAGTTTGATTTTTCGCTGCCGGTCGCTTTTTCCGGTTCATCACTGGTGCCGCCCATCGCGTTGGATTTCTTCAGAATGGAAGTAATCGTCGCTTGGTCAATACCTACCGAACGCGCCGCGTTTTCGGCATGTTGCAGATGCTGGCGCAAGGTCGGCAAAGTATTCTGCGCGTATTGTTGCACGTCGGATTCCTTCACGTTCTCGACGGCTTTCTGGTATTTGCCGATGTCTTTCTGATGATCCTTCAGCATGTCGGTCACGTAGGCTTTGTCGAATTCCGTGCCGCTCATTTTTTGAAAGCTCTCCAACTGCTTCTGATGTTTCGAATCCAAAGGCTGATTGATCGTGAGTCCGTGGGATTCCGCCAGCGATTTCAATTTTTCATTCGCCTGGCGATGGTCAGTGCGGATCATTTGCGCCAGTTGTTTCACTTCGGGGTTTTCCGATTTGCGTTCCGCAACTTCAGCCAGCGCAATTTCCGCGCTGTTTCCGGCAATGGCTTCGCGGAGAAATGATTTCGCATCGCTCGACCGGCTGGTGTGATTGTGCATGGAGTCGGTGGAAGAAGATTCCATGGATTCCGCGCCACCGGTGTTTGCGCTTTCCGAATTGCCCGACAAACGTGATGCGCCGGAGCCTTGTGTGGGCGGTGTGTTGGCGGGAGTTTCAATGTTGCCGTCCACCGCATAGAGATTGCCGACGGCCAGGATCGCTGAAGCGAAAATGCCGCCGCCGAGGATTTGAAGTGATTTGGTTTTGATGGATGATTTCATAATTCCTTTCATTTGAGCATCACCGTAGTTCGCGGGCCGATGTTCACAACTGGGGAAAGCACCTGCTCGAAAGAGGAACAGAAAATTCGGGTTTTGGGGTTAAAGCCCCCGTTGAGTGAGTCGCTCAGGCAAGGGAGCGTAAAACCAGAAACCAAGTGCGGTTGCACAAATCCCAAACCAAAAAATGAAAACCAAATTATTTATCCTCAGTTTAAGCGCGGCCCTCGCGGCATTCACAGCGTCAGCTCAAAGTTCCGGTGGAGGTGGTGGTGCGAGTGGCGGTTCCAGCGGAGCTGCGAGCGGAACCACAGGTGGAACCGGATCCAGCGGCGCGGCGGCTGGAGCCAATACAGGAGCCGGAAACAATTCGAGCGCGATTGGAAACAATAACAACAACACTGGCACCGGCAATGGTTCAGGAACCGGATTCAGTTCTTCAGGGGTCGGCAGCACGCCAGGCGTTCCCGGTGGCGGAGTTGGAAATCCCAATCTGAATCCCGGCGCAAATGGAACCATCGGCGCGAATGGCAACCCCGACGGCGTTCGTACTCCAGGCGTTGGAACAACCCCGGGAGTCGGCCAACCGTGGCAGCCGGTAACCAGCTCGAATCAATTCGGATTCAATCCCGGATTTTCAAGCAATCGCTTCGGACTGAACAGCAATCGCTTCAATTTGAACAGCAATCAATTCGGCATAAATTCGAATCAGTTCAACACCCGTTCAAATCTCTTTCCAACTTCGAGATCGAACGGTTTCAATCGCATTCTGCTGAACACCAACGCATCACGTAATCAACCCGGTGGTCCGGTTGGTGGTGGCATGACTCAGCCGTTGCCCGGAAACAATCCGTAAGCAAACATTCAAAGCATCGCGGCGACGCTCAGCCAGAAATGGCAGGGCGTCGCTCTTATATTTTTTGGGCGGAAGGATGCTTTTGGTGAAACGTCTGGACAAAACTTCCGTGCCACGTGGAATCGCTTTTGCGCTTTGGTTTTCGCGCCTTTGAATTGAATGCACCAATCCTGAGCTTAGCAATCAGGTGAGATTCGCGGACGCTCTGCGCGCTTCCAGTACTCGTGCATCAAGCGAACGAGTTCCAGCAGATCGTAAAAATCTATCGGCTTCACGAAGTAAGAAGTGGCACCCAGTCGATACGCCTCCGCGACATCGGATTCAATGCGCGAAGCGGAAAGCACGATCGTGGGAACGGCCGGACAGCGGTTGTGCTGCTTGAGCCAGCGCAATACTTCCAGACCACTGCTGCGAGGCATTTTGAGGTCCATGAGAATAACGCTCGGAAAAGGAAACCGCGTTCGGTCGGAATACAATCCGGAATGTTGGAGGTAGCTGACCGCTTCTTCGCCGTCGCCAACAACCTGGAGCGGAGACCGGATCCCGTTTTTTTCGAGCGCGTGTTTCATCAACAACACGTCGTTGGAATCGTCTTCGACCAGAAGGATGCTCATTTCATCACAACTCAACTCGCGCGAATCGTCCACGAGCGTACTCTAGCCGTGCAGACGCCGATTGAGCATAGGGTGAGTGCCCCGAACGGAATAACGGTTCAATTGATTCGGCGCATCAGTCCAGCATTTCGCGCATCGCGGCGAACATGTTTTTGCCGGACTCCGTCGTGACGGGCTGCTTCGCTTTTTCGTCCGCGTGTTCCACCAGTTCGGCGGGAAGCTCTTTCAGAAACGGCGACGGATGACAGGGCAGAAGCTGGCCGTATTTTTTTCGACCCGCGCAATGGCTGATGTTCAGGCTCAACATCGCCCGCGTAATCGCCACGTAAAACAAACGCCGTTCTTCATCCATCGTGCCTTCCACTTTCGAACGTGAATGCGGCAAAAGCCCGTCCTCCAATCCCACGACATACACGTGCGGAAATTCCAATCCTTTGCAACTGTGCATCGTGATCAGCGTCACGGCGTCGCCCGGCGCGTCCTTCTCATCTTCGCGTTCGTTGTCGAGCGTGATTTCTTCCAGAAAAGTTTCGAGCCTTTCGAACGGTGGCGTGGCGGGCGATTCTTTGTCATCCAGCGTCGCCATCAATTCCTTCAAATTGCGAATGCGGTTCTCCGCCATTTCCGGATTCTTTTCGCCGCGACGGAGTTCGTTGAAATATCCGATCTCATCGAGAAAGCGATCCGCCCAAACACCGATCGACGCCGCGGCAGGTGTGCTGCCCAGTTCCAGCGATGGATTAAAATCCGTTCGCGCCAGTTCACCGCGCGTGCGTTCAATGAATTCAACAAACGCTTCAATGCTCTCCCGCGTTCGCGAAACAAAGGTAGTCGTCACCAGCGGATTTTTCATGGCCGCATAGACCGAACATTTCCGCTCGTGACTCGCGGCCAGCAGCCGTTCCATCGTGACATCGCTCAAGCCGCGTGCCGGGGTGTTGGCAATCCGCAACAGGCTGATGTCATCGTCGGGATTGATGAACATTTTGAGGTAAGCCAGAAAATCGCGGATTTCGCGACGATCAAAAAAGCTTTGTCCGCCGATCAAATGATAACGCACGCCCGCCTGGCGCAATGCGGTTTCGAGCGGACGCGATTGCTGGTTCGTGCGGAAGAGAATTGCCTGCGCGCCCCATGGAATGCGCTTGGCGAGCCGTGCGTATTCAATCTGCTCCACCACATTGCGCGCTTCTTCTTCATCTGTTTCGTAAAGGCTCAGCGCGATTTTTGAGCCATCGCCTTTCTCCGACCAAAGCTGTTTTCCACGCCGACGCAGATTGTTTTTGATCACGGTGTTGGCCGCGCGAAGGATGGTATTTGTCGAACGATAGTTCTGCTCCAGCTTCACGACCTTCACTTCCGGAAAATGTTTTTCCATGTCGAGCAGGTTGGAAATTTCCGCGCCGCGCCAGCCGTAAATGCTTTGATCGTCATCGCCAACGACGCAAAGATTTCGATGCTCCTGAGTCAGCAGATGAACGAGTTTGAACTGGGACGCGTTGGTGTCCTGATATTCGTCCACCATCACGTAACGATATTTGTCGCGACAGGCGGCGAGCGCGTCGGGATGTTCCTCGAACAATTGGAGCGTCAATAAAATCAGGTCGTCGAAATCCACGGCGTTGCAGGCACGCAGCGCGGTTTCGTAGCGCTTGCGAATGTGCTCGGCCATTGCGCGCAAACTTTCATCCGCGAACACGGCGGAACTGGCGCCGCCGTTTTTGTAACGACTTAACAGGCTGAGAATCGCGCCGGGATCGGTCTTTTCACCTTTCGCGGAAATCTGCGCCAGAATTTTTTTAATCGCGCCGAGCTGTTCCGATTCGTCGTAAATGACAAAGTTCTTTTTGTAACCCAGCTTCTCAATGTGCTGGCGCAGAATGCGGACGCAAAGCGAATGGAACGTGCAGATCGTCGGCCGCAGATCGCGGAGTTTTACGCCGGGATTGTCCGCGGGTTTGCGCGGCTTGGGAATCAGTTTGCTGACGCGCTCCTGCATTTCACGAGCGGCTTTGTTGGTGAAGGTGACGCCGAGAATATTGTGGGGCTGAATGCCGCGTTCAATCATGTGGGCGATGCGAAAGGTGATCACGCGCGTCTTGCCGGTGCCGGCGCCGGCGAGAATCAGCACGGGGCCTTTGATCGTTTCGGCGGCAAGGCGCTGCTGTGGATTGAGCGAACTGAGATTCAACATCAACTGAAGTTTACCCGCGCAAAAAATCGCAACGCAAGCGGATTGGCCTTTGCGAAACTTTTTTGGAGTCCAGACTTGACTCGCAGTCGCTTCGAAAAAATTTGAAGTTCAGCAAAATCCAAAACGCTTTGCTTCGCGCGGTGCGCTGCTTAACTTCCCGCCATGCAGAATCGTATTTTGACGCTCGGACATTCGCCGGACCCGGACGACGCTTTTATGTTTTATGGATTGGCGAAGGAATTGATCCCGACGCACGGTTTCCGGTTTGAACACATTCTTCAAGACATTCAAACGCTGAACGAGCGCGCCACGCGGGGCGAACTGGATATCACCGCGGTGAGCATTCACGCCTATGCGTATGTGAGCGACAAATACGCGCTGCTGCCAAGCGGCGCCAGCATGGGCGACGGTTACGGTCCGATGCTGGTGGCGAAACAGAAATTTTCGAAAGACGAAATTGCGCAAAAAAAAATCGCCGTTCCTGGAACCATGACCAGCGCGTTTCTGGCGCTGCAATTGTGGCTCTGCAAGCCGGCGAAGGATTTCAATTTCATCGTGGTTCCCTTCGATCAGATTTTTGCCGCAGTTCGCTCCGGTGCGGCGGAAGTCGGACTGATCATTCACGAAGGCCAGTTGACGTATCAAAACGAGGGATTGGTTGTTTGCGAAGATCTGGGAATCTGGTGGGGAAAACAGAACGATGGATTGCCGTTGCCGCTGGGGGGAAACGTGATTCACAAACGATTTGAACCGGCGTTGCGCAAAAACATTTCTGATATTCTGACCGCCAGCATTCAGTTCAGCCTCGATCATCGCGCCGAAGCCGTGCAGCACGCGTTGCAATACGCGCGCGACATGGGACGCGATCTCGCGGACAAATTTGTCGGCATGTATGTGAATCACTGGACGCTCGATTACGGCGAGCGCGGACGTGAATCGATCCGGCGCTTTCTCGGGCAGGCGTTCGAGCGCGGCCTGATTCCGCATCGGCAGGAATTGGAGTTTGTTGTATAATATGGGAATAACTTTAATAATTTGTTTTTGACTACCCCAGTGCTGAGAGTACGGTGGACGTCACCAAACAGACGGATGCGTCCACTGGCGTCCACTGCTGACAATTTGGAATGAACGATGAAAATATCAGACGGTTGATGGTTGAGCGGAACAACGGAAACGTTGGTGGCGAAGCGACAGTTTTGCATGTGGACGATGATCCCAACGATACGGCGTTGTTGCAGGCCGCCAGCCGCAAAGCGAAACTCGATTTCGAACTTCACAATGTGGAAGACGGCGAACAGGCCATCGCTTATCTCGACCAGGCCGAACGCACCGGAGTGCGCATTCCTTCGCTGATCCTGCTCGATCTGAAAATGCCGCGCGCGACCGGTGTGGAAATTCTTCGCTGGATTCGTCGGCATCCGAGATTAAAAGGCCTGCCCGTGATTGTGCTTTCCGGTTCTGAATTGCAGGAAGATATTCGCAACGCCTATGCCGAGGGCGCGAATTCGTATCTCGTCAAACCGCTGGGTTTCGAAGCGCTGGTGGACATGGTTCGCAATCTCCGCACGGAATGGCTTGCCGCCAAAGATCAATCTCTGGCCTGAGCGCCTTCGGAAGTTTTCGTTTTAGACCTTCGTATTCGGGTGACGCGCCTGCCTGTAGTTCGGCTTCAATTCAGTAGCAAAGTCGTTCACGGATCCCTTTCACGAAATTCGCCCGCCATTTTCTTTTGCTGAAGTCATTGCCGCTGTTTTAGTGATCCCGCATTGATTCACGCTACTGCATTCCGGGTTTCTGCTCCCGCTTGGAAATTTGCTTCCGCCGAGGGATATGCGAGGCTGAACACAGATTGAGGTGCTTATGAATGAAACTGAAAAAGCGGAACAGGAAGCGGTAATGGAAACACGCGACATCGGCATTTCGGGAATGACGTGTGACAAATGCGTCGCCCGGGTGGAGAACGCATTGCGCGGCGTGAATGGCGTTCGCGAAGTGCGCGTGGATCGTCCGGCAGCGCGCGCCACCGTAACCTTCGATACGGTTCGCACAAATATTCCCGCGTTGCACGATGCGCTGCTGAAGAGCGGTTACAAACCCACCGCATTGCCGGCCTGACTCGTAAGCGCCCATGAAATGGTCCTGGCGATTGTTCAAGGTCTTCGGCATCGGCGTTTATGTTCACGTCACGTTTTTGCTGCTGCTGATTTGGGCCGGCTGGTCGGGATTTGCGGGACAACACACGTTGGGAGCCGCGCTGGCGGAGATCGGTTTCATCGTCACGCTTTTCGGAATCGTGGTGCTGCATGAACTCGGACATGCCCTGACTGCGCGTCGATTCGGCATTGCCACCCGCGACATCACGCTGCTGCCCATTGGCGGTGTCGCGCGTCTGGAAAGAATGCCTGAAGATCCCAAGCAGGAACTTGCCGTCGCGCTGGCCGGGCCGCTGGTCAATGTGGTTTTAGCGCTGCTGTTGTTCGCGGGATTGGCAATTGGCGCGCATCTGACTTCGCTGAAACTTCTGCTGGAACATCCGGGAAATTTCTTCGTGCAGTTGCTATGGGTCAACGTGCTGCTGGTTCTGTTCAATCTATTGCCGGCGTTTCCGATGGATGGCGGGCGCGTGTTGCGGGCGCTGCTGGCGATTCGTTTGAACTACGTTCGCGCAACGAACATCGCGGCCAAAATCGGGCAGGGGATGGCTTTCTGTTTTGGACTGGCCGGACTGTTTGGAAATCCCTTTCTGATTCTCATCGCGGTCTTTGTCTGGATGGGTGCCGCGCAGGAAGCGGGAATGGTGCAGATGAAATTTGCGCTGGGCTCCACGCGTGTTTCGCACGTGATGATTACGGATTTCAAAACACTCGCGCCCGAAGACACACTTTCGCGCGCGGTGGAATTTCTGTTGGCCGGCTACCAACAGGATTTTCCGGTCGTCGCGGAAGGGCGTCTCGTGGGAATGCTCACGCGCACCGCATTGGTGAACGGGCTGGCGCGCCTCGGTGGCAGCATGCCGGTTGCGGATGCGATGGAGCAGCAGTTTGTCACAGCGCATCCTGACGAGCCTGTCGAAAAAGTGTTTCAACGTTTGCAGACGGCAACTTCGCGATCGATGCCGGTGCTGCGGGACGGACAACTGCAAGGGATTTTGACGAGTGAAAATGTGGGCGAATTTCTGATGGTGCAATCCGCGCTGCATCCCGCATCGGCCAGCCGCGAGATGGGTGCGCGCATTGCAACGGAACGACACGCGACGTGAATTGGTAATGCACCGGGGAAGGAGGACATGGGGACTGGATTTATTCCAACCAACGCGGAGTCGCTGAACACAGAGCTACGCAAAGTTTTCAGACTCAAATTGTAACCCGCGCTTGGTTGCCTGGAGAAATCCGGCCGTTCTCTGCGCAACTCCGTGTCATTCGCGTCTCGGCGTTTCGCTGGCCGACGGCAGAGTCCCCGCTGCGATCCACAGGTTAAACTTCGTCCTTGATCGCGATGCACTCAAGGTGACGGCCGTTCCACAAGGGCGATTGGCAGACGTGCGATTTCACCTGGAATTTCCGGAAGCGGCTTTCGTTTAAAACCTGTTCCAGTTCGATCTGGCTCATGCCGAAAAACGGATGACGCGCCGCGCGTTCATCCAGCGTCGCCTGCATCCGGCGCGTCAGCATGGGATAAACTTTTTCGCGCGCCTGTCTTCGCGCCCGCGCCAGAAACGGCAGGCCGGCGATATCCACGGTGTTGAAATAAAGTTTTCCGCCGGGCGTAAGCCAGTGGTGAAATTTGTTCAGAATTTCCACCGTCACCGGACAACCGTTGCCGAACATTCCCAGGGAATAAATCAGGTCAAAGGTCTTCGGCGGGAAATTCGTCAGGTAAGCATTGGCGGAAATCAACCGGATGTTGGGAATGGAAATCTGTTCCTGGCGCACCGGGTTTTCAGCAGCGCGCAGCATGTCTTCGCTGATGTCCATGCCGAGCAGTTCGCTGACATTCGTCAGGCAATGGAAATAGCGGCCCGTCCCGCAGCCGAGGTCCAGCGCGCGGATCGGATGTTCGAACGAATGGCAGAGCTGCTGCAACGTCGCCATGATGCGACGATGATTTTCCGTCAACACTTCGGTTTCATCGTCCTGACGATATTGCGGCGTGACTTCGCGGTATCCGGCCCGGATGGTTTCTTCGACAACCTGGTAGTTCATAACCTTGGAGAAACTGAGATACCGGTGAAAGGCCGCGGATGAAATGGGGTGCATACCTCCGACCGGCTCGAAAGGGGATCAATCGTGTATGGAACCTCGATTATTAAATGTCCTGCGGTGTGATCCGTCGCTGAACTTTCAACCCTATCCGCCGCATTACGTCACGGCGGGCGCGGAGCGAAAGCCATCGAGCCAATGAATCAAACTGAGCACCGGATGCCGCCAGAGCATCCGCGGGCCGGAATAGCGCATGATCGTTTTGGCCATTTCGCGATGATGCCGTTGATAACAATGCACCGGGCAATTCGCGCAGGTGGGTTTCTCTTCGCCGAAACGGCATCGCTCCAGGCGCGTGCGGGCGTAATCCGTGAAGTGCCGGCATTCCGCGCAAAGCGTGTCTTTGCAACCGTGTTGAGCGCGACAATAAATCGTGATCATTGCGGCCATGGTTTTCCATTCGCGCGCCAGCCGGCTCGTGGAGAAGCGCGCGGAAGGTTTCAATTGATCATCAAGCCGTTCGGGAAAATTGGCATTTTCAGAGACGATGTTCACGGACACAGCATGGCCGAAAAATGCGCGACCTGAATTGACGTTGGTCAAACGATTGAAAAGTCCGCTTCGTGTGACTCTCAAAAAAAGGGGTGGAAACCCGAGGCATAATTGATGCAAGTTAATCCGTATGACGCAGACAGAGAATGTGGCAGGCGAAAGCACTTCATTGGATGAAATTCAGCAGGGATGGCACGATCTGACGCTTCGCGTGAAACAGTTGGAAGCCGAACGCGATGTGTTGGATCACGAAAACAAATCGCTCCGCGCCCTGTTGGAACGCGTTATCGAACATCGCCAGAAATCTCACAGCGAACTCGTCCTGCTGCTCACCGGTCTCGTCAGCAAATTGCCGATCAATGACATTGGTGTCGTTGTTTCCAAGCTCGTGGAACACAATTCCCAAGTCAGCGAAGTCTGTTCGATTCTGGCGAAGGGCAAGGCGGAAGGCGGCCTGCCGCAACCCGCGATGTTGAAAGCGCTGGATCAAACCCGGCGCGACCTCGGTGGCGCGGTGAAACCGCTGGTGGAGGAATTGATCAAACTCGATCCGCCGCTTGAACCGGAACTGTTGCGGGGATTGATCGATCAGCCGGAATCTTTTTTCTCATCGACGGTCGCGCGAGCAACGCGCTGTTTCATCAAAGGGCAGGTGCCGCGCGAACGCGTCGTGCGCGAATTTGGCGAGGAAGCTTTGATCTTCTTCAACGACATGACCACCGATCGGAAGTTGAATCCGAATCCCAAACCGGAGGAAATCGTTCTCGCGTTCAAGAGCGATTTTGAAACGTTGTTCCAGCAGAATCCCAACGTGCCGGCGGCCAAACGCGCGGAACTCGCGGCGTTGTATCAGCATGTTCAAGCCAGCAAAGCGGCCACGGAACAGGCGACGGCTCAGAAGAATACGTTTCAGAAACTTTCGTTCATTCTCGAACTGATTCATTACTACGACAACCAGGGAACGGAATCGCCGGAAATTGTTTTCACGCAACGCCTGCCGGTGTTGATCGAGCATCTCGTGATCGGCGGCTCGCAGGATGGTCTGGATGAAAAGGCGATTGAACAGGCAGAAGGCTTGCTGGCGTTTGTGCTGAACACAGATTACCGCCACGCCGTGATCAACAACATCGGCAAAGGCGGCGGCACGGCGCGAACGCTGCGATATGTGCTGACATTGCGTTCGCAAAAAGCGCCGATTTCGGATGACATCATGCACCACGTCATTCCGGAGTTTGTGAAGCATTTGATTCCGCCGCAGAGTTCCCCGAAAGCGCCGGAGCTTGCGCCCGTGCTGCGATTGATCGATTCCGACATGCAACGTCTTGTCGTTCGCGCGATCATGGATACCGATCGTCTCCGCAAAGACGACGCGGAAGCGCTGGGCAAGGCCGTGGGCAAGGAACTCGGATTGAGCGGTCTGGATCAAATCAAACCGGAAGTCACCGTTTCACCGGAAATGGAACGGCAACTCGCCTGGGAAAAAATCAAAATCCAGATTCAAAATCGCACCGACCCCTCCGCGATTGCGAATGCCATGCGCGCGCGTTTGCATGCGAAATATGAAGCGGATGAAATCAAGCAAAGCTGGGTGACGTTGACGGAAGCAGATCCGATTTCGTTCATTCGCGTGTTCTGCCAGCTTCCTTATCTTCCCGACGGCAGCACGGATCCGGTCGCCCGCGCGATTATGGAAACGTATGTCACGCGTTTGATGCACGAGAAATACGCCGCGACCTACAATAAGGTGATGAACAGTCTCAAGAACATGTTCAAAGCCAATCCGAACAGTCCCACGCTGGTGAACTTCATCGCGCTGGTGAAATGGGTGGATGGTGAAGCTGCCAACAAACTGAGCACTGATATCGGAATGCTCGCGCCGGCGCAGTGAATCCGTTTCGAGTGATGGTGCGGCTCCCGCGGGCGAGGGCCGTGGCAAAAACGCAGAGACGCAAAGGACACCGAGTCGGCGCGGAGAAAGATTCGGTGATCCAGACCGCCAGATCGCATTAGGTTCCGATTAAATTTGAAACTTTGCGTTCCTCTGCGTTTCTCAGCGTCTCTGCGTTGACAAAGATCAAAACAATTTAACCGCATGGATTCTGTGGGGCGCGGCCATTCGATATTTTTGGAACCCACTCTCCCCCGGTGTTCAACCCATTGAGACGTTTTTCTCATCAACGTATGGTTCGCGGACAACCGTTAACCATAGGAGAAAAATTATGAGTGATTTGCGAGAAACGTTTATTGAAGAACTGAAAGACCTGTACGATGCCGAGAAACAGATAACGAAGGCGTTGCCCAAAATGGCCAAAGCGGCCGAACACGAAGAACTGAAGGAAGCTTTCGAAATGCATCTCGAAGAAACCGAAGGCCACATCGAACGACTGGAAAAAGTTTTCGAATTGTTCGACGAAACTCCCAAAGGAAAAAAGTGCAAAGCGATGGAAGGCCTCGTTGCTGAAGGCAAGGAGTTGATCGAAGAAGAAGAGGGCGATGCTGCTTTGATCTGCGCCGCGCAAAAAGTCGAGCATTACGAAATCGCATCCTACGGTTCGCTGATTTCCTGGGCGCGCCTCCTGGGTGAAGATGAAGCTGCCGATCTGCTCGAAGAAACATTGGGCGAAGAAGAGCAAACGGATGAAAAGCTGACGGAAGTCGCCGAAAGCACGATCAACGTCGAAGAAGCCGAAGGCGAAGAATCGGAAGAGGAAGAAACCACCACTGCGCGCGGCAAACGCCATTGATTCAGCAGCAGTTCGATGACAGAACAGGCGGAAGCGCCTGTTCTTTTTTCAATCGTCTAAGGGTTTCGCCCCATACAGCGAATCCGCTTGGAGGCTATAAATACTCCGCCAACAGATTCTCAACCGCCACCCAGGGAGGGGCGGTTTTTTCCATTTAACGATAAGAAAGTCAGCGCTTGGTTGACTTGTTCTTCCGGGTATGAGGCAGAGGGCGCAACTTGACACCCGCACCCTTTTCGATTCCCTCGCCCCGCAGCGAAGCGCGGGGAGAGGGCTAGGGAGAGGGGATTTTGAGCTAAAAACCTCCTCACCCCGGCCCTCTTGTATCTGAATTTTCATCTAACCTTGCTTGTGAAGCAT
>DASTXC010000011.1:0-84599 GCA_035765675.1 Verrucomicrobiia bacterium
GGGGTGAGGAGGTTTTTAGCTCAAAATCCCCTCTCCCTGCCCCTCTCCCCAGGCTTCGCTGCGGGGCGAGGGAACCCAAAGCTCCGCAGTTACGCGATCGCGCCAATTTGAAAGTTGAAACCTGGCATTTGTAACCTGGCATTTGTCCACTCATCACTTCTCCTCGCGATATTGCCGGCGAATGAATTCATCGCACAACGTTTCCATTTCCACGGCGAGAATCTCGATCTTCTTCGTGTAATAACTCCAGAAAATCAGCGACGGAATCGCGATCATCAAACCAATCAGCGTGGCGCGCAGAATCAGCGCAATGCCTTGCGCGAGTTTCGCGGCGTCGTTCAACCCCGCGTGTCCGACATCCGCAAAGACCGTCATCATTCCAATAATTGTTCCAACCAGCCCAAGCAGCGGCGCGATGCCCACAATGATTTCCAGAACAACCAATCCCCGTTCCAGCTTCACGAGTTCCCGCCGCGCACGGGTTTGAATCGCATCGACGTTCTCTGATTTCGGCCAGGTCAGATGTTCCGCCGCGAGCAGCAGCAATCGGCTCAGCGGCGAGTCGTGCTGCTGGCAAACGCGTTTCAGCATCGGCACATCTTCATGCGTTTGACAGGAATCCACCGCTGCGGTGACTTCCGGCGGCACGACTTTATTCCAGCGCAGTGCCAGGCCGCGTTCGACGATGAACGCCAGTCCGACCACCGACGTGGTGATCAACAAAATATAAATAACCAGTTCCATGATAATCCTCTGACTGATCCGAATGTGCTTTGTTCAGTAGTAGTAAAACGCGAATTGAATTTCGCGATAATCTTTTTCCAGCAGCAGCCGCATGTCGCGGGGCCATTTCGCGTACGGCGCGGGATCGGTGATCGCTTTCTGGCAGAACAGCCCGAGCGTTTGGCCGACTGTGTTTTCCACGACCTCCATATCCGTGATGCGGCCGTCGTAAGTAAGATGAAAACGCAACACGACTTTTCCGTTCCGATAATTCATGTTCGGATTGTTATCGAGCAAACCAAACCAGCGATTCTCCACCGCTTCGATAAAAGCGGCGTCGTAATCTCCGAACGGCGTGGCTTTGGCGTCGAGCGAAGTGAATTCTGTACGTCGATTCACGCCGCCTTCCTGCTTCATTTTGCGGCCGGATAATTGATTCCGGTTCAATCGTGAAATCGCTTCTTTGATCGTTCGCGGTCGCGCGCGTTCTGCCGTGCCTTCCTCTTTGCGCAATTGCGTTTCCGGTTTGGCCATGGCGAGATCGCCAGCCGGTTGAGGCGTTCGCGGCTTGGCTTGTTCCGGCTCGGGTTCAGGTTCTTTGTTTGGAAAATTCGGCTGCAAGCGATCCAGCTTCGAACGATCCACGTCTTCCGCTTTCACCATGTCCGTCTGCTCGCCCGTTATTTTCGGAATGTCGGCTTCGTGATCCGCTTCCTGATTGGCGGCCTGTGAATTTTTATTGGAATAAAACTTCGCGTCCTTCGGCGGCTCGACCGTCGCGAGCTGCGGGTTCACATCTACGAACATCAAAGGCGCTTCCTGCGGCGGCGGCTGTTTTGTCTGCGTGTTCACCGAGGAAAGCATTTTGGTTTTCTCCAGCCAGGCGGGCAGGTGAATCGCGCTCCAGACATTGTATTTTTTTCCGAGCCGGTATCCGCCGTAGCACAACAGATGAACCACCACAGAAATGCCCACGGCCCAGAGCAGTCTCGTGAGTGCGAGACGATCCGGCCGCAAGGAACCTTCGTGGACTCGGCGTGGAGTCATGCGACCCTACAATGCCGCAGCCGCTCGGCAGGAGCAATAGAACTGTTGAAGGCCTCGCTATCCGCGAACCACGTAGCGCACGTAGCGCCGACTGGCAGCCGGCTGTGTCGCGGATTGGCAATCCGCCGGGCGGAGATCTGAAAAGCGATTAGGAAATTCTCAGCGCGTAAACCTTTCACGCCCTGCCGGCTGCCAGCCGGCGAAACAGCAGGTTGCCAACCTGCGCTACTTGCGTTCGCAATTTCCTATAAAACTCCAGCCGCCTTGAATTCGAAGTGAATCGTTCAGAGTTCCTTGTTTTCCGCGCCGAAAATTAGCGTATGCTGCTACCCAATGTCCGAAAACCCGAAACCTCTGCCCGCGCGCGGCACGATGCAGAACCCGCCGAACCGCTTCGAGCCAATCGCGCTGGAGCGTGATGAGGATTGGAATCCCGAGGACGATCCCCTGCCCCGCACGCTGTTTCTCAAGGACACCACACAAACAATCATCGCTTACAACAACAGCCCGGACATTGGTTTCGAGACCAGCATCAATCCCTATCGTGGCTGCGAGCACGGCTGCATTTATTGTTACGCGCGGCCGTTTCATGAATATCTCGGATTCTCCTCCGGCCTGGATTTCGAAACGAAAATCATGGTGAAGGAAAACGCACCCGCTTTGTTGCGCGCCGAGCTTTCAGCGAAAAAATGGAAGCCGCAGGTGATCGCCATGAGCGGTGTCACGGATTGTTATCAACCGATTGAACGCCGACTCAAACTCACGCGCGGCTGTCTGGAAGTGCTTGCAGAATTTCGCAATCCGGTCGGCTTGATCACCAAAAATGCGCTGGTCACGCGCGACATCGACGTGCTTTCAAGACTGGCCGAACATCAGGCCGCGACGGTTTGCATTTCATTGACGACGCTGGATCCGGAAATTCGCAAAGTGATGGAGCCGCGCACTTCACCGCCGGAAGCGCGCCTGGCCGCAATCCGGAAACTTTCCGACGCAGGCATTCCCATCGGCGTCAATCTCGCTCCGATGATTCCCGGCCTGACTGATTGCGAAATTCCGTCGCTGATTCGCGCCGCGGTGGAAGCGGGAGCGACATTCGCCGGGTACGTGCCGTTGCGTTTGCCGCACGCCGTTGCGCCGATGTTTGAACACTGGCTGCAAACGCATTTCCCGGATCGCAAAGACAACGTGCTGAATCGCATTCGCGCGATGCGTGGCGGCAAGTTATATCAATCCAACTTTGGGGAGCGCATGAGCGGCGAAGGCATTTTCGCCGAGCAGATGGAAAAACTGTTCGACGTCGCCTGCCGCAAATACGGGATCGGGGGAAATCATCCGAAGCTTTCCACCGCTGCGTTTCGCAAACCGGGCGGCGCGCAATTGTCGCTGTTCTGAATCCCGTTCAGGAAGCGGGCGCGGCAAATCCTGATTTCACTTCGCATTCATTTTCTGAACCGCGAATCACACGAAATACACGGAAGGAAATTGCGAACTCGGCAGACTCGTGAATCAGATCAACGCGCTTTTCTTCGCATCTTCGCGTTCAGTTTTCACTTCTGTGAGAACGTCACACTCGAATCGTCTGCGTTGGTCCAGCCGCCGCCGAGCGCGCGATATAATGTGACCGCATTCATCAGGCGCGCGGCCTGGAATTCCAGCAGGTTCTGCTGCGCCACATAAAGATCCTGTTGCGCCAGCAGCACCGCGAGATAATCGTCCACGCCCTGATGATATCGCGCGTTGGTCAGGTCAAAACGTTTCTGTTGCGCCGCCACGAGTTTGGCTTGCGCATCGAGCCGTTCTTCCACGTGGGAGCGCACCACCAGCGCATCCGCGACTTCACGAAACGCGGTTTGAATCGCGCGTTCATAGCTCGCGATTTCGATCTGCTTTTCCAGTTGCGCGACGTCGAGGTTCGCGCGATTGCGTCCGCCGCTGAAAATCGGAACCGTAATCTGCGGTGAAAAATTCCACGCGAATGACGGTCCGGTGAACAAATCGCTCAACTTCGCACTCGCCGTTCCCGCCGCGCCGGTCAGGAGAATTCTCGGAAAGAACGCCGCGCGGGCCGCGCCGATGTTGGCATTGGCGGATTTTAAAACGTGTTCCGCCGCGAGAATGTCCGGACGCCGCTGCAACACTTCCGAGGGAACGCCCGCCGGCAAATCCGTCAGCAACGGCTGTTCGCGCAGCGAATAACCGGCCGGCAGATTTTCCGGCAACGGCTGGCCGATCAGCAACGCCAGCGCATTTTCCGCTTGCGCGCGCAATTCGCGATAACGCGAGACGTTCACGCGCGCGGTCTGCACCTGCACTTCCGATGTGCGCAAATCGAGTTCCGAAGCGGCGCCGGCTTCGAAGCTGCGCTGATTCAATTCGAAGGAAGACTGCACCGCGCGCAGCGTGTCCTCCGCCAAAGCCTGCGCTTCACGCAATTGCTGCAGGATCAAATATTGCGACGCGACTTCCGAGATCAGCGCGATCTGAACGCTTTTGCGATTTTCATCGCTGGCGAAATATTGTTCCAGCGCCGCGCGTTTCAAACTGCGAACGCGTCCGAACAAATCCAGTTCAAACGCCGCGCCCACGTTGACATCGTAAGCGCTGGCAGTGATGGAATCGCCGGTGACGGAAACCGTTTCCGGCGTGCGCTGCCGGACAAAACTCGCGTTGCCATCCAAGGACGGAAACAGCGCGGAACGTTGAATCCGATAATGCGCGCGCGTTTGCTCAACCCGCAGCGCGGCAATGCGCAGATCACGATTGTGTTCCAGGCTGAGCGCGATCAATTCCTGCAGGCGCGGATCGGTGAAGAATGTTTTCCATTCGATATCCGCGGCTGCTGCTCCGTTCGTATTACCGTCATTTCCCCTCGGCCAGGCGGAACTGACCGGCGCCGCCGGTTGTTCATATCGAGGCGCCATCGTGCAGCCCGTCAACGCGAGCGCGAGCGCAGGAATCAAAATCACATTCTTCATACAGTCTTCTCCCCTCCGCCCGTTCCGGGTTCAAGCGCACCGGGCGCGAGATGCGATTTGGGCTTTGCTTTGAACACGCGCATCACGACGACGTAGAAAACCGGCACCATGAAGATGCCGAGCGCCGTCGCCGCAAACATGCCGCCCGCGACCCCCGTGCCGATTGCGTTCTGGCTCGCCGATCCCGCACCGCGACTTACGACCAGCGGCATCACACCGAGAATGAACGCGAACGAAGTCATCAGAATCGGGCGCAATCGCAGATGCACCGCTTCGAGCGTCGCTTCGATCAGATCGCGGCCCGCAGCCTGAAGATCCTTTGCGTATTCAATAATCAGAATCGCGTTCTTCGTGGCGAGACCCACGGTCGTCAGCAGACCGACTTTGAAATAAACGTCGTTCGGCAAACCGCGCATTGTGGCCGCGAGCAACGCACCGAGAACGCCGAGCGGCACCACGAGAATCACCGAGAACGGAATCGTCCAGCTTTCATAAAGCGCGGCCAGACACAGGAAAACCACGAGCAGCGACAACAGGTAAAGCATCGGCGCCTGCGCTCCCGCGAGCCGTTCTTCAAAGGATTGGCCGGTCCATTCGTAGCTGATGCCGGTCGGCAATTTCGCAGCCATTTCCTCCATCGCAGCCATCGCTTCGCCGGTGCTCTTTCCCGGCGGCGCGGCGCCCACGATTTCAATTGACGGAAAGCCATTGTACTTCTGCAACTGCGGCGAACCGTAAGTCCATTTCATCGTGGTGAACGCCGACAACGGAACCATCTCGCCGGTTTTGTTCCGCACGAAAACGTCTTTCACATCGTTCGGCGACATACGATATGGCGCATCGAGCTGGACGATGACGCGCTGGACGCGATTGCCGTTCACGAAGTTGTTCACGTAAGTCGAGCCGAAGCTGGTTTGCAGCGTGGAATTGATTTCTGCGAGCGAAACGCCGAGCGCGCTGGCTTTGTCCTGATCGACATCAATCTTCAATTGCGCCGCGTCTTCCAAACCTTGCGGACGCACGCCGACGACATTCGGATTTTTCGCCGCCATGCCGAGCAATTGATCGCGCGCTTCCATCAACTTGTCATGCCCCAGGCCGCCGAGATCCTGGAGCTGAAAATCGAAGCCGGAGGAATTGCCCATTTCCGGAATGGCCGGCGGATTCACCGGAAAGATAATCGCGTCTTTCACCTTCGCGAAATAACCTGAAGCGCGCGCGATAACCGCCTGCACGGAATGGTCTTTGCCGGAACGTTCGCTCCAGTCTTTGAGCCGCGCGAAGGACAGCGCGGAGTTTTGTCCGCGGCCATTGAAGCTGAAACCCGCGACCGTGATGAAGCTCTCGATTTCCGGTTGTTTGGAATAATAATCTTCCACCTGCTTCAACACCTCGAACGTGCGTTCCTGCGTCGCGCCCACGGGCAATTGAATGTTCGTGATGAAATAACCCTGATCCTCCGCCGGCAAAAATGCGGACGGCATTCGCAGATAAAGCCACGCCACCGCGCCAATAATGACGGCAAACGCAATCATCGAGATCACGGTTTTCTTCAGGATTTTTCCAACCAGCGTTTGATAACGCGTCGTCGCGCGGCCGAATCCGCGGTTGAACCAGCCGAAGAACCCGCCCTTCTCGTGCTTGTGTCCTTTCGGAATCGGCGCGAGCAGCGTGGCGCACAAGGCCGGCGTCAGCGACATCGCGAGGAAAACCGAGAACAACATGGACGACACGAGCGAGAGCGAGAATTGCCGGTAGATATTTCCGACCGATCCGCTGAAGAACGCCATCGGAATGAACACTGCCGTCAGCACCAGCGTGATGCCGACCAGCGCGCCGGTGATCTGACCCATCGCTTTGCGCGTGGCTTCGAGCGGCGACAAACCTTCTTCCGCCATAATGCGTTCCACGTTTTCCACCACGACAATGGCGTCATCGACCAGAATGCCGATGGCCAGCACCATGCCGAACATTGTCAGCACATTGATGGAAAAGCCGAACGCGAGCATCGCGCCAAACGTTCCCAGCAGCGCCACAGGAACAACGATCGTGGGAATCAGTGTCGCGCGGAAATTCTGGAGGAACAGATACATCACGAGGAACACCAGGAAAATGGCTTCCGCGAGCGTCTTCAAAACTTCTTCAATGGAAATGCGAACGAACGACGAAGTGTTCAGCGGATAATTGACGCGAACACCGGGCGGAAAGAATTCCGCCAGGTCATCGACCTTCGCCTGGACGGCTTTCGCCGTCTTCAACGCATTCGCGGACGGCGAGAGTTTGATTGCGACCGCGGCGGCTGGATGACCGTTGACGCGCGCCTGCGTTCCATAATTTTCCGCGCCGAGCGCGACCCGCGCAACGTCCTTGAGCAACACGCGCGAGCCGTCGGGATTCATGCGCAGAACGATCTGCTCGAATTCCGGAACCGTCCGCAACGTCGTCCGGCCCTGCATGATGACATTCAGTTCCTGGCCTTCCACGGATGGATTCGCGCCGATCTGACCGACAGGCACCTGCCGGTTTTGATTCTCAATCGCAGTCGTCACGTCACTGGCTGTCAGGCCGAAGCTGGTCATGCGATCCGGGTTCAACCAGATGCGCATGGCGTATTGCGAACCGAACATGATTGCTTCGCCCACACCGCTGACACGCCGGATCGGATCGAGCACATTCGCCGCGATGTAATTTCCCAATGCCGCCTGATCGAGGCTGTCGTCCTCCGTGGACAGCGTGAAGAACATCATGAAATTGCGGGTGGATTTGGCGACCACGACGCCCTGTTGCTGCACGGTCTGCGGCAGACTCGGTGTGGCGAGCTGAATTTTATTCTGCACCTGCACCTGCGCCGTGTCGGGATTGGTGCCGGGATTGAAATACAGATTGATCGTCGCCTGTCCCGAGGCATCGCTGCTGGACGACATGTAAAGGAGGTTGTCGATGCCGTTGAGCTGTTGCTCGATCACTGAAGTAACCGTGTCCTGCAGCGTTTCAGCCGAAGCGCCCGCGTAAGTCGCGGTTACGGAAATGGACGGCGGCGCGACGTTCGGATATTGCGCAATGGGCAAACGCGTGATCGACAATCCGCCGAGCACCATGATGAGAATCGCCACCACCCAGGCGAAGATTGGGCGATCAATAAAAAAGCGGGCCATGTTGAATCCTTAATGAGCGGCGCTGGCGACGGAACCGGCGGCGGAATCGGAGTTGAAGGGAACCGTCACGACCGTGGAACCCGGCGGCGCTTTTTGCGAACCTTCGACAATGATGCGTTCGCCGGCTTTCAATCCACGCGCCACGAGCACTTTCGTTCCCATCATGCGATCAATGTCGATCTTGCGGAGTTCGACTTTGTTTTCGCTGTTCACGACCAGCACGGTGGCATTGCCGCCCGCACCCATCGTGACGGTGCGTTGCGGAATGGTGATCGCATCGGGAACCACGCGTTGCACGATCTGGCCGCGCACGAACATTCCCGGCAGCAGCAGGTTGTTCGGATTCGGAACCAACGCGCGCAAGGTCACCATTCCCGTGGTGGGATCGACGGAAACATCGGAGAACAAAACTTTGCCGCGTTCGGGATATTGCGTTCCATCCTCCAGCACTAAAGTCACAGAAGCTTCCGCCGGTTGTGAGTTGTTCTGTGATTGATCAGCCAACGCGCGCTTCAATCGAATGAGGTCCATGCTGGATTGGGTGAAATCGAAATACACCGGATCCAATTGGCGAATCACCGCGAGCTGCGTCGCTTCCGCCGCGCTGACCAAGGCGCCTTCCGTAACGAGCGCGCGGCCAATGCGTCCGGAAATCGGCGCGGTGACTTTCGCGTATCCAAGATTCAGTTCAGCCGTTCGCACCGCCGCTTTTCCCGCGAGCACTTCCGCCTCGTTCTGGCCGAGCGTAGCCTGCGCTTCATCAAAAACCTGCTGGCTGACCGCGTTGATTTTAACGAGTTCCTGGTAACGCTTCACGGTCGCGGTGGATTCCTTCAATGCCGCTTCCGCCCGGGCGAGCGAAGCCCTGGCGCTGTTCAACTGCGCTTCGAGCGGCTCGGGATCAATTTCGAAAAGCACATCGCCTTCCTTCACATTCGCGCCTTCCTCGAACAGGCGTTTCAGCAGAATGCCTGTGGCGCGCGCGCGCACCTGCGCTTCGCGAACGGGATTGATGCGGCCCGGCAATTCCGTTGTGAGGCTGACCGGTTCCATGGTCACGGTAAGCACCGAGACTTCCGCGGGCGGACGTTGCGGCGGCGCGGCGGATTTCTTTTCACAACCACTCAGCAGTCCGGCGGCAGGCAGCGTCAGGCAACAAAGCAACAACCATTGGGTAGGAATCAATTTCATAAGAAGGAAAAATCAGGCGGCGCGGAACCCCGCAGTAACGAACGAAATCAGCAATTTTATCTGCCCCTCCACATCAATTTCTTTCGGCGGAGTGAAGCGGTCTTTGGTCAGTAGCCAATGATGCAGCACGCCAAAAGTGAATTTGCGCCGCCAGAAAATTTCGGCGCGCGACAACCGGGGCAGAGCTTTCATCAGCATATTATCCATGCGATTGATCAACGGATCGAATTGTTGTTTCAGCAACGCCTCGAGCCCGGGCGTGGTTTCCACCAGGCAACGCCCCATCAGATGCGCAAAAACCGTCTGGCCTTTCGAATCCGCGGCCGGCCCGATCAAGGTCGGACGAATGATTGCTTCCAGAATCTGTTCCACCTTCGGCAACTTTTTTCCAGTGGTGGCTTCCAGCGCCTCCAGCGCAGCCATCCGGGCCTGGTTCACCGGCGCAATACGGCGTTCGAAAACCGCCGCGATCAAATCATCCTTGCTGCCGAAATGATAATTCACCGCCGCGAGATTGACCCGGGCGACCTCGGTGATCTGCCGGATTGAAACGCGTTCCAGCCCCTGCTCGGCGAACAATTCTTCCGCCACATCCAGGATTCGCGTTTTCGTTTCGCAGCAATTCATACGAACGTTTGAAACAATAATTTGAATTAAAGCCATGTCAAAATTGTTTTTGAAAAAGCCAAAATCGGAGAGCACGCTGCGGGATTCATCATCATAATCTCCCTCTTAACTCTTGATCGGAACGATGCAGTTTATTCGTTCGGGAAGCACAGCCGCCCGGCTGCTGTTGGGCGCGTCCTCGCGCCGAACTTAGCGGCTCACACCAGCACCAAACGGTTCGTCCTTTCCACGCCTCAAAAATCAGCCGCGAGGGCGCGGCTGATTGCGCCCGAGGCGGGCGCGCTCCCCATTCCCGCTGCATGAATTCGGCTTAACTCTTAATCTTACTCTTAATTCTTAATTCTTAATCTCCCGGGAACCTTCAATGAACCAGCCAAGTGAGATTAAGAGTAAGAGTGAAGATTGAGAGTAAGAGGACGAAGCGGGATGGCGCATTTGGATTCCCGGAGACAGCGACGTGGACGATAGCCCGGACGGGACAGGGAATCATCCCTTTTTGTTCCTGCTCCGCTATTGCATCACTTTTGGATTTCCCGTAAAAAGCAGCCATGCAGATTCCAAGACGCATTCTTTTTGCCTGCGTGGCGACCACTATTCTCTCTCTCAATTTCTCGCAGGCGCAGGATACCGAAGCGCAGCGCAAGGCCCGCGCGGCTTTGGAACAAGCGCTGAATCCCGCCGGGGCGCAATCAGCAACGGAAGCCACGCCCGCTCCGAAAACCGAACCGCCCGCCGCCAAACCCGCGGCTCCCGCAGCAAGTCAAGCCCCCGCTGCTCAACCCGCGCCGCAAATTTCTGGAACGCATCGCGCCTCCGACGATGCCATCGAGAAAGCCCGCGAAGCGCTGCGTCAGAAAATGAACGAATTGAGCAACGCCACCGCGCCGGAGCAAGCTCCGGTTCAGGCGCAAAAGCCCGCCGCCGAAACACCCGTCGCCACACCGGCGCCCGCGGTCATTCAGGAACCTTCCAAACAGACGACCGCCACGCCGGCCCCGGCCCATCGCGCTTCGGATGAAGCAATTGAAAAAGCCCGCGAAGCCTTGCGCCAGAAAATGAGCGAACTGGAAAACACCGCTCCCGCCGAACCGGCCACAACCTCCGCGCCCGCTGTCGTTCAACAGCCGGCCACGGAAACTCCCGCGATGCAGGAGAATATTTTTCAAACACCGCCGCCCGCTGTTTCTGAAAACGACGTTGAGAAAGCGCGCGAAGCTCTGCGCGAAAAGATGAGCGAGATTGAAAAGCAGAAAGCAGCCGCGAAAACCGAAGTCGTCAGCGCGCCCGCGAATAAGGAACCGGAAAAAGCCGAACAACCGAAGGTTGAAAAAGCCGAGAAATCGAAAGAAGTCACGCGCCGCAAAGATCCAAACGCTTTCCCGCCGCTCTCCGCTCCGCCAACCGGCTTGACCGCCGAACAGGAACAACGCCTGGCGGAACTGTTGGAACAATACAAAGCCGACAAGCTCACGCCGGATCAATATCACGAGGCGCGCGCCAAAGTTCTCGCCAATCATTGATTGGAATTTTTCTCCGCTACCCGCCAGGCACTCTGGCGGGTTTTTTATTGGGAAAATTGAGGTGGAAACACCGAACAACGAACTCAGAACTTCGAACTCCGAAGAATGCGCCCATGTTCGACGCTGCCTGATCGTTCGAAGTTCGATGTTCGATGTTCAGAGTTCGTTGTTCCACATTCCCAAATCTTGATGTTTCACAGCCGCCCCCTAAACTCCCAGCCCATGCACGGTTTTCATTACGTTGGCAAAAAGCTTTTCTGCGAAGGCGTCGCGGTCGAATCGCTCGTCAAAAAATTCGGCACGCCGCTTTACATCTATTCGCAAGGCACGCTCACCGATCATTTCCAAAAGCTGGATCGCGCGCTCGCGCCGCTGGATCACACGATCTGTTTCGCGATGAAATCGAATTCAAATCTCGCTGTGTTGCGGACTCTGGCGAATCTCGGCAGCGGATTCGACATCGTCAGCGGCGGCGAACTTCAGCGCGTCATCGCAGCCGGTGGCGATCCGAAGAAATGTGTTTTCGCGGGCGTCGGCAAAACCGAAGCCGAAATTGAATTCGCGCTGCGCAAAGGCGTTTACTCATTCAATGTCGAAAGTGAAGCCGAACTGGAACGCATCAACCGCGTCGCCGCGCGCTTGAAGAAAATCGCGCCCGTGGCCGTGCGGGTGAATCCGAATGTTGAAGCGAAAACACACGCCAAGATCACGACCGGCACGTACGAAAACAAATTCGGCATCGCGTTCGAAAAAGTGGAAGGCGTTTATGCGCGCGCCGCCAAAAAGAAAAATCTTTGGCTGCGCGGCGTGCAGATGCACATCGGTTCACAGATCACGACCGTGACGCCGTTCGAGGAGGCCGTTCGCAAAATGCTGCCACTCGTTCAGCGGTTGAAAGCGAAATATAAACTGGAATTTCTGAGCATCGGCGGCGGGCTGGGCATTGTTTACAATCCCGCACTTGAAAGCGGTTCCGCCGATTGGTGGAAAGGCGGATCTTCGAAAAATATTCTCACGCCGCAGCGGTATGCGGATCGCCTGCTCCCGCTGTTGCAGCCGCTGGGATTGCGCATTCAGATCGAACCGGGCCGCTTCATTTCCGGCAACGCAGGTATTCTTGTGACGCGGGTTGAGTATGTGAAGCGCACGGGCAAAAAGAATTTCCTGATCGTGGACGCGGCGATGAACGACCTGATTCGTCCGGCATTTTACGAGGCGTATCACGAGATCGTTCCCTTGACTCAAAAGAACGGCGCGAAGATTGAGACTGATGTCGTTGGTCCGATTTGCGAATCCGGTGATTATTTCTGCAAGGATCGTCCGCTGCCGAAACTGGGCGAAGGCGATCACATCGCCTTGCTCAGCGCGGGAGCGTATGGCTTCGTGATGGCGTCGAACTACAACACGCGTTCGCTAGCGGCGGAAGTGCTGGTGAGCGGAAAGCAAGCCGCGCTGGTTCGAGAACGTCAGCCGGTGAAAGCGATTTGGGACGGAGAAAAAATCGCGCCGTGGCTGAAGAAGTAACGGCGAAAAAAATCCGAATCAGAAATCCGATTCTGCGACATCTGCACTGGCACGTTCGACTGTAGAGTTCAGTCTCGGATCTTTTTGGATTCCGAATGCCGGATTTGACCAGCGCGGCTCGGTCAGGTTCGATAAATTCTCTGCAACTCTTCGAGAAACGCTGCCTGTGCCGGATTGATTTTCTGTTTCGCTTCCGCCATTCGGAAAAAGCAGGCGCGATCCACTTCCGGACATTCCTCGAAGCGACCGGACCTGGGCGGCCATTCCATTTGAAACGTGTTGCTGCGGATGCAGGTCGTATCGCAATCACTTTCAAACGCCCAGGCGTGAACGATCTTGCCGCCTTTTTGAATGATCGGTGTGAGCGGGATGAAATGGCCTTCCGGTTTCAAACCGATCTCTTCCGAAAACTCGCGTTGCGCCGCGGCCAGCGGCTCCTCGCCGGATTGAATTTCGCCTTTCGGAATCGTCCACGCGCCGGCATCCCGATTTTTCCAGAACGGGCCGCCGGGATGCGCGAGCAGAAATTCCAATTCGCCGTCGCTGATGCGATACATCAGCAATCCCGCGCTGATCTTTGCCATGGTGGCAGAATAGAAAACAGATTCGCTGACGTCAGGCTGTTTTTCTGCACGTGAGGAAATTTCAACGCCAAGGTGCAAAGGTCCAAAGGCGCGATTCCGAATTGTTCCGTTTGGACTTTGCGTTACAAAGAAATGACTCAGCAGAGCAAACGCAGTTTACCTCAAGACAAGGTTGCGACCTCGGGTGCAAATTTGCCATTACCCTCACCCCAACCCTCTCCCATCCGATGGGAGAGGGGGAACGTTTTACGCGTTTGCCGAAACGCGCCATTGAAGTCCATACGCGTCATCGGTCTCCCTCTCCCATCGGACGGGAGAGGGATGGGGAGAGGAGGCGCCAGGGTTCATGGGGAGGGTTCTTCCAGCCTTATTTGAAATGATCCACCTTGATGAACCTGGTTTCCGCCTTTGCGCGTTCGCATTCTCGCCGGTAACGTAGCAGTAAACTCTGCGAAAGGATTTTATGAAAATTGGATTCGTTGGTGTTGGCCGGATGGGCGCGAACATGGCGCGACGCTTGAAGGACAGCGGATTTGAAATCGCCGCCCTTTACGATACGAACACGGCAACCGCCCAGGCGCTTGCGCAGGAATTGGGAACCACGGCCGTGGAAGATTTGCGCGCGGTGACAAAAGCCTCCGACGCGATCATCACCGTGGTCACCGATGACAAGGCGATGAAGAAGATTTTCGGCGGTGGTTTGTTGAGCCGCGCGAAAGGGAAACTGTTCATCAATTGCGCCACGGTCACGCCGGAGATTCACGTTTGGGTCGAAGCGAAAGCCGAAAAAGCCGGTGCGCAATCGCTTGAAGCCTGCATGGCGTCCAGCATCACACAGGCCCGTGAAGGAACGCTTTACCTGATGTGCGGCGGAAAACCGGAAGCGTTCGAACGCGCGAAACCGATTCTTGAAAAACTCAGTACCGCGCCGCGTTACATCGGCAGTGCTGGAAAAGCGGCCCAGGTCAAAGCACTCGTGAACATGGTCATGAATATCAACACCGCGGGTCTGGCGGAAGGTCTCGGAACCGCGGACGCGTTGGGCCTGGATCTGAACATGGTGCGCGAAGTGTTTTCTGAAACCGGCGCAAATTCCCGCGTTCTCCAGACCGATGGTGAAGACATGCAGAACCGCGAGCATTCCTGTTTCTTTTCCGCTGCGCATGCGGCGAAGGATTCGGGCATTGCGCTGAAACTCGGCAAATCCCAAAAACTTAATCTGCCCCTCGCGATTGCGGCCAAGAAACAATATGACCGCATGGTGGTAGAAGGCCTCGGCGAACTTGATAAATCAGGCATTGCGGAATTGACCTTCAAAAATCGGCACACGCCGAAGGTGATTTGACCGCAGCGCCGGTTCAGGAGACGAGGCCAATGCATCCGGCTTCGTCTTTTTTTTGTGGGCTCATTAACGCCGGATTCGTCCGCTGGCGAAAAAATTTTCTCAAAACGGATTCTCTCGTTTGCTTTCGAGTTTGCCGTCATTAACTTGCCTCAGTGAATAATGATTTTTCCGTCGCAGCGCACTGGAACGGCGACTTCAATGAAACCGGGCTTCAGCAATGGGCGGAGAATCTGCGTGCTCAGCTCAAATCGACCCGCGTGGATCTCGGACTGGTGTTCCTCACGCCGAAGTTTTTTTCGAAAGCGCAAACGATTCTCGAAATCATTCGCGTTCACGCGCAGGTTTCATTGCTGGCCGGATGTTCCAGCCAGGCGCTGATTGCCGGCGCGGAAGAAATCGAGGAGAACGCCGGGATTTCACTGGCACTTTATTCGCTGCCGGGCGCGGAATTGAAAGCCTATCATTTCGCGCAGGAACAGGTGGAGGAAGCCAACGGCCCGGGTTATTGGCGATTGGAAACCGGCGTGGAACCCGAGCAGACGAATGGCTGGCTGGCGTTCATTGATCCTTTTCATCTCGACAGCGAAAGCTGGTTGCGCGGCTGGAACGAAGCTTACGCGCCGCTGCCGGTGATGGGCGGTCTGGCCAGTGGCGATTTTTCGGAACAACGCACGCAGGTTTATTTGAATGGCGATGTGTTTGAAGAAGGCGGCGTAGCGATTTCCATCGGCGGCGAGATCAAACTTGCCAGCGTTATTTCACAGGGCTGCACGCCGATCGGCGAAACCTGGACGCTCACGCGCGTGGAAGAAAATGTCATTCACGAAATCGGGAATCGCCCCGCGTACGAAGTTCTGGAAGAAACGTTCAGCAAACTGTCTCCCGCCGAACAGAAAGTCGCGAGCGGCAACCTGTTCATCGGCCTGGTGGTGAACGAATACCTGGAGAATTTTCATCGCGGCGATTTTCTGATCCGCAATCTGCTCGCCGCGGATGCCAAGTCCGGCTGCATTGCGGTCGGAGCGTATCCGCGGCTGGGGCAGACCGTGCAATTTCAACGCCGTTCGGCCGCGGCCGCGATGGAAGACATGAGCGAACTGCTGGCGCAAGCGCGACAGAAACTCTCGAATCAGCAAATCCTCGGTGCGTGCCTGTGCAGTTGCAACGGACGCGGCGAACAATTATTTGGCCGTCCGAATCACGACGCCAAAAGTGTTCAGGATCAATTCGGTCCTATCGGTCTGGCGGGATTTTTCTGCAATGGAGAAATCGGTCCGGTCGGTGAGAAAAGTTTTCTGCACGGCTTCACGGCGTCGCTGGCGTTGTTTGTGAGGAATCGTTGAATCGGTTGAATAAGGTGAAGCGGTTATGTTGGTTAAATGAGGCCAGACGGATCGGTCGCCAACTGGACGCCGCGCAACTGATTTAACCAGTTCCTCATTTAACCTATTTAACTCATCGCTTATTCACTCATCACCTATTTAACTTCTTCCACCCCCATCCGTCCAAATTTCCGATCCAGCGGAATCAGCGCCGTGATCACAAATCCCGGAAGGGTCGCCAGCATCACCCAGACAAAGAAATGCTGGTAGCCGAGGTGTTCCTGCAACCAGCCGCTCCACATCTGCGGCAGCATCAGTCCCGCGGCCATGAACCCCGTGCAGATTGCGTAATGTGCCGTGCGATGTTCGCCGCGCGCGATGTAGATCATGTAAAGCATGTACGCCGTAAAACCGAATCCGTAGCCGAACATTTCCAGCGCCACGCACGCCCCGATGAGTTTCAAATCCTCGGGCATCGCGTAGGAAAGATAAATGAACACCGCGTCCGGCGCGTGCATGATGATAACCATCGGCCAAAGACAATTGCGCAGTCCGAATCGCGACACCAGAATTCCTCCCGCAATTCCGCCCACCATCAAAGCGATTGCGCCAACGATTCCGTAAATCATCGAGAATTGTTCCTCGCTCAAAGCCAGTCCGCCCGCGTTCCGTGGATCGAGCAGAAACGCCTGCGATATCGGCAACAGTTGCGCTTCGGCGAAACGATACAAAAGCAGAAACGCCAGCAGCAGACCGATGTTCGGCTTCCGAAAAAAGCTGGCGAACGTCCGGGAAAATTCGCTGAAGAAACGGGCGAATGATCCTGGTTCACCCGCGCGATCGGAATCGGGTTTCGGCAGAACGAACCGGTGATAAGTTCCAAAACCGGCGAACAGAATCGCCATCGCGATAAAGCCGATCGTCCATGCTGTTTTCACATTTCCCGTGCGGCTTTCCAGCGTTGCGACGAGAAAAATAAACGGGCCTTTCGCAATCAATGTTGCCAGCCGAAACATCAGGTTCCGGATTCCGACGAAAAAGGATTGCTCCCCTTCGGTCAGCGCCAGCATGTAAAAACCGTCCGCCGCAATGTCATGCGTCGCTGAACTGAACGCCAGCAACCAAAAGAAAGCGATGGAACAAGGAAGAAAATATTTTGTCGAAAGCGTCAGCGCCAAACCAGCCAGAGCGACGGCGAGCAGTAATTGTGTTTTCCAGATCCAAAGTCGGCGGGTTTTCAGAAGATCGACGACCGGGCTCCACAGCGGTTTGATGACCCAGGGCAAATAGAACAGGCCGGTGAAGAATGTAATCTCAGTGTTTGAAATCCCGAGCGCTTTGTAGAGCACGACGGCGATGGTGGTGACAATCGCGTTCGGCAAACCTTCGGCCAGATATAAAGTGGGAATCCACGTCCAGGGATTGCGGGAAGTTGATCGTTCGCGGCCGGCTTGAAGCACACGCGTGTTTATCAGCAAAGCTGCGGCGGGAGCAAGCGGCGAGTCTTTCAGCGAACATTTAGGCCGGTTTGGGGCGGGAAAATATTCAGCATTCAATCCTTCAACGCTGAACGTTGAACCAGAGTTCAGAACATATCTGTGCCGAATTTCTTTTAACTCTTTCGGAATCTTTCAATTCGCGGACTGAAGTCCGCGCTTCAGATTTTCTCGAATCGTTGATCCATGGCTGGACACTGCTGTCCGGGTTCGAGACACAGTGCGAAAAGATTCCTCCTTCACGTGGGTCAAAGCCTCGGCTCGGTCAAACCTTTCTCAATTTCACAGTCCCAAGCGCGTTGAACTTCCAGTCCTCCCCGAGGAAATCCAAACTTTTCGGGAAGTTGGCCACCCATCTTTTGCTCTCAAAACTGCGAGGACAATTTCGGTAAAATGTATTTCTACGTAAGTTCGCCAGACGGGCGGCTGGAGGCACATGATTTGCGAGGCAAGTCGGTCGATTATGGCCGATTTTAATTTTGACTCGACTGGCGCAATTGAAGTGAAACTCGATGGTGTTTCCGTGGACGTTCCACCCGACCGGCAGTCGTTCGTGGCGATTCGCTCCTACCTCGAATCCCTCGCGCTTCAGCAACAGCGGATTGTTTGCGCGCTGAACGTCGATGGCGAAACGGTCAATCTCGCCCAGCCGCGCCTTCCCTGGAAACGCTTCAGCCAGGTGGAAGCGGAAACCATGACGCTGAGCGAAGTCCCGGCCCAACTCATTCGCGCGGCGCTGCAACAAACCACCACGCTCCGCACCCGCGCGCAATCCGCGGTCGAACTGGTGTTGATCAATGAAATTTCTCTGGCGCGCGAACTCTGGTGGGGATTGGCCACCGCGCTGAAGGAACCGCTGCTGACCTTGAGCCTTTTGCCGGACAACATCTGCGGCCCGAGCAACGGCCGCGCTTCGCTGACCCAACTTCGCAAATGGCAGCTCGAACAGCTCGGCGGAATCATCCAGGAAGTCGATGACGCGAGCCGACAGGAAGAAGCCGCGCCGCTGTCCGATGCGTTGGAAACCCGGGTTTTGCCGTGGCTCGACAGTTTGCTGGATTCGCTGAATCTCTGGAGCGAAGCGGTGGTTACGGAGTCGAGTTCCGCACTTTCGAAGATCTGATTCAAAAAGTTTAAATGAAACGGCACGGTGGATTTTTCCGTCGTGCCGTTTTTCTTTTTCAAGCTACGGTTCCGCGTCCTGTAGTGGCATGGGCGTCCCGTCCGTCCGTCGATATTTTCGGCTTGAGCTTCTGAAACGCACAGGCGGGGACGCCGTGCCACGACGTGATTCCACTTCGATTTCCCAGGCCGATTCGTTAGGCTCGCCGCGATGAAACTCTTTTTGGTTTTGGCTTTCGCGCTGTTCGCCGGATCAGCGTTTGCGGCGGAACGAACTTTTCCGCTGGACGATTATCCCGTCGATCAACCGCCGCCCGGTTTCAAAAATATCCTGATCGGTTCCGGCAAACCCGCGATTTGGAAAACGGTGCTCGACGACGTTCCCGTTGAAAGCAATTCCACCAATGCCAATCCTGCTTTCGCGAAACGTGCGGTCGTGGCGCAGACTTCGCATGAACCATTCGGAAATCGCTTTTCCATTCTGCTGTTCGATGACGAAACGTTTGGCGATTTCAAGCTGACCGCCCGGGTGAAAATCACCGGCGGAATTCTGGAACAGATGGCCGGCATCGTGTTTCGTTTTCGCAACGAATCGAATTATTACGTCGTCACCGCCAACGCGCAGCGAAGCGCTTTCCAATGTTTCAAAGTGGAGAATGGCGTGGTGCGTCCGCCGTTCAGCGCGCCCATGGATATTGCGGAAAATGCGTGGCACACGTTGAAAATCGAATCGGAAGGAACGCGGATTTTATGCGGATTGGACGGCAACGATGCGATCAAACTCATCGATAACTCCGGCAAAACTTCCGGCAAAATCGGTTTCTGGACCAAGTCGGATTCGACCGCGTGCTTCACGGATGTTCGAATGACTTACAAGCCGCACGAAATGCTGGCTCACGCTCTCGTGCGCAGTGCGTTGGAGGATTATCCGCGGGTTCTGGGATTGCAGATTTTTGCCGCGCGAAATCCCGGCGAAACAGCGACCGTGATCGCGAGCAAGGATCCGAAGGAACTCGGCCAGACCGCCGCCAAAGCGGAGCAGGATGTGATCGCAAACGGCCACACTTACTTCAGCAAGGGCAAAGATACGGTGACGGTGACGCTTCCGTTGCGCGACCGGAATGGCGATCCGATTGCCGCAGTGCGCGTGATCATGGAATCCTTTCTCGGACAGACCGAGGACAACGCGATTGTGCGCGCGAAGCCAATTGTGAAAGACATGCAGGCGCGGGTGCTGTCGCTGGATCGTTTGTTTGAATGATCGCTCGTGGAACCGAAACCGTTTGCAATGCAGACCAGCTTCGTGCTTTCTGGACTGGTATGAAATGCGGTGTCTTCATCGAACGTGACGGTGTGTTGAATCAGGTTCAGTTGAGCGGCCAGAATCAGGTTTCTCCTTCCAGTCTTGCGGATTTCAAAGTGAATGAAGACGCCGCGCCGCTGCTCGCCAGATTGAAATCCGCGGGATTGATGATTTTCGTAACCACGAATCAGCCGGGAATTGCGCGGGGTTTTCTGCCACGCCGCGAACTGGATTACATGCACGATCAGTTGCGTCGCAAACTGCCGATTGATGATCTGTTCCTCTGTCCGCACGACGAAGCGGATCGTTGTCCATGTCGCAAGCCCAAGCCCGGATTGTTGAAGGAAGCCAAATACAAATGGCAGCTCAATCTGGATCGTTCATTCGTGATCAGCGACAAATGGCAGGATGCTGAAGCTGCGCGCGCCGCGAGTTGCACGTCATTGCTGATCCGCTCGCCGTGGATTGGAACCGTTCATCACGATTTCATTCTGCCGGACCTGAACGCGGTGGTTGAAAAAATTCTGCAACTGCATTTCGCGAATCCGGTTTCAGCCGGGCGGGAACCTAAAATTTAATTCCCACCGACGAACGGATTTGCAGTTCGTTCTTGTCCACGGTATCTGCGGGCTGCGTGTCGTACATATCGAGCACGGTGAAATTCAACGAGAGATTTTTCCAGATGTCGTACTTCAACGTGCTTTCAAAGCGGAGTCGATGGCCGGTGAGATTCACGCGCGGAAAGAATTCAAATTTCTCCAGCAGGCTCAGCCGATCCCAGATTTTCCAGGTGATATCTTCGGCCAGCCGATAGTAAACATCCTGCAGTTCTGAATCATCGCGATATTGCGAGAGGTAATTCAAACCGGCTTCCACATTCATGGTGAAGTTCGTGCATTCGAGCAGGTGATACCCGACACCGGGACCCGCTTCGTATTGCGCGCCGATCCGCTGGACGTGATCGTAGCCGCCGCCCACCAGGCTGTAGGCATACCACTTTTTTCCAATGTCAAAAGCCGTCTTGTCGCTGACGTGCATGCGATCGGACGACGTCGTGCCTTCCGTCCGGCTGTAATCAATCGTGTAATCAATGCCGTTGCGGAAAAACTTTTTGGGATTGGATTTGTACGGCAGTTGATAGGAAAGTTTGAACCGCCCGTAGAACGTCTGGTAATCGCTCGCTCCGTAGAGAATATCGAGGCCGACCTGCGCTTCAGCTTTCCAGCCGCTGACCTTTGCGGCGATTGCTTTGTTCGTGCTCGCTTTGGGTTCGGCGGGAGAAAACACCAGGGTTTCGGGAGTGTCGGGCCGGGTTTGACGCGGAATGTTATTGGTGACGCGTGAGAGAATTTTCTGAAGCGGCACCGAAATTCCCGCGTTCCAATTGTTTGAAATCACCACGGCGTTGGTGGTTTCAATGATAACCGTTCCGGAAATCCGATCGCCGCCCGAGAGCTTCAGCGTGACATTTTCGCCGCAGGCCGCCAGCCCGATGCAGCTCAGCCAACCTGCCATCCAGAAAATCAGCAGATGAAAACGCTCAGGGCTTCGCGGTCGGAACATTTTCTTCGGGCGGTTTGGCTGGAGGCACGTCGTTTTTCGTAATGCGGCGGCGGCCACCGATCACTTCAAAATCCCCCTCAGCATTGAGGCTCAGTCTGGGGCGCGGAGCCATATCGTATTCCTGTCGGATCAACACGGTTCCATGCGGATCGACGACCGTGTAATTGTAGCTTCGCTGGCCGTCCTGATACAGAATGTGCAGGTTGCTGAAACGATCCACCTGCGGCTCCGGCCGGCCGAAGGAAAGCAAAGGGCCAATCGGAAACACTTTGTAAATCCTTCCCTGCAAATCCGAAACCTGTACGTAAAGCATCAACCGCGAACGCAGATAATTGGCCTGGTGCAACGTGTAACGGCGAATTTCCGGAGGACGATTTTCCGCGCCCGGCTCTTTGGGCAGGCCAACTTCCTGCTCCCACATTTTTGATCCGATAATGATATCAAACGACGTCGGTTCACTGCTGATAATCTGGTTCCATTCGCGAATGACGACTGACGCGGAAACGGTGTATCTCCCGGGTTTGGAAAAGCTGAAGTAGGGCGCGATGTCGAACTGCATTTTTCCGAGCTTGGCAGAGGGAAGCGAGAAATCCACGTTGTCCACGGGCGTTTCGCCTTTTTTGATCACCACGTAGCTGTCCTTGGATTCCACGTTGAACGTGAGCCAGGCGGGATCCTTGCCGAAGTGCAGCGTCTGGCCGGAGTGATTCACGATTCGCACCGTCACGGGCATCGCTTCACCGGCGAGGAATTGATCCTGAGCCAGCGACAGATCCACCGTGACTTGCGCGTGCAGGGAACAAGCCGCCGCCACGACCATGGAAAACAGCAAGCCTAATTTTTTCATTGAAACACTCTATGTTGACGAAGCGAACTGGCAAGCCGCAAAACCAGCGCCAGCGGTTGAAATTTCGCTGCGGAACGCCAGAGTTCGGCGATGGGTAAAAAGACGGCAAAAACCGCGGCTTTATTCGAGGAAGCCTTATTGCCGAACAGGATTTTGCGATTCCATCAATCGTCGTGCGCGCGCCAGCACAGTTGCCGGCGAAATCATTTTCAAACATTCCAACGGTTGAACGTAAGTGCAGAAAGGTTTCATGCAGGGAATGCACGGCAGCGAACCTTGAATACTGTTCTGAAGCTGGCCGTACGGGCCGGTGCGACGCGGTTCAGTCGGGCCAAAAATTCCAAGCACCGGCTTTCCCAAAGCAGCGGCGACATGCATCGGACCGGTGTCGTTGGAGATCATCAAGTCACAGACTCGCAGCGCTTCAATCATTTCGAGCAGCGACAGTTTTCCGGTTAAATCCAAGGCACGCTCGGGAGATACCTTTGCAATCGTGGCGCCCAATTCGGAATCGTCACTGCCGCCGAGAATGGCGAAACGAATTTCCGGATCCACTAATGTCCCTTGCCGAACGAGTTCAGAAAAATATTCCACCGGCCAGCGTTTGTTCAGCCAGCGCGCGCCGGGCTGAAGGGCGACCCAGCGGCCGGAATCCAAAGGCCATTTCTGTTTCAAAGCCGTCGCCACAGCGGGCCGCATTGGAATCCAATCGAAATTCCGATGCACGGGAACATTCAACGCCCGCAGCGTTTCCAGATACCAATCGACGGCGTGCGTGTGCCAGGACGCGCGTCGCACCGCGATATCATAAAAACCCCGCGCGCCTTCGCGAACTTCATCGAGACCCACCAGAGTTTTTCCATTCGCCAGCCACGCAAAGGCGCCGCTGCGCGCCAGACATTGAAGGTCAATGACGAGATCGAAGTTCTGGTTGCGCATCCAGCGCACACTGTGAAACATTTCCGGCCAATGTTGCGGTGAAGCCCAGCGGCGGCGTTCGAAACGAACAATGCCGGAAAGATCCCGATCACCTTCCAGCAAGGCCGCAAGACCGGAATCGATCCACCAGTGAATTTCGCTGTTTGGCCAATGCAGCTTGAGCAAACGCAGTACCGGCAACGCTTGAATGACGTCGCCGAGCGAACTGGGTTTGAGAATGAGGATTTTCAAATGCGCATCCGAAGTAGAGCGCATACGGCGCGCCTTGAAAAGCGCGGGAACTCAGCGTCCGTACGCCAGGCGCTCAGCGAGGCGTTCGGGCAAACCGGCGGCGAGAATTTTTCGTTGCGCCGTGGCAATGTCGTATTCCAGCCGGCGCAATTCAATCGTCCCCTCGTCCACGTCATAGACAACGTAAGCCGCTTTGGGATTGTTATCGCGCGGCTGCCCGACGGCGCCGACGTTCACGAAATATTTTTTGCCCGGTTCAACCTTGAACTTCGAATAGGTTCCGCCGCGCACCATGCTGTCGCGCATAAACGCCACCGGCACATGCGTGTGGCCGAAGAAACAAATCGCAGTGTTCTGATAAGTGAAGCTGGCTGCGGCAGCGAGTTTGTCGAAGACGTAACCCCAGCGTTGCGGGCCGTCGAGCGTGGCGTGAACGATTGAGAAGTTGGTGACCATCCGGACGTATTTAAGATCGCGCAACCATTGGCGATCATCTTCGGTGAGCTGCTGGCGCGTCCAGTTCACCGCTTCGGCGGCAGCGGGATTGAAACCATCCAAAGCGCCGTCCGTGGAGCAATATTCGTCGTGATTCCCTTTGACCGTGGGAATGTTCATGCTGCGAACAATGTCCAGGCATTCCTTGGGATTGGCGTTGTAGCCGACGACGTCGCCGAGGCATGCGTAATGGGTGCATTTCTGCGTTTTGATATCTTCCAAAACGACCTGAAACGCTTCCAGATTAGCATGGATATCGGCAATAATTGCGAACTTCATTTTTTATCTCACTATTTCAAACCCGCGAAAGCCGCCGGCAGCTTCGCTCCAACTCACATCCTGATTGCGTATAAAACGAGCCAGCCCGGCGTCCGGGATGGCTTGGCGGAAGGCGTCCAGCTCCTCCCTCGATCCTTCGGCGATCAGTTCCACCCGTCCATCCGACAGGTTGCGAACCGTTCCAGAAACTTCAAACCCCGCGGCCACGGTCTTCACGGAATAACGAAACCCGACCCCTTGCACGTGACCCGAGTAAAAAATTGTCATCCGGCTTCGTTTCATGACCCGCGACTGCAATCAGCCTCACGCCGCCACCGCGAAGAACTTCTATTCGCCCGCCGGGTTGCGACAAAACCGGCCCCGATGAAGCCAGAATACGCCCGGTGGCGCAATGTTTTTCCGCCCGAAAAAGGCTCGGCAAACCTCCCGGACAGCCCGAAATTATTGCCGTTCGTACTCTCCTTTGCTCACTTTTTTCAGAACGGTGAAGCCCGCCTTTTTGGCATCTGAAATCGACAGCGGCTTCAGCTTTACCGGCGAATGGAATGCGGAAAGAACTTTCCGAACCGGCTTTTTGCAGGCGGGACAATGCGTCAACGGCGCGGCCGAAAGCGGACGGCGCAGCGTGAATTTCCCGCCGCAAACCTTGCAATCGCCTTCACACAATTCGTATTCGTAAATCGGCACAGCTAAATCTTGAGCCGCCCCGCCCTTCTGTCGAATGATTTTTTTACGTCGCCGATGGTCACAGATACCGAGGAGCTTCAATCGACTGTTTCAGATTTCGTCTCCCGAATTTCGGATTTCAGAACTTCGCTTTTGCCGCTCATCACCGCCGCAAATCGCAATCCTCTAGTGCTGACCCGCAGCCTGGCGAAATCAAATCGTTCCATCACGGTTTCGAAAATCAACGCGCCGGTCAGAATCACGTCGGCTCGCTTCGGCGGCAGACCGACGATTTCCCGGCGCTCCGCCAGCGGCAAACGCCAAAGCCGTTCCACCTGCGCGTGAATGCGTTCGCGAGTGAGCAAAGTCGCTTCAATCTGTGCGCGATTGAAATCCCCCATGCCCGCTTCCATCCGCGCCAGAATGCTGGTCGTTCCGCCCGTGCCCACCAGTCGAATCGCGCCTTCCGCCTGCTCTTTCGAAAATTGCGCCAAAATCACGGGCTGTAGTTTCGGCAGCACAGTTTCGGAAAGAAAGTTCCGCAGCCATTCGCGGCAGGCGGACAACTCTTCCCGCTTCGGCGGATCGCTTTGCGGGAATTTTTCAAGCAGCCGCACCGTGCCCATCGGAAAACTTTCCTGAAAAAGCTGTTGTTGTCCGCGGCCGAGAATGAACTCTGTGCTGCCGCCGCCGACATCAAGAATCAACAACGGTTCGCGCGCCAGTTCGAGATCGGTGGTCACGCCTTCAAACGCCCAGTTGGCTTCCTGTGCGCCGGAAATAATTTCCACAGCCAGGCCGGACGATTTCTCCAAAGCAGCAACCAGTTCGCTCGCGTTCAACGCATCCCGCGCAGCGCTGGTGGCGATGATGCGAATTGAAACTGCCTTTTGCGCACGCGCCGTTTCGGCAAAGCGAGCGACAGCGCGGGCGGTTTTCGTAATCGGCTCGGGCTGAAGCTCGCGGGTTTCATAAAAGCCGCGCCCCAGACGCGTTTGCTTGCTTTCTTCCCAAACCGGGCGGACATCACGACCCGAAACATCTGCTACCAGGAGCTTGACGGAGTTGGTGCCGACATCAATGACAGCACGGCGGATGAATGGCATCCGCGAATTAGAACAACTGCGTCACGCGCGCCCAAGTTAAAAAATTGAAGCGTTTTGAATGCGAAAAGTCAGCGGTCGAAACTTGAAAGAGGTCGAAGTGGACTTCGAGTTCTGAGTTTTCTGCGCTCGCCGCATCAAGTCTCTCGACCTTCGGGCTTCGGATTTCTCTCGGCTTTTTAACTAAATCCATGCAGTGGAAATGGGGAGCGCGCCCACCTCGGGCACAATCAGCCGCGCCCTCGCGGCTGATTGTGAGGCGTGGAATCGGAGAATGGTTTGGTGCTGGTGTGAGCCGCTATGTTCGGCGCGAGGGCGCGCCGAACTGCAGCCGAGGCGGCTGCGCTCCCCGAACCAACGAACTGCACGGATTCAGCTAACCCTTGGCTCTCGAATTAACCGGCGTCAACGTTCCATCGCGTCGCAGAAAAAACTTTTGCCCCCGCCATTCAATGGTGTTGCCGGCGAATGCGCTGAGCCAGATCGCGGTTTGCAACAGATCTTTGATCGGCGCAAGCCACGCAAACGTCACGTGAGCGAAGGAACGCGTTAGGCGCTGTTGCAAATCGATTGCCGCAACCATTCTCAAAATCAGCGCCAGCGCCAACCCGCAGAGCGAAATTCTAGATGGAACCGTCGTTGCCCAGATCAGTGGCCAGAGCGTCGGATTGCTGAGAATGCTGAAAAAGTACGGCGCAGGCTGGCAAACCCGAATCGTCCGCGCCCAGCGAAGTTGATGTTTCCAAACCGCGCGCCACGTCATCGGCGGATCCCAGCATTCTGCCACCAAAGGACAGAGCGCAATGTGATGACCTTTCCGCCCAATGCGATTTCCAAGTTGATAATCATCCGCCAGACAATCCGCCAGCGCAGCGAATCCGCCAATTTCGTTGAGCTGCTTTCGGCGCGTCAGCATCACTGCGCCGAGCGCGAAATCGAGCGGTTTCAAAGTTTTCGATTGCAGCACCTGACTCCAGAAATCCGCGTTGATTGCAATTGCTTCCCAGCGCATTGCCAGCGTCGTGGGATTCGCCAGGCGATAAAAGCAATTCACCAAACCCATCTCCGGCTGACGCAGCGGCGCGACGGCTTCGCTCAAAAAATCCGGCGGCACGCGAACGTCGGCGTCACTGATGCAAATCAGTTCGTGCTTCGCGCGTTTCTCCAGTTCCGCAAGTTTGGAAACCTTTGCGTTTGCGCCGATCAGATTGGGAACGATCACCAACTTTGCATCGCAATGAGAAAATTCGCCGATCAATTTCCGCACGACTTCGCAAACCGGATCGTCATTGGAAACGACCGCGAACAGCAGTTGAATTTCGCCGGAATAATTCTGCGTGAACCAGCTTCGCAAACAGGATTCCGTCGCAGCATCGCAGCCTTTCAACGGTTTGAACAACGTGATCGCCGGAGCTGTTCCAGAAATCCCGCCCTGCCGCTGATGCAATGGAAAGCGGCGCGCGGCAAACCATTGCCAGAGCAGCAGCACCAGGCTGAGCACGGCAAGCGCACCGAGAAGCAGGTTCAAAATCACCGCCGGTTCCTAAACGCGAAGCGACGCGGTCGCAAGTCTGGAATTTGAATGGATCAACCGCGGAGGAACACAGCATAAGAAAACGGGCTTACGCAAATTTCACGAATTTCCGCGAATTGTTTTTGAGATTCGGAAATTCGTGGCAATTAGCGTAATTCGCGTAAAACCGGTTTCCCCGAGAGTCAGCGCGGTTTCAGCGGTTCCAAAACGACTTTTCGGATTTCAATTTCCGCGCCTTCGCTTTGAATTCCCACCGCGCCGGAATGAACAGTGCATTCGGTCGCTTCGTTCATCAGCTCGCCATTGATAAACGCTTTCACAGAATCGCCGGCACAGATCAATTCGCAGGTGTTCCATTCGCCAACGGGTTTTTCGTTGGAAGGCGCGCGTTTGGGCAAAGGTGTGTTCTTGTCCTGACCGCGATGTTCTTTGCTTTCCGCGCCCATCATCAAAAACAAATCGCCTTGCGCACCATGGCGGCCCTGGCATTGAACACATTTTGGCCAGACCTGATCCGGTTCCTGAATGTGAACGAGCACGCCAGTGTTATCAGCTTTGGGCGCGAGCTTCACGAAACGCCATTCCACCGTGAGTTTGAAATCGTGAAAGGAAAAATTCTCCGTGCGCAAATAACCCGTAGGTTTGCCGGTGCAATGAAGGATTCCGTTCCGGACAGTCCAGGTATTTGTCAGCGACGCGTTCGCATCAGGAACAGATTTCCAACCGTCGAGATTTGTTCCGTTGAACAAATTGATTGCGGCCAAGTCACTTTTGTTCGTCGATTCAACGGCGCTGAGTTGCGCAATTGAAATTACGAGGACAGCAATTTCGACCATTGCGATGCGAACAAATTTGGAAAAGTTCATAGGATAAATGTAATTTCGCAACTCGTCGTTCCAAGCGATTTGCTTCGTTTTTTTGTTCTCTCGTTGTAAATCTTTTCGGTTCACTCCGACTTCCGCAACGTGCAATGCAGCAAACCGAGCCGCGAAGTTCTCTCCGGCCAGAATTTCATCGGCGCGCTCACGTAACGAAACTCATTCGTATCCACAATTCCCAACTCGTCCGCAAACCGTCGCAGCTTCGGTGGTAACGCTTCGTTTTTGCTGGCATTCCAAACCAGCCAGGCCTCAGTGCCCGTTGGGTGAAAATCCAGGAAAATGTTGGGCGAGGTTACGAAGTTCGATGGGAAACAACGTTTCATGTTGCCGCCAACCCAATTGTCGCCGGCAATGATGATTGCGTCAGACGGAAGCTGGTTTCGCATCGGCAGCGTGAGTTTATCGAACGGAACGTTCAGCACTTGCGGAAATCGAAACGTTTTCGCCAGCCAGACGCGCGTGGGAATCAAAATCGCAATCACCAGCGCAATAACTGCCGCGATTCCGATCAGTCGCCGAATGCGTGTTGAATTCAATCGCGCGGAAAACATTGCGACGAGCAGCAGCGGCACCCAGATGCACAACGGCATGAACCAACGATCTTTGAAACCGGTTATGTGGAACGCGAAAATCCCGATCACCAGAATTGCGAACATTCCGATCAAACCCGCGCGAATAAAACGGGAAGCGTCCGAGTGAGCGAAACGCTCCAACGACACCGACTTTGATTCCCTCTCCCTGCGGCGAAGCGCGGGGAGATGGGTTCTTGAGCTAAGCTTCTCCTCTCCCCGACCCTCTCCTCCGGCTTCGCTCGGAAGCGAGGGAGTCAGCGTGTGGATGACAGATTGCTCCCCTTCTGAGTTCTGCATTCCAATTGAACTCTTCGGTAAACGTTTCCAGCAAACCACGCAGTAGAAGGCGAGCAGCGGGCCGAGATGCGATCCCGCACCGGTGAAAAGATTTTTCAATCCGACGGCGCACGTTTTCAGCCAGGGTTGATCCGTCGCAATTTTTAATTTCGAGGACGTGGAGGTAACCCAATCTGCGTGTTGCCGCGCCCAGACCAAATGCGGTGAAACAATGATGGCGCAAACAGTCGCGCTGATCACGATTCCCGGATTGAGCAGAATCGGACGAAACGATGAAATCGCAATTCCGGCGATCAGCAACCCGCCGACGAAAACCAGGAAACTGTATTTTGATAGAACCCCGCCGGCGATGCACAATCCCAACGCGAGATACAAAGGCCAGGTTGGACGGCGTCGGTTCTCACGCGTTTTGACCGAGTTCAATTCCAAACGTTCCTTCAATCGCAACACCACAAAAAAAGTCGCGACCGCTACAAACGTCACCAGCACCGAATGCGACAAATCCCGCTGCGCTTCCCAGGCAATCTGCGGAAGAAACAAAAGCGACAACGCCGCGAGCGCCGATCGCGCCGCATCGCGAAACATCAATCGCGCGCTGGCAAACGTCAGCGCGTACGTTCCGAACAACAACGCGTCCTTGAGCAACGCCAAAGCCAACGCGCCCGGCCCGAGCGTTTTAACGAACGGAATCAGCAGCCAGGTGTAAAGCGGCGGTTGCGGGCCGTAACCCCATTGCCATTGCTGAGTCGCGAGCAGTTGTTCGCTTTCGTCGAGGTCTGTTGTATTTGAGGTGATCAGGCGCAGCACAATCTGCAGCAGGAAATATCCGCCGAGCAGCAGCAGGAATCGCGAAGCGGAAGTCAGCACGCGCGGCAAGGCGTGTTCAGAATTTCCGCTGGAGCGTTCGCTGGATTCCATTCGCGCGGATAGTGAAGGCCGGGAGATTTCGGCGCAAATGAAAAGCTGACACCCGGAATCTGGAAATAAACTTTCTCGCGTTTGAGTTACAAGATGGACACCTCCAATTGACAGAATTACTCTCGAAGCATGGCCAAGGCCTTGCAAAGCGCTCTTTTCCTGATGTTCTATACAGGCGCATTTCTCAGCCTCTTGTTTGTAACTCGCCTTCTTCTCGCCCCTTTCTCGAAAAAAATCTCACAACAAATTCGCCAATATCCAAAACGACATTTCTGGCTGGGCGTAACCACTTTAGCATACGGAGTATTCTTCTTTTTCTTGTTGTTCATTCCTGAAATGTCGACGCCGCACTGGATCGAAGTTCGGAACCAGCGCCGAATTGTTTCCGGAAGAATCCAAGCGGCTGGCGGATGGGCGACGCTGGCAATTGATTGCAATCGACTGGCAGAAATGAATTCAGATCAAGGATTCGCCTGGTTCGGGGCTTCTTCTAATGCCCTTCCAGCTGCGATTGCACTGCTTGAACCCAGGCACGTCAGATATTTTTCATCGAAGTATCCCGAACCGAACAGCCCTCCGCTGGACGTTGTTGAAATAAAAATTTTCGGCGGTCATGCAACTGGAGGACATTCGACTCCCTATTATGGTTTATACGTAGTGTGCGCAACCAACGAACCCATCTACACACCTCCAATCAGCCGAACTGCCTCCGGAAACAGTCATTATCACTCGCGAAAAGTAGCCCGAAACATTTACGAGGTTTATTAAAGTATTATCGGAAGTTCCACTGTTCCCGAGATCCTCCAGGAAAATCAATTGATGTCGCCCACGCTCCGTTTGTGAACATCCCATTCTTGCGTGCCTTCTTCGTTCAAGGCTAACGTGATTGCATGTCGCATGCGGAATTTGTTCATCTTCACCTCCACACCGAGTATTCACTGCTCGATGGAGCTTGCCGGATGGACCGATTGATGGACAAGGCGCATGAGCTGAAATTTCCTTCGCTCGCCATCACCGATCACGGCGTCATGTATGGCGCGATTGATTTTTACCAGCAGGCGCGCGCGAAAGGCATCAAGCCGATCATCGGTTGCGAAGTCTATGTCGCGCCGGGCAGCCGGTTGGAAAAGAAATCCAGCACCGGCGGACGCGATGTTTACAATCACCTCGTGCTGCTCGCGAAGGACGAAATCGGCTACAAAAATCTGATCCGGCTCACCACCGCGGCGCATCTGGAAGGCTATTACTACAAACCGCGCATCGACAAAGAGATCCTCGCGGCGAACAAGGAAGGGTTGATTGCGCTCTCCGGCTGTTTGGCCAGCGAAATTCCGGAAGCAATCATGAAGGATCAATTGCCGCGCGCGAAGGACGCGCTCGATTGGTTTCGGCAAACGTTCGGTCCGGAAAATTTTTATCTCGAACTTCAGAACCACAGCATTCCCGAACAGGCGAAGGTGAATCGGCAATTGATTCCCTGGGCGAAGGAATTCGGCCTGAAACTCGTGGCAACGAATGATGTTCATTACATCGAGAAAGGCCATTCGCACGCGCACGATTGTTTGATCTGCATCGGCACGCAAACGCAACTCGCCGACACGAAGCGGATGAAATATGTCGAGGAACAGTTTTATCTTCGCTCGGCGGAGGAAATGCAGGCGCGCTTTGCCGAAACACCGGAGGCGGTCAAGAACACGCTGGAGGTCGCTGAGAAGTGCAATCTCGAGATTGAATTCGGCAAATTGCATTATCCCGTTTTCGATCCGCCGGAAACGTTCACGCGCGAAGGTTATCTGCGTCACATTCTCACGGACGGTTTGCGTAAACGTTATGGATTGCACGCGCGCGCCGAAGGACAGGAATACATCGTCGAAGGCATTGACGATCCGAAACGATTGCCGACTTATCGCGTTGACGAGAATCAACCGCCTCGAACTGGTTCTTACGACATCAATGATCCCGCCATCGCCGCGGCCATCAAAGTCGTGATCGATCGTCTTCAAGTTGAATTGAAGGTCATCGAGAAAACGGGGTTCATCAGTTACTTCCTGATCGTCGCCGACTTCGTTCAATACGGCCGCAGCATCGGGGTTTCCTGTGTTGCGCGCGGTTCGGCCGCAGGTTCGCTCGTGACGTATCTTCTGGAAATCGCCAACGTCGATCCCATCCGCTACGGCCTGCTGTTCGAACGTTTCCTGAATCCCGAACGCGTCAACCCGCCGGATATCGACATCGACTTTGCGGATGACCGCCGCGCGGACGTGATTGAATACGTTCGCAAAAAATACGGCCGCGAAGCCGTCGCCCAGATCATCACGTTCGGCACGATGGGCGCGAAATCCGTCGTGCGCGACGTCGGCCGCGTCATGGGCCTGAGCTACGGCGAATGCGATCGCCTGGCGAAAATGATTCCGGCGGAATTGAAAATGGATCTGACGAAAGCGCTCAAGCAATCGCCGGATCTCAAACAGGCTTACGACACCGAAGAAGTCACGCGCGAACTGATCGACACCGCGTTCGTGCTCGAGGATCTGACCCGCAATTCCAGCGTTCACGCGGCCGGCGTCGTCATTGGCGATCAACCACTCGTGAATCTGCTGCCGCTCAAGCAGGACGAAGACGGCACCATCGTCACGCAATACGCGATGAATCCGGTCGGCGAACTCGGTTTGCTGAAGATGGATTTTCTCGGGCTGAAAACGCTGACGGTTATTCGCAATGCGTGCGACATGATCAAGCAAACGCACGGCATTGATTTGCAGATGGATCATTTGCCGCTCGACGATAAGAAGACTTATGACCTGTTGAATCGTGCGGAAACGTTGGGCGTGTTCCAGTTGGAATCCGGCGGCATGCGCGATCTCTGCCGCAAGTTTCAAATCGCCAGCGTGGAACACATCACCGCGCTCGTCTCGCTTTATCGCCCCGGCCCGATGGATCTCATTCCGGAATTCATCAAGCGGCGTCACGGCGAAGTCAAAGTTGAATATGAACATCCGTTGCTGGAGCCGATTTCGAAGGAGACCTACGGCATTCTGATTTATCAAGAACAGGTGATGCAGGCGACGCAGTATCTCGCCGGCTACACGCTGGGCGCGGCGGATTTGCTGCGGCGCGCGATGGGCAAAAAGAAGGTCGAGGAAATGGCCAAGCAGCGCGCCAATTTCGTCAAAGGCTGCAAAGAGAAAAACAACATTCCCGAAGCGAAGGCGAACCAGATTTTCGATTTGCTGGAAAAATTCGCGGGTTACGGTTTCAACAAATCGCACGCGGCGGCGTACGCGATCGTGGCATATCAAACGGCGTATCTGAAGGCGAATTACCCGGTTGAGTTCTATTGCGCGATGATGACGAACGATATGTCCGACACCGCGAAGCTCAGCGAATACATCGCCGAAGCGCGCAGTTTCGGCATTGAAGTTCTCGGACCGGATGTCAACGAAAGCGGCGTTCATTTCGCGCCGGCGCCCGCTTCCAACGAGCAGCAACGTGCGGATGGCGCGCCGCCCCCGCTGCGAATTCGTTTCGGCCTCGCGGCGATCAAAGGCGTCGGCGAAGTGGCTGTAGAAACAATTTTAAAAGCTCGGAGCACAAATGGCATTTTCCAGTCGCTGGACGCGCTATGCGAACGAGTGGACAGCCGCTCGGTGACTTCGAAAACTTTGGAATCATTAATAAAAAGCGGAGCATGTGACTGCTTCCAGGAAACGCGTAAGTCGCTTGCCAGCCGGCTTCTGACTGTTTTATCCAGTGTTGCAAATACGACGGACATTCGTGGAGGAGGCCAAGGCGGGCTTTTGGGAATTCTGCAAGAATCCAAACCTTCTCGGCAAAAGATTACGAGTACGACTGACGAGTGGCCGCAGCACGAACTGCTCGCGCACGAAAAAGAATTGCTCGGCTTTTACGTCACCGGCCATCCGCTCACACCGTTCACGCCGATTCTCGAAAAGTATTCCCTCGCGACCACTTCGAAGCTGGCCGGTTTGCAGAATCGCAGTGTGACGCGCATTGGTGGATTGATCTCCGCCGTGCAACAGGGCATTTCGAAAAAGAGCGGCAAGCCTTACGCGATGCTGACGCTCGAGGATTTGGAGGGTTCGGTTCAAATCCTGTGCATGAACGAGAACTACGACAAATATCGCGACCTGTTTGTGACGAACAAAGCCGTGCTCGTGATTGGCGAAGTAAATACGGGCGATGAAAAGCCGAAGATTTTTCCGCAGGAAATCATGGCGCTCGAAGACGCTCCGAAGAAATACACGAAGCAGGTTTTGCTACGATTGAGCGAAGCGCATCTGCAAACGGACGCTCTGGACTCAGTGCATCAATTGGTGACCGCGAATCCCGGAAAGTGCCCGCTGTTTCTGCGTTTCGAGCGAACGGTGGGCGGCTACGTTTACATCGAAGCGCACGAACGCTTTTCGATCAGCCCGACGCTTGCTTTGCAGAAAGCCGTGGATGAACAGTTCGGCGCGGGAACGTATTCCGCAGTGGTGGACACATCCGTTCCTGAACGCGCGCAACGGCGTTGGGAAAAGAAACCGGAAATGGCGAACGCGGAGGATTAAGCCCGCGCCGCGACCACCTGGCGCGAACGATTCTTGCGCTGATTCGAGAGTTCAAATTCCTTTCCTGACGGGCGCAGAACCCGTGCGCCCGGGCTGCCGCAAGCACGGCAGCCGCTACCTTTCCAAATTCCAAATTCCGAATTCCAAGTTTCAGGTTCTCAGCTTTCAGATTTCCAGCATTCAATTTTCAAACGGGCAACTTTCCACTTCATTCCGGGGTGTTCCCCCGATTGTTGAACCCGGTCACCAGCCTATTGTGTTTCAGCATCCGAACACATCGGAGATCACCAATGATGAAACGAATATTGATCACAGGCGGCGCAGGATTCATCGGCTCCCATCTCGCAGACGAATTACTCGCTCAGGGTTACAAAGTTCGAATTCTTGATTCTCTTTCTTCCCAGGTTCATGGACCCAAAAGCGAACGCCCGGAGTACCTCGATCCTGAAGTGGAATTGATCGTCGGCGATGTGCGCGATGAAAACGCGCTGCGCAAAAGCCTGAAAGACGTCGATGCGGTTTATCATTTTGCCGCGATGGTGGGCGTCGGGCAAAGCATGTATGAAGTCGCGAAGTACACTTCGGTCAACAACGAAGGCACTGCGACGCTGCTGCAGGCGCTGATTGAAAAACCTGTTGAACGCCTCGTCGTCGCATCCAGCATGAGCCTTTACGGCGAAGGTTTGTATCGCACACCGATTGGAGATTTTGTTCCCGGTCACGAACGCAGCCTCAATCAATTGAAGGCGCGCGACTGGGAACTTCATGACAGCGAGGGCGGATTGCTGACGCCGGTGCCAACGCCGGAAAACAAGCCACCCGCCCTCGCTTCAATTTACGCGCTGTCGAAATACGACCAGGAGCGGATGTGCCTGATCATCGGCCGCGCGTATCAGATTCCCACTGTGGCGCTGCGGTTCTTCAACGTGTTCGGCACGCGTCAGGCGCTCTCGAATCCTTACACGGGCGTCATGGCGATCTTCGCGTCGCGATTGATGAACAACAACGCGCCGATGATTTTTGAAGACGGCCTTCAGCAGCGCGACTTCGTGAGTGTTCACGACGTCGCGCGTGGATGCCGTCTCGCTTTGGAAACTCCCGCCGCCGCCGGACAGGTTTTCAACATCGGCAGCGGACAACATTACACCATTCGCGAACTCGCCGAACGCATTTCTGCGGTGATGAGCAAAGACCACATCGAATCCGAGATCACCGGCAAATATCGTGTGGGCGACGTGCGCCATTGTTTTGCCGACATCAGCCTGGCGCGACGCGTTCTGGGCTACGAGCCGCAGGTGTCGCTCGATGACGGCCTGGCTGAGTTGGTGACGTGGCTTGAAGGTCAGGTTGCAGAAGATCGTGTAGATCAGGCCAGCGCTGAACTTTCAGCCCGGGGTTTAACCGTATGAGCGTGGGAAATTCAAAAACAAAAATGAAACGCAACGGTCACTCGCTAAATGGCAATGGCAGTGTTCATCGAACCAATGGCTACGCGAACGGCAACGGCCATTCTCACACAAGCCGTTTCGAACGCGTGACCTTGATCACGGGGGGCGCAGGCTTCATCGGAACGAACGTTGCGCATCGCCTGCTTTCCGCGAAGCAGCCGGTGTTGCTGTACGACAATCTTTCGCGCCCCGGCGTGGAGCAGAATTTAAAATGGCTGCGCGACACGCATGGCGATCTCGTGCAGTTCGAACACGGCGATGTTCGCAATCGCGAGACGCTGCGCCGCGCCGTTGCACGGGCGTCGCAGATTTTTCATTTCGCCGCCCAGGTGGCAGTGACCACGAGTCTCGACGATCCGATTGATGATTTCGAAACCAATGCGCGTGGGACGTTGAATTTATTGGAAGCCATCCGAGCGCTGGATCAACGTCCGCCGCTGGTGTTCACCAGCACGAACAAAGTTTACGGCCACATGAATGACGTTCAGCTCGTTAGCACCGATGAACGCTACGAGCCGGAGGATTTGGAAATCGGCGATCACGGATTCAGCGAAGATCGCTCGATTCATTTTCACAGTCCTTACGGCTGCTCGAAAGGCGCGGCGGAACAATACGTTCTCGATTACGCTAAAACCTTCGGCCTGAAAACCGCCGTGTTCCGAATGAGCTGCATCTACGGAACGCATCAGTTCGGAAATGAAGACCAGGGTTGGGTCGCGCATTTTCTGATTCGTGCGCTGAACAACGAACCGATCACGATTTATGGCGACGGCCGCCAGGTGCGCGACGTTTTGTTCGTTGAAGATCTGGTGAACGCTTTCCTGCTCGCTCAGAAAAACATCGGTGCCATCAGCGGGCAGGTTTTCAATATTGGCGGCGGGCCGGCAAACACGACGAGCTTGTTAGAGCTCCTGAAACTCATTGGCGACCTGCGCGGACGCGCGCCTGAGGTACGCTTCGATGCTTGGCGGCCCGCCGACCAGCAATATTACGTTTCCGACACGCGCAGGTTTTCGGAAGCGACCGGCTGGAAACCGGAGGTGAATGTTCGCGAAGGTGTTTCGCGATTGCACGCCTGGCTGGAAGAAAACCGTTCCGTCGCGGAGGCGCTGAACGTGAGTTCCACACTGCGTTCAAAAGACAAAATCGTTTCGCTCGCCAATCATTCGCGCGCAAAAAGCGTGCGCGTCAAACGCTCTTCGCGAGTGAAACCACTTTTCAAGTTGAACGGAAAGAATCCGGAAGCTGCACTGGCCAAGGCGATTTGACCCACCATGCCGAGCACCCCAGACGCGTCCTGTTCTCCAGATTTGAATGTCGAACGTTCCATGTTGAATGTTGAATGTTCCCAAGTCGAAGCGCACGCAAGCGGCACAAGCATCGCAACCAAACCTTCTCCGAAAAAAACTTCCATGCTCGCTGCCGTTCTGCACGCGCCCGGCGAAGTGCGCATGACTGAAGTTCCGATCCCTGAGCCGCGCGAAAACGAAGTTCGCATCCGGCTGGAAGGCTGCGGTGTTTGCGGTTCGAATCTTCCGCCGTGGCAAGGGCGTCCGTGGTTCAAATATCCTTTTGAGCCCGGCCAGCCCGGACACGAAGGCTGGGGCCGCGTCGATGCCCTGGGCGCAAACGTGACGACGGTCAGCGTCGGCGAACGCGTTTCATTTCTATCCTCTCACGCATTCGCGGAATACGACCTCGCACCGGAAACATCGGTCGTAAAACTTCCCGCTGACCTCGATGCCGAACCGTTTCCGGGAGAAGCGCTCGGCTGCGCGATGAACGTGTTTCATCGCAGCGATATTCAACGTGGCCAGACGGTTGCCATTGTTGGAATCGGATTTCTCGGCGCAGTTCTCACGAGTCTCTGCGCGCGCGCCGGCGCAAACGTCATCGCCATTGCACGCCGGCCTTTTGCTTTGAAAATGGCGCGGCGAATGGGCGCCAATGAAATCATTCCGATGGACGATCATCGGAAGATCATCGAGCGCGTGAAAACCCTGACCGCGAATCTCGGCTGCGATCGCGTGATCGAAGCCGTCGGTCTGCAATGGCCGCTCGATCTTGCCGGCGAACTGACACGTGAACGCGGACGATTGATCATCGCGGGATATCATCAGGACAGCCCGCGTCAGGTGAACATGCAACTCTGGAACTGGCGGGGCCTGGATGTGATCAACGCCCACGAACGCGATTCCGCGATTTACGTTCACGGCATTCAGGACGCGATTGAAGCCGTTGTTTCCGGCGCGCTCGATCCGACGCCGCTTTACACACATCGTTTCACACTTCCGCATCTCGCCGATGCGATGAACGCGATGAAAACACGACCCGACAATTTTCTGAAAGCCCTGGTCACGATGTCTTGAACGCAATCGATGAGAATTCAGAAACCATGAGAACCCTGCTTGCTGAACCCTGTCCGCCCACGTTGGAACGAACGCTCACCAAACCGCGCCTGGGATTTCTGGGCGTCGGCTGGATCGGGCGCAATCGATTGGAAGCGATTGCCAACAGCGGCGTCGCGGAGATCACGGCAATCGCCGATCCGTCGCGCGAATTATGCGATCAGGTTTTGCGCATCCAACCGGAAGCGGCGGTGTTGGACTCGTTGGACGACTTACTGGAGGTGGGTTTGGATGGGGTGGTCATTGCCACGCCGAGCGCGTTGCACGCCGATCAGGCGGTTGCCGCGCTTGAGCGTGGCACGGCGGTCTTCTGCCAAAAACCCTTGGGCAGGACGGCCGAGGAAACGCGCCGCGTCATTGATGCGGCGCGTGCTTCCAATCGGCTGTTGGGCGTTGATCTTTCATACCGATTCATTACCGGCGTTCAGAAAATTCATGATCTTTGCCGCAGCGGCGAACTGGGCGAAATCTATGCCGTCGATCTGATGTTTCACAATGCCTACGGTCCGGACAAAGCGTGGTTTTACGATGCAAAACTTTCCGGCGGCGGCTGCGTGATTGATCTGGGAATTCATCTGGTGGATCTCGCCCTTTGGACTTTGGGTTTTCCGAAAGTAACGAACGTTTCCAGCCGGCTGTTCGCGCAGGGCAAACCGATTAGCGGTCGAACGCAATCGGTTGAAGACTACGCCATGGCGCGGCTCGATCTGGAGACCGGCACGGCGTTGCAACTCAGTTGTTCGTGGAAACTTCCCGCCGGGCGCGACGCGGTGATTGCGGCTTCATTTTACGGAACGAAAGGCGGCGCGAGTTTTCAGAACGTGAACGGTTCCTTTTTTGATTTCACGGCCGAACGCTTTCACGGAACACGGCGGGAAATGCTTTGGAATAAAACGGAATCGTGGGGCGGCCGGGCGGCCATTCATTGGGCGGAAACGTTGGCGGCTCACGGTAGGTATAATCCCAATATAGAAAACCTGATCATGGTCTCAGAATCGCTCGATTGGATTTACGAGGATTCCAAACGCTGAAAAATAAGGGCATGGCATGATCACGACAAAGCAGGTTCCGCAACGGATTTTGATGACGGCTGATACGGTGGGCGGCGTTTGGACGTATGCCGTCGAACTTTCGCGCGCGCTTGCTGCGCATGGAATTGAAGTCGGTCTGGCCACGATGGGCGGGAAGCTGAATCTAAGCCAGCAGGCGGACATTGCTTCGCTCTCCAACGTCAAAGTTTTCGAAAGCGCTTTCAAACTCGAATGGATGGACGAACCGCGCGCGGATATTGAACGCGCCGGGCATTGGCTTTTGGAACTCGAAGAAGTTTTTCATCCCGATGTCGTTCATCTGAACAACTTCGCTCACGGCGCATTTCCCTGGCGCGCGCCGAAAATTGTCGTGGGCCATTCCTGCGTGCTGTCGTGGTGGCGCGCGGTTCACGGTTGCGATGCGCCTTCGGAATGGGACGAGTATCGCGAATCCGTGATGGCGGGATTGCACGGCGCGGAACTGGTCGTCGCGCCGTCGCTCGCCATGCTGGACGCGTTGAATGATCACTATGGGCCGTTCAAATCCAGCACAGTGATTTACAATGGTCGCGCGCTGCCGCAACTCCAGCCGCGTTCGAAACACGATTTCATTTTCTCCGCCGGTCGTTTGTGGGATGCCGGAAAAAACGTCGCAATCCTCGCCGACGTTGCGCCGAAACTTTCCTGGCCCGTGATGGTCGCTGGTCAGGAAACGGATCCGGACGGACGCACGATGCCGCATCGCAATCTTTCGTATCTCGGTCCATTGAGCAGCAGCGAAATGATTTCATATTTCGAACGCGCAACGATTTACGCCCTGCCCGCCCGCTACGAACCTTTTGGACTTTCTGCACTCGAAGCCGCACTCGCTGGTTGCGCGCTCGTGCTGGGCGATATTCCAAGTCTCCGTGAAATCTGGGGCGACGCCGCGCGATTTGTGTCGCCCGATGATCCCGCGGCTCTTGAATCGACGTTGCAGAACCTGATCAATCATCCGGAGGAAATCGCCGCGCTCACTGAGCGTTCTCAGGTGACTGCCAAAAAATATACGCCAGAGAAAATGGCGGAAGGTTATCTCTCCGCCTACGGATCGATTCTGCGCAAAGCCTTCGCCCCGGAATTCGTAACCACCAACTGGAGCGCAACGCCTGAAACCACCGCTTCGGTTCCCAGTCATTAAGCAACTCAAGCCATGAAAATCGTGCTGTTCTATCACTCGCTGTTGTCCGATTGGAACCATGGCAACGCGCATTTTCTTCGCGGCGTCGCGTCGGATCTCATTTCCCGCGGCCACACTGTGGAAGTGTTTGAACCCGCGGATGCGTGGAGTCTGCAAAATCTTTTGCAGGAATCCGGTGAAGCGCCGGTTCAACGTTTTCATGATATTTATCCCGGCCTGAAATCGACGCGCTATCAATTGCGTCAACTTGATCTCGATGAAGCGCTGGAGGATGCAAGCATTGTGATCGTCCACGAATGGAACGACCACGAACTGGTGCGCCGAATCGGTGAGCACCGTGAACGCCGTGGACGTTACCGGCTTTTCTTTCACGACACACATCATCGCATGGTCACCGCGCCCGACAGCATGGCGGCTTACGATCTGTCCAATTACGACGGCGTGCTCGCTTACGGAAATGTACTGAGCGAACTCTATGAAGAAAGCGGTCGCGTGAAACAGGTTTGGACCTGGCACGAAGCCGCCGACACGCGCGTGTTTCGGCCGATGCCGGAAATCAAGCGCGACGGCGATCTGGTCTGGATCGGCAACTGGGGCGATGACGAACGCGCGGCCGAGTTGGAGGAATTTCTGATGAAGCCGAGCAAAACACTTGGTCTCAAAGCGCGGGTTCACGGCGTGCGTTATCCAGCGAAAGCGATTGAAAAGTTGTCCGCTGCGGGAATTGATTATGCCGGCTGGCTGCCCAACTTCGATGCGCCGCGAACGTTCGCGCGATTCAAAATGACAGTTCACGTTCCGCGACGCCCCTATGTGAAAGCGTTGCCCGGCATTCCCACGATCCGTGTTTTCGAAGCGCTCGCCTGCGGCATTCCGCTGGTCTCTGCGCCGTGGGATGATGTGGAAGGTTTGTTCGAACCGGGCAAAGATTTTCTCGTCGCGCGCAACGGCGGAGAAATGACACGGCATCTGCGGGCGTTGCGAAACGATCCGGAACTGGCGCTGGAACTGGCGCAGCATGGATTGGAAACGATTCTCGAACATCACACCTGCGCGCATCGGGTGGACGAACTTCTGGCAATCCATTCCGCATTGAGTGACCGTCAGGAAACTCCCGCGCTGGCATGAAACGAAGTTGTGCCAGCCTCGCCCCCCTGAATCCTGAAAAGGAAACGAAGCGCAGGTCTGTGAGCTGCAGCAGTGAGATTTTTCACGGTCATTTTCGAGTAAGCCGATGCTGCCGTTTTGCAACGTTGCTGCGAGTCGCAGACTCGCGCTCCGAAATTTTTCCAATCCCGCACTTTGAACATCGTCTCCGACCGTCTGGTCATATTCTTCGAAGTTCGTTGTTCAGTGTTCGTTGTTCGATGTTCCCATTTTCCGATTTATGATTCACGGACTTAACATCTCGTTCTTTGGCTCGAGCCTGGTTTCCGCTTATTGGAATGGCGCCGCGACTTATTATCGCGGACTCATTCGCGCGCTTCACGAACGCGGCCATCGCGTCACGTTTTTCGAACCCGACGCCTACGAACGCCAGCAGCATCGCGATATGGCCGATCCCGATTGGGCGCGCGTTATCGTTTATTCCAACACGACTGAAGCTGCACTCAAAGCCGTGGAACAGGTGCGCGGCAGCGATCTCGTGATCAAGTGCAGTGGCGTGGGTGTGTTTGATGAATTACTCGAACGCGCGGTGCTGGAATTGCAAGGCTCGGACACACTGGTCGCGTTTCTCGATGTTGATGCGCCCGCGACACTCGATCGCATTCACACGAATCCGCACGATCCATTTCACGCGCTGATTCCGCAGTATGATTTCATTCTCACGTATGGCGGCGGCAAACCGGTGATTCAGGCTTACGCCGCGGCGAAAGCCCAGAAATGCGTTCCGATCTACAACGCGCTGGATCCGCATACTCATTTTCCCGTGGCGCCGAATCCCCGCTTTGACGGCGATCTTGGCTTTCTCGGAAATCGCATGCCGGATCGTGAATCGCGCGTGGAAGAATTTTTTCTGAAACCCGCCGCGCAACTTCCGAAACAAAAATTTCTTCTGGGCGGCAGCGGATGGCAGGACAAGCCAATGCCGTCGAATGTCAATTATCTCGGCCACGTTTACACGCACGAACACAACGCCTTCAACTGCACGCCGCGCGCGGTGCTGAATGTGAATCGCGGCAGCATGGCGCGTTACGGATTTTCGCCGCCAACGCGGGTGTTCGAAGCCGCTGGCGCGGGCGCATGCCTGATCACCGATGAATGGGAAGGCATTGAGTTGTTTTTGGAACCCGGACGCGAAGTGCTGGTCGCGAAAGACGGCGCGGCGGTCATGGAACATTTGCGCAGGCTCACGCCGGAACGCGCGCGCGGCATCGGCAAGGCGGCGTATCAGCGCGTGCTGGCGGAACACACTTATGCCCATCGCGCGGTGGAATTGGAAAAAGTCCTCGAAGGACAATTGCGGGAAGTAGCAGCATGAAATTAAAAAGCAGTTCATCGACGCGCCGCACGAATCGCGGACGTCTGTCCAAAGGCTCACAACGGTTCATTTCCAAAACTCCACTTGCGAAATCGCCGCTCGGCACGGAATCGAACGGCACCATTCACACCTGCGTGCTGCCGAAGCTGGACGATCGGCTGGAATTCAAACGCGCGATTTCAGATCATTCCACCCGCACGATCACACCGGTGATCAATCGCGGAACGGATATCTCCAGTCTGCTGCCCGCCAAGGCGCCGCGCGTGGCTGCGCGCCACAGTGCTTCACCTCGGCTGCGCATTGTCATTATCGGATTGTCGATCACTTCCAGTTGGGGCAACGGCCACGCCACGACCTATCGAGGATTGGTTCGCGAACTCAGCGGACGCGGTCACGACGTGTTGTTTCTCGAACGCGATACGGAATGGTATGCGTCGAATCGCGACCTGCCGAATCCGCCTTACGGACGCACGGAACTTTACGCGGATTTCAATGATCTCCGGCAACGCTTCGCCGCGGAAGTGCGCTCCGCGAATCTGGTGATCGTGGGTTCTTACGTAAGCCAGGGCATTGAAGTCGGCGAATGGGTGACGCGCATTGCTCAAGGCGCAACGGCGTTTTACGACATCGACACGCCCGTCACGATGGCGAATCTGCCGGAGGGAAAAACCGATTACATTTCTGCCGAACTGATCGGACGCTACAACATTTACCTGTCGTTCACGGGCGGACCGATTCTGGATTATCTCGAAGAACATTATCATTCACCGATGGCGCGGCCGCTCTATTGCTCAGTGGATGCGATGCTTTATTTCCCAGAGGAACGCGAACTGAAATGGGATCTCGGTTACATGGGCACCTACAGCGACGATCGTCAGCCGGTTCTCGAAAATCTGCTGCTCGCTCCCGCGCGCGAATGGAGCCGCGGGCGTTTCGTCGTCGCCGGCCCGCAATATCCGCGTTCCATCCGCTGGCCGAAAAACGTGAAGCGCTTCACGCACCTTTCGCCGGCGAAACATCGCGCGTTCTACAATTCACAAAAATTCACATTGAACGTGACCCGCGCCAGCATGGTCGCCGCCGGTTATTCGCCCAGCGTTCGATTGTTCGAAGCCGCGGCCTGCGCGACGCCGATCATCAGCGATTGGTGGAACGGGTTGGACGACTTTTTCGAACCCGGAAAGGAGATTCTGATTTCACGTTCCAGCGAAGAGACGTTGAGTTTCCTGAAAAACATTTCCGAAATCGACCGCCGCCGGATCGGCTATCGCGCGCGGGAACGCGTACTCGCACGGCACACTTCGCGGCAGCGCGCGCAGGAACTGGAATCATACGCGCTGGAGCTTTTGAAACCCACGCTGATCCGCGGCAACGTCTAGCAGAATTCCCGATGTTCCTGCTTTCGGCGATGCTGCTCCTTCGAAATGAAACTCGTCATCTTCGGCCTGACCATCAGTTCATCGTGGGGCAACGGTCATGCCACGCTCTGGCGCGCGCTTTGCAAAGCGCTCTGGCGGCGCGGTCATGAAGTCATTTTCTTCGAACGCGACGTGCCTTATTACGCCGCGCATCGGGACTTTACCGAATTGCCCGGCGGAAAGCTGATTCTCTATTCCGATTGGGAAAATATTCTGCCAAAGGCGCGGCGCGAATTAAGCGGCGCAGATGTGGGAATGGTCACGTCGTATTGCCCGGATGGAATCGCCGCTTCCGACCTGGTGCTGGCTTCGAATGCAAAACTCCGAACCTTTTACGATCTCGACACTCCGGTGACGTTGAATCATTTGCGCGCCGGACGTCCGGTACCTTACATCGGGCCGCGAGGATTTCAGGATTTCGATCTGGTGCTAAGTTACACCGGCGGCGCGGCGCTGGAACGATTGAAAACCGAACTGGGTGCACGCCGCGTCGCGCCGCTCTACGGCAGTGTCGATCCTGAAGTGCATCGGCCCGTCGCTGCGGCCGAAATGTTTCGATGCGATCTCTCTTATCTCGGGACTTACGCGGAAGATCGACAGGCTGCGTTGGAAACGCTCTTCATCGAACCCGCCCGGCAATTGCCGCGACAGAAATTCCTGATCGGCGGCGCGCAATATCCGCAGGCGTTTCCCTGGACGGAAAACATTTTCTTCGTCTCGCACGTCGCGCCGCCGGATCATCCGGCGTTTTACAGTTCGTCGCGATTGACGTTGAACGTCACGCGACAGGCGATGGCTGAGCTGGGCTTCTGTCCCTCGGGAAGATTGTTCGAAGCCGCGGCTTCCGGGGTTCCGATTCTCAGCGATCAATGGGAGGGGCTGGATGAATTCTTCACTCCGGGACAGGAAGTCCTCGTGGCGAGAACAACGGAAGAAGCGATTGAAATTCTGAATCTCCCGGAAGTGGAATTGAATCAGATTTCCCGCGCTGCGCGCGAACGAACGCTAACCGAACACACCGCAGATCGACGCGTGCAGGATTTGGAAAATGCGCTCACCGAAGCGTTGCAATCGACCGACACAGTGCATCAATCGTGAGTTTTCTGCGAAAGAACTACCGAACGGTTTCCGGGTAATCGATCATTCCACTTCATCAACACGCGTTTTGGAATTCGTGATGAAAAGCGGTGCGAGCATTCTTCCTCTCTGAATCCGATTCAATTTCAACGCCGACCACGAACCGCATTTTGCGTTCAATCTTGCTTATTCGAACTTTCCCTCACCTCGGATACGGTGGTCAGCCCATTGGATTCGCTTTCGGATTTAAGCAATTTATTGCTCGTATATGTGGGGCATCATTCCAGCAGCGGGAGCAGGCAGCCGAATTCAGCCGCTTGCCTTCTCCAAAGAACTTTTGCCGGTCGGCAGCCGCCGCGATGGCAACACCGAACGCCCCCGCGCGGTCAGCGAATATCTCATCGACCGCATGATTCTCGCGGGCGCGACAAAAATCTGCTTCGTCATTTCGCCGGGCAAATCCGACATCCTTTCCTATTACGGCGGCACGCTCGGGCCGGCTGATTTCGCGTATGTGGTTCAGCCGCGTCCGGGCGGTTTGTGCGATGCGATTTTTCGCGCGCTGCCGTTGATCGCGCCGAACGAAGAAGTCGTGATCGGTTTGCCGGACACGATCTGGTTTCCGGAAATGGCGTTGCGCGAATTGCCGGACGGCAAATTGTCCTTCCTGCTTTTTCCGGTCGATCAACCGGAATTCTTCGACGCGGTCGTCACCGACGATTCCGGACGCGTTCAGGAAATTCAGGTCAAGCAGCGCGGCGCGAAATCGAATTGGATTTGGGGCGCGTTCAAAATGCCCGGTTCCATTCTGCGCGAACTGTTCGATCTCTGGAACGCGCGCAATCGTTCCGATGAATATCTCGGCACGCTTGTGAATGCTTACCTCGCGAATGGCGGCCGGGCTGAAGGCGTGCGCGCCGGCGATTCTTACGTTGATCTCGGCACGCTGGACGGCTATCGGTCCGCGATTGCGTTGCTGAGCCAATCGGAACGGAACGGTTCCGATGCATCCGAGCGTTCCGCTTCCACGTTGCTTGACTGTTGCCCGCAACCCGCCGCGCGCTGCGTCGCTCCCATTCTCGAATCCCGCGTCCGTTGATTTATGAATCACGATATTTCTTCCCTGCAGCCAAAACTCACGCCTGACCGCATTCGCGAACGCGTTTCCGAACTGGGCAATTGGTTTCACAATCTCAATCTGCATGGCGTGCAGACCGCGCCAAATCATTTCCTCGGCAATTATCCCGAAATCAAATGGCACAATTTCGAGAGTTCCATTCCCCAGGACTTGAGCGGAAAGACCGTGCTCGATATCGGCTGCAACGGCGGATTTTATTCCATCGAAATGAAACGGCGCGGCGCGGATCGCGTGGTGGGAATTGATTTCGATGAAACGTATCTCGCGCAGGCGCGATTCGCTGCCGAGGTTTGCGAAGCGGACATCGAGTTTCGCCAGCTCTCGGTTTACGACGTTGCGCAACTCGGGGAGAAGTTCGACATCGTGCTGTTCATGGGCGTGCTGTATCACCTGCGGCATCCGCTGCTCGCGCTTGATCTGATTCACGAGCACGTCGCGAAAGATCTCTTCATTTTCCAATCGATGCAGCGCGGCAGCGAAGAAGTGTTGCCGGTGAAAAGCGATTATCATTTCTGGCAGACGGATATTTTTGAAGAGCCGGGTTTTCCGCGAATGTTTTTCATCGAGAATCGTTACACGGGCGATCCGACGAACTGGTGGATTCCGAATTGCGCCTGCACTGAAGCCATGCTGCGCAGTTCCGGCTTTGAAATTCTGGCGCATCCTGAATCCGAAGTCTTCGTTTGTCGCTGGCGGGAAATGCTCGAACCTTCCGGCGCGGTTTATCCGGCACGGCAACAGCCATGAAAGCCGATTGGATTCACGAGCTTTTCTTCGCGTCGCAAACGCCGCCGCTGGCCATTGTGGTTGCCCATCCTGACGATGAAGTGATCGGTCTCGGCGCGCAGCTTCGTCGCTGGCCGCACGCGCATTTTATTTATGTTACCGATGGCGCGCCGAGTCATTCTCCTGATCCCTGGAACGCCGGTTGTTTGACGCCCGAGCAATACGCGGCCGCGCGGCAGCGCGAATCCATTTCCGCACTGACGCTGGCGGGAGTGGGTTTGAATCAGATTCACAGCCTCTGCTTTACCGATCAGCAAACGGCGTTGAATCTCGTGTCGATTACCGAAGCGCTTGTTGCCAAATTTCTGGAACTGCAACCGCGCTATGTCATCACGCATCCGTATGAAGGCGGCCATCCGGATCATGATTCCACGGCGTTCGCGGTTCACACCGCGCAGGAAATTCTGCGGCGCGAAAACGTGATGGCGCCGGTGATTCTGGAAACCACCAGTTATTTTAACCGCGCGGGGATAATGGCAACCAGTGAGTTCCTTCCCCGAGCGCGAACTGAAATTCACACGTGCGTGCTGACCGATTCCGAAAAGCAATTCAAACGGCGTCTCTTCAACTGCTTCAAGACGCAGCAGAACGTGCTGCAATATTTTCCAATCGGCGTGGAACGCGTTCGACTGGCGCCGCATTATGATTTCAGCCGCGCGCCGCATGAGGGCCGGCTTTACTACGAATTGTTCAATTGGGGAACCACCGGCGAACGCTGGCGAAAACTTGCGACCGCAGCCGCGCATCGCATGCTCGATCGCGACGAGTCTCAACCCGCAACTGAACTTCCCGCCTCCACTGTCCTCCATTCCACTTATGAATCTCACGGTGCTTAATGTGGCTTACCCGTTTGCGCCCACCGGCCCCAATGCTGTCGGCGGCGCGGAACAGGTTGTTGCGCAACTCGATCTCGCCCTCACGCGCGCCGGTCATGATTCGATTGTGATCGCCAGTGAAGGTTCGGTCGCGGAAGGCATTCTCGTTTCCATGCCAAGAATGCCGGGCCGTCATGACGAACAGGCGCGCAAAAAAGTTTATGAGCATTATCGCAATGCGATTCATGAACTCACAAAACGCTGGCGCTTCGATGTCATTCACATGCACGGCGTCGATTTTCATGAATACCTGCCGCCCTCCGGCATTCCTGTGCTCGTGACGCTGCATCTGCCGCCACACTGGTATTCGCCAAATGTTTTCAATTTGGACCGGCCGCACACGTATTTTCATTGCGTTTCTGAAACGCAACGCCGCGCGTGTCCGCCCTGTCCCAATCTATTGCCGGTGGTGGAGAATGGCGTGCCGGAAGAAATGTTTTCCCGCGGACACGCCAAACGAGATTTCACAATGTCGCTGGGACGCATCTGTCCGGAAAAAGGATTTCACATCGCACTCGACGCGGCAAAAAACGCGAGCGTTCCGATGGTGCTGGCGGGCGAAGTGTTCCGTTACGAAACGCATCAGAATTATTTCGAGCAACAGATCGCGCCGCGTCTCGACCACGCGCGGCGATTTGTCGGGCCGGTCGGATTGCGTCGCAAACGCCGGTTGCTTTCCGGCGCGCGTTGCCTGCTCGCGCCAAGCCTTGTGCCAGAAACCAGTTCGCTGGTCGCAATGGAAGCGCTCGCGTGTGGAACGCCGGTCGTGGCGTTTGCGTCGGGCGCGCTCGCGGACATTGTGGAACACGGCCAGACAGGTTTTCTGGTCGAGAATGAACGCGAAATGGCGGAGGCGATTCGCGCGATTGATGTGATTGATCCGGATGTCTGCCGCCAATCCGCGCGCGAACGTTTTTCCATGACGCGCACCATCGATAATTATTTCACGATCTACCAGCGGCTGGCGGGTGAAATGACGCAAATGGAAATCGCGGCCGACATGCAGGAGCGCAGCCTTGTCACTTGAAATCGCTACAGTCGAAGACGCTTGGCTGGAACTGTGGGAGCGCAGCGTTCACGCCCCTTGGGTGTGAGATCCGAAAAGTGCGGCGAAAAACCCTTGCCCTGTACGCGCAGTTCGTAGGAAGCGGGATGAATCCCCCGCTCTCGCATTCGATCTACTACCTCGAAGGCGCATTGCTTACTCGCTTCCTTGCGTCTGACTTTCCGTTTCACAAGCGCCGCGGTCGCCGGGTGGCTGATGTTCGCCGTTCAATTCCTGACTCTGACTGGTTTCGCAACGCGCCTGGCGTTTGGAATTGGTCTCGGAACGCATTCGCGTCGCCGGCCGTTCCGGACGCGCCTTGGAGTTCGTATCGGATCGCGGTTTCATGTTCCAATTTCCGCCTGAAACGAAGAACGCGAAATCAGGACAAACCCTGAGCGAATCCGATCAAATCGATTCGTCGAAAAGCAGTTATCTCACAATCCGCGGTTCGAAAACGGTTCGTCCGGTGTGCTTGCGCAACAATTCCATGAACTTCGCCAATCCGCGTTTCTCATCAACACCGAAATGGTAGTGAATGTGCCAGTCGAGATAATCGCGGCGAAAATCTTCCGTGTAATCCGTGCGATTGCGAATGATGTGTTCCAGCGTATCGAGTCCGAAATTTTTGGCCTCGCGCAATTGCCGGCGCAATTCGCTGTTCTCAATGCCGCGTCGCAACGCCCAGACCGCATAAACGAACGGCAGCTTCGTCAATTCAAGCCAGGCCGCACCGAGATCCCAGATCGCGTGTTCGTGTGGTCCCAGTAAAAAATCCAGCGCGGTGTCGCCGATGAGCAGCGCGTAATCCGGTAATTGGGAAAAATCGTAACTCGCCAGCGGTTTGAATTCGGGATGAATTCCGCGTTCGGCCAGCAGCACGCGCAGCAGATTCACGCTCGTGAGCGAAGCGGTATCGCAGAAAATTTCCTTCGCTTCCTCCAGCGGTTTGCGATGCGCGAGCAAAACACTTTGCACTTCGCCGAGCGACGCAATCGCCGCGCCGTCGAGAATATCGTAGCGATCGTTGAACAGCACTTCAGTGACGCTGACCAGCGCGGCATCGAGTTCGTCGCGTTGCAACATCTCCGCCAGTTTTGAAGGAACATCGAAGGTGACCTGATCTTCCAGACCGCGCGTAAGTGGAACGGCGTTCAGGAAACGAACCGAACCGACGCGGAAGCCTGTCAGTGATTGTTCCAGTTCCACTTCGCGTCCGCGATTGGTGGTGATTTGATCGCGTTCCAACCGCCGAGCCAGTTCCTCCGCCGATTCCGGCGCAGCCATGCGGAGTTTAGGAAGATCGTCAGACATTTCGGGATTTTAACGCAAAGAAAGAACAGCGCAAAGGGACAAGAAGGAAATCAGATCGGCGAAAAGTCGCGGAGCGACGCTTTGATCGTAGCCGTGGGATTTATCCCACGGGGTTATGGAATCAACGGTCGGTTACGTCACGGAGTTGACGTTTGAATATAATCAGGAAGTTGGTTTTGTTTTCCGTCGCTCCGTAAAAATTTCTCGGAGCGATCCGATCAAAAACTGTTTACTGCATCGGCTTCCGGTTTTTGAGCTGTAGAAATTTCCCATTCCCGGATCGGTTGATAAAACGTGTCCCGCTGAACCGGTGTGCGGCCGGTTTCGCGAATGGCTTTGACCATTTCCGATTCGGTTTGCAGTTGCGGCGAGGTCGCGCCGGCCATGTGGAAAATGTGTTCTTCAATGATCGTTCCATGAATGTCATCGGCACCGAAACTCAAAGCCACTTGCGCCGTCTTCATGCCCATGCCCACCCAATACGCAGTGATGTGATCGAAGTTATCGAGATAAATGCGGCTCACGGCAATGGTCCGCAATGTATCAAAACCCGTGGGCGGATTTTCCACGGGAATATCATTGTCGCGCGGCATGTAGGGCAGCGGCACAAAACCCACAAAACCATGCGTCTCATCCTGCAAGGCGCGCAATTGTCGCAAGTGATCCACACGATCCGCAACGGACTCAACATGACCGAACAGCATTGTGCAGGTGCTGCGCCCACCGAGCTTGTGCCAGGTGCGATGCACGTCCAGATATTCCTCGGCCGATTCCTTGCCTTTGGCGATGGCGGATCGAACTTCCTTGCGGAAAATTTCCGCGCCGCCGCCGGTAAGCGAAACGAGTCCGGCTTCCTTCAATTCGCGCAGCGTCTGTTCAACAGTCTTTTTAGCGAGCCAGGACAAATGCAGAATTTCAATCGCGGTAAAGCATTTCAATTCCAGCCGCGGATCGAGTTCTTTCAACGCCTTCAGCATGTCGGTGTAATAACTGAATGGCAATGAAGGATGCAGTCCGCCGACGATGTGCAGTTCCGTGATGCCGAGCTTCAAGGCTTCGCGCGCCTTCTCCACCATTTGCGGAATCGAAAGTTCGAAGCCGTCCTTGTCGCGTTTCTTTTTCGAGAACGAACAGAACTGGCAGCTCAGGATGCAATAGTTGGAATAGTTGAGATAACGATTGACGATGTAGCTCGCGCGCGAACCGACTTTCTTCTGGCGCACGAGATCGGCGATGGCGCCGAGCGCGTTCAGATCTTTGGTTTCGAAAAGCCGGAGTGCGTCGGCTTCGGAAATTCGCTCACCCGCCGCGACTTTTTCATAAAGATCGCGCAATTCACTGCGCTGGACGAAGAAATGCATTCTTATTTCAATTTAATCTTTTCCGCCAATAGCCGGGTTTGCGACTGAGATGTGCGACGGCAACGACCCAAACCCGCAAAGGCTGTTCAAGATAAACGACTCGAAAAGGAAAACGCTTCAATTTATAGCTTCGAGTCCGAGATACTTCCAGTTTCCCGAGAGCTGGACGGTTTTGAATTGTTATCAGCATGGATTCGACAGCGTCGAGGAAAGCTTCACCCAGCGATTGGCTTCGCAGTTCGTAGAACCTGGCCGATTTGATCATCTCATTTTCCGCGGCGCGATGAAATTCTACGGGTTTCATTGATTGCGAGTCGTGCTTTACTCATCGCTTCCGTTGCGGAAACACCTTTCAGCTCACCCGATTCGATTTCCAAGACGCGACGGCCAATTTCATCTGCCCAGGCTGACTCGACTTCTTTCGAGGTAAAATCATCGACGCTTTCGATAATTTTTTCTGCCAGGCGAACACGCGAGCGAAGTGGTAATTCCAGAACTTCTTTTTCCAGAGCGCGAATTGTCATGATGCAAATAGATCAGAAAAATCAACTTCCGGCAAACCCGTTTAGCTGCCTCCTTTCGCTGTTCCACCGGACGTGCCGATCGGAAGCCGTTTCATGAATATCGAGCGATTGCTCTGAACTCAGTTACTTTTCTGCTGCAGGAACACTCAAAGCCATTTTTTGGAATGCTTTGCCCACGAGTTTCAGCAATGCCAGCGAGTCAGGCCGTTTGAACGCATCGCCACAGGCGCGCAATTGCTCCGCGCAAAGAGTTGCTTTCGCCGAATCGCCTCGTGCCAATGCGTCCTTCCGAGTTTTTTGAACTTCTACCGCGATCTTTTTCAAAACATCGAGATCCTCAATCATTGCCTTGGACAGTTTCTCGCGCGCAGCTTGAGGAAGCGCGATGAACTGCGCTTCACTGTAATTCAGAACAGACCCTCGCGAAAACAGCGGTCGATTGCTGAAATCGGTCAAAAAAAATTCCTGAACGGCAGCTTCTTTCTTTTGATTTTTCCAAAGTTCCATTGCTCGCGGCAAAGTTCCTTGATGAACCTGGTTGGTTGATTGAACAACCGCCATTGGCGAGCTGGTTTGCGCACGCGCTGATTGAGTCGTTGCCAGCGGCAGCATCAGCGAAATCACGGCGATCGCGCCTGCTTTGAGAAATCGTTGTTTTGAAAGCCGCATCAGCGCGAATGCTATCAATGCGCCAATCAATAACGGTTCAATGAATTGAGCGAAGGAGCTTGTCATCATTAAACTGAATCCGAGCTGGTCTGCCGGGATGTTGTGAATTGCCAGCGACACTAAAATTCCGGGAAGCGATTTCAATAAAACGATAACAGATGCCGAAACGGCGATCAGGATTCCGGGGTGCATCGCCCACTGAGGAATGCGATTTACATCCCGCGACAATGTTCCTTTCGCAATAAGCCAAAAGCTCATCGCCATGACCATCAATCCGAAACAGCTACCCGCGATTCCGAAGCCGCCCAACCCGCCCCCTCCCAATCCCAGTTTCGCTCCGAAATACAACAACGCCATTCCGCAGATGTTGCAGATGCCGATTCCGGCCAATGCGAAAAGCATTCCTGCCAACATCCAGGTGGCCCGCACGCGCCACAGCTGATTTCCATTTACTTTCTCGAACTCTCGCCCGATTGCGTCCTGTGAGCCGATTCGCCGGACAGCGATCACGAAAGCTTCCTCTTCAGAAATCCCGCGGTGGTGCAACTCTAGAACCGAATCCCGCAGATGCGATTCCAGTTCGTCAATATCTTCGTCCACAAACGCTGGCAACTGCGCGAGATATCTGCGCCACTTTTGAACAGCAGAATTCAGGTCGAACATGTTCGGATTTTCCATAATCTTGCGAGGGTTTCGTGGACGGTCATCCACTGTTGTTTCTCCTGCTGCAGCGCTTTCCGCCCTTCCTTGCGCAACCGATAATATTTTCGCTTGCGACCCGTTTCGGCTTCGCGCCATTCGGATTCAATCAGCTTCTCCTTTTCCATCCAGTGAAGCACCGGGTAAAGCATTCCTTCGGTCCATTCGATTCTACCGCCGGACAGCTCGCGCACCCGCTGAATCAGCGCATAGCCGTAATTCTCCCCTTCGGTGAGAACCGATAAAACCAGCGGCACAGACGAGGCGGCAACCAGTTCCTTTGAAAGCATGGCAGTGTTATGCCTCGCATTGTTATGCTTGTCAAGCTCAAGGGCAGAATTGAAATGCCGAGCAGGGCCGACAGATTCAACCGTTCTTCATCCCAAGCGAAGTTCTCCTTCTCTGTCCCCTCCGCTTTCTCCTGTTGAACAAAACAAAAGGCCGGGACGAATCCCGGCCGTTCTGAGTTGAGTTGGATTTGGGGTTAGTAGATCAGTCGAAAACCGGTTCGCTGCCGTCCAGCATCTTCACGTTGTTATGCTTGAAGTATTCCTTCGTCAGCGCTTTCAACAGCTTGCCGCGTTGATCATAAAGACGTTTGAGCTTGCGCGGTTTGTGTTTCGCGAGCGAATAATGCGTGAGCAACGGCATCGCAATTGTGGTGTCGGTGTAGCAGACGACCGCGTCTGGCAACTTGGTCGGATCAACCTTGCCCCAGCTCACGGCTTCGCCCGGCGTCGCACCGGAAAGTCCGCCGGTGTCGGGACGCGCGTCAGTCACTTGGATGAAGAAATCCTGGCCCACTTCTTTCATGCGCAGCACTTCCTGGATCTGCGGTTCGGTTTGCAGCATGAAGTTTTTCGGACTGCCGCCGCCCCACAGCACCACGCCGCTGCGACCGCCGCCGCGCTTGGCCGCGAGTACGATGGCCGTGGTTTCATTTACGTCGATGGACGGATTCACGCGCAGTTTGTTGCCGCGCAATTCCACGCCCGCGAAGTTCATGCCGATGGTCGAATCGCCCGGCGAACTGGTGTAACACGGCACACCCGCGCGATAGGCCGCGGCGAGAACAGAAACATCCTTGAGCTTGTGCTTGCGTTCCCATTCGGCGCAGTAGCGACCGATCAGATAATGCAGTTCCGCGGTGCCCATTTCTTTTTGAAACTCGGGCTTGATCAGGATTTCGCGGAGCAGATCGTCGGTCGCCATCAAACCATCAGAATACGGAATCACGACGTCGTAAATGCGGACGAGATCGTTGTCGCGCAGGTCGGTGTCATCGAATTTAAAACTGCCGGAGTGCACCGGATAATTCAGCGCGAAGTGCATGTCGTGATACAGATTCGCGCCGGTGGAAACGATCCAGTCCACGAAGCCCGCTTTGATCAGCGGAATCACGCTGGAGCAGCCGAGGCCCGCGGGCGTGAGCGCACCGGAAATGCTCATGCCGATCGTGACATCCTGGTCCAGCATGCGATCCGCAAAAAGCTGGCAGGCTTCACGGAGGCGTCCGGAATTGTAGGCCAGAAAACATTCGTCGATGATGTAAGACAGCTTCTCCTTGCCCGTGAGATTCTTTGGCTGAATGCGTTTTCCGGCCATGTATTTCTTTTTGTGCGGACAATGCTTTTCCTTCATCCAGTCCGGCATATCGGCCACGGCTTCGCGATTGTGAATCTTCGTTCGTTCAGTTCTTGCCATAATCAATTCCTGTTAAAAATGTGCCGTTCACAATACGCGTGTCTGCGCTGTTGCCAATCAATAAATGAACGGCGGCGCCAGCTTGGGCGCAACTCGACACCCGCACCATTTTCGATTCCCTCGCCCCGCAGCGAAGCGCGGGGAGAAAGCTAGGGAGAGGGGATTTTGAGCTAAAAACCTCCTCACCCGGCCTTCTCCTCCGGCTTCGCTCGGAGGAGAGGGATTGATCAGCCGTTTTGAATTTCGAAAGTTCAACCCGTTGTTTGGTGCGGGTGCCAAGTTGCGCCCCGCCAGCTTCGTAGCGGATCGAAAACGATTCGGTTCGAAAACTTTAACCACGGATGAACACGAATGAACACGGATTCCAATTGTGAAATAATCTCACTCGAAAGGGACCAACCAATGAATCCGTTTTGGATGTTTCAGCGGAACGATGCAGTTGAAATGAAAGCCGGATAAACGCAGAGACGCAGAGAACGCTGAGTTGCGCAGAGAAGGGTCCAGTTTTACAGGCCACCGAACGGTGGATTCCAATTCATTTTAAAAACTTTGCGTTGCTCTGCGTTCTTCGCGTCTCTGCGTTTGATTGGAATACATTCAACTCCATGCATCATATTGCGTTTCTCAAAATTCATTTCCGGAAAGCCCTCATCCCCAGCCCTTCTTCCATCGGATGGGAGAAGGTGGCCAAAGGGCGGATGAGGGTTTCACCACCCGCTTTTCGGAAATAACTTTTGAGAATCACTCTCGTTGATTTTCATTCAACGACACGATTACAAAGTCACTCAAACAAAAGCCGCCGCGCTACGATGGCGCGACGGCTGTTTGCAACAGGCTTCGAGCGCCTGCCAAAGATCAATTACCGTTTGATATCTGGACCGAGTTGCTGATGAAGTTCCGCGAGCTTCGCAGCGGGAATTTTGATGACTTCGCGGTCGTAAGTCAGCAGTCCGTTGACTTCACCTTCCACGTCGGTGGTCTGCGTGTAAACTCCCGCAGAAATGCCTTTCGACTTGAGATCAGTGAGCACGTCGAGCGATTTGACGTAGCGTCCGAGATATTCTTCCAGCGTTTTGGGCATGCCGCCGTAGCCCCAGTTGCGCATCTCCGGATTCCAGAGATGGCCCTGCACCGGCCAGCCGTGTCCGCCGAATTCGCCCACCACTTTGATGTAATCATCGAACCGTTTCTGTCCGAGCGGAAAGCCCGGATCAGGGTACCGATGATTGTCAGCGATGTTGCCCACGGGCCAGAAGTTGCCGCCGCTGGCAATGTTCACCAGTCGGGTCGGATCGTAATCCGTAATCCATTTTCCAACTTCCACGGTGCGATGCTGGCCCCAGGCTTCGTTGAACGGAATCCACACCACGATGCACGGCTGATTGTGAAGTTCATCCACCATCGCCTTGAATTCCTTCATCCATTCGGCGTGATCCGCATCCGACCAATCGGCATCGGTCGGGTTCGGCTGCATGTGCGTCCATTTGGGGCTGAGCTCCTTCCCGCCGCGTTGTTTGCCGGAGCCGCCGCTGACCTGATCCTGCCAAAGCAATATGCCGACGCGATCGCAATAAGCATAGAAACGGCGTGGTTCAACCTTGATATGTTTGCGAATCATGTTGAATCCAGCGGCCTTTAGGAAATCAACATCCGAGCACATGGCCGCATCGGAAGGCGGCGTGAGCAAACCATCCGGCCACCAACCCTGATCGAGCGGGCCCCAGCAGAACAGTTCCTCGCCATTCAACACGAAACGCAGATTGCCATCCGCATCGCGTTTCTTGTCGATTTTGCGAAGTCCCGCGTAGGATTTCACGCGATCCAATACCTTGCCTTTGGCGTCGAGCAATTCGAGATCGAGATCGTAGAGATTCGGATGGGCTGGCGACCACAATTTGGCGTTCGGAATCGTCAATTTGATTTCTCCGGAACCTTCCGTGCTGGTAATTTTTTTGCCTTTGAATGAAGCGGTGACGCGCACCTTGCCGGCGTCCGACCCGACAACATTTGGCGTGATCGAAATCGTCGCGGGGGCGATGTCAGTAATCATCTTCACATCGGCAATGTGCGTCGCGGAAACTTCTTCGATCCACACCGTCTGCCAGATTCCCGAAACGCGCGTGTACCAGATGCCGTTCGGATCCAGCGTTTGCTTTCCGCGCAATTGCGCGCCGTCAGTGCTGTCCCAGACGCGCACCGTGATCTCGTTTGCGCCGCTCTTGAGCGCATCCGTAATATCGAAGGAAAAAGCCGTGTTGCCACCGGTGTGTTCGCCAACCTGTTTGCCGTTTACCCAAACGGTGGTCTGATAATCCACCGCTTCGAAATTCAGCAACGTGCGTTTGCCTTTTTTGGGTTTGAGCTTTGTGGTGCATTGATACCAGAGCGCCTGATCCGGCTGGAGCAATTTGCCCACGCCCGACAAAGTGGATTCCACGGCGTACGGCACGAGAATTTTCCCCTGCCAATCCGACGGCTTTTCCGCGTCGTGAGCCGTGATCGCGTAATCCCAAAGGCCGTTCAGATTCTGCCAGTCTTTGCGTTCAAACTGTGGCCGGGGATATTCCCGCCAAGCATTCCTGGGAGTAACTTGCTTGCCCCAGCGGGTCATCATTTTGTCGGCGACCGGCTGCCAGGAATTTCCCGCACCCTGCGCAAGTGGATTGAGGAACAAAACCGCCACGGCGACAGAACCGAGCAGCCATTTTCGAGCGATGTGTTTAACGGATTTCATGATTTGCTGTTTAAGAGTTCAGATGATGATCTGCGCCGGTCGAAAGGTCGAAGCGAAATCTTTGGTAAGTTCATGTGCATTTAATCGGCCCGCAGCTTACCCGGGAAGTTCGATTCGTCTATCGTCCGAAAAGCTTAGCTCTCGGATTTCGATTTGCGCCTGCTTTTACGCTGTCACTTCTGATTCGCGTAAATCCGCGCTTCCAGTTCCGTGATTCTGCCGTCGCGATTCGAATCGCAGACCGCCACCGCCTGATTGAATTCCACATTCTTCCCCGGCAGGACACGCCGCTTGTGCGAGAACACAATCGGCAGGTTGACTTCAGTCGTGCTTTCCGAACGATTCATCGAACCGGAACGTTTGCTGAATGTTTCATAAAACAACCGGGCCGCGGCATCGCTCTCGAATTCCACCGGCGTTCGTTCGACATCCTGGTAAACCGTTTGTGTGTGCGAGATGCATCCCGAAGCCAGCAGCCCCACGCCAACCAAAACCAATCCGCCCGCAAGTTTGTAGTTCATAATCATTGATGTTGTGTTCGACTGAAATTATTTGTCCGCCAATTCCCGCAAGGTGGCGTCGCGTGTCGAAAAAGCCGTGATCGTCCGCGCGATTTCCAGCGCTTCAGTTCGATGACCGTTTTGCGCCAACCGCCGCGCGGCGATGCGAGCTGCGTCGTCGCGATTGGAAAAACCCGTGATTTGCCCGAGCGCTTGTTTGACAATCTCCGCTTCGCCCGCCGCCGCCGCATCGCGTGCCACCGCTGCCATGGCGGAGTCCTTTTGTGAAAACCCGAAAATTCCCTTCGCGGCTTCCAATCGCGCGGACAATTCTGCGCGCGACCAGGATTTTTCCTCGTGACGAACGAGACCCGTCGTGGCGGACGTAATGCTGTTTGTTGCTTCAACGCGGGATTGAACGGAAGTCGAAACTGTTTGGGCCGGGTTCGTCTCAAGTTCCGCGATGGACAACGGTTCCACTTTGAAATCCTCCGGCACGGTTTCCCATCGCGTCGTGTTGGTCACTTCAACCATGGTGGATCGTCCGCTCTGCAAAGAAATGTTGCGCACGGAAAACTGTTGATACGGCCGGATGCGAAATCGCACATCACGGACATCATCGAGCGACAGATTTTTATAAGTCTGATCCACTTCCATGCGTGTGATGGAACCGTTGTTGAGCACGCTTTCATTGGTCGAGTAGTTGTAAGCCGCCCCATCTCCCGCCAGGAGAACCAATTGCTGATCCCAACCCGCCGACCAAAAAAGCGGATGGCTTCCGGTCAGTCGCACTGCGCCGTTGGTTTCTTCCAGGCGCGTGGTCACGGTCCAGTTCAAGCCGCCACTGGTGATTTTAATGCCCGTGAGATTTCCGCTTCGAAAATTCGGAATCGATTCATCGATCATCCACGGCCCCGTTGAAAAGCTCAGAGTGCAATCCGCGGTTTGTTGGTCTTCCGGCAATTCGATATTTCCGCAATACACATTTTCCACAGCGGAGGACGCTGCCGTGCGGAAATCCGGCGGATGAAATATCGGCTGGATCATCAGCGGCACCGTTTGCTCGCCGATTTCCAAACGCGGCGGCAGCGTTGGCTTTTCTTTGCTGCGAAAAACAAACGTGTAGGAATGAGTTGCCTTCGAATTCCAATTCGCTGCGCCAGGCAAGCGAATAGTTCGAGTCGGCAGCATTGGTGGGTGAAATGTCGAATCGAAAACATTCGTCTTCGGACGCCCATCTGGCAGCCACCAAAGTTGATTCGAGTCGGACAAGCTTCCGATCGCAACCAGTTCAAGAGTGACGTCGCCACTTGAGAGCAGGACTGGCTGCGGCGCCGGAACAGATTTCTCGTTCGAACCCTCCTCTTCAGCTTCGGTTGGAACGGCAACAGATGAATTGGTTTGCATCAGCGGCACGGCTAACTTTTGAGCATGAGTTCGGGCTTTGGTGGAATTAGTGACAAATGCAATCACGGGCAATGAGACAAGCATTATCAGCACGAGCGCAGTTGCCAAAGCCACCCAACCCCAGAAACGCCCCGTCTTGCCCAGAGTTGAATTTTTCGCGTGAGAATCTTTCCAAAAGGAGAACAGTCCGGTCAACAAACCCAGAATGCCGCCAAGAAGCAATCCGCCTCCGGCTCCCAGGAAAATATTTAACGGGCGATTTGGCTTTATTGGATTCTCGTCCGGTAAGGCTGAATCAATGATAAGGGCCCGCACATCGGGACTTAGCATTCGGTATGACTTAACGATTTGATTGGCAATCTCCGCCGCCTCCTTCGGCGAACCGCTATAAGCCTGCACCTGCACCACGCCCGCCGGGTGAAGGTCCTTGATTTGAATTGCTCGGCTTAACAAATTGATTCCAGCTTTCTTCGTCTCCACTTCCGATTTCTGCCGGTTCTGCAAATTCAACGAACTCGCCACATGTTCCAGCACTTCCGGCGATTTCATCCTCTGAATTTCATTCACGAGAAAAAAGTCCACTGAAGTTTTTGGACCTTCCGAAAATTTCTTGCTACCGGCGGAATCGATCATGATTCGCGCAGTGCCAACGTAAGTTTCAGGCAGCAGAAAATTGATCAGCACCGTCGCCGACAAGATCAGAAGAAAAGTGATGGCGGCGGTTTTTAGGCCGCGAACGAAATGTGCCGGATTGAAATCATTTCGAGATTCTGGACGATCATTCACCGACGCTTGATAAGATGACGCTCCCCCGCCGCTAGCCACCGTTTCCACACGCGTCTTGAATTCGCTCGCCTGCTGATAGCGCAAGCCCGGTTCCTTTTCCAACGCGCGCAACACGATCTCATCCAGTCGCACATCCACTTGAACTTTTTGCGACGGCGGCGCGAATTTTCCCAGCGGCAGCTCGCCCGTCAGCATTTCGTAAAAGACCACACCGAGCGAAAAAATATCCGCCCGGTGATCCACCTCCTGTGGCGTTTCGACCTGTTCCGGCGCCATGTAATGCGGCGTGCCCATCACATCCTTCGCGCCGGTCAATCGGAAATCTTTCGCCTCCTGTCCGAGAATTTTCGCGAGGCCGAAGTCCGCGATCTTCACGCGACCTTTTTTATCGAGCAACACGTTCTCGGGTTTGATGTCGCGATGAACAATGCCTTCGTCGTGCGCGAATTGCAGTGCGGCGCAAATCTGCGGAATGATTTCCAACGCCTCGCGCGGCGAAAGTTTTCCGGCTTGTTCGACCTGACGCAGATTCGGGCCGTCCACGAATTCCATCAAAAAATAACTGAGGGCAGCGTTAGATATATGCGCCGATTCAGACGATGTAGCGTCGGTCCTGTGGCCCGATTCCGATAAAGTTGTCACAACCCCGAAATCGTAAACACCGACAATGTTCGGATGATTCAATCGTGCCAGAGCTTTCGCTTCGCGCGCAAACCGGCTCGCGAAATCCAGTTCAGTGCCCGGCTGCGGCGCGAGAATTTTCAGCGCGACCATGCGATCCAGCGCCGGTTGCCGCGCTTTGTAAACCGCGCCCATGCCGCCTTTGCCGATCAGCGAAATGATTTCCAGTTGCGGAAACAGCCGGGCAAGTTCGGAAATAGTGGGCGGCACAAACGCCGTCTGCCCCGCGGACGCGCCGCCTTCGGTGGCAAAGCCGTGTTGCAGCAGGCACGCCGGGCAAAGTCCTTCCGGCGCATCGACGTTCAATGGCGAACCGCATTTCGGACATTTGTGAAGGCGAACCGTAGCGGAGGGAATCTTTGGCGGAATGGACGGACTCTTCGATTTCCAAAAGCGCGTCAGGAGATAAATCGCCAGCACCACGCCTCCAATCACGACGGGCAACAGCAACGCCATCAAAATCAGAATTAATTCCCATCCTCCGATCATCGCCGCCAACGTGATGTGTGTCATAGCCGTGATTCCAAGTCTGTTGTTGTCGCGTGCTCAAAACAAGTGGAACGCGCTTCAACGATTACTGCGGAAAACGGAACGGAAGGTTACGAACAATCTGAAAAATTTCGTCGGTTGAACGGGTTTACGCGAATTTCACGAATCATCGCGAATCACACAACTCGCGTGTAGCGTTCGGCGTGTCGCCGAACCCCTCCCGACTATTTTAATTCGCCAGCGCCGCGAACAGATTTCTCAGTTCATCTTCAACCTCCGCCGGGCTCGCCACCGTGCTGGCAATTTCCGCGCGCAACAGTTCGCGATACCGCTGACGCAATCGATGCACCGCCACTTTTATCGCGCCTTCCGTCGTGTCCATCCGCACCGCAATTTCCGCGTAGGGCACGGATCGGCTCGCCTCGGTCAACGTCTGCTTGAGTTGTTCGAACATCTTTTCTTTGCCCGCTTCCAGATATTCCTGACGCAACCGCCGCAGCACCTGGTCCAGCAACGTCAGCGCCCAGCGGCGTTCGAACGTTTTCTCCGCCGTGGTGTGATCCGCCGGTTCAAAGCCGCAGGACGTTTCCACCGAAGCCGTATCGATGGGAATCAACATCCGCCCGCCGCCGCGTTTGAGTGCATTCGCCTTGTCCCGTTCGTTCGCGAGAAAATGTTTCAACGCGCCGAGCAGAAATGAACGAAACCGTCCCTTGGCGCGATCCGCTTCCGCGAAAGAATTTTTTTCCAGCAACCGCGCGAAGAATCCCTGCGTCAAATCCTGAGCATCGTGCGGATTATGACCCTGCCGACGAAGAAAAGCGTAAATCGGCGGCCAATAAGCGCGGCAAAGTTTTTCCAGAGCATCACGCGCCGCGACGGAATCCGCGCCGCCCGCCGCCAGCACCACCGTCCAGTGCGTCGGACAGAAGCTCCCATCTTTTGGCAATACAGAATCTTCCTGGCGTTCACTGCTCGACATGGCGCGGAAGGATTTCTGATTCGATTCAACTGGCCAAGGGAAAATCTGAATTTTGGTTTATTGCGGAGAAAAGCACTTGTGCGTTTCCAAAGGCACACAGTATATGTTTTCACCGCCAGCCACCGTAAACTTGAGCCCGACGAATTGCGAAATTTCCAAAGGACCGAATATGAGTATCCAACGATTCTTTTCCGGAGCGATTTTCTTTTCCCTGCTGGTTGGAGCGTTACTGTTTCAATCCGCTGCTTACGCCGAGGATCCACTCCTCCGTGTCGGACAATTCCCGCTCCGCGATGGCTCGGGCGCCTGGGGCGATTATGACAACGACGGTTACCTCGATCTCGCTGTCACCGGAGTGCCGGCGAGCGGAATTCCAACTTCACAAATCTGGCACAACAACGGCGACGGAACGTTCTCGAATTCGTTTACCCTCGGACCGCACTGGGCGGGCGACCTCCAATGGGTTGATCTGGATAATGACGGTTATTTGGATGCCGTCGTCACCGGCAACACTTCGGCAACCGCGACTGCCGTGACGACGGTCTTGTGGCGAAACCTGGGTGGAACCAATTTCGAGGAGATTCCGACTTCGCTTCCCGCCAGCAAGTATTCGACGATTACGATTGGAGACTTCGACAACGATGGCCGGCCGGACATTGTCGTCTTTGGTTCGGCCAATGCCGCTGCGGGCCGCATCTTTAGAAATCTCGGCTCATTTGTTTTCAGCACAAATGATCTGCCGGGCTTTGTCAGCACCGGTGCGGGCACCACGACGTACAGTGAGCTGGCTCGTTTTGCGGACGTGGACAATGACGGCTGGCTGGATTTGTTGACCGGGCGCGGTGATCTGGGGAACTCGATTATTTATCGAAACCTCGGCAGCAGCAATCTAACGACTTTTGCGACTCTGCAAAATTTCATCAGTTCGCGCGGTGATTTTGCCGATTACGACAACGATGGCCGGCTGGATATTTTTATGGCCAACCGCACGATCGGCTCTGCCAGTTCTGCCGCGGTCTGGTACAACACAGGAAGCGGGTTTGTCACCAACTCCACTCATTTTCCAATTGGCAATGCCCCAGCTCCAGCTACCTCGTGGGCGGATTTCGATAACGACGGGCTGTCCGATGTTTTTCTTGCCTGGGGAAATTATTCTGGCACGGAGCTGTGCCGCAACCTGGGCAACGGCTCCTTTGCGGCGCTGAATTTTACGAACGAAAGCAACGCCTCATTTATTTCGGGTGATCCTGACAATCGCGACCTCATGTTCGGCGTCTGGGGTGATTACGACAACGATGGCAAACTCGATCTGTTGCGGAGTGACTCGGATGTAAAAGTCAACTTCTCCGCTGTCTGTGGCCTTTACCACAACGAAACCGCCCTTAGCAACACGCCGCCTTCAGCACCGTCCGGACTTACGTTCGAACTTGCGGCTGGAGGCACCAACGTGACGCTGCGTTGGCTCGCCGCTTCAGATGCCGAAACGCCGGCTGCCGGTCTCAGCTACAATATTCGCGTTGGCACTACACCCGGTGGTTGCGACGTCGTTTCACCCATGGCCGATGCCGTCACCGGACTGCGCCGTGTCGCCGGACTGGGCAATGCACAGGAACGGCTGTTCTCGTATTTGCGGAATCTTCAACCGGGCCGGACGTATTACTGGAGCGTTCAGGCAATCGACAGCGGTTACGCCGGTGGCTCTTGGTCATCAGAAGCCAGCTTCACCACTCAGGCTCGGCCGCAGGGTGATTTGAATGGCGACGGCATTGTCAGCGCGTCCGAACTGAATCAGGTGATCAACAGTTATCTTGCCACCAGCCCTTATCTTCAAATCACGAACAGCATCGGTCTGGGGAGCAACGTCGTAAGCTTCGCATTGACGAATGACTTTGCCGGCGCGTTCACAGTGGAATACTCAACCAATCTGACAGATTGGCAGCCGCTGGGTCCGGCCACACCGCGTTACCAATTCACAGACCCGGACGCTTCGAGCAATCCGCAGCGTTTCTATCGCCTGCGCTGGCCCTGAAAGTTCAAGCGCGTCCGGACTGGGATTCACTCGATGGGACTGCGTTCCTGCGCAAGCAAACTACTTGCGGCCCTGCCCTTCTCAAAACATGTTGAGCCAATGAAACAGCTCAGCTTTCTTGTCGCTGCCGCGTTGTTCTCCGCTTCCCTTTCTCACGCCCAAAACTCTTCGCGCGCGGATCAACAACTGGCCGCATATTTCCGCGCCGAAACCCTGAAGCTTTCCGCGCGGTGTCTGCCGGAAAATCTTTCATTGGCCGACTGGCGATTGCATCGCGCGGAATATCGCCGGCAGCTTCAGGAAATGCTCGGACTTTGGCCGATGCCGGAACGAACGGATTTGAAGCCGGTCGTGACCGGCCGATTGGACGGCGGCGATTTCACGGTGGAGAAACTTTACTTCCAGGCCTCGCCCGGACTTTACGTGACCGCGAGTTTGTTTTTGCCGAAAAATCTTTCCCAGCCCGCGCCGACCATTCTTTACGAATGCGGTCATTGGCGATTCTCGACCAACGGCATCAGCTACGGCAACAAGGCGGTTTATCAAGCGGACGGTGAATGGTATGCGCGCAACGGTTACGTGTGTCTGATGACCGACACGCTGTTGGCCGGAGAAATCCCCGGCATTCACACGGGCACGCGCGATCACGGTTTGTGGTGGTGGAATGCGCGTGGTTACACACCCGCGGGAATTGAAGCGTGGTTTGGAATTCGCGCGCTGGATTATCTCAGCACGCGGCCGGAAGTGGACACGAATCGCTTCGGCATCACCGGCCATTCCGGCGGCGGCGCCTACAGTTGGACGGTCACAGCGCTGGACGATCGCATCAAAGTCGCCGCGCCGCTGGCGGGAATGGCTGATGTGCAAAGCCACGTTCTCGACGGCGTGATCGACAGTCATTGCGACTGCAATTTCTTCGTGAATTATTATCGCTGGGATTTCCCGCAACTCGCCGCGCTGGCCGCGCCGCGTCCATTGCTGCTCGGCGGAACGGACAACGATCGCCTGTTCAATCTGCCGAATTCGGAACGCATTCAGCAAAAGCTGCGTCACGTTTACCAGCTCTACAACGCGGCCAATCAGTTCGGATTTGTCATCGCGCCCGGGCCGCACGATGAAGTTCCCGAACTGCAACTCGCGGTCATGCGCTGGTTCAATCGTTATCTCAAAGGAGTTGAACTTCCGATCACGACAGTGCCTCAACGATTCTTCGCGCCGATAGATTTGAAGGTTTTCGAAACGCTGCCCGCCGACGCGATCAACACCAACATTGCTGACACGTTTGTTCCGATGGGAAAGCCGGCGCAGCGTTCGGCGGAAGAGCTGCGGGCGTTGTTGAACGAAAATGTTTTTGCCGGCTGGCCGGACGAGAAGATTGCGTTCAACGAGACGAATATTTTTTCCGCGGAACACGACGGCGTCCGGCTTTCCGCGTGGGATTTCGACAGCCAGGAAAATGTCCGGCTGCGACTTTATCTGTTGGAGAACATCGGCGGTGCGAAGTCGAATCATCTCACGCTCACGGTACTCGATCCATTGACGTGGACGAACTGGCTGTCAAATCTGACCGGCGCATTTGGAACGGAGTTGAATGAGGAACTGCGCGGCGCGAAGGTTGCGGCCAATCCGGATGGCTACGCGAAATTGAAATCCGGTTTGAGTCAGAACGCGATGGCTTTTTTTGCGCCGCGCGGCGTTGGACTGGATGCCTGGTCCGGCGATGAAAAGGCGCAGACGAAAATCCGCCGCCGATTCATGTTGCTGGGCCAGACGCGCGACAGCATGCGCGTTTGGGATATCCGGCGCGCGATTCAAATGTTGTCGCAAGTGCGATCCAAGGCTGCGCCGATCGAATTGAATGCCGCCGGGATGATGGCGGTGAACGGACTTTACGCGGCGTTGTTTGAATCGAATGTAAAAAAGCTCGGCTTGAGCGCGCTGCCCAATTCGCATCTGTTCGGCCCGGATTATCTGGGCGTCCTGAAAATCTGTGATATCCCCGAAGTACTGGCCGCGGAAAAAGCGCAGGCAGAAATCGTGGCAACAACCCGAGTGCCGTGAAGAACGCGTAGCGCAGGTTTCCAAACCTGCTGTATCGCAGGTTTCGCAACCTGCGCGGCTGGAAATCTTCGACGCGTATAAAACTGTTCATACCAAGCCGATTTGAAAATCGGCGATACGGCAGGTTTGGAAACCGGCGCTACGGAACGCTGGAATTATTCTCGGCAATGCGCCGTCCTCTTTTACAATCCCGAAATGAAATCGACCGTTCGCAAATCAACCGTCGCGCGTGTTCCAGCGCGCTGGCGGGTGGATGTCGAACGCGTGCTGATTTCCGAAGCGCAACTGGCGCGGCGTGTTCGCATTCTGTCGCGCCGGATCGAACGCGATTTTTCGGGACGCGAATTGGTGATTGTTTCGCTGTTGAACGGAACGGTGATGTTTCTGGCGGATCTCATTCGGCAGATTTCATTGCCCCTGCGATTGGATTTCATCGGCGTTTCCAGTTACGGCGCGGGGACGGAATCGCGCGAACTGGTTTTCACGAAAGAACTGCGCCTGGATGTTCGCGGTCGCGACGTGTTGCTGGTGGATGACATTCTCGATACCGGAAAAACTCTGAGGTGCGTCACGGAAAAACTCCGCGCTTTGAAACCGCGCCGGATTCAAACCTGCGTGTTGTTGAACAAGGCGGCGCGGCGAATTGAAAACGTGGAAGCGGATTACGTGGGGTTTGATATCCCGGATCATTTCGTTGTCGGCTATGGATTGGATTTCGCCGAGCGCTATCGCAATCTGCCGTTCGTCGGAGTTTTGAAACCGCATATTTACGAATCGGCCACGCCGGCCGCAAAGAAGAGAAACTGCTGATCATGCGCGTTGCCGTCCATTTCTACTCCTATTTCAAAGAGCTTACCGGTTGCGAGCAGACGTCGGTTGAGCTGCCGCCGGAAAGTCGATTGCGCGAATTGTATCAAACCTTGATCTCGCAATTTCCCAAACTTGCCGCGATGGAAAAATCGACGCTGATCGCCGTGGGCGTGGATTATCAAACGCGCGATTACGTTTTGAAACCCGGCGATGAGGTTTCGCTGTTTCCGCCGGTGCAAGGAGGGTGAATAATTTACGATTTGCGATTGACGCGCGGGTGGCGAATCACCCGTCACCTTTTATTTTTTACAGTTAATGAAACGCTCACTCGTCATCACGCCAGATCGCATCGATGAAGCCGCGCTGGTTTCCCAACGCCGGATGTCCAACGACATGGGCGCGGTGATTTATTTCGTTGGAGTTGTGCGCGGTCTGGAAGGTGACACTCAGATCGCCGCCATTGACTACGAAGCGTTTCAGAAAATGGCGGAGCATCAGTTTCAACTGCTGTTTGATCAGATGGAAAAGCGCTGGCCGATCGAATCCGTGCGGCTCATGCATCGCATTGGCGTGGTGAAAGTGAACGAACCTTCGCTCTGGGTGGAAATCATCGCGCCGCATCGCGGGGAAGCCTTCGCAGCCTGCCAATGGCTGATCGACGAAATGAAACGCGTGGTGCCGATCTGGAAAAAGCCGGTGGGAAACTGAAGCCCAAACGTTCACAGAAGGGAACGAAGAAAACGAAGTTTGGAAGGAATAGCGGTCGGCTTTAAAACCGCTTCGTTATCTTTGTTTGCTTCTGTTCGATCCGTTTTCTTTCCGTCGGGATTTATTTCGTCGTGCCGCGTGGAAGCCATTTGAAGACGTAATAGGTGGCGCGATTGGTTCCGGCATTTCGCAGGCCGTGCATTTCGTTGGAAGCGCAAAAAATAATCCCGCCGGCTTCAACACGGTTTGTTTCGCCGTTCAACACGGCTTCCACCGTGCCTTCGCGAATGATCATCATTTCCTCATCCACATGACGATGCCCCGCATGCGGCGCTTCGCCGGGATTGAGCGTCGTGATGTGACATTCGAACCGGCTTAGATTCGCAGTCGGCGCGTCAAAGACATTGCGGCGTTCGCCGTTCCGGGTCGTTTCAACCCTCAGATCATTCCACTGAATCACGCGTGAATGCATCACGGGTTTGGAAGCATTTTGCGCCAGGGCGACAACCGCGGCGGTGGAACAAATCGCAATCGCCGCCACCAGAAGATCTCGTCGGGTAATCATGCTGGCATTTCGAAGGGAAACGGCTAACCCGTCAAGCGTTCAGATGCGGCGGCGAATCCTCGCCGTTTTGATATTGAAGTTCGATCAGGTTCCCGGACTATATGACCGATCCAAGCTGGACAAAGACTTCGACCATGGACATTTCAGAGACGCAGCGCCGGCCGCTGAAAAGCCGCAACACTCGATGGGCGGCAATGGTTGCCCGGAGTCTTGCCCGAGCAGGCGTCCGTCCCAATCAGATTTCAGTCTTGAGCATCGTTTTCGCAGCGGCAGCCGGAAGCTGCTTTTTCTTCGTAGCGGGAGCAGAAAAACCCGGGAAAATTTTACTGCTGCTGGGAGCGGCGGCAGGAATTCAATGTCGGCTGCTCTGCAATTTGTTTGATGGCATGGTCGCCATTGAAGGCGGGTTGCGCAGCAAAGCAGGAGAAATTTATAACGAATTGCCTGATCGATTCGCGGATGCATTGATCCTGATCGGCGCGGGTTACTGCTCCTTGTGGGGCGGAATCTCTCCGAAGCTCGGCTGGGCCGCCGCATTGTTGGCCGTGATCACCGCCTACGTTCGCGCATTGGGAGTGACTGCCGGCGCGTCACAACAGTTCTGCGGACCGATGGCAAAACCACACCGCATGGCCCTTTTGACCATCGCGAGTTTGCTTTCAGCGAGTGAAGTTCTGCTGAACTGGCCGCTGAGAATAGTGCCGATCGCGCTTTGCCTGGTGATTATCGGCTGCCTGGCGACAATCTTTCGCCGTACGCGCCGGATCGTTGCCGAACTGAATTCGAAATGAGCTCGAGCATCATCGTAGCTTTGACCAAGCTCATTGCGGGCACCGGTGTTCGGTGGACGGGATGTGCTCCCGAGATAAAGCAAAGAATTTACTTCGCAAACCACACCAGCAATCTCGATGCACTGATCGTTTGGACATCACTGCCAAAACCAATCCGAGCCCGAACCCGCCCGGTAGCGGCCCGGGATTATTGGATAAAGGGCAGAGTCCGGCGTTATCTCGCGACAAAAGTATTCAATGCCGTGTTGATCGAGCGGAAAAAAGTTACATCGAACAATAATCCCCTGGCATTTCTCCTTGAAGCGTTGGATCAAAATTTCTCGCTGATCATTTTCCCCGAAGGCGGTCGGAATACTGAATCCGAATGCGGACCCTTCAAGAGCGGATTGTACCATCTGGGGAAAAATCGACCGCGCGTGGAGCTGATTCCAGCTTTCATCGACAATGCCAATCGCATTCTGCCCAAGGGCGAAGTTTTACCTGTGCCGCTCTTGAGCAGCATCAGCTTCGGATCCCCCATCCGCGTGGAGCAAAACGAAACAAAGGTTCAGTTCCTCGAACGCGCCCGAAATGCAGTAATCCAGTTAAAACGTTCATGAACAGCGACGCGCAAATCCCATGGTTGGCAGGCGGCGTTCTCGGCGTTCTGACATTGGCATCCGCCATTGGATATTTGCTGTCCTTGAAATACAGATCTCCTGGCGCCCAGGCCACCATCCAAAATCTAAATGCCCGAACACGTTCCTGGTGGATCATGGCAGCAGTGTTCGGCATGGCTTTGTTGATTGGCCGGACAGGCACCTTGGTGCTGTTTGGATTCATCTCGTTCTGGGCATTGCGCGAATTCATTACCCTGACGCCCACACGGGCCGGCGACCACCGGACCTTGTTTTGGGTTTTCTTCGTCATTACGCCCCTGAACTATTATCTGTTGGCAATTCAATGGTATGAATTGTTCATCATCCTGATCCCCGTCTATGCATTTCTTTTCATTCCGTTGCGGAATGCGCTCGCTGGAGATTGCGGACGATTTCTGGAACGAACCGCGAAGATTCAATGGGCTTTGATGGTTTGCGTTTACTGCGTGAGCCACGCACCAGCTTTGTTGATGCTACAGATTCCGAATTACGAAAATCAGAATGCCAAATTGATTTTCTTCTTCATAGTCGTGACGCAGATCAGTGACGTACTCCAATACGTCTGGGGAAAAACGTTTGGAAAACATCCGATCGCGCCGCACGTCAGTCCAAACAAGACCATAGAGGGATTCATTGGAGGCGTGCTCAGCGCCGCCGCGGTCGGCACTGCGCTGTGGCGGATAACTCCGTTTAACCCATGGCAGGCGGCGGGCATGTCTTTGGCCATCGCGTTGATGGGTTTTGCAGGAGGATTGGTGATGTCCGCCATCAAAAGAGATCGCGGCGTGAAAGATTATGGAACATTGATCGAAGGCCACGGCGGGGTCATGGACCGGATCGATTCGATTTGTTTTGCCGCGCCAGTTTTCTTTCACCTGACGCGACATTTCTTTACGTGACGCAGCGTGGGTTACAATTTCGAGTCGGCCGACTGAACAACATTTCCGTTCACACCTGCTTCACCGTTCCCCAATAAACATCCAGCCGTTTCGAGAGATACAGCTTCACCGCCTTGATCAGAACTTTCGCTTCCAGTTTCTGGCCGGCAGTCATGATTTCTTTCAGGCTCCACTCCGGATGAATGTTGAAGCTGGCCTGCGCGATGATCGGACCTTCATCCAGATGCATGCTGACGAAATGCGCGGTGACACCGGCGATTTTCACGCCGTGTTCATAAGCCTGTCGATACGCCTGCGCGCCGGGAAAACTCGGCAGCAGCGAGGGATGAATGTTGATGATTTTATTTTTGAAACGCCAGGCGACGTTCGGCGAAAGGATTTTCATAAACCGCGCGAGCACCATGAAATCAATCTGATATTCCTCCACCAGTTGAAGCAAAGCCGCCTCGGCTTCCGCGCGTTCGTTCCAGGGAATCACCACAAACGGCAATTTGAATTTTTCGGCCAGCGGTTTCAGATCCGGGCGATTGCTGATCACGACAATCGGTTCCGCGCTTTTCAACTGGCCGGCCTTGAACGCGCGCATCAATCCTTCCAGACAATGCGGTTCGCGCGTTACCAGAATTGCCATGCGCTGCCGCTGCGATGGATGCGTGAAGCGCACTTTGATTTCCATTCCCAGCGATTGCGCCAGCGCAAGCAGGCCCGTATGCAGATTGCCTTCATCGAGTTGCCCGTCTTTCCAGGACGCCTGAAGGGTCATGCTGAACTGGCCGCGCGTGACCTGTTCTTCCAGCGCTTCGACGTTGGCTTTTTGCTCGAACAGAAAACTGGTGACGCGGGCAATCACGCCGGTTTTATCCCGGCCAATGACTGTGATCGTGGCAAACTTCTTCTGCATGGTGCGCCAATGAATCGAATTTGTCCGCGGCGCGAAAGGAGATTCTTTTGCGGGTTCTGACGGGAAACATTCAACAACCGGCATTCAACGCTCAATTTTCAATTGATTGGTGCGCGCCGCTTGTAGCTTCGGCGTTGAATGTTGGTTGTTGAATGTTCTCACCCATTCGGTAGCGGCTGTCTCGGTGGCGGCTGTCGCGCTGCGACAGCCCGGGCGCACAGGTTCTGCGCCCGTTCGGGAAAAACTCGAATCCTAAATCGGAACGATGCGTTTCATTCGTTCGGGGAGCGCAGCCGCCTCGGCTGCAGTTCGACGCGCCCTCGCGCCGAACAGAGCGGCTCACACCAGCACCAAACGCTTCGTACATTCCACGCCTCACAATCAGCCGCGAGGGCGCGGCTGATTGCGCCCGAGGCGGGCGCGCTCCCCATTGCGCCGATGGCTCGCAGCGCGAGCCGTGCTACCATTGCTTGATTGCAAAGCTCACCGCGAGCCGCGCTACCGTGGGATCACGACATCGGCGTGGCCAGCGTGTCGGCGGCGTATTGCAGGTGCAACGGAATCGCCCGCGTATCCTTGCGATGCGGCATTTCCGACATTTCCTTCAACAACCGCCGCACCGCCGCATGGTTCGCCAGATGATATTGCGCCGAAGTTTTTGCCAGTCCGACGCGCACGGAAAAAGCCGAAGGCGGCAACGCGCGGAACAGATCTTCATCCGTCCAGTCATCGCCGACGCCAAGAATGAATTCCGGCATGTGCGGCCCGAGCCATTCCAGCGACGCAGTGCCTTTGTTGATTCCCGTGTTACGGATTTCGATAACCTTGTTTCCTTCGAGCACCTGCACATCGATGTTGCGGGTGTAGGCCGAAAGATCGTCCATCAATTCCTGAGCGCGCAGCGAAGCCTGTTCCGGATCGGCGCGGCGATAATGCCAGGCGAGCGAATACTCTTTTTCTTCCAGCAACGCGCCGGGCAAACGATCGACATACAATTGCAGAATCGGCCGAACGCGTTCCTTCCAATCGGTGCTGATCGTCCGCAGCACGCGCCAATCGCCGCCGCGATGACGCAGCCACATTCCATGTTCCGCAATCAGCGAAATGGGAAACGATCCAAACCATTCCTCGAGATCAACCCGGGAACGTCCGCTGACGATGGCGAACTGATTCGCAGGATCAGAAGCCAGCTTGGTGATCAGTTCCAGCAATTCCGGATCGGGCCGGGCGGAGCGCGGACTTTCGGCAAACGGAACCAGCGTGCCATCGTAATCCAGCAGCAACGCCCGTTGTTGGGAACTGCGATATTTTTGAATCATCTCGACCTGCGCACGGCCAGTCAGAGTTCGCGCGCGGCGCGCAGCTTCGGTTTTTTGCGAAGACAAAATCGTCTGGATGAATTCTTCCGCCCAGCGGTTCACGTCGTAGCGGCGCAGGCGATCCTGCAACACCTGGTTGCGTTTCACCTGTTCGTCCAGCGGCATGACCAACGCCTGTTCCAGCGCCCGCGCGAAATCATCCGCGTGGAACGGATTCACGATCAACGCTTCGCCCATTTCTTTCGCCGCGCCGGCCATTTCGCTGAGAATCAAAACGCCGCTTTGATCCGGACGCGACGCCACAAATTCCTTGGCCACGAGATTCATTCCATCGCGCAACGGAGTGATCATCGCCACATCGCACGCGCGATACATCGCCACGATTTCGTCGAAGGACAAATTGCGATACTGATACACCAGCGGCATCCAGTTCACGGTTCCGTAAACGCCGACAATGCGGCCCACGGTTTCCTCCATTTCCTGTTTCATCGCGCGATAGCTGTCCACGCCGATGCGCGACGGCGCGACGGAAAGAACGAAAACGACTTTGCCGTGCCATTGCGGATTGCGTTTGAGGAACAATTCATAACCGCGCAAACGATTGATGAGGCCTTTCGTGTAATCCAGACGATCGACGGAGAAGATGATTTTCTGCGCCGTGCATTTGGCGCGAATTTCCGCGACCTGATGTTCCGTCCGAGGCGAAGATGCCGCTTCGACGAAGCGTTCAAAATCAATGCCCATCGGAAACGTGTCCACCTTCACCACGCGATCACGCAGGCTCAGGCTGCCGAGTTGATGCTCGTATCCGACCGTGCGCATCACGGACGTGAGAAAATCGCGGGTGTAATCGTGCGTGTGAAATCCAATGACATTCGCGCCCAGCATGCCTTCGAGCAATTCCGCGCGCCAGAGCCGGGGCAACAGCCGAAAGACTTCGAAGGATGGAAATGGAATGTGCAGGAAAAACCCGATCGGCATTTCCGGAAAATGGTTCCGGATCAATCGCGGCAACAACATGAGCTGATAATCGTGAACCCAGACGATGTCATCGGGCCGCAACACCTGCAGCAACGCGTCGGCAAACGCCTGATTTACCTGCTGATAATTCAGCCAGTCGGCTTCCTCATATTGCGTGAGGCTGGGCACGTAATGGAACAGCGGCCAGAGCGTTTGATTGCAGAAGCCGTGATAAAAGCGGTTGGCGCTTTCATCGGGCAGAAACACCGGCACGGCGCGAAACTGCTGGCCGTGTTGTCGGACGGCTTCAGCGTGTTCTGGCGGAATGCCCGCGCCCGGCCAGCCGAGCCACAAAAATTCCATGCTTTTGGCCGGATCTTTTGCCGCCCGTTCGAGAAAACTCCACAACCCTGTGGTCAGGCCGCCAGGACTCATTCGAAACTGCGGCTGACCTTCCTCCACGGAAACCGTGAACGGCAAACGATTTGAAACAATAATTAAACGCATACAAAAATCTCTTTCTTCAGGCGACGCAGCGAAGCGTCAGAACCCGACACAATTCAAACAGGCGGACCAGAACGCGATGCCCAGTCCCACGCCGCAAACGGCAAACAGCATCGCCAGCACGCGATGTTTCCGCGGAATATTCGCGGCGATCAGGCGGATCGATTTCGGCAAGTAGCCGGCCAGAAATCCCGCAAACCAGCCGAGCACTGCGCCCGCGACGGCAAAGGCGAGACCCATCATCACGCCACTTCTGCTGCCCATCAGCCAGCCCGCGCACAAGCCGATCAGGCCGTGAAACAATGCAATCAGATCGGGCAGACGAATCATTCGTTAAACGCGAATCCGGGGTTCAACCGGCGCTGATCCACCGACGCGTCCGAGCCGTTGCTCGAGCGTTTCGCCCAGCACATCAGCGATGACTTTCAACAACGGCGGCACATCGACGGGTTTTTTCAACAAAGCCGCCGCGCCGGGAATATTCGTGGAATCGAGCTGGTCGAACATTCCGGTGACAATGATCACGGGAAGCAGCGGATGGTACGAACTGGCGCAGCCGAGCACATCCCAGCCGTCGCGGCCCGGCATGTTCAAATCGAGAATCAGCAGGTCGAACATCTGTTCCTTCAATTTGATTTCTCCCTCCGCGCCATCCGTGGCCAGGACCACTTCGTAGCCGGTTTCTTCCAGAACTTTTTTTAACGACTCGCGGACGGAGGCATCGTCGTCCACAGCCAGGATTCGCTTTTTCATAAACTTCGTGACAGGAACTCCATGTTCCCGGATTCAAGATCACTAATACCCTTGGCACGGACCGTGCCAACGGCGAAGGTGAGTGGCGATCCCCGCCACTTCCGAGGACGCGAGTGAAAACGAAAGAACGAAAGAACAGGATGACAGGAACAAATTATTCCTCCGGTGGTTTCCGGCGTATCACCCGATTGGTCCCGCAGGTCAAAATGCGGTTCCTCGGGTTCATGTTTGTGGTGGTCTGCGGCATCGTGCTGCTGAGCTGGATCACCCGCAGTATCTGGAGCCAGTTGGATCGTTTGCAGAAGGAACACGCCGCCGTCAAAAGCGAAAGCTTCTACCTGGGCGTGCATCTCCGCGGTGCGATCCGCAGCCTCAACGATAAATTATTGGAATTTGCCGTATCCCGCGACCCTGCCGTCCGCAATGCGTTCATTGAGGAATCCGTGGAATTGAAAGGCTGGATCGAAGTCAACCGCACACATCTCGATCAGATGGTCGATGTGAAACTGCTGAAAAGTCTCGAGGTTTCGCGGCAACTGGAAATTCTCGGCCACGTCGAACACGCTTACGAACAATACCTCACCAACACCGTGGATCTCCTGGCGCAAACGACTTCCGAAGACACGGAAGCGCCAACCTTCGAAGCGCTCTATCATCGCGTGCGGCAGATTTCCAGCAGCCTGTTTCCGCTCTGTGATAATCTCGTGAAAGCGCAGCGCGAAGGCTTCTCGGAATTTCTCGGCGAAACCCAGCGCACGCTCGCCAATCATCAACGGCTCCTGATCATTTGTTCCGCTTTGATTCTCGGACTGGCGGTCGCGCTGGCGTTGCTCGTTTATCGCGGCATGATCGCGCCGTTACGGGTCGGTTTGAGCGAAAGTCAGACGATCATTGAACGTCAGGAAAAACTCGCCGCACTCGGCATTCTTGCCTCCGGTGTCGCGCATGAAATCCGCAATCCGCTCACCGCGATCAAGTTTCGCCTGTTCAGTCTGCGCAAAGCTTTGCCGGCCGTTTCGGAGAACGAAGACGCGGGAATCATCGGCAATGAAATCAATCGCCTGGAGCGGATCGTTCAGGACTTTCTGCAATTCGCCCGCCCTTCTCAGCCGCGTCTCGCGAAAATTCAGACCGCGCAGTTATTGAAAGAAGTTCATGATCTCTTGCGGCCGCAATTGGAAAAATCTGCCATTGAATTGAAGCGCGAACAGTTCGGCTCCGCTGAAGTGTATGCCGACGCGCAGCAGCTCAAACAGGTGCTGATCAACCTTATTCAGAATTCCGCGGAAACCATCGGACGCAACGGCACGGTGACGCTGAGTGTTCATCGCGACAATGCGGAACTGGACGGACGCAATCGCGCTGCGGTGATTCTCTCCGTTTCCGATACGGGCAAAGGCATTTCGCCGGAAGTAGAAGCGCGATTGTTCGATCCGTTTTTCACCACGAAAGAAGGCGGCACCGGATTGGGGCTTGCGATTTCGGCGCGCATTGTTGAAAAGCACGGCGGGCTTTTACGATACGAAACGGAATTGAACGAAGGCACAACGTTTGAAATCGTGCTGCCCGGACTGGAAAATGATGCAAGCGAACATACTGTTGATCGAGGATGACCGCAGCACCGCGTCCGCGCTGCAAAACGTTTTGCAGGCGGAAGGCTACGCCGTCGCGGTCGTGAACCGCGGCGATGAAGGTTTGAATCAGGCACGGCAAAACAACTGCGATCTCGTGATCACCGATCTGCGTCTGCCCGGCTTGAGCGGCATGGATTTGATCGCGCAACTGCACGCTGCCAAACCCAAACTGCCGATCATCATGATGACCGCGCATGGCACCACGGAAACCGCGATTGAAGCGATGAAACTCGGCGCCATCGAATATCTGGTGAAACCGTTTGAAGTCGATGAACTGCTCGATCTCGCCGCCGCGACGGTTGCCAGTTCGCGGCGCATGTCCGAGTCCGTCGAAATCGGCGAAGCCAAAACTTCGCAACGCGCGATCATCGGTTCCAGCCGCGTGATGCAGAATATTTACAAGGAGATCGGCCGCGTCGCCGCCACGCCGGTTACGGTTCTGATTCGCGGCGCAACCGGAACGGGCAAGGAACTGATCGCCCGCGCGATTTATCAACACAGCAATCGCGCTGACAAACCGTTCATCGCGGTGAACTGCGCTGCGATTCCGGAAACGTTGCTGGAAAGCGAATTGTTCGGCCACGAACGCGGCAGTTTCACCGGCGCGCAAACGCGTCGCATTGGACGCTTCGAACAGGCGCAGGGCGGCACGATTTTTCTCGATGAAATCGGCGACCTTGCGCCGAACACGCAGGCGAAGCTGCTGCGCGTCTTGCAGGAAAAATCATTTCAACGACTTGGCGGTGATGAAGTGATCGCCGCGGATGTGCGCGTGCTGGCGGCAACGCATCGTGATCTGGAAACCGCCATTGCGGAAAAAGAATTTCGCGAAGATCTGATGTATCGCCTGAGCGTGGTCACGATCACGCTGCCGTCCTTGAGCGAACGCGTAGAGGACATTCCCGACCTCGTGAAATTTTTCATCAGTCGTCATGCGCAGGAACTCGGATTGGAAACGCCATCGATTCAGCCGGATGCCATCGCGTGGCTGCAAACGCAGAAATGGCCGGGCAATGTTCGCGAACTGGAAAATGTCGTCCGCCGCGCGCTGCTGCTGGCGCGTCCTTTCGCGATCAGCCTGGAACACGTTCAACAACTCGTCGCAAAAGATCGCAAGCCCGCAACCAATGCGTCGCAATCACACGCCGCTTACATTGCCGATTTGTTGGATCGCGTAAAACGTGGCGAAGCGGAAAATGCTTTCGCTCGAATGATTTCAGATCTGGAGCCGGAATTGTTTTCTCAAGCGATTCAACTCGCCCAGGGCAACCAGGCCAAAGCGGCCCGCTGGCTGGGAATCACGCGATTGAAGATGCGCGAAAAGCTGATCGAATTCGGTCTGCATCCGAATGCGGAGAAATGAAGGGCGGAAGAAATTCCAAATTTCAAGTCTTGGTGTGATCCGAAACGATGAAGTTGAGACACAACTTGACACCCGCGCCTTTTTCGATTCCCTCTCCTCCGACTTCGCTCGGAAGAGAGGGAGTGATCAGCCCCTTTGATTTTCGAAAGTTCAATCCGTTGTTTGGTGCGGGTGCCAAGTTGCGCCCATGAAGTTGCGCGCCCGACAGGAACGCAAGATTTCTCTCGCTTCAGCGTGACCGGCGAACAGAGCGTTCTAATTTTCTCAACGCACCTTCGGTTTTCCGCGGATGCGGCGTGAACACCGCGCGCCGTGCATCTTCCATCCATCCTCCATCCACTATCATCAATCCTCAATCAACCGCTCAGCGCCAATTAATCATTGTTTTGCGGCGGCGAAGAATTAGGTTTCCGGCTGCTGATGAAAACATTCGCGGAACTGAATTTTCCCGGTCGCTTGATCGCGGTTGAGGGCCTCGATGGCTCCGGGAAATCCACGCAGATTTATCTGCTCAAACGCTGGCTGGAAGCGGAAGGTATTCGCGTTTATTTCAGCGAATGGAATTCCTCCGAGCTCGTGAAATCCGCCACCAGCAAAGGCAAAAAACGCGAACTGCTCACGCCCACAACGTTCAGCCTGATTCACGCTACGGATTTTGCGGATCGTTACGAACGCCATCTGCTGCCGCTGTTGCGCGCCGGTTACGTGGTGTTGTGTGATCGCTACATTTTCACCGCTTTTGCGCGCGATGTGGTTCGCGGTTGTCCGCCTCCCTGGGTGCGCGGGCTTTACAGTTTTGCGGCGCGTCCGGACATCACGTTTTTTTTCAAAGCGGATCTCGAAGTTTCCTTAAACCGCATTCTCGAAGGACGTCCGAAGCTGAAATTTTTTGAAGCGGGAATGGATTTGCGGCTTTCGGCTGATCCGTATGAAAGCTTCCGCATTTTTCAGGGACGCATTCTGGAGCAATATCTCGCGATGAGCACGGAGTTCAATTTTCTGGTGATGGACGCGAATCAACGCGTCGAAGCGCAGCAGGAAGTGGTGCGCCAACTGGTACGCGAGCGGATCGATCTGGCTCATTACAAACGCCGCAGTCCGTTGCCGCTGCCGCCGGCGCGCACCGCGAAACCCGAACCCGTTTTCGAAGACGATCCGGCTGAATGAAAAAAAGTTTCACTTCAAATCATATTGTCATTCCGCAACCGGGCCGCCGGCGCTTCTACGGTCATGGAATTCCCGGAGTTCAATCGGAAGACCTCGTCGGCAAACTGATCGTCGTTGAAGGCGCGGATGGTTCGGGGCGTTCGACGCAGATTGCGCGTTTAGTGGACTGGCTGGAAACGGGCGGACACGGCACTGTTCAAGTGGGATTGAAACGTTCCACGCTCGTGAGTGAAGAACTCGAACGCGCGCAGGACGGAAACATTTTAAGCCGCACCACGCTCGCGCTTTTCTACGCCACGGATTTTGCAGATCAGATGGAAAACATCATTCTGCCCGCGTTGAAAGCGGGATTCATCGTGCTGGCGGATCGTTACATTTATACGTTGATGGCGCGGGACATGGTTCGCGGCATGGATGAAGTGTGGTTGAAAAATCTTTACGGAATCGCGCTGGAACCGGACGCGGTTTTTTATCTAGAAGTAGAGGCCGAAGAACTGGTGCAGCGCAATCTTTCCAAAAATGCGAAGCTTGATTATTGGGAGAGCGGCATGGATCTCGGATTGTCGCGCGATATGTTCGACAGCTTTGTGCAATATCAGACCGCGATGCAGGCTGCGTTCCGGCGACTTCAAAAAACCTACGGCTTCACCATCGTAAATAGCAATCGTTCCGTCGATGCAGTCACCAGCGAACTGCGCAAAAAAATCAATCGCGTGCTGGAAGGGAAGTGAAATGGACCGCGATTGTCCTCAAGCCGGTAGCGCAGACTGGCAGTCTGCTGTTTCGCGGATTGGCAATCCGCAGAGCGGGAATTGAACAGCGCGGTTTGAATTTGCCACGCGCGCACAGTTATCGCGCGCGCCGACTGCCAGTCGGCGACACAGCAGGTTGCCAACCTGCGCTACGGGATTGCAATCTCCCGACGCGTGCTTGAATGCTGAATGATCCCCAGTATCGTCTTCCCGCTTAAACTTCGCCGTAGCGCACTGAACTCCCTTCACCTAAGCTTCGCCCGATTTTAATGCCATGAGCAAATTGCTGTTAATCGATGACGAAGCGGATGTTCAATATTCGTTTCAGCGTATTTTTGATTCGCCGGAAGTTGAACTGACCACCGCGTCCAGCGGCGAGGAAGGACTCAAGCTGATTTCCCGGATCAAACCCGATCTCGTGATCATGGACATCCGCATGGGCGGCATGAACGGACTGGAAACGCTGCGGCGCATCCGCGAAATCGATTCCAAACTGCTCGTCATTCTCATGACCGCTTACGGCACGACGCAGACCGCGATCGAAGCGATGAAGCTCGGCGCTTACGATTATCTGCTCAAGCCGTTCGACATTCCCAAACTCAAGGAAATCGTTCACAACGCGCTCAAGGCCGCGCACGACATGCGCCAGGTTGTTTCGTATCAGCCGTTGCTCGAATCGGAAGATTACGAACTCGGGATCGTTGGGCGCAGCGAAGCGATGCAACAGGTTTTCAAACTGATCGGGCAGGTCGCCGCCAGCGATGCGACTTCGCTGATCACCGGCGAAAGCGGCACGGGCAAGGAACTGGTGGCGCGCGCGATTTATCATCACAGCAATCGCAGTGAAAAACCGTTTCTCGCCGTGAACTGTGCGGCGATTCCCGAGCAGCTTCTGGAGAGCGAACTGTTCGGACACGAACGCGGCGCCTTCACTGGCGCGACCAATCAGCGCATCGGCAAATTCGAACAATGCAACGGCGGCACGATTTTCCTGGATGAAATCGGCGACATGACGCCGCCGACGCAGACGAAAATTCTCCGCGTTTTGCAGAGCGGCGCATTCGAACGCGTGGGCGGAAATACATCGATCAAAGTCGATGTCCGCGTGCTCGCGGCGACGAACAAGCCGTTGGAAGAAGCCGTGGCGGCGCGGCAGTTTCGCGAGGACTTGTTCTATCGTTTGAACGTCGTGCGCATTCACATTCCGCCGTTGCGCGAACGCCGCGAGGACGTGCGATTGCTGGTGAATTATTTTTTGAAGAAATTTGCCCGCGATCAGAAAGGCGCGCCAAAATCCATTTCGTCCAGCGCATTGAAAGCCTTGGAGCAGTATCATTGGCCGGGCAATGTGCGCGAACTGGAAAATGTGATTCGTCGCGCGCTGGTGGTTTCCAAAGGCGACGCGATTCTGCTCAGCGAATTGCCGCCGGAAATTGTGAGCCAGAGTTCGGCTGCCCCGGCGACTGCAACTTCCGCCGCCAGCACCAGCGTTGCGCCGGGAGACGCGACCGGCAACGAAGCCGTGAACCTGGCGCGCCGTCTGTTCCAATGGGCGCGAAAAGATCCAAAGCTCAAAATCATCCCGACGGTCGAACGCGAACTTGTGCTTCAAGCGTTGAAAGAAACCAGCGGCAATCAGGTTCAAGCGGCGAAGATGCTGGGCATCACGCGCGCAACCTTGCGCAAGCGCATTGAGAAATTTGGAATTCAACGCGAACTGAATTTGAAGTGATAGAGCGCGGAGAAACTCACGCTTCTTTTCCTGCGTAGCGCAGATTGGCAATCTGCTGTTTCGCCGGCTGGCAGCCGGCTGGCGCTGACAGTTCAATGCGTTTAGAAATGCAATCGCATGTTCAACGGAACGCGCCGGCGGATTGCCAATCCGCGACACGGCAGACTTCCAGTCTGCGCTACGGAAACCTTCCGAATTCCCGTCGCTGCCAGCGTTCCCGTTGCATTTTGAAAATACTCTGGTAATTGATGCGCGTGACCGAACCCAGCGTGCTGCTCCTCATTCCGGCTTACAACGAGGAACATCGGATCGAACCGGTGTTGCGGGAATACGGTCGTTATTTTCAAGAGCAGTTTCGCGGGACCTTCCAGTTGCTCGTCGTGCTGAACGGCTGCCGCGACAATACCCTGGCCGTCGTTCACAAAGTTGCCGCCGAATTTTCGTTCATCAAATCCATTGAGTTCAAGGATCCCATCGGCAAAGGCGGCGCGCTCATCGAAGGATTGCGTTTTGCCTCGCTCGCGGAACTGGTTGGTTACGTGGATGCCGATGGCGCGACGCCACCGCACGCGTTTCACGATCTCATCAAACGCATGGGCGAGGCGGATTGTGTGATTGGTTCGCGCTGGATTCCCGGAGCGATTCTGCATCAGGAACAAACCCGCAAACGCCAGTTCGCCAGCCGCGTGTTTCACCTCATCGTGCAAACACTGTTCTGGATGAACATTCGCGACACGCAATGCGGCGCGAAAGTGATGCGGCGGGAAGCGATTGAAAAAATCCACGCGTCGCTGCGCATCGCCGACATGGCCTTCGACATCAATCTGCTCTACGCATTAAAACGAGCTGGCTTTCGCATCCTGGAAGTGCCGACGGAATGGACGGACAAGATCGGTTCCAAAGTCGCGCTGGGCCGGACGTCGTTGGCGATGCTGCTTTCCGCGATTCGCATTCGCCTGATCTATTCGCCCTTCAACAAATGGCTGCGCCCGTTTCGTCCGGTGGAAGCGTGGTTGTATCGGAAACTCCGCGCGCCCAAGCCGCTGCCGAATCGGGAGGAAAATTCGTAGTCACACCTTTGGCCGCACTCTGTGCGGACGGCATTTCTGCTCTCTCTGGCCGAACCCCGAATCGGTATGTGTCATTTGAAGTGCGGATGAAACGTTCCACCATACGCAATAATGAGGGCCAATACTGCGAACGCCGCACTCCAAAAAGCACCTCTTCGATCAGAAAACGAGCTTTGAACCCCCGAGAGAAGAAGCAGCGCGATAGCGACGAACAGGTAGGCGAGAGCAGCTTTCTCGATCACTGAGTAGTCCGGCCCTCCAATGGTACCGGGAACGCCCGGGGGTGTAAAAGTCTTTCTGTAAATTGTCTTTCTTCCATCTGCCTCCACCCCTTTGGGGTGAGGCGGAGCGGAGGCGAGCGTAGCGAGCCGCAGC
>DASTXC010000012.1:0-8229 GCA_035765675.1 Verrucomicrobiia bacterium
CGGTCTTTGCCGAGAACTTCCAGCAAATGATAAAGGCTCGGGCCGGCGGTGTTTCCCGTGCAGGCGAGTCGCGCTGGATGAACCAGCACACCCGCTTTGACTCCGAGTTCCTTGGCCACGGTTTTCAATGTGGTTTCCAGATTCGCGGCCACAAAATCTTCCAGCGCCGCGAAGGCGTCCCGCAACTTCTGCAGGCGCGGTTTGTTTTCCGGGATGAAATCCTTCTTCGCGCCGTCGGAATTGTATTCCACGTTCTCGCGGAAATAAAAACCAGCATACGCGGACAATTCCGTGAACAAACGAATCTTGCCTTTACAGGTATCGAGCGCGGCTTTGACGTAATCGACGGGGAATTGGTTGGTATCGATTCCACTTTTCGCCAGCGCGTGAACACAGAGTTCGTAGAACCGGTCGCTGCTCAACTCGCGCGCGTATTCGCCCTGAAGCCAGAGCAGCTTGTCGTGATCAAACTTCGCATTCGCGCGCAGGATTTGCGGCAGATCAAATTTTTCAACCACATCCGCCAGTGGAATTTTTTCGCGATTATCTTTCGGCGACCAACTCAAAAGGCACAGATAATTCACCACTGCTTCCGGCAGATACCCGCCATCCATGTAAGCCGTCATCAACGCACCTTGATCGCGTTTGCTCATCTTGGTTCCGTCCGGATTCAGGATCAGCGGAATGTGCGCGTATTTCGGTGGCTCAACTCCAAACGCTTTGAACAACGCAATGTGCTTGGCGGTGTTGCTCAAATGATCTTCGCCGCGAATCACGTGCGTGATGTTCATTTCCAGATCGTCAATCACGTTGACCAGGTGAAAAACCGGTTCACCATCGGACCGCACGATCACGAAATCTGGATCGATTTCTTCGCGATCCGTGAGCTTGCGTTCCACGTCGCCGACAACCAGATCGGGAATCAGGATTGGATCGCGCGTCATCTTGAACTTGATCGCGCCTTCGCTTTCGTAAGCCAGTCCGCGCGACAACAACGCTTCAACGCGGCGGCGATAGTTTTCCTTCCGCTGACTTTGGAAGTACGGGCCGAACTCGCCTTTGCTCGCGCCGGTCGCGTCGCTGGTGAGCGGGCCTTCATCCCAGTTCAAGCCAAGCCAGCGCAAGCCGTCCAGGATCACATCCACCGCCGCCTGTGTGTTGCGCGCGGTGTCGGTGTCTTCGATGCGCAGGACGAACGTGCCGCCGGTGTGACGCGCGTAAAGCCAGTTGAACAGCGCGGTGCGCGCGCCGCCAATATGTAAAAAGCCGGTCGGACTCGGAGCAAATCGTACGCGTGGTTTCATGAATCAATTCAAAGTAATCAAAGCCAAACGAAAACTGTTGGCAGACGATAGCCGCGCAACGCTTCGACTGGCAAGGGCGCAACTTGACACCCGCACCATTTTCAATTCGCTCGCCCCCGCAGCGAAGCGCGGGGCGAGGGCCGGGGTGAGAATTTTCCCAACAGGAATTTCGCGCATTGAACCCCTGAACTTTGAAATACGAACGGAGCGCAGGTCTGTGACCTGCAGCAGCGAGATTTTTCACGAGGGCAATCAGGTAAGTGGAAGCTGCCGATTGGCAAAGCGGCTGCGAGTCACAGACTCGCGCTCCGACAAAGAGAGTTCATGGGGAAGGGATTTTGAAAGCTAAAAACCTCCTCACCCCGACCCTTTCCTCCGGCTTCGTTCCGAGGAGAGGGAGTGATCCACCAGTTCGAGCTTTCTGAAGTTCGGCCATTGTTGGTGCGGTTGCCAGGTTGCGCCCGACTGGCAAGGTTCGAGAAAAAACTTCTTCCCGCCGGTGCGCTGATGTTAAATCGCGGCCATGAGCCAGACACATCCCTTGACCACCACGACCTTCGATCTGCCGGATTATCATGTTGTGAAATCCTTCGGGGTTGTTCGCGGAATCGTTGTTCGATCCCGTTCCATTGTCGGCAACATCGGCGCGAGCATTCAAAGTTTGTTCGGCGGCAATATTTCACTCTATACGGAGTTGTGCGAACGCGCGCGCGGCGATGCTTTCAATCAAATGCTGGAACACGCCGGTGCATTAGGCGCCAACGCCGTGATCGGCGTGCGCTATGACGCGACGGAAATTGCGCCGGGCATTACGGAAGTGCTGTGCTATGGAACGGCGGTGTTTGTGGAGAAAAATTTGATTGGAAACGCTGAACGCTGAACAACGAACTTCGAAGCGGTGGATCGAACGGCGCATTGAAAATCGCGCGGAGCGTTTGGAGTGCGCGTGCTTCAGCACCGCTTTTCGTATCTCCCAAGAAACGATATAGCTTTCTCGAAATTCATTTCCGAGAAGCCCTCATCCCCCGCCCTTCTCCCCTCGGATGGGAGAAGGTGGCCAAAGGCCGGATGAGGTTTCACCACCCGCTTTTCGGAAATAGCTTTTGGGAATCACTCCACCGAACGGATCAGTCCGGACGGTTACAACGCGAACAGACAAAAGCGAAACAGCCGAACCGGGATTCCCGGTTCGGCTGCTTTTGCTGAGAACACCATTACAACGACATGTGCGACACCGGATCGCTCCAGTCAATGGAACCCGTGCTGCCGCCGATTGCGCGCGCCTGGATCGTGTAAGTCGTGCCCGGCGTCAGATCAGTAAGGATGATCTTCCGGGCCTGCGTAAAAACACCGGCGCCCTGCCAGTTGCCGCCGGCGTAACTCAAACGCACTTCATACGCGCGCGCTGTCGGAACCGGTTGCAGACGCAGCGCGAGTTGAGCACTGGCCGGATTGTCCACGCGATCAATCACCGGCTTGGGCAATTCGATCTGCGCGCGATTGGTGCTGACTGACTGGAAACCCGATGAAAGCAGCATTTCCAGATTTTCATTCGCGAGGCTTTGCACGTACGCCGCTTCCTGCCGCAGAAGGTTAAGCAAGGTGCGCCGCGCGAGGTTTTTGGCTACGGTATCCTTCCGCGTGCCATCGATCATGGCCGCCAGCCTGGCGACATAGTTGCGCGCACGGGCGAGGCGCGCGGGCTACTGCGTTGCGGATTCCGGCAAACCGCTCACTTCCGCATTGTGCAGGATGAACGGTTCGCCCTTTTCGACCGTGATCGTGACATCCCGAAGCTGAACATCCTTCGCATTGGCAATCGTCAATCCCGTCTTCGCCTTGATGTGAACATTCTCCAGCACCACATTCGTCATCAGACATTCCGGCAATCCCACAATCACGCCCGCGCCTTTCAAAGAATTCGCGGTCAGGTTGATCACGCGAATGTTTTTGAACTGCGGCGTCGTCTCCGTAACTGGCTGCGCTTTGTCTTCATTCAAAAATTTTAACTGCGAACTGTCCTGATAATATCCCGCAAACGACAGCGCCGGATACACATTGGTCATCGTCAGGTTTTCGTAAGTGATGTCCTCCACGCGTCCGCCGCGGCCACGACGTGACTTGATGCGGATGCCGTTCTCCGTGTTTTCGAAACGGCAATTCTTCACCGTCACATTCCGCACTCCGCCAACGGTTTCGCTGCCGATGGAAACTCCATGGCCATGCACAAAAACACAATCGGTGATTGTGATGTTTTCGCAGGCAAATTCGCGGCCGGGAACTTTCTTGCCGGACTTGATCGCGACGTTGTCGTCGCCCACATCAATGTGACAACGCGTGATGATCACATCGCGGCAACGGCTGGGATCGATGGCATCCGTGTTTGCGGCACGTTCGGGCGCCAGCACGGTGACATCCTCCACCCGCACGCCGTCGCAATCCGTGGGAACAAAATGGAACTTGGGAGAATTCAACAACGTGATGCCGGACAAACGGACATTTTTGCAGCGATTGAGTACAACCAGATTGGGCCGCGGCAGCGTGTAACCGGAAACTTTCCGCCGCGCTTCCTCCGCAGGAATCCACCATTTTGCGCCGGAACCGTCGATGGTCCCCTTCCCTTCAATCGTCACGTCCTCCAGATCTTTCCCGCCAATAAATGGATCAAACGGCCCCTTCTTTTTCCCTGCCAGAATTTCGTCCCACGTCACACCGTCGCGCAAAAAATCCGCCGGCTCATCGGTGGCTTTTAGAATTGCATCAGCTTCAAGCTGCACCGTGGTTTTCGTTCGCAGTGTGATCGGACGGCTGAGATACGTTCCGGCGGAAAATTTCACCGTTCCGCCACCGGCCTTGCCGCAGGCGTCGAGCGCCTTTTGGATTGCTTCCGTATCAATCGTTTTCCCATCGCCTTTCGCGCCGAATTCGCGAACGTCGAAAATCTGATTCGCGGCATTCACACGAATTACGCAAACGCACAGTGCCAGGATCGAGAAGAAAACAATTCGCTTCATAAAATTGATTGGGGCAGTCAGCTATTCAGATCAGGGACCGAGACGGATTCGATAAAAGCGCTGATGAAAATTTGTGTTCTCAATGTCCGACCAGAGAAAGGGAAGCACTGGAGAATTCGTCGCGAAAACCGAATCCCAGTTCAAAAGATTCGTCGAGGCTTCAATAAAATAATCCGGACCGAAGTCACCCGTGATCCAGAGACTCAGTTGCGAGCCCGCGACGGACACTTCCGCCCGCGGCTGAACCGGCGCGTTCACAATCACGTTGAATGTTTGCGTCGCGCTGAGACTCGGCAATCCGCTGTCCGTCACAACAATGCGGACCAAGTTCGTCGTTCCGCTTTGGTTGATCGCAGGCCGCCACGTAAAATTTCCGCTGGTGGAATTCAGCGCAGCTCCAGCGGGCGCGTTCAGCAGGCTGAAAGTCAAAGGCTGCAGCGCATCCGAAGTTTCGGCGCGGTTGGTCAGCGACAACGTTGCACCGGCAATCACTGTCTGATCCGGGATTGCGGAAAAAACCGGCGGCGAGTTGGAAACGAGAACCGTGACCGCAACGGAGCCAAACGCCACATGATCGGCTGTGTTTGTAACTGAAAACGTAAATTGCGTCAGGCCGGTGAAGTTGGTCGCCGGAACAAATTGAGCGGTGAAACCATCCGGCTGAAGAACCACCAAGCCGTTCGTACTCGCAACATCGAAAAATTGCAGATCAGGATTTTCGCCGGTGAGTGCGCGCAGATTGATTTCAACGGGTTCGCGAAAGCCGGTGATCGCGTGCGGTTCCGCGAGCCAGTTCAAATACCATTCCAGGTCCGTGTAGCCGTCCGCGTTGGTGTGATTGTTGTTCGCAAAATTTGGATTCCAGCCGAGCGCCGATTCGAAATAATCCGGAATGCCGTCGTTGTCGGAATCGATCGGCGGTGTGACGGAATTCAGCACAGGCCAGCCACGAACTGCGACACGAACGACGCCCTCCACCGTGTTCGTCACGTAATCCGATGCCTGATCGTTTGGACCGACCGTGTCCACCAATCGTCCGGTCTGATTGCGCACGGTGCCAAGCAATCGCAGATCGACTGCATCCCGCGCCACCGAAGCGCCGGCAAATGCCAGCACGCGTTGATACGCAATTCTTGCTTCATCGGCATCAATCGGAGGAACAGGATAACGTTCGCCGCTTGGAACATAAGTGCCGGAAAACATGGACCAGCCGGTATTTGAACCGTCGAGAATGCCGTTGCGATTTCCGTCGATGAAATTCCCGGATTGGAAAATGATCGTGTTGGTTGCGCCGCCGAGAAACGCCTGCGTCTTCGGGCCTGTCGCTGGACCGGCGACGAGATAATTGTTCACGTAGTTCAGGAAGTTTACGTAGCCGCCGGGATTGTCGCCGAGGTCGGTGCTGTCACTGCCGGAATAACCCGCCCGGCCGCCCCAGTCATAGATGACGTTGTTGACGAAATCGAGTTTGAGGTTGTCGCCGAGCCGCGGATTCCGGCTGTCGTGATGTTGATAAAGGTTGTGATGAAATGTCAGTTGTCCTTGGCCATAGCGCAGCAACGTTGCGTAACCATGCGCGCCTTTGACGTGCTGTGAATTCTTGAGACTCTCGCTGATCATCGACCATTGAATCGTGACATTCGTCGAGTGCGTCACGGACAGACATTCGTCCACGCTCCACGAGGATGAAACATGATCCACGATGATATTGGTTCCGCTGACCACGTGAAAGGAATCGTCCTGAAAGGAACTGTCGAGATCGCCCACACGGCAGCGGATGAAACGCACAATGACATCGTGCGTGTTCTGCACGGAGGTGAGCCGGCGCCGCAGCGTGATGCCATCGCCGGGCGCGGTCTGGCCGGCAATGGTGATGTTCGGTTTGTTGATCTTGAGATCGGATTGAAGATCGATCGTTCCCGAGACTTTGAAAAGAATTGTGCGATTTCCCGTGCTGATGCCGGTGCGCAGACTGCCCGGACCGGAATCGTTCAGATTCGTCACGTAATAAACCGATCCGCCGCGGCCGCCGGTTGCATTTGCGCCCGCGCCTTCCGCGCCGGGAAACGCGGGCAAAGCCAATGCGTTTGCGGCTATCAACGTCAAACAACCCGTCAGGAAATGGCAGGCACGGCTTCGGTTTAGAAACATCATCACGACATCATTCAAATCACAGGCAGGTCAGGACCCGTGGGAAAGCGTTTCAGGATTTTGCGCCGCGACCATTTCGCTTTGCGGAGCCGATGGACGGCGATTGCTTATCCGCTTTCGCCGGCGGAAATCCAAAATACTGCTTCGCATTTCCGAAACAGATATTGCGGATCATCGTTCCGACCAGCGCTTCGTCGGCAGGAATTTCGCCGTTCTCCATATCGCGCCCGATGAGATCGCACAGCACGCGGCGGAAATATTCGTGGCGCGGATACGACATGAACGAACGCGAATCCGTGACCATGCCGACGAAACGCGAAAGCAATCCGAGATTGGAAAGCGCGTTGAGCTGCCATTGCATCGCTTCTTTTTGATCGAGAAACCACCAGCCGGAACCGAGTTGAATTTTTCCAGGAATGCTACCGTCCTGAAAATTTCCCAGCATCGTCGCGAACAGATAATTATCCGCCGGATTGAGATTGTAGAGAATCGTCTTCGGCAAAGCGTTTTCCTGATCGAGCCGATCCAGATACGCGGCGAGCGCCTGACCTTGCGGATATTCGCCGATGGAATCAAAACCTGTGTCCGGCCCGAGTTCTTTCATCCGGCGCGTGTTGTTGTTACGCATTGCCCCGAGATGCAATTGCTTCGTCCAGCCTTTCTCGGCATCAAGTCGTCCGAAGAACAACATCATGAATGAAGCAAACTTCGCGTGTTCTTCCGGAGATGCCGCGACGCCGCGGCGCGCTTTGGCGAAGATGGTCGCAGCGGTTTTCGGCGAACAGAAATCCGCATAGCACTGATTCAATCCGTGATCGGAAAGGCGGCTGCCGTGTTGATGAAAAAATTCGTGGCGGGATTTCAGCGCATCGAGAAAGTCGGAAAGATTGCTGATGTCGAGGTCGGCCGCTGCGCTGAGTTTTTCCACCCAAGGATTGAACAACGCGGGATTATTCACGGTGAGCGCCTTGTCCGGACGGAACGCGGGAACCATGCGGGTCGGATGTCCGCTCGCGGCGAACTGCCGATGATATTTCAAATCGTCGGTGGGATCATCGGTCGTGCCGACCGAATCGACTTTGAACTTTCGCAGAATGCCTTGCGTGGAAAGTTCCGGACTGGCGAGGCGTTCGTTCGCTTTTTTCCAGATACGCGTGGCGGTGGATTCATCGAGCAGTTCATCGATTTCGAAATAGCGTTTCAGTTCGATGTGCGTCCAGTGATACAGCGGATTGCGCAGCGTGTGCGGAACCGTCGCGGCCCAGGCCTGGAATTTTGCAAACGGTTCGGCGTCGCCTGTGCAGAAGCGTTCCGCCACGCCGTTGGATCGCATGGCGCGCCATTTGTAATGATCGCCTTCCAGCCAGATTTCGAAGAGGTTTTTGAACTGCCGGTTTTCCGCAATGTCCTTCGGCGAAAGGTGACAATGATAATCAAAGATCGGCTCGTCTTCGGCGAACTGTTGATAGAGTCGGCGCGCGGTGCGGGTGCTTAGCAGAAAATCTTCGTGTATAAATTTCATGATTGTTTTGAGCTTGGGATTTTTCGGAAACGACTGGTCTCTCAACGCTCGCTGGCATTCGATCTCAGGTGCGCCAACTGATATTTTGGCGGCGGCCCAGTTCGATTGCTTCGACGAGAGTAAACCAGTTGAGCGCTGGAAGCATTTACCGGATTTTGCAGTTTTGCATGACTTTTCTGCACGAACCGCGGCACGGGCGTCCCGCCTGTGCGTTCCTGATTTGCTATTTACAGAACCG
>DASTXC010000013.1:0-9737 GCA_035765675.1 Verrucomicrobiia bacterium
GTTCGAATGTTCGAGAATGTTGATCAGCACTCCCTCTCCCATCGGATGGGAGAGGGCCGGGGTGAGGGCATTTCAATCTTCTTCTGAACGAAAGCCTTGCTGCCGTTTTTCAATCCGGTTCTACTTGCTACCGGACTATCAACGGATCATGACCGATGCCATTAGCCAGGAACTGCTGAACGCGCTCGATCTGCGCGTGCTGGCAGTGCAGCGGACGGAAGCCGGACGATGGTGGAATTTTCGGCATGTCATCAGTCCGTTTTCCCGGTTGTGGCTGATTCTTGAAGGCCAGGCAACTGTGACCCATCACGGCCGCAAATTTATTTTGAAACCTGGCCAGGCGCATCTGGTGCCTCCGTTCACGTTGCACGATTGCAGTTGCTCGAAGCGCTTCAATCATTTCCATCTTCACTTCGTTGCGCGCCTCCCAACCGGTGTCGATTTATTTTCGTTGCTCGATCATCCATTTCAGATTCCCGCGGGTCCGGATGTGTTGAAACATTTTCAACGATTGGAAGTGCTTTATCCCGACCGCAAACTGCCGTGTTACGATCCGGCGGAGGAAGCGTATCGGCGTCAGCCGCTGGCGATTGAGCAGGAGGAACGCGCGGTGCCGGCCGTGGATCGGTTTGAAGGCGCGGGAATTCTGATGCTGTTGCTGACGCCGTTTCTGCGAGGCGCGCGGGCGCATCAGGGCGTTCATGCGCGGGCGACCCAGCAATTTCTGGCGGTGCAGGAATATATTCAGGCGCACATGAGCGGACGAATCTGCCTGCGCGATCTGGCGAACGCGGTACAATTGCATCCCACGTATTTTTCAGATCGATTCAAGGAAGTGGTGGGCGTGCGTCCACTGGAATACCTGATGCGCCGGCGAATCGAACGCGCGCAATACCTGATGCTGACCAGCCGGGCTTCGATCAAACAGATTGCGGTGGAAGTGGGAATTCCGGACGCGGCGTATTTCACGCGCGCTTTCACGCGGTTGTGTGGAAAAAATCCGAAGGAATATCGCGCGGCGTATGCGCGTTGAACGGAATTTCCTGGGCTGGAATTTTCAAAACAGCGCGGCTCGAGATTTTTTTGAGCGCCGAAGGTTTCGCGGTCAGCCGATTTGGAAATCGGCGATACAGCAGGTTTGGAAACCTGCGTTACGGCGAAACCTGGAATTTGGATTGAGTTCGCCCTGTGATACGTCCAAGAATTTCAAATCTTTATCCATGCGAATGATCTCCCCGATCACACGATTTTTGGCAGAATCGAAACCGTTCACATTACATCATCAGGCTTGAGCCATGAAGAACACAACCGCCTCTAAAACTTTCAAAGTCAATCCTCCCCGCAATCGCCTTGTCGGTGACATGCCCAAAGTCGGCATTCGTCCGACCATTGATGGACGCCGCAAAGGCGTTCGCGAGTCGCTGGAAAAAACCACGATGAACATGGCGAAGAGTGTCGCGAAGCTCATCGAATCCACGCTGCGCCATTCCAATGGCTTGCCGGTGGAATGCGTGGTTGCGGATCGCTGCATCGGCGGCGTCGCGGAAGCGGCGATGGCGGCGGAGAAGTTTCGCAAGGAAGGCGTGGGCGTTTCGCTCACGGTGACGCCGTGCTGGTGTTACGGATCGGAAACGATGGACATGAATCCCGATGTGCCGAAAGCGATCTGGGGTTTCAATGGAACGGAACGTCCGGGCGCGGTGTATCTCGCCGCGGTCAGCGCCGCGCACACGCAGAAAGGTTTGCCGGCGTTCACGATTTACGGCCGCGACGTGCAGAACATCGGCGATTCGGTGATTCCGGACGATGTTCAGGAAAAAATTCTCAGCTTCGTCAAAGCCGGCCTGGTCGTGGCCACGATGCGCGGCAAATCTTATTTATCCGTGGGCGGCGTTTCGATGGGTATTGCCGGTTCGATTGTGAACCAGGATTTCTTTGAAGATTCGCTCGGCATGCGCGTGGAATGCGTGGACATGACCGAAGTGGCGCGGCGGATTGAAGAAAAGATTTATGACGAGGAAGAATTCACGCGCGCGCTGGCTTGGGTGAAAGCGAATTGTCCGGAAGGCAAGGATTACAATCAGACACCGCGCAGCCGCAAACGCAAGGACTGGGAATGGGAATTCGTGGTGAAATCCGCAATGATTGTCCGCGACCTGATGATTGGAAATCCGCGCCTGGAAAAGCTCGGGTTCGGCGAGGAAGCGCTGGGCCACAACTCAATTCTTTCCGGATTCCAGGGACAACGCCATTGGACGGATCATTATCCGAACGGCGATTTTCTCGAAGCGATTTTGAGTTCTTCGTTCGACTGGAACGGCATTCGCGAGCCGCTGATGGTCGCCACGGAAAACGACAGTCTCAACGGCGTTTGCATGTTGCTGGGGCATTTGCTCACGGACACGGCACAGATTTTTGCGGATGTCCGGACGTATTGGAGCGCGGAAGCGGTCGAGCGTGTGACGGGAAAATCATTGGAAGGTGTGGCGGCGAACGGCTTGTTGCATCTGATCAATTCCGGCGCCGCGGCGTTGGATGGCTGCGGGAAGCAGATGCGCGGCGGTGAAGCCGTGATGAAACCGTTTTGGGAAATCACGCCCGCTGAAGCTCAGGCATGTCTGAAAGCAACGACCTGGCCGCCGGCGGTTTATGAGTATTTTCGTGGCGGTGGATTTTCATCGGCTTACGGAACACGCGCGGACATGCCGGCGACGATGTTCCGCATTAATCTCGTGAAAGGTCTCGGGCCGGCGCTGCAAATCGCGGAAGGCCAGTTCGTTGATCTGCCGCCGGAAATTTACACCGTGCTGGAGGAACGAACGAATCCGACCTGGCCATCGCACTGGTTCGTTCCAAACGTCACCGGCCGCGGCGTATTTCGTGATGTTTATTCCGTGATGAATGCGTGGGGCGCAAATCATGGAACGATCAGTTACGGCCACATCGGCGCGGATTTGATCACGCTGGCGGCAATGCTGCGGATTCCGGTTTACATGCACAACGTTAGTGACGATCGCGTGTTTCGTCCCAGCGCCTGGAATGCATTTGGCACGGCGGATCTGGAAGGCGCGGATTTCCGGGCATGCGCGAACTTCGGCCCCTTGTATCGCAAAATCTGAAATCTATGAGCGAACCCACTGTTATGAATTCCCGTCCGGAAAGTTCGGCTTCAAAGGCGGGCGGATTTTTTGTCACGGCAGACGGAAAAAATCTCGCCTTCACGTTCATGCTGGTGAGTTCGCTGTTTCTGCTGTGGGGATTCTGCAATGGAATGATCGATACGATGGACAAGCATTTTCAGGATGAACTTCACCTGACGCTGGCTCAGTCCGCGAACGTTCAGTGGGCGCATTATCTGGGTTATTTCCTGATGGCGCTGCCCGCGGGCTGGCTGGCGACAAAACTCGGATACAAGGGAGGAATCATTGCGGGCCTGCTGATGGTGGCGATTGGCGGGTTCTGGTTCATTCCGGCGACGCACATTGCGAAGTTCTGGGCGTTTCTCGTTGGTGTTTGTTTCATCGCGGCGGGACTTACATTTTTGGAAACGATTGCCAATCCCTACACCACAGTGCTCGGTGCGCCGAAGTTTGCCGCTTCGCGAATCAATCTGGCGCAATCCTGCAACGGCATCGGCTGGATTCTGGGTCCTATCGCCGGCAGCATGTTTTTCTATTCAAAAGATGCTTCCGGCAAAAGCACCGGCGCGGAAACGCTGTGGATTCCGTATGTGACAGTCGCGGTGGTGGTGATTGTTCTCGCGGTGATTTTTTTCTTCGCGGAAGTTCCCGATGTTAAAACCCAGGATGCGTATCATCTCGACGATCCCAAAGCGGATGTGTCGCGATCCATCTGGACGCATCCGCATTTCGTAATGGCTGTCGCCGCCCAGTTTTTTTACGTGGCAGCACAGGCCGGCATCTTTGGATTTTTCATCAACTACATGACTTCAGAAGTGCCGGCGATTCCGTCCGCCTGGCAGTCGCATTTGTCAGCCGGCTGGCTGGAGACGGGAGCGAACGGAGCGGTTCATTTAAGTGACAAGTTCGGATCGATTCTTGCCTCTGTGGGATTTGGCTGGTTTCTGCTGGGACGGTTTACCGGCGCGGCGTTGTTGAATCGGATTTCCGCGCACAAGATGCTCGGGATTTATGGCGTGGCGAACATCGCGATGTGCCTGCTGATCTTCTGCAAGCTGGGCTGGGTGTCCGTGGCTTGCGTGTTCCTCAGCTACTTTTTTATGTCGATCATGTTTCCGACGATTTTTGCGCTGGGCATTCATGGATTGGGTGTGCGTGCGAAAAAAGCCTCTTCCTTCATTGTCATGGCCATCATGGGCGGCGCGCTGTTGCCGAAATTGATGGGACATGTCGCCGACCGGCACGGGATGTCGCACGGATTCATTGTGCCGGCGTTCTGCTTTGTGGTGGTCGCGGCGTATGGATTTCTCTGGCCGAAATTGAGCCGCGCGGAATCTGCAAACGTGAAGCTTTCCGGACATTGATCGCGGAAGTGAAGTGGTGCGCCCGACAGGACTTGAACCTGTAACCTTCTGATCCGAAGTCAGAAGCTCTATCCAATTGAGCTACGGACGCATGAGAACTTGCTGGGCCGGGTCGCACTATGCCACACGCCAACAATCAGCCGCAAGGAAAACGGAGGCGAATGCCAGGCCACGAACGAAGTTGGGAACCGCGGAATACGCGGAATACGCGAAAAAGAAAACCAACAGGTGAGGTCAATTCCCTGGCGAGGGTCTTGGATCCTTCGTTCGTGTTTAGCGCGGCTTCGCACCGTCTTCGCATTATTTGAGATTTTCGTATGCTTCGCGAATTTTGCGGTTCACTCCAATGAATTTTTGGAAGCCGGGGAAGGGGTGCAAATTTGTGTCCGGCTGCACACTTTTTGGCATCGGAATTTCCCTTGCACGGAGGTCGCTCACTGCTAAAGTCTCCTGCGCTTTTTTCCACCGATTGCGGTGGATTTTTGTTTTTTAACCAAAATTACGATCGTGAAGATTTTCAGCGGCACAGCAAACGAACCTTTGGCCCGGGCCATTTGCAGTTCCATTGGCACCGAGCTCGGCAAATGCACCATCAAGCCTTTCCCGGACGGCGAAACGTTTGTGAAGGTCGAGGAAAATGTCCGCGGAGAAGAAGTCTTCGTCGTCCAACCGACCTCGCCGCCCACGAATCACAACCTGATGGAATTGTTCATCATGATTGACGCTTTGCGCCGGGCCAGCGCAGCGCGAATCACGGCGGTGCTCCCTTTTTACGGTTACGCGCGGCAGGATCGCAAAGATCAACCCCGGGTTCCGATCACGGCAAAGCTCATTGCCAATCTGCTGGTGGCTTCCGGTGTGAACCGCGTGTTGACGATGGATTTGCACGCGCAACAGATTCAAGGTTTCTTCGATATTCCCGTCGATCATCTCTACGCAGCGCCGGTGATGTATGAATACCTGCGCACGAAAAAGTTGAATGACCTGGTGGTCGTCAGCCCCGACGTCGGCGGTTTGAAAATGGCGCATGCGTATTCGCAAACGCTGGAAGCGAGCCTGGCGATTGTCGCCAAACGCCGCAAGAGCGCGACGGAAGTGGAGTCGATGGCGGTCATTGGCGAAATTCGCGGCAAGAATGTTTTGCTGGTGGACGATTTGACCGAAACCGCGGGAACGTTGTCTCAGGCAGCGGCGATCCTGAAGGAGGAAGGCGCGAAGCAGATCCTGGCCTGTGTTTCGCATGCGATCCTGAACGACCTCGGAATTGAGCGGTTGCGCAAATCGGGCATTGACGAACTGATTACAACTGATACTGTCCTTCGCCCTGCTATTGACGGGGTGAAGATCACAACGTTGTCGGTGGCGGGGTTATTAGGCGAAGCGATCAAACGGATTCACAGCAATTCGTCGGTCAATTCGCTGTTTGAATTTAAGGGCGGGCGCACCAGTTGAACTGGGGTGGCATTGCCGGAAATATTTTAAGAACATGAAATCTGTACCATTGAATGCAACCGTCCGCTCGCTCGGACGCCGGAACGGGTCCCGACAATTGCGCGCTTCCGGGCGCATTCCGGCTGTTATTTACGGCAACAAAACCGAGCCGCAGAGCCTGGAAATCAATTCCCGCGAGATTGGTGACCTGATTCATCATTCCGTTTCTGAAAACATCCTGATCGATCTTTCCATCAAAGACGACGCCCGCCCCAAACGCTTGGCGCTGGTTCAGGAAATTCAGCATCACCCGCTCAATGGCAAAGTTCTTCATGTGGATTTCCACGAAGTCTCCGAAACCGAAAAAGTCACCATCATGGTTCCGGTGGAAACTTCCGGCGAAGCGGTCGGTGTGAAAATCGGCGGCGGCGTGTTGGAACACGTGTTATTCAAGGTTAAAGTTCGCGCGCTTCCCCAGCACTTGCCTGAGCAGGTGGTGATTGATGTCAGCAGCCTGGAATTGAACAAGACCATTCACCTCGGCGAAATCAAAGCGCCGGAAGGTGTCGAAATTCTCGGTGACAAAAATATCCCGGTTGTTTCCGTTGCGGCGCCTCGCACCGAAACTGAAGCGGCAGCCACAGAAACAGCGGCTGCGGCTGGAGCGGGTACGGTCGAAATGATCAAGGAAAAGAAAGAAGGCGACGAAGGTGCGGCAGCCAAGACGGCTGGAAAAGCACCGGCCGCCGAGAAAAAGAAGTAATTTGCGTCAACGCCCGGCGAGTTCCGGGCGGGATGGGTCCCGCGCATGGACAGCATGCACCTCATTGTGGGATTGGGAAATCCCGGCGCGGAATACGCCAAAACGCGGCACAACGCCGGTTTTTTATTGGTACAGAAGCTTGCGGAACGCGGGCAGGCTGGATGGGTGCTGGAAAAAAAATTCAATTCGCGAATGGCGCGAACGGAATCGGGTGGCGCGAAAGTGTTGCTGTGCGAACCGCAGACTTTTATGAACGCCAGCGGGGAAGCGGTTGGGCCGGTTGCGACATTTTATCGGATTCCGCTGAGCCGGATATTGGTTGTGGTGGACGATGCGGATCTGCCTTTGGGTGAAATCCGGTTGCGGGCGCGAGGCAGCAGCGGCGGACATCATGGACTGGAGTCCATTGAGAAACATCTCGGCAGCCGGGAGTTTCCGCGATTGAGAATCGGGATCGGGCGGAAAGACAGTGTGCGTGCGATTGCGAATTACGTCCTGGGAAAGTTCAGTCCCGAGGAAAGCGCGCTGATGGAAAAAGTTTTAACGGTAGCGGCCGGCCAGGCGGAATGCTGGTTGAAGGCTGGAATCGAAAAAGCAATGAATCAATTTAACGGAGTCGTGAACGACGCCGTGAAAGAAAGATAGAACAGTGAAACGATACGAAGGCTTGTTCATATTGGAAACTGCCGGCAAAGAAGAAGGGATCAAAGACGCGATCGACAAGATCTCTTCTGAAATCACCACTGCGGGCGGCAAAGTTGAAACCGTCCAAAAGATGGATAAAAAGAATTTCAGCCGCATCGCTGACAAGAAGCACACCGCCGGCTTCTACGTGAACATTATTTTCGAAAGCGAACCCAAGGTGGTTGAACAGCTCAAGAGCCGCTTCACGCTGAATGAAGAAGTGTTCCGCGTGCTGTTTACCAGCGCTCCCGCTCCGGCGGCTGCGAAGTAAATCTTTCCGCATCCAGACGCCATGGCCAGCTTCAACAAAGTCATTCTCGTGGGCAACCTGACGCGCGATCCCGAATTGCGCTACACGCCCAAGGGAACCGCCATTGCCAAAATCGGCGTTGCGGTGAATCGCGTCTGGACCAACGAAGCCGGGGAAAAGAAAGAGGAAGTCACGTTTGTTGATGTGGATGTTTTTGGCCGCACCGCTGAAAACGTTGGCCAATACATGCGCAAAGGCCGCCCGATCCTGATCGAAGGCCGGCTCCGGCTGGATCAATGGGATGACAAACAGACCGGCCAAAAAAAGAGCCGGTTGGGTGTAGTGGCGGAAACAGTTCAATTCCTGGGCAGCGCATCCGGTGGCGGAGAAGGCGGCGGCGCTTCGGAAGCTCCTCGCCGTTCAGCTCCTCACGCAGCGCCCGCGGCTCCCGCGCCCAGCGAACCCGACATGCCGCCTCCGGAGGACGACGACGTTCCTTTCTGATCAATCATTTCGCGCTGAACGCCGGTGCGTTCAGGCAACACGCAACACGCAACACTGAATTTCGTATGGCAAAAACTGAAGTAATTCTCACCAGCAACATCGTTGGGCTCGGCGGCGAGTCCGATCAGGTTAAAGTCGCGGCCGGCTACGCCCGCAATTATCTCCTTCCGCAGCGTCTGGCCATTCCCGTGACCCAGGCCAACAAGCGTCACCTGGAAGCGTTAAAGAAGAAACGCGCCGAACGCGAAGCGCACGAGTTCAACAGCATGAGCGAACTCGCCAAAGGTGTTTCCAAGTTGATCTGCGTGATCAAAGTCAAAACCGGCGAAGATGGCAAAATGTTCGGTACCGTCACCACCGGCACGATTGCCGACGAGCTCAAGCATCAGTTCGACATCAGCCTCGACAAACGCAAGATTCATCTCGAACAGCCGATCCGCACGCTGGGCGAACACGAAGTCGAACTGCGCTTGCATCATGATGTGAACGCGACTCTCAAGCTCCGGATCGAAAGCACGACTCCGCTGCCCGCGCCGGCTGAAGTTCCGACCGAAGCCAAGGAAGAAGTCCGTACGGAGAAACGCGGCCGCCGCAGCGAAGCGCAAACCGAAGCAGCTCCGGAAGCTGAATCCAAATCGCGCGCCAAAGGCGCCAAAGCGAAGACCGGCAAAGCCAAAGCCGAGTAATCGTTTTTCAATCTTTCAAAAGCAGGCCGTTCGGCCTGCTTTTTTTATGCCCTGAACACAATTGCGTTCCGTTCGTAAAGGCGCAGTCAGGCTCAACGGGGTGCTCAATTTCCACGCAGGACTGCAAAAGTTCACAGGTTCTGCCAGCTTCATTTGCGCTACAATCGGGATCATCCAATTCCGCTGAAGCCATGAATGTTGATTCCGAAAGCTCACGCTCCGAAAGTCTCCGCACCGACTGTTCACCGGAAATCCGTTGTCCGAAACCGTTTCGATTTTCCGTTCGCGCAGCGTTCCGGGTTTTCATCGTTGCGCTGCTGTGCTTTCCGGTTGACGCGGCGATTCTCGGAACGAATCCGCCCGCGCGCGCTTTGACCGCGAAACTCATTGATTCGTTGCCCAGGGAACAGCAGGCGTCCTGGCGCAAATATCTGGCCCGTTCGCAGGAGCAGCGTCAGGCGGATCAGGATTTTTTGCGCCGCGAAATGCGCGCGCACAATCTCAAGCGTCCACTCATGCCGAGTGAGAACCACTCCCGAAAATGGGCGGCCTTGGATCGCGCTGAGGAATGGTATCGCCAGGCCGAAGCACGTCACATTGCAGATTGCATTTTGTCCTTTCAAACACCCGCGGGCGGCTGGAGCAAAAATATGAACATGGCGGGCGATCTGCGCGCGCCGGGAATGTTGTTCGCACCGGACAATGCCTCGCGTTTTATTGGCGTTGCGGATTTTGATATTCCGCTGGATCGCGGCTGGAGTTATGTCGGCACGTTCGACAACAACCGCCGGTTCGAGCCGCGGAATATCGTCTGCCGATTTTTCGCCTGGCGAGTTCCGGGATTTCACAAGCAGTGGACTTAACTGGAAAAGTGGTGGCTACGGCGGAATTTCCCGGAGAACATCAAATGCTGTT
>DASTXC010000014.1:0-7233 GCA_035765675.1 Verrucomicrobiia bacterium
CACGATGGGGTCGGCTTTTGGATCACGGGGAAAAACAACGACTAAAGGAACGGCATCCCGCCCGAGCCTGTGAATCTCCGCACCGATCTGCTCGTTTTTGACCGTGTAGTCGGCAATCAGAGTTGTCGTGCCGGTCTCAGCCAATTTCTCGTGCACTTTGGGAATATCGATGCTCGTTCTCAAATTCAGTTGGCAGGTCAAACACCAATCTGCCGTAAAATCAACCAACACCGGGTGACCTCCTTTGCGGGCACTTTCAACTGCCGCTGCACTCCACGGTTGCCATTTGATTCCTTCCCGTCGAGTGGCACCATATGCGCCAACGCTTACAACCAGGAATAACGCAATCACTGCCGAAAGCGCTTTCCGCCGAGTTCCACGCTGAACGAATTCACCCCAAATCCAAGCCGCACATGCCATGGTGGCGAGAAAAATCCCAAACCATAGACCTTGATTTTTGGAAAGGTGATTAAGAGAGAGCTTGTACAGCCAGACCACCGTAATGAGCATGACAAAACCCAGCGCAACTTTGAATTGATTCATCCAAGGACCTGGCTTGGGAAGGAACTTCATCAAGTTCGGATTCCAGGTTAACACCAGATACGGGCTCGCCAACCCCAAGGCAATGAAGGTGAAAACCAGCAGCACAATTCCCGGTGGCTGCGCAAATGCAAAGGCGAGAGCTGTTACGAGGAACGGCGCGGTGCAGGGAATTGCCAAGGCGGTGGCCAGAACACCATTGAAAAACGCACCCGGGGCGCCAGTGCGGTTCGTCAGGTTTCCGGTTGCGTTGAGAGCCTTGCCACTGAGTGTAACTTCAAACAGTCCGAACAAGTTCAACGTGACCAACAGAACCAGAATCGTCATGCCGAGAACAAAATTCCGATTCTGCATCTGCATTCCCCAACTCGCCGTTTCGCCGGCTTTTTGGGCCGCAATCAGAAATCCCGCCAAAATCAGGAATGAACATACGATTCCCAACGCGTAAATCACTGCCAATCGACGCGCGCGTTTCGGCGATTCTCCGCTCTGTTTTACGAAGCTGAAAATTTTCAGCGCAATAACCGGCAAAACGCACGGCATGATGTTCAAAATCAGCCCACCCAAAAAAGCGAAGCTGAGACTGCTGAACAGTTTGAGCCATGAAAAGGGAGAACGTGGGACAGTTGCGTTAACATCCGCAGGCGCACCCTGTGCGATCTGAATTTTTGTCTCGAAAGCATTGCCTCGTTCGGAAGTGTTTCCGATCAGAATTCCCCCAATTTCCTTCGGCCAATCGCCTTCGAATTTCTTGACGAATTTGCGCAGGCGAATTTTTCCGGCATCGGCGGGAATGCGTTCCGTCGCGCCTTGCACTTCGAAGTCCGCACTGCCGAACGGATAAAAATCCGCCGCGCTCGCGTCCCTGGGCGAATCCCATTCGAGAATCAGCGAACGCAAATCTTCGGACACATTCTTTTCCCACCAGGCGCGGGCGTGCAATGCCTCGCCGGATTTCGGCACGCGATCCCGCCAATGCTGAATTGCCGGGGCGTCAGTTGAAGGCTGGGTTTCATTTCCCACCACCAGCGTTGCCTGAACCTGCGCGCTGCCAGGAATGCATTGTTCCTTGCATTCGAGCCAGGAGGGATTGGCTTTGATTGTGTAGGAGCCGGGCTTGAGATCGGGGGCAAGTTTCAGTGGAACGATGAGAATGACTTCGTGCTGATAAATGTAAGTCGTCAGTTCGTCCGGCGGGAGTTTTTCAGGAACCGGCCATTGGATGTCGCCGGCCGTGACGCCCGCGGGCAATTCCCATTCAATGCTCGTGGCGATACCAGAGGCGCCGGAATTTTTCCAGTACGTGTGCCAGTCCGGTTCCATCTGCAAATGAATGCCGGCCAGGACCGTGTCGCCGGGCTTCGCAACCGCATCGGCGAGAAGCAATTTCGCCTCGGTATGCGCGGCTTGCGCAGTGGCGGCAATCGTAAGCAGGGCCGCGGTTAAAATGTTTAATATGACGCGCACAAGATATAGATGCACCAACCTGCCAGATGTTCGAACCTTTTTCCCGTGAATGAATCGAAAAAATTCGAAAGCGATACGGCGTAGCGCCGACTGGCAATCGGCGGTATCGCGGATTGGAAATCCGCAGAGGGTGATCTTGGAAACCAGTTCCAGGTTTCAATCGACTCTCCATTTTTGCGCGCGCCGGCTGCTGGTTGGCCCGCCAAAGCGGTGCTGAAGCACACGCACTCCAAACGCTCCGCGCAGTTTCAGAGCGTCCGAGCATCGCCCCAGCGTCTGGAGTGCGCGTGCTTCAGCACCGCTTTCGAAGGCAGAGGTTTCACGACCAGCTAATAAAGAAAAGGCAGTTCACCCGATGCTTTTTCGCTTCGTTTCCTTTGTTGTTAAGATTGGCCTTCTCGATCCAGGGCGGTGGGTCTTGCCGTAATTGAATTCACCCGCAAGTCCTCCTACTATCACGGCGCATGTCGGCAATTCAGGAAGGCGCCACCTACAACTGGCTATGCACGGGCGATGAGATTTTTCCACGAATGCTGGAAGCCATCGATGCCGCCGAAACTTCCATTTGCCTGGAAACCTATACGTTTTCCGCCGGAACTCTCGGCGAACGCTTTCGCGATGGTTTGATTCGCGCGCGTCATCGTGGAGTTGCCGTGCGTGTGTTGATTGATGGCCTGGGCTCCATCGGCTTGCCAGGAAATTTCTGGGATCCCTTGCGCAGCCTTGGCGTCGATGTGCGCATCTTCAATCCCGTGGCGCTCAATCGAATGTCGATCCGCAATCATCGCAAGCTGCTTGCGTGCGACAATCGCGTGGCGTTCATCGGCGGATTCAACATTGCTCCGGAATACGAAGGCGACGGCATCAAGTGCGGCTGGTGCGATGTGGGTTTGAAAATTGTCGGCCCGCTCGCCGCGCAACTGGCGTCCTCATTTGAAGAAATGTTTGCACGCGCGGATTTCCGTCACAAACGCTTCATGCGTCTGCGGCGTTTCAATGCGAAACGCTCCGTGACGTGGCCCACCGAACAAATCCTTTTCAGCGGTCCGGGCCGCGGGCGCAGTCCGATCAAGCGGTCGCTGGTGAAAGATCTGGCGCGGGCCAAAGATGTGAAAATCACAATGGCGTATTTTCTTCCCACGTGGCGATTGCGCCGCGCGCTGTTGCGGGTCGTGCAGCGGGGCGGACGTGTGCAACTGATTCTTGCCGGCAAATCCGATGTGCTGGTTTCGCAACTGGCCGCGCGCAGTTTGTATCGCCGGCTGCTGAACGGCGGCATCGAAATTTACGAATATCAGCCGCAGATTTTGCACGCGAAGTTGATGATCATCGACGACGCGGTTTATGTCGGATCGGCCAATTTGGATCAGCGCAGCCTGCAGATTAATTACGAGTTGATGATTCGTTTTCAAAATACGCGCATTGCAGATCAGGCGAGGGAAGTGTTTTCGAAAAACCTGAAAAACAGCGAAGCGATCACTTCCGAATCCTGGCGCAAATCCCGCACGCTCTGGCGGCGATTCAAACAACGCTGGGCTTATTTTCTCCTCGTTCGAATCGATCCCTACATCGCCCGCTGGCAATGGCGGATGCTGCCGGATTGAAGTTTCAGCGGAGATTCAACACCAGCTCCGAAGAGCGAAGCCACGGCTGTATGGGGAGCGCGCCCGCCTCGGGCGCAATCGGCCGCGCCCTCGCGGCTGATTTTGAGGCGTGGAATGCACGAACCGCCTGGTGCTGATGTGAGCCGCTATGTTCGGCGCAAGGGCACACCGAACTACAGCCGAGGCGGCTGCGCTCCCCGAACCAATGAACTGCATCGTTCCGGCTTAATCCCCCAAATACGGTCTCGGACGCTTCCTGCAGACGTTTCATTTTCTACATCAATTGATGTAAGCCCGGCGCGTTGACTCTGTGGGGCCGCGACATAATCTCATATCAACCATGAAAACACCTCGGCGACTTCGACGGTTTTGTGCTTCCGCCTCTGCGTTTACCCTGATCGAACTGCTGGTGGTCATCGCGATCATCGCCATTCTCGCGGGCATGCTGTTGCCCGCGCTTTCGGCCGCGAAAGAAAAAGCGCGGCGCACGAAAGATCTCAGCAACATGCGGCAACTGGGCATTGCGTGTTTCACTTACGGAAGCGAAAACCAGGATCGTCTGCCCGGCATTGTTCAGGATGGCGATTGGCTGCATGACATGTCGCGGCGAAATGCAGACGCGCTGGTGAATGCCGGTGCTTCGGCAAAGATCTTTTACTGCGCCGGTCTGCTGGCGAGTGTGAACGAGAGCGAGGCGCTCGGACCTCGAGGATCCGGAGAAACAAGCTGGTGGGATTTCAATGACAAGCGGCGAATCGTCGGTTTCGCGTTCATGATCAAACAATCTCCAAGCGACACGCGCCACCCTATCAACGGCGCGCAGTTCATTTCCAAACTCACCGAAACCAATCGTCCCAGCGAAGCCACGCTGGCTGTCGATGAAATTATGACCACCAGCCTGGCGAAGCCTTACGACTTTAATATCGTCAGCGACAATGTTCCGAAGGAGTATGGCGGAGCCTACAAACCAGCGCATCGCAAGCACGGCATGCCGGAAGGCGGTTCAATGCTGTTTCTCGATTCTCATGCGAGTTGGCGGAAGTTTGAAGATATGAAGCCGCGATACCACGCCACTTCCAGCGCCGCTCCCTGGTATTTCTTTTAACCAGCGCGCGCAAGTTCGTAACGTCGGCGCGCAGCAGCTCAGCCTAACGAGTTAACTTTTCTTAACCCGTTCCGCATTTCGCTTTCAGTCTCCGCGTCCAGACTCATTCCCAATGCCCCGGCGTCCAGACCCAGCCGCGATTGTTCGCCGCGCGATCCCAATGTCCGGGAACCCATGCGACGCCAACCCGCGGACGGGCTTCCCAATGTCCCGGCACCCACACCCAGCGGTCGTCCACGCGCATCCAATAGCCCGCCACCCAAACGTGTGATTCGTCGGGCGCCACACCTACAACTTCCCGCTTGGGTTCCGGCGGCGCTTCCATGACCACGATATGATCCGGTGGAACCGCAACAGCCGCCTCGCGACGGGCAGCGTGATGGGAATTGATGCAACCTGTTCCCAACAATGTTCCACTCAACAAAACAGCGCACAGCAAATGTTTCCTCACAAATTTCCTTTCGTTCAGGTGTTCCCTCGATCTGTCCCGATTCATTCGGGTTCGCGCTAAACATACTGACAGATTTGCGGTCAGACCTATGGGGAGCGTTGCTACTCGTCGCAGCGACTTGAGATTCAGGCCAGCGCTGGCTATGTTCCCGCCATGCCGATCTACGAATTTCATTGCGAGAAGTGTGAGCGAGACAGCGAAATCCTGGTTCGTTCGAACGATTGGAAAGGAACCACCTGCCCGCACTGCGGCTCGACGAAACTTTCGAAAAAATTCTCCACCTTCGCCTCGAACGGCGGCGGAACTTCTCAGGCCGCTCCACGCTCAAATGGGGGTGGCGGAGGCTGCGGCGGTTGTTGCGGCGGCGGTCCGCATCGGCATTGAACTTCGCGGCGCGCTCGTCTCCTTTGGCGAAACACCCTACGGTTTTCCGGCGCAAACCCGCGCGGCGGAAATCTTTCGCAAATCCGGAACCGCCCAGTCCGGTTGATTCTGAATCAATTCCTCCAAAGTCGCCCCACCCGTCGCCACCGCCAGAACCTTTGCGCCGATCGCGCGACCGCAGCGAATATCGAGAGGCGTGTCGCCGATTACCAGCACTTCGTCGTTTTCCAGTTCCCTTCCTAAAACTCGGCAACCTCTCGCACGCGCCGCGGCAGCGATTTCATCCCGCTGTTCGCTGTCATCCGCGAATCCGCCGATCTCGAACATCTCCCAAAGTTGAAAATGCCGCAGCTTGATTTCCGCGCCGAGCTGGATGTTTCCGGTGAGCAGGCCGATCAACGGACGTTCGGAAAGTTCCTTCAGATCGTAAATGAATTCCCAGATGCCGGGGCACGCTTCGGTCTTGCTCGTGGATAAAATGTGATCCAGCCAGAAAACGTAACGGCTGAAGAAGCGTTCGAAGTTGGCCGGTGTCGCAGGAATGTTGTGATACTGAAAAAATTCACGCACGAGGCTGACATCCGTGCGCCCGGCGAATTTGAGTCGTTCGAAATGATCCTTCGCGCCGAACTCTGATTCGAACACTTTCGCAAACGCCTTCACGCCCGCGCCGCCCGTGTGAACCAGCGTTCCGTCGATATCAAATAAAACCAGGCGAATCATTGAGCGCCGAAGCTACGCAGCGCGCGAAACCAAGGCAATCAAACTCCAAAAAACCGTTGCAATTTTCATCCGCGCCGCTACAAAAGCCGCGAAGAAGGAAGGGCCGGGATGAAATCAGAACGGGCATTTACTCTCACTGAGCTATTGGTTGCCATCGCATTGATCGGCATTCTTGCCGCTTTGCTGCTGACGCCGCTGCGCTTTGCCAAAGAAAAAGCGAAAGCCGCGCACTGTCTCAACAACCTCAAACAATGGGGAACCGCCGCGCAATTGTTCGCCGCCGAACATCGCGATTATCTGCCGCAGGACGGTTTCGGCACTCCCACGGAATCAAAACACTTCATCACGGGCTGGTACATTCAACTTCCGGAAACGCTCGGCCTGACGCCGTACGCAGAAATGCCGTGGCGCACAAACGCGCAAGCTGACGTGGGAAAATCAATTTGGATCTGTCCATCCAATCCACGTCGCAGCAATGGCAACAATCTGTTTCATTATTGTTTGAACGGGTTGATCAACGGCACGGACTCCACGAAACCCGCCATCCGGCTTTCGGCTCTCTCGCGGCCCTCCGCCATCGTGTATTTATTCGACAACAAAAACATTCCCGCTGTGCATGCGATTCCGAACAGCCCCGGCAGTTTTGTTCACACGAATCTGCACAATGGCGGCGCGCAGATGAATTTCGTGGATGGCCATGCCGCGCGTTTTCGCAATCGCGACTATTGGGATTTCAAAATCCACAAAGCGCGAACGAACAATCCCGATATCGTCTGGGTTCCGTGAACCATCCTGAGCGGCGCGGAACAATGCACCGCGCTCTGGGCGCAACTTGACACCCGCACCATTTTCGATTCCCTCTCCCCGCAGCGAAGCGCGGGGAGAGGGTTAGGGAGAGGGGATTTTGAGCTAAAAACCTCCTCACCCCGGCCCTCTCCTCCGGCTTCGCTCGGAGGAGA
>DASTXC010000015.1:0-5427 GCA_035765675.1 Verrucomicrobiia bacterium
GTCGGAGCGCGAGTCTGTGACTCGCAGCAACTTTGCAAAACCGAGCGTTTATGAATTTACCACGCGCTTGAAGTAATCGCGCTGCTGCGGGTCACAGACCCGCGCTCCGTTGCTTGTCTCAAACCTGTCTCGTCAGCGACACGCCGAGCTTCAGCAGCTTCTGAACGTCCGCGTCAGACTTGGCTTCCGCGTAAATTCGCAGAATCGGTTCCGTGCCCGAGCCGCGCAGCATCAGCCACGAACTGTCGTCCGCAATGAATTTCACGCCGTCGTAACTTTTCACTTCGGCCAGCGGCGATCCTGCCAATTTCGCGGGCGGATTTCGCTTCAGGAATTCCATCAATGCGCCGCGTTTTTCCAACGGAAAATGCGTGTCGATGCGGCCGTAGCGATGCGGCCCAAATTCTTTTTCGAGAACCGCGATGAGCTTGTTCACCGAAACCTTTTCAGTCGCCAGCATTTCCAAAAGAAACAAACCCGCCGCAATGCCGTCGCGTTCGGGAATGTGTCCGGGAAAACCAATTCCGCCGCTTTCCTCCGCGCCGAGCAGGACATTGCCCTTCGCCATTTCCGCGCAGATGTATTTGAAACCCACGCCCGTCTCGACCAGTTCCAATCCATACGCCGCGCACATTTTATCGACCATCGAAGTGGTGGTGAGCGCCTTGATCACCCGGCCATTTTCACCTCGATTCAATTTCAAATGCCGCAACAGCAGGCAAATGATCTGATGCGTCGAAAGCGGATTGCCGCGTCCATCCATTCCGCCTACGCGATCCGCGTCGCCATCCGTTACCAGACAAATATCGTGCGGATTTTTTTTCAGAAACGCCGCGCTGCGAACGTAGTTTTTCGCAATCGGTTCGGGATTGATTCCGCCAAACAAAGGATCGTGTTTGCCGTTCAACGTTGTGACGCGGCAACTGGTTCCCGCCAGCAATTCTTCGAAGCAGCCCGCGCCCACGCCGAACAACGCTTCGTGCGCGAACTTTAATTTCGATTTCGCGATGAGCTTGAAATCAACGAGCTTTCTGATCGCCGCGTAATGCGCGGGTTTGATGTCTTTGATTTGAACGCGCTTGGATTTTTGCGCTTCGGTCATCGATTCGCGACGGACGACGTTGCGGTCGAGAAAACTTTCCACGCTCTTGCAGGTTTCTGGATCGCTGGAGCCGCCGTAATGCGATTTCAGTTTGAACCCGTTGAACGCGGGCGGATTGTGGCTGGCGGTGATCATGATGCCGCCCAGCGCGCGTTGCTGCTTCACAGCGAAGGAAACCGCGGGCGTCGGCGTGGGTGCAGGCGTGAGCACCACTTGGAAATCATTTCCTGCCATTACTTCCGCGGCAATCTGCGCGAAGCGATCCGAGAAAAAACGCCGGTCGTAACCGATGATGATTTTGCGTTCGGTTCCCGAAACGGGATTCGCATCCCAGAAATCCGCCGTGGCCTGAGCGACGCGCGCAACGTTGTCGAAGGTGAAATCCTCCGCGATCACAGATCGCCAGCCGTCAGTGCCGAAAGAGATTTTTGCCATTTAGAAGAGTTGGAAGTTGTTGTCGCTGTCCAGAGAGGCTTTGGATTTCAGAACCGCCGTTTCCGCGGCTTTGCGCATTTTCCGAACGGCGCCGCGAAGACTGCGGGCGCGGAACAAAGTCGTTCCGCTGACGAACGCATCCGCTCCGGCGCGCGCGCATTCCGCCGCGGTCTGGAAATTGATTCCACCATCGACTTCGATGTGATAGTTCAAATTCTTTTCCTTTCGCCACGCCGCTGCCTGCTGAATTTTCGGCAACGTTTCGTAAATGAATTCCTGGCCGCCAAAGCCGGGATTCACCGTCATGATGAGCAGAGTGTCGATCTTTTCCAAATAGGGTTGAACCATCGCTATGCCGGTCGGCGGATTGATGGCCAGGCCGGCTTTTTTTCCGAGCGATTTGATTTTCCACAGCAACGGCATGACCTGTTCGCCGAGTTCCACGTGAATGGTGATCTGGCTCGCGCCAGCCTTCGCGAATGGCTCCAGCAGAATCTCCGGTTTCGAACACATGAGGTGCGTGTCGAAAAAAATATTGGTCAGCGGACGCAGGACTTTCACCACGGCAGGCCCGAAGGAAATGTTCGGCACGAAATGGCCGTCCATGATGTCCAGGTGCAGCCAGTCCGCTTCGGATCGGCCAGCCCGCAACGCTTCCTTTCCCAGCCGGGAAAAATCAGAGGCGAGCAGCGAAGGCGCGATAATCATTCGTTAACCGTAGTGAAACCACAGCAGCGGAGTCAATTCCAGGGGCGGGAAGCTGATTCCAAGTTCCAAGTTCCAAGTTCCAATGCAGAAGTGATTCGCGGGAAATAAAAAACGCCGTCCGGGATGGAACGGCGTTACAGGATGTTCCGATTCGCAAATGAGAAAGCGACGGGTGTTTACTTCAATTTCGCGAGTGTTTCCTGGATCGCGGTGAAGTTTGGCAAATCTTTCGGCGTTGGCGTTTGTTCGCTGTATTGAACGACTCCGTTTTTGTCGATCACGAACGCGGCACGCGCGGCGGTGTCACCCACTCCCGCCAGCATCGGGAAAACGACGTCGTATTGCTTGATGACTTCCTTGTTCAGATCGCTGGCGAGTTTAAGGCTGATTTTTTCCCGTTGCGCCCAGGCTTCCTGTGCGAACGGACTGTCCACGCTGATCGCGATGACGTCCGCGTTCAAACCGGAATAGGAATTCAGGCCCGCGGTGATGTCGCACATTTCCTTGGTGCAGACGCTGGTGAATGCGAGCGGGAAAAAGAGCAGGACAGTGTTTTTCTGGCCGAAATTATCGCTGAGTTTCACGTCCACGAGACCAGAGGCCTGTTTCGATTTCAATGTGAATTCCGGAGCTTTGGAGCCAACTGAGATAGCCATAATGATTTTGTGTTAATTCGATTTGGAAGTTCGAATCTTAACGCCGTGTCCCGACGTGTCAAACGGCGATTAAAAAGAAGCGGGCGAATCGATTAACCGTCGAATTGGGGCAGCCTAACAATCCCCCCCGAATTAAGCTCACGCTTTCGCAATCATTGCATCAAGAAATAAACGTCACTCGCTTTTTAACTGATGCTCCTCTTCAGGTGTCAAATGAGCAGCTTTAGCAATTGCATCTATAAAAGCTGCATCGCGGCGGAATTTGTCAGGCATGGCAAGACGAAATTCATTGACTGCCCTCCAATGGATTTCTCGGAGCTTCATCTGAAGCTCGTCCGATAGGGCGTTTTTCTCGTTTTCTTTCTTTTTGCGTTTGATTTCTTCCAAGGAATCGCCGGGAGCCGCGTAATTCATCACAGCTTTATTTCGATAATCTGGGGTGATTCTCATCTTCAGTTCTCCAATAAAGCAACTCAGTTGTCGCCAGCGGGCCTTATCCGAGTGAAATTCTGGTAATGCAAAGAAATTAAAAAGCGCATCTTTTTTTGGAGACAGACATGCAAGTGCTCTGGAATCCTCCGTAGGCAAGACCTTACTGACCGCATTCGTCCACAAAATCAGAAGAATCTGTTGTTCACTGGCATTCAAGGGTGTTTTCGTCATCGAGCCCACCATTTTTGCAGTTTCCTGATAAAACCTGTCCGGGCGTTCGGCCCAGAGCTTTTCGATGGCAGCGACTCGCTCCAGTGAAATGGGATTCTCCGTGAAAACATTATTGGTTCCGTGCGGATCAAGTTGTGCAATTGCCGACAAAATTGTCGTCAAAAAGAAATTCACAACAAGGAATGTTCTCATCGTACTGTGGTAATGTTGCTTGTCGATCTGGTGGTGCTTATGTCCAAATTTCGTAACCGTAACTGTTCCAGCTGCTGTAACTGAATCGGTCGAATTTTGATTCTAGGCAATCGGGCAGTTTGTCGGGGCCGTGTTGGTGTCATGCAATTGAAGTCGGAATGTGAAGCTGCCGTTTTGCCACGATTCAGGGCAGAAGCCTGAGTAAGCTGCCAGTAATCAGACTAGCCGATCAGCCTATTGCGGCGGCGAATCGAAAGCTGTAAGAATTCTGGCTTTCTCCTCTTGTTCCGTTTTCATCGTCTCCTCCAAGGCTGTGAGGCGATTGCTTAATACTGCTCGAATTTGCGCATCTACGGAAAGATTTCGCAACGAATCTGTTTGAAATGATTCGCAAATGGGAACGAAACGATAGTTTTCCCAGGCAATGTACCGTGAATAGTCACCATTTCTATGGTTCGCAAATAACAGGAAGCGGTCTCCGGGATTCAGCTTTCGAAACGAATCCAAATAAAAAAAACCGGGTGTGTTTGTTCCTTTTAGCACTGAGATTACCTGAATCCGTGAATGAACGGCGCCTTCGGAGACCACGACGCGTTTAACGGAATTCGTCGTAGTAATTATCGACGTGCAGACTGCCACGATGATGTCGGAAGATTGCTGTTCAAGGTCGTTCCAGCTTTTGAAATGTCCAAGCAGAGTGGCACAGGCTGTGGCGATACCCATCATTGAAATGGCTATTATAGCAAATCGCTGTTTCATAATTGTCGCACTGAGTGAGAAACGTCGTTTGTCGAACGTATTATTGTTATTCCATTTTTACCGACACTGAAATCGCCGTTCGGGCCTAGCAAACGGTCTGGACTGAAAAGTATTCCGAAACTGTTCGTCTCGGAAGATCCAATCACGTGCCAAACAGTCGGGACAAATACGTCCCACCCCCCGGCATAAAGCGGAGGATCGGCATCGAAGGAGGTATGAACTTTGTCGTCACAACTGTTTTCGTAATCCAATGGGGCATATCCCACATTCACAGGATCGAAGTCCATATTCGTACAGTATCCGGTAATGTTCGTCGGCATACACGAAAGTTCAATAAGCTCGACGCGGTAAAATGAAACATTCGTCGGATAGACGGTAAGCACATCCCTCATTCCAGCGCCAATCGTGCCGACAGGAAAGTGATTTGTCTCCGTAATCTCCGCGCGAAATTCTCCTGAAGGTTCGATCACCTTGAATTGTTTTGTCGCCACCAGACCCTTCACAACTGCACTGATAGTGACTTTATTTGCCCTGTCTGGAGCAGTGAAGACGACCGATTTTCCAAGATTCGTGGACAACAACCCGCCTGACGTGCTCCATTCTGCATCAAGGGGAAGTGCTGGTGAAAATTGAAGCGTTAGCTGTTCGCCGACACCAATGTTGGTTCGGGCTCTGTCGGTTGGATATGGAGACGCGCACTGTGAAACCAGCTTATGCTTTTTTCCATCTATTTGAAACCAGTATTGTTTCTGGCCGCTGGCCTTGACGTTTATGTTTATTTCTTTGCGCGGCGGCAATTTCGTCGCCACATAGCCGTTCACGTCTGGAGTTCCCATTCCCCCCACCGTAATCTCGTGCATAGGGACAGGTGGAGGATTGCCGTATGTGGTGTCTTGAGGAGGATTTTGGGCC
>DASTXC010000016.1:0-19431 GCA_035765675.1 Verrucomicrobiia bacterium
TGATTCGCGGCAAACGTCCGGGTCACGAGATTCGTGAACGGCGCACTGTCACCGGAATAAGTAAACGCCATTGCCTGCGAACCTTCGCACGCGGAAGCGCTTTCGAGGGTCACGACCGGCGCGCCCGTGGTGACGGGCCAGGCAGCGGTGAGCGCCGGTGACGAAGCATAAGTCTCAAAGTTTTCGACGGTGGTAAACGCCGCTTGAGCAGTGACCGCAAGGGTGAGGAACGTGCCGCAGGCGACGACGGGTTTGAATCGGATTTTTTTAATTACCATGATGTGAATACAATAAATGCGTCCGCGATCATGTGGGGAGAGCGGTCGCTTGTCACGCGAAGGATTAAAAATGCGTGTAACAAAACTGATAGTTATTTTTCCTTCTTGGACTGATGAAGGAAAGAGGAAGAGGGTTGGAGAGAAGAGGTTTTCAGCCGTTTGAAATCTGAATTCGCCGAGTGTGTCTGTTTGACGGGAAAAATCAAAAGCCCATCTCTCCAGCTCTCTCCCCGCTCGTTCCTCACGGGGCGAGAGTGAACTGGCTGTCGGTTTTATCGCACTCGAAAAACGCTTGGAAGCTTCTGCTCAGCCGATTTGGAGCGACGATACCGCAGGTTGGAAAACCTGCGGTATCGTTCAGACCACAAATCTAGCGACGAAAACGTCGTGTGGCCGCCAACATTCCTCCGACTGCAATCAGCGCGAACGCCGAAGGTTCCGGAACCGTGGCAGCGATTTGATCGAAAGAAATGTTATCCATTCCAAAATAAGTGCCATCACCCGAAAGCCCTTCAAAAGTCAGCGTCACAGCCTGCCCGGGATGAATGTCATTGGCGTTCAAGCCGGTGAGAATACTGTCGCGTCCGCCGCTGCTGCGCGACCACGTGCTTGACGCCAGCGTTCCGAACGAATCAGAAATGCTCCACGCCACGCTCATTGCTCCGCCGCCAGCCCACTCATCCAGATCAAACGAATTGATCAACACACCCCAGGCATCATCCGGCGTGAACGTGATGCTGATCGGATTCTCCAGGCTGTAATCCAGTTGCGCCACCGTGCCGCGTCCATCCCAGCCGTCATACGAATCCACCGTATGTTCGAGGCCGCTTCCCCAGGTGATATCCACGTTCGGCGTCCCTTGAACGCTCAATCCCAGGCTCGTCGAAATGCCCGCGCCATCACCCGAAACAAAATCCCCGTACGTCTGCGGAATGTCGTTGTTGTGCGACAAACCGGAACCGTCAAAGTGAATGGTCGTTTCCGCGCGAACATTCGCGGCGCCGATCAGGGCAATTCCGCAAAGGACAGACACGAGCGGACAGTAGGTTCCAGCTTGGGACCGAATCGGGGAGTTGGTTTTCATAGTTGTCCATGAGCATAAAATCATTGCCGATCACCGCCATGCCCTCTTTAGGCGAGAAGCTCGGGGAACGCGGCCCGACGGTTTCCACCGGGAACGCTTGAAACGCAGTCCAACGTTGACGATCCATTGCGAATCGTTTTCTCTCCCGAACATGTCCGAGAAACGTCCAAGACGCGCCCATTCGTCATCGGCAGCGACTTCCACGAAAGTTGATTTGCCTGCGAACGCGGAATTACAACGCTGGATGCGCCGGGTATTTCAAAACTCCTACAGCTATCGCGGAACCCTGCGGCGCGTGCGCGGCTGGTCGGTGAAGATCCAATATCAGGGACATCGTCGGACGTTCTCGCTGCATTCGAAGGATCGAATCGCCGCCGCGGAAGAAGCGGCCCGGCTTTATCAGGAAATCATTACTGAAGGCTGGCCGCCGCGAAAAAATCCCGGCGCAACAACGCCGTCATTGCGGATCGGTTCGCCAGAGATGACCCGGCCCTTCTGGCAACAGCGGCTGATGCGCCGGCCGTATCCGGTCAGCGCAGGAACTTCTCCATGGGTGGCGCGAATGGAACACGAGGGTTCCAGCGCATTGTTCGTGCTGGATTCCCGGCGACGGGAAACCGCCAGCGCTCAAGCGCTCGCAATTTTTCGCGCGGTAGTAAAAGACGGATGGGAGACAACCCTGCAAAAACAGCGGCGCGAAATCACGGTCGGCTTTCAGTGGTCCACGCATCCGGTGATGTGGAGTTACACGACGTTTCACACGGATCTGATTGAAGCGAACCCTGCGGACGCAAAAAAATCTTTGGCGCTGTCGGTGGTGATTGTGGAGCCGGATTCCGGTGTGCGCCGCGCGCTCAAACGACTGGTCAACGCTCATTCCAACGCCGCTTGTATTGCCGCGTACTCCGGGATGGAGATCAGCCAATTGCACTGTCCGCGCCGGGGCGAACTGTGGTTGCTCAACCAAAATCTGCCGAAGGGAAACGCCCGCCATTATCTGGAGCGATTGCAGCCTCACGCGCCAGGTTTTGCGAGCCTGGTCTTTTCCGTTTATGAAGACAGCAACCAATTGTTTCTGGCCGCGCCGGGCGGTGTTTCCGGATACCACCTTCGACGCAGCCGGCCGGAGCAGTTTCTCGAACCTTTGATGCCTCTGAGCGCGCCGCTGTCGGCTTCACGTGTCCTGGCGCGGGCGAAGGTTTTTTTTCAAACGTCATTGACGACGGCGCAATCCGACGAACCCTGGCTGCTGGAAGATCTCACCGCGCGCGAAAACGAAATTCTTCAGTTGCTTTCCAAAGGTCACGTGGACAAGGAAATTGCCGGCCGGCTGGGCATCAGCGCGTGGACGGTGCATACGCACGTGAAAAATATTTTCGAAAAACTGGACGTCCATACGCGCACGGAAGCGGTGGCGAAATATCTTCAAAAATAATTCTCTTCAGCGTGCGGCGTTTACACCGCTTCAGGCAATAACCAGAAAGTGCCCGGCCATGCAGTGGGAATGGGGAGCGCGCCCGCCTCGGGCGCAATCAGCCGCGCCCTCGCGGCTGATTGTGAGGCGTGGAATGGACGAAGCGTTTGGTGCTGGTGTGAGCCGCTATGTTCGGCGCGAGGGCGCGCCGAACTGCAGCCGAGGCGGCTGCGCTCCCCGAACAAATGAACTGCATCGTTCCGACTAAAAGCCCGTCTGAATGCGTTTCTCGACCAACAACCGAAGCGGGATAAATCCCGCGCTCCTGTTTCAGATACAATTTTGTTTCAAATCTCAGCCTGCGCGCTCCCCTATTCGGGGCATGTTCACGCAACGCCTTTTCGGTAAGCTCTCCAATTGTGCGAACGTATTTTGCAATCATAACGAATCAACTCACGCGAATCACGATTCTGGCAATTCTGGCTGGATGGTTTTCAACTCGTGCCCACGCCGCGCCCATGACGCAGCTCAAGGTTCTCTCGTTCAATATCTGGCACGACGGCTCGCAAAATTTGAGCAACTGCATTGAAGTGATTCGCACTGAAAACGCTGATCTCGTCGGCCTTCAGGAATGCTCGGCGACCACCGCAAAAAAGATCGCGGACAAGCTCGGCTATTATTGGTCCAAGGACGGCCCCGCAGGCGATTGTTCAATTGTGAGCCGATTTCCGATTTTATATCAAATCGGACCGACGATTCATGCGCGCGGCGGATCGGGAGTTATTGTCGAACCCAGCCCGGGACAACGGTTCTACTTTTTCAACACTCACCTGGATTACACGCCTTACGGACCGTACTGGCTGAAGGACGGTTCGAACGTGGCGTCCATCGTGGAAATGGAAAACGCAGTGCGAACGCCCGGCTTGATTGAACTGCTCAATTTCGCGGTGCCGTTTGTTGATAGGAAAGATCCGGCGTTTTTGGTCGGCGATTTCAATGCTCCGTCGCATCTCGATTACGACAATTTCCCATGGCCCACTTCGCTGGCGTGTACTGAGCGCGGCTGGGTGGATTCCTATCATGAATTGCACGCGACCAATCGCACCTTTCCCGGGCCGTTTCTCTTCGATGAGCCGGGCATTACCTGGACGCCCCGGGTGAGTGAAGAACCTGAAGGCGTTTTTGATCGAATCGATTTCATTTATTACTCCGCGACGGATGGCGCCGCTCCGACCGGTTCGATTGAATTGGACGGGCGCAACAGCGTCACTCCCTGGCCATCAGATCATCGCGCGTTGCTTACGTCCTTCAACGTCACGCCACCGGTTTTGGGAAATGAAATCGCCGATCCGTATCCCGCGAATGGCGCGACGAATGTTCCGATCAAAACGCCGTTGCTGTGGACGCCGGCAATGGGACAATCGAGTTGCTCCGTTTACTTCGGCACCAACAGTGAGGTTTCATTTCAAGGTCAAACCACCAATTCAATATTTGCTCCGGCAACGCTCGTTCCCGGCACAACTTATTATTGGCGCATCGACACGACGAACAGCACCGGCGTTGTCACTGGGGCCGTGTGGTCGTTTACCACGAAAGCGATTTCGGCGGCCGACATTCACACTTACGAATGGACGTTTGCTCTGGGCGATCTGAAACCCGCGCTCGGCGACGGAACGCTCGCATTTCGTGATCTACAAACTCAGAACCTGACCACCTTTGGCGTCACCGATGGCGCGACGCTTCCACACATCAGCGGAAAGCCCGCGCGTTATCTGGGCATTCCGCAATTGCCTTCCGCGAACAACGGATTCCTGGTCACGTTCAACAATCCACCCAACGGCGGCGGCTCTTACATCAATCAATACACAATTGTGCAGGACATCCTCGTTCCCGGCCCGATCAACTGGACGGCTCTGTTCAACACCGATCCCGAAAACAGCAACGACGCTGATTTCTATATTTCCGACACCGCCGCCATTGGCAGCACGTACGGTTATTCGAGCACGGTGATTTCACCAAACACCTGGCATCGCATTGCGAACGTTGCCGATCTGACTAAGGGGACGATTTCACTTTATGTGGATGGCACTCTGGTTTTCAAAACCACGAATGAAGCGGCGGATGGACGCTGGTCACTTTATTCCACGTACGATCCCGGCCCCGACCTGCTGCTGTTCAACGAGGGCGACTCCAGCGGAAATTACACGCACGCACTGTTTCTGAGCGCCTGGGCATTTCAGGATCGGGCTTTATCAGCCGAAGAGATCAGCGCACTCGGCGGGCCGAAAGCAGGTGGCATTTTCAGCGGTTCGGATTTAAAAATTAAACCGGAACTCAGCGGCACGAATCTGATTCTGAACTGGAGTGGCGGCAAAGGTCCGTTCCAGGTGGAGCGCTCTGAATCGTTGAATTCAATCGATTGGCAGACTGCGATTCCCTGGACGTATGAACGCAGCGCCATCCTGGACACCACCGCGACCGCCGGATTTTTTCACGTTGTTGGAAATTGAACTCAACGCGCCTTTTGAAACTCTGCGTCTCTGCGTTAATTCTTCTTCAAGTCGTGTTCAAGAAGTCAGAACTTCCGCATCAGCCGATTGCGCCGCCAGATCTTTAATCCTGCGCAAATCCAGTTTGCCGGTACCGAGATATGGGAAGGCTTCCACGAAAAAGAATTGATCGGCGCGCGGTTTCCAGAGATTCGGCAAATCCGATTGTGCGAGCTTTTCCAGAACCGGTTGGAGTTTCTCTGACGGTAGCTTGTGCAGAACGATCAGGCGTTCGCCCTTCTTCTCATCGGGAACGCCCGCAACGACAAATGTCTGTTCCGTGCTGGCGGCGAGTTCGTGCAATTTTTCTTCAACTTTGATGTGCGGCACCATCTCGCCGCCAATTTTGCTGAAGCGGCTGAGCCGATCCGTGATCTGCAAAAAGCCATCTTCATCAATCGCCGCGATATCTCCGGTGATATACCACGAGCCCTCACCCGGCCTGTCGGCCACCCTCTCCCATCCGATGGGAGAGGGGCTGGGGGTGAGGGTTTTCCCATCAATCAAAACCTCTGCCGATTTTTCCGGGCGGCCAAGATAGCCCTGCATCACGTTCGGCCCTTTCACCAACATCAAACCGGGTTGGCCAAAAGGAACCGGCTCCATGGTTTGCGGATCGACAATGCGAATCGAAACACCGGGCAGCGGGTGCCCGATTTTTCCGCGCTTGCCGCCGACCTGGCGAAATCCCGCGGATCGGAAATCCAAGGTATTCACCGCCACCGCCGGCGAACATTCCGTGCAGCCGTAGCCTTCGAGCGGACGAATTCCAAACTGCTCTTCAAAGGCCGCGGACAATCGATCCGGCAATTTTTCGGCACCGGTCATCACGACACGCAGGCTGCCAAAATCTTCCGCCGCACAACCGCGCATGTAGATTTGCAGGAACGTCGGCGTCGCGAGCAGAAAGGTCAGTTTGTAATCGCGCACCAACGGTCCAATCGTTTTTGCGTCAAGCGGATTGGGATGATATGCGACGCCCACACCGAGCATCGCGGGAAGCGAAAGCGTTCCCATGAATCCGAAGGAATGGAAGAACGGCAAAATGCCCAACAACCGGTCGTGCTGATTGAGTCCGAAAACCTGCTCCAGTTGTTCAACGTTGGAACCAAGATTGTAATGACTGAGCATCACGCCTTTGGGATCGCCCGTGCTGCCGCTGGAAAAAATCACCGTCGCCAGATCGTCCAACTGCGATTTCTTTTCCGCGCCGAGCACCTGTTGAATCCACCGATCCGGCACGCCGAACGCGATCGCGAATGCGGCAAACTTCTCCCAAAGCGACGGCGGATTTTCCGAACGCGTCGCAACTTCCCCCTCTCCCATCGGATGGGAGAGGGCCGGGGTGAGGGTTTCCTCCGTTTCATTCGAAGTTGAAACTCCCCCACGTTTTCCCGCCCCCATCAAATCTTCCAACAATACTGTCTCGCACGGCACCTTCAGTTTGAGCTTGTTCAGAAACGCTTTCGAACTGACAACCGTTTTGATTTCACATTGCCGAATGCACGACGCCAGCGTTTCTTCGGACACTGTGTAGTTCAGATTCACCGGCACCTTGCCAAGCAACAGCGCGGCGTAATTCACCAGCGCGCCCGGCACGGAAGGCGGCAACAAGAGTCCGACCATTTTCTGGCCGGCCCAGATTTTTCTCAATCGCCGCGCCAGCAACACCGAACGGATCAACGCGCCCGCAAACGTCACTTTGGAATTCTGCGCATCCGCCATGGCGAAGCGCAGCGGATGTTTTCGCGCGGTGTGAACAAACGCGATCGGCAGCGAACGCATCCGCGCTTTTCGCAAACGCCACGCTTCCACCAGCAATTCCTGAACAGACGAACGCACCTCCAATGGCGACGCGGTATGTGCCAACGGCTGGCCGTAATTGATCGTGATCGGATACGGCAAACGCCGCGGCAATTTCCAGAGAAACCGGCCTTTGTCGAAACTGAAAATACTGCCCCAAACGCCATCGATGCCGACCGGAATGATTGGCGCTTCCACGTCTTTCATGATGCGTTCGAAGCCGCGCCGGAACGGCAGCAGATGTCCGGTGCGTGTGATTTGTCCTTCGGCAAAAATGCAGACCACTTCGCCCGCGCGGATGGCGTCGCTCGCGATCTGCAATGACTTGATCATTTCGCGGGGACGTTGCTCCGACGATATCGGAATCACGCCCAGAATGCGCGCGAACGGTTTGATGTAAGGCAATTCATAATGCGCCTTGAACATCATGAAACGCACGCGTCGATCGGTGGACGCCAGCATCAGCAGCGCATCGACAAACGAAACGTGATTGCAGACAAACAATGCACCGCCTTTTTGAGGAATGTTGTCGCGGCCCAGAACTTTGATCCGATAAATCGTCCGCGTGAGTGTCCACAGCACAAATCGCAGCAAGGCGTCGGGTAGCAGAAAAATGGCATAGATCGCGCCGGCCAGGGTGAAAACGCCGCTGAACAAAAAGAGATGCAGTGGCGACCAGTTCAGGCGTTGCGCCAAAAGGTAGTGTACGGCGGACGCGAGAAAAACACCGACGAACGAAAGCAGGTTGGCCGCGGCGAGCAGTTCGCCTTTGCGCGTTTTGTCGGGCCGATGTTGAAGCAATGCGGAAACCGGCACGATGAAGAAACCGCCAAAAAATCCGAGCAACGCCAATCGCACCAGCGCGCCTTCGAGCGTCACACCCGGAACTGCCAGCGACGCAGACATCACGGCCAGTCCCAACGCGCCGAGCGGAACCAATCCGTATTCGATTTTGCCGCCCGAAAGATAGCCTGCCGCGACGCTGCCCAATCCAATTCCCAGTGCCAACGCGACATTCAGAATTCCAATCTTCGTTTCCGAAACGTGCAGGACGCCGTCGCCATAAAAGAACAAATTCAGCAGCAGCAGTGCGCCGATGAAATTGAAATACGTGTTGCCGATCACCGCCAGTACGAGCGGCCGATCTCCGCGAATCATGCGCAAGCGATTCCACAGATCAGCGAAGAGATTTGCATTGAAACGCTTTGCCGGATCAGCCGCGGGCACTCGGGAAATTCCGAGACTGCAACTGAGTCCAACGACCGCGAGGACCACCAGAATCACACCCGACCAGACCTGATGGCCCTTGAAAAATTCTGCCATCATCGCGGCGGCGACGGTGCCGAGAATAATGGCCGTGAACGTTCCGAGTTCCAGCAGTCCGTTGCCCCAGGAAAGTTTTTTCTCCGGCAACAACTCCGGCAGCAAACCGTATTTGGACGGTCCAAAAAACGCGCTGTGCATGCCCATGAGGAAAACGCACGCGAGCAGCAGCGGCAGCTTTTCGAACGCCAGACCGGCGATCGCGATCAACATCACGAAAACTTCAAACACCTTCACGCCCACAGTGATCGTGCGTTTGCTGAAACGGTCGGCGAGAAATCCACCCGCCATCGAAAACAGAATGAACGGCAGCGAGAACAACGCGCCCACCAGTTCGCCAACGCGATGCTTGTCCGCCAGTGACAATCCCAGGCCGATCATCATGAAAATGACAAGGTTCTTGATGACATTGTCGCTGAACGCGCCCTGGAATTGCGTGACGAAGAGACTCCAGAAACCGCGCAGGGATGTGGGCGTGCGGGACGATGGCGAATTCGTGTGTTCGTTCATGGCTTGAATGCCGGCCAGAATACCTTTGCGCGAAAAAAAGCCGAATCGAAAAAAGTGCGGTGAACATCGATTCGCTTCCGGTAGAACGGCTCGCGCTGCGAGTCGTCGGCGCGAACAGGTTCTTCGCGCCGCTGATTGTGGCGTGAACCTTTCCTGAACGGGCACAGAACCCGTGCGCCCGGACTGCCGCAAGCGCGACAGTCGCTACCTGCCTTCGCGCCGAGCGATGCTCCGCGCTCCGATAAAACCCTTTTCGCCGCCGGCGGATCGGCGTTAAATTCTGCTCGTGGAAATTTCCGAAAACATCCAGTGCCCGTTCTGCGGCCAGGAATCCAACGTCACCATCGACACCGCCCAGCCGCTGCAACGTTTCACCAGCGATTGTGAAGTCTGCTGCCGTCCGTTCGAAGTCACCGTCGAATGCGAAGCCGGGGAAATTCTGAGCTTGGACGTCAATCCGGGTTGAGGCACCTTGCGCGCCATGAACGCTTACGCTGACAAAGTTCTTTGGATCTATATCGTCCTGCTCGTCGTGGGCGGGCTGATCGGTTTTCTAAAAGCCAAGAGCAAAGTGTCGCTGATCATGTCCGTAAGCTTTGCCGCGCTGCTCGTTCTTTGCGCGTTGCGGATCGTGTTTCAAGCTTACGTCGCTGACATCCTGCTCGCGGCGCTGCTGGTCGTATTTGCAATGCGCCTCGGCAAAACGAAAAAGTTCATGCCGTCCGGAATGATGCTCATCGTCACACTCGCGGCGCTGGTGCTGCGGCACGTGAAATTCTGAGCAACGGCGACTTCGGATTTAACGCAAAGGCGCAAAGAAGCCCAAGGCGCAAAGCTCGTGAAATGAAATGCAGTCAATTGGAGAAAGCTTGCTCGGGCGGCGTTGCAATCACATGAACGCGAAGATCGTTGCTGAAGATGCGTGTTTTGGCGGAGCGCGGACTTCAGTCCGCGAGATTCCCGGGAATCGCGACAGGAACACGCGGACTGAAGCCCGCGCTCCGATCGCCTCTTTCATCGTTCAACCCCTTCGAGAAACCCTCTGGGCCTCTGCGCCTTTGCGCCTTTGCGTTGAAATGAATCACTAACTTTTTCCGCCGTGTCTGAAAAGTCTCTGCCCATCTGGGAAATTCATCCGCAGATTCTCGCCGCGCTGAGCTCCAGCAATCGCCTTGTTCTCGTCGCACCCACCGGCTCTGGCAAAACGACTCAGGTTCCGCAAATGTTGCTCGATGCCGGGATTGCGGGTGAAAAGAAAATCGTCGTCCTGCAACCCCGCCGCGTGGCTGCCCGCACCGTCGCCGCGCGCGTCGCCTTTGAACGCGGCGGCAAACTCGGTGGCGAAGTCGGTTATCAGATTCGTTTTGAAGATCAGACCAGCCTCGGCACGCGCATCAGTTACATGACCGAAGGCATTCTGCTGCGCTGGCTTCAGGACAATCGCGCACTCGCCGATGTGGGCATTGTTGTTTTCGATGAATTTCACGAACGCAATCTGTTGAGCGACGTCTCGCTGGCGCTGGTCAAACATCTTCAACAAACCGCGCGGCCCGACCTTAAACTGATCGTCATGTCCGCAACGCTTGATGCGGAACCCGTTGCCGATTATCTGACCGCGATCGGCAGTTCCGCCTGTCCGATTCTGCAATCCGAAGGACAAAGTTTTCCGGTGGAAGTTCGTTACGCAATGCACCACGACGAACGTCCGATCACCGAACAAGCCGCCGATGCCGTGGAGCACATTGTGAATTCCGGTGAACCTGGCGACATCCTCGTGTTCATGCCGGGCATGGGCGAAATCAATTCAACAATCAACGCGCTGCGCTCCGCCCGTGTGAGCGAACGTCTGGCGCTCGTTCCTTTGCACGGCGATCTGCCGCCCGATCAGCAGGACCTTGCATTTGCTCCGAATCCGCTGCGGAAAGTGGTCGTCAGCACGAACGTCGCCGAAACGTCGGTCACCATTGATGGCGTCCGGCACGTTGTGGACAGCGGTCTGGCACGGGTCGCGCGCTACGATTCCGAACGTGGCATTGGAACATTGTTTCTCGAACCGATCAGTCGTGCGTCCGCCGATCAACGCAAAGGTCGCGCGGGCCGAACCGCGCCGGGAACGTGTCACCGGCTCTGGACTGAAAGCGCGCATCTGAATCGTCCGGCGCGCAACACGCCGGAGATTCAGCGCAGCGATCTCGCCGAAGTCGTTCTGCTGTTGCACTCGCTCGGCATTCGTCACGCCGTCGAATTTGACTGGCTCGACCAGCCGGATTCGCAAGCGGTTGAGCGCGCGGAAAAATTGCTGAACACACTGGACGCCTTGAATACGGCAAGCGGCGGCATCACGGAAATCGGACGGAAAATGCTGCGGCTGCCGATGCATCCGCGCTATTCGCGAATGCTCATCGAAGCCGCGAAATACAACTGTGTTCCCGCGGCATCATTGTGCGCCGCGCTGGTGAGCGGACGCGATCTGCTGATGCGCCTGAGCCATGGCGACAAGCATGTGAAGGAATCGCGGGAACTGTTCGAAGCGAGCCAGGCATCCGATTTTTACACGCTGATGCGCGCGTATGAATTCGCCAGGAAAAACAGTTTCAATGTTGAAAGCTGCCGGCGTTACGGCATTCACGCGCAAACCGCGCGGCAAGTGGAACAGACGTTTGGACAAATCCTTGATGTGGCGGAGCGGCAAGGATTGGCGAGGGAAAATTCCAAAATCCAGGTTCCAAATTCCAATTCGGAGGATGCGCTGCTGCGCTGTTTGATGACCGGTTTCATTGATCAGCTTTGTCAGCGGCGAGATCAGGGCACGCTCGAATGCGCTCTGACCGAAGGACGTCACGGCACGTTGGTGCGCGAGAGCGTGGTGCAGAATTCATCGTTGTTCGTCGCGGCGAGCATTCGCGAAGTGGCCGGGCGCGGTTCGGAAAATCTTACTTTGCTCAGCCTGGCCACCGCGGTGAAACGCGAATGGATTGAACAGACGTTTCCGGATCAGATCACGACGCGCTTGGAACATCTTTACGATCGCACGCATAAGCGCGTTGCCGCGGTGAAGCTCATTCGATTTCACGATCTCGTTTTGCATCACGAGCATCAGCGCGAAGTGAATCCCGAAGCGTCCGCCCGCGCGTTGGCAGAGGCGCAGCGAAAAGGATTGTTTGAACTGCCGCTGTTGAATCATGAATTGAAGCAGTTCATTGCACGCGTGAATCTGGTCACAGCGGCGTTGCCGGAACTGGAATTTCCACCGCTCGATGACGCGGCAATTACGAATCAATTGGCGGTTGCGTTCACCGGTTTGACCCTCGCGAAGGAAGCGCAGGCCGCGCCGTTGAAAGAAGCGTTTCATCGGCATCTGGCAAAGGAACAACTCGGCTGGCTGGATGAACTCACGCCGCTGAGCATTCCGTGGCCGGACGGTCGCAAACTGAAATTGCAATATCCCGAACAGGCGCGCGACGAAGATGGCGAACCGAATTCGCCGGAGTTGCAGGTGAAACTGCACGAATGTTTTCAGCTCAAGGAGCATCCGCACGTCTGCGAAGGACGCGTTCCGGTAAAGCTCTGGCTGTGTTCGCCGGATGGGAAACGTTTGGAACCGACTTTCAACTGGCCCGCATTTCGAACGAACACTTATCCCAAAATGCGGTCGGCGTTGCAGAAAAAATTCCCGGCCGTGTTATGGGTCTGAGTTTTAAAAAGAGAAACTCCGAACAATGAACATCGAACGCTGAACTTCGAACTACGCGCCATCTCACGCCCTTCAAGTTCGATTTTTTCCGTTCCAGGTAGAACGGCTCGCGCTTGCGAGCTGTCGGCGTGAACAGGTTCTTCGTGCCGCTGATTGTGGCATGAACCTTTTCCCGGCGGGCGCAGAACCAGTGCGCCCGGACTGCCGCAGCGCGGCAGTCGCTACCAAGAAAGAAATTGAAACATCGAACAATGAACATCGAACGCTGAACACTGAACGAAGCGACGCCCCGGTTCGATGTTCGAAGTTCGATGTTCATTGTTCAGCGTTCCCCACCATCCTCTATCCTCTATCCTCCATCCTCTATCCGCCGCCCTTCCCCTCGTTGCGGGTAGCTCCCTATTGCCGGTCTGATCCGAAGCTTCAAACTGTTGCGCATGGAAAAATTCATCTGCATTCACGGACACTTTTACCAGCCTCCCCGCGAAAATCCCTGGTTGGAATCCGTCGAGTTGCAGGACTCCGCCGCGCCGTGGCACGACTGGAATGAACGCATCAGCGTGGAATGTTACGCGCCCAATGCCACCGCCCGCATCATTGACGGCGCCGGCAAGATTGAAAACATCATCAGCAACTATTCCAAAATCAGTTTCAACTTCGGCCCCACCCTGCTCGCCTGGATGCAGGACAAAATGCCCGAAACCCATGACGCGATTGTCGCCGCTGACAAATTGAGCCGCGAACGTTATTCCGGTCACGGTTCCGCGATGGCGCAGGTTTACAATCACATGATCATGCCGCTCGCGAACGACCGTGATAAGTTCACGCAGATCGCCTGGGGCATTCGCGATTTCGAAACGCGCTTTGGCCGGAAACCGGAAGGCATGTGGCTCGCGGAAACCGCGGCAGACACTGCGACCTTCGAAGCGCTGGCGGAACAGGGAATTCTCTTCACCGTGCTCTCGCCGTATCAGGCCCGTGAAATGCGCAAGATCGGTGAAACCGACTGGCAGGATGCGAACGGCGCGCAGATTGATCCGACGCGCGCCTATCTGGTTCCGCTGCCATCGGGCCGCAAAATGAACGTGTTCTTTTATGACGCCCCGGTGTCACAGGCCGTCGCATTTGAAAAGCTGCTGACGAGCGGGGAAAAATTTGCCAATCGCATTCTCGGCGCGTTCAGCGATGAGCGCGATTGGGATCAACTCGTTCACCTTGCAACCGATGGCGAATCCTACGGGCATCATCATCGCCATGGTGAAATGGCTTTGGCTTACGCGCTGGAACACATTGAGAAAAACAATCTCGCGAAGCTGACCAATTACGGCGAATACCTGGAGAAACATCCGCCGGAATATGAAGCGCAGATTCATGAAGGCAGCGCGTGGAGCTGTTCGCACGGTGTGGGTCGCTGGAAGGAGGATTGCGGCTGTAACAGCGGCGGACATGGCGATTGGAATCAAAGCTGGCGTGGTCCGCTGCGCAATGCGCTGGACTGGTTGCGGAATGAACTCGCGCCGTTGTTCGAATCCAAAGCCGCCGAACTGCTGCGCGATCCGTGGGCGGCGCGCAACGATTACATTTCCATTATTCTCGATCGCTCACCGGAAAATCGCGCCCGCTTTTTTGCTGCGAATGCGAAACGTGAATTGAGTGATGCGGATAAAATCACCGTGCTGAAATTGATGGAACTTCAGCGGCACGCGATGCTGATGTACACCAGTTGCGGCTGGTTTTTCGATGAACTTTCGGGAATTGAAACCGTGCAGGTGATTCAATATGCCGCGCGCGTGATTCAACTGGCGAATGAACTTTTCTCGCGCGATTTCGAACCGCCATTTCTTGACCGGCTGGCCGAAGCCAAAAGCAACATTCCGGAACATGGCGATGGCCGCGCGATCTATCACAAGTTTGTGAAGCCCGCGATGATCGATTGGCCGAAAGCCGTGGCGCATTACGCGATCAGTTCGCTGTTCCAGGAGTACGACAAAGCGACGCGGATTTTTTCTTTCACGTTCGAAAACGAGCAGCGGGAAATTGCCGAAACCGGCAAAACCAAACTCGCGTATGGCCGCGTTTGTGTGACGTCGGAAATCACGCAGGAATGCGAGCGGCTGGCGTATGCGATTCTCTACATTGGCGAACACAATCTCATCGGCGGGGTCACGAAATTTCCCACGCCCGAAGCGTTTGACACGATGGCGCGGGAACTCACCGAAGCTTTCAAGACGGCGGATTATCCACAAAGCATCCGGTTGATTGACCAGCATTTCGGCAACACTTCGTACACTTTGAAATCGCTGTTCAAGGATGAGCAGCGGCGGATTCTCGATGAAATTCTTGCGTCGGCGCGCGAAGATTTGGACAGCCGTTTTCGGATGATCACGGATCGTTACGCGCCGTTGATGAAGTTTCTGCAAAGCGCAGGCGCGCCGCTGCCGGCGGGATTGCAGGTCGCCTGGGATTTGACGCTGCACAGCAATCTTCGAAAACAATTCAGCAACGGCCACACTGATCTCGATCAGTTGCGATCACTTGTGAGCGAGGCTGCGGCGCGCGGAACGGAGGTGCTGAATGCGGACATCAGTTACGCGGTGAAAAACCGGATGGAACAGTCGATTCGAACCATCGCGGAAAATCCGTGCGACGTTGATCAGATCAAGGAACTGGAGGGCATTGCGGCGTTGATGATGCCGCTGCCGCTCGGGTTGAATGTGGCGGAAGTGCAGAATGTGTTCTGGATGATGAAGCAAAATGTTTTGCCCGAGCTGCGTCAGAGGGCAGCGAGCGATTCCGCCACGCAAGATTGCGTGAACGAATTGATGGGGCTGGGCGAACATCTGGGATTCGCGCCGGGCGCGCTTCAGTAAATCGACTTTGAAACGCCGCGCTGTTTGGCGGATCGGATCAGCAGCCAACCCACGCGGCGAACACAATTCCCGACGCGAGAAAAAGCATGTCTCAGAGAAATCGAACATCTCCAATGACAGACCACCCCGTGGAGAGTTTTTCCGCAGAACGGAAACTTCGGGCTGTTTCCAAATCATGAACCAGCCCAATGATCCAGCGCGACCGCGAATTCCCCGCGCCACCTATCGCTTGCAATTCAATCGCGATTTCACGTTTGCCCAGGCCACGGAAATTCTCGAATACCTGCGCGATCTGGGCGTCACCGATGTTTACGCATCGCCACTGTTTCAAGCCGGTCCGGACAGCACGCACGGCTACGACATCTGTTGCTTCGGAAAAATCAATCCGAACATCGGCTCGGAGGAAACGTTCGAACGCTTCACTGCTCAACGCGAAAAACTTGGACTGGGGCTCCTGCTGGACATGGTTCCGAATCACATGGGCGCCGCGCTGTCGAACGGCTGGTGGCTCGATGTTCTGGAACACGGGCCGGAATCGCGATATGGATCTTTTTTCGACATCGATTGGAATCCCGATCATCCGGCGTTGAAGAACAAAGTTCTGCTCCCGGTGCTCGGCGATCATTACGACAAAGTTCTGGAACGCGGCGAACTCAAGCTGGTTTCTGAGAACGGGAAATTTTTCATCAGCTATTTCGACAAAAAATTTCCGGTCGCAGCGAAAACACTTCCGTTCAGTCCACCGCAGAACGCGATTGAACTCGAACGCGTGCTGGCTGAATTCAACGGAGTTTCAACCGATCAGGCTCAAACTTCAAACCGCTCCAATATCAAAATGAGCGCCACCATACCCGGCCTCTCAAACACTCCCTCTCCTCCGAGCGAAGCCGGAGGAGAGGGCCGGGGTGAGGAGGCGTTTAGCTCAAAATCCCCTCACCCTGCCCCTCTCCCCACGCTTCGCTGCGGGGAGAGGGAACTGATAAACGCGCAAGGTTCACGTCAGCCCTCGTCTGACTGTCTTCACGCACTGATTCAACAACAGCATTATCGTCTCGCGTTCTGGCGCGTGGCTTCCGAGGAAATCAATTACCGGCGATTCTTCGATGTGACGGAACTGGTTTCATTGCGAATGGACTTGCCGGACGTTTTCGCAGCGAGCCATGAAAAAATCTTTACCTGGCTGAAATCCAAAGCCATCACCGGATTGCGAATCGATCATCCCGACGGTCTGCTGGATCCCAAACAATATTTCGAACGATTGCAAACGGGAGCGGCAGAAATAGGCATTCGGAAACTTTACGTCGTGGTGGAAAAAATTCTCTCCGGCGACGAACCTCTGCCACACGATTGGCCGGTCTGGGGAACCACGGGTTACGATTTTCTGAATCGCGTTAACGGTCTCTTTGTTGATTCGGCCAACGCGCAGTCGTTCACCGAAATTTATCAGAAGTTTGCAGGTGCAGATTCCTCTGCGACTCAACCCTTCTCCGAGCTCGTTCAACAGAACAAACGGCGAATTCTGGAAACCTCGCTCATCAGCGAACTGGATTCGCTTACACATCGTCTGCAAAACGTCGCCGCAAAAACCTCAGCCGGAATTGATTTCACGTTCAACCAATTGAAAGCCGCCTTGAAAGAAATCATCGCAGCCTTCCCGGTTTATCGCACTTACCTGACGCGTGAAAGCGCTCATCCATCAGCTCAGGATTCAGCAATGATTCGTCAGGCGATCGATCTCGCAAAGACCAGTGCGCCGATTTCCGATTCTTCGATTTTTGAATTCATCGAATCTTTGCTCAGCCTGAAATTGATTCTGGAATTGGACCTGGAAACCGCGGACCCCGCGCGCGAATTCGTTCTGCGCTTTCAACAACTCACCGGTCCGGTGATGGCCAAAGGTTTGGAAGACACGACGTTTTACAACTTTAACCGCTTGATTTCGCTCAATGAAGTCGGCGGCGATCCGGATCGATTCGGCGCGAGCGTTCAGGCGTTTCATGAGGCGAATCTGAACACCGCAAAACACTGGCCGCACACGCTGCTCGCCACCGCGACGCACGACACAAAACGCGGCGAAGATGCGCGCGCAAGGATCAATGTGCTTTCTGAAATTCCTGAAGAATGGGATCGCGCACTGACACGCTGGCGACAATGGAACGCTGACAAAAATGTTCAACTGAATGGAAAACCTGCGCCGACCGCGAACGACGAATATCTGCTTTACCAGAGTCTCGTCGGTGCATTGCCCGAAAACGCGGATGATCTCGAAACACTCGCCGCGTTTCGCCAGCGCGCGTCGGCGTTCCTGTTGAAAGCGGTCAAGGAAGCCAAGGCGAACACAAGCTGGACCGAGCCGAATGCGGATTATGAAACGGCTGTTCAGGAATTCACCGAGCGCGTGCTGACGGACAATTCGAACAATCTGTTTCTCAATGATCTGAAAAAATTCGTCCGCCGAATCGCGTTCTTTGGGCGGATTAATTCGCTGGCGCAAACCGTTTTGAAAATCGCGTCGCCGGGAGTGCCGGATTTTTATCAGGGAACAGAGTTGTGGGATTTCAGCTTTGTGGACCCGGACAATCGACGGCCGGTCGATTACAATTTGCGCCGGCGCTTTCTCGACGAAATAAAAGAATCCAATTCCGCGCCACAACTAGATGCCTCCGGAAAAGCCAAGTTGTTCGTGATTCATCGAGCATTGGAATTTCGCAGCCGTTTTCGCGAACTGTTTGAGAGCGGCGATTACATTTCGCTGTCCGTCCGCGGCGAGCGCGTGAATCACGTCTGTTCCTTCGGACGCAGTCTCGGAGGAAAATCAGTGATCGTGATTGTGCCGCGGCTCGTTTGTGGTTTGGTTCGCGGCGAAGAAGTTCTTCCGTGTGGCGAAAAAATCTGGAATGACACGACAATCGAACTGCCCACGTCTTGGCCGGCTGCGAAGTTTCACAATGTGTTGACCGGCGAAGAACTCGGGGTGGAGAAGCGCGATGGAGTTCAAATTCTTCCGTTGGGCGAAGCATTGAAAACGTTTCCGGTTGCGTGTCTCAGCGCGGCGTAACGCAGACTCTCAGTCTGCTGTGTCGCACGTTGGCAACCTTCGTGGTTGGAATTCTATTCAGCCGCTGATTGCAGTTCACGCGCTCCGACTGCCAGTCGGCGATACAGCAGACAGACTGTCTGCGCTACGAACGGTTTTTCTGGCGGATTTTTTTCGCGTTCGTATTGTTGGCGGCGAGTGAATTCAGCCGAGACCAGCAATCAGGAACCGCAGGAAGTTTCCCAATTGGTCGAACATCTTTTCCGTCACGAGTCCGGAAAGATGGTGGCGATTCTGACGCGGATTTTCGGAGTCGAACATCTGACGCTCGCCGAAGATGTCGTTCAGGAAGCACTCGCCCGCGCGTTGCAGACCTGGCCGTTTTATGGCGTTCCGAAAAATCCTTCCGCCTGGCTCATGCGCGCCTCCCGCAATCTCGCGCTCGATGTGGTTCGCCGCCAGAAAGTATTCCGTGACAAGGAACCGGAAATTGTCCGGCTGATCGAGCGCCCGACGCCGTCACCGGATGAAGCCGTGTTTGACGATCAGGAAATTGCGGACGACCGGCTGCGAATGATGTTCGTTTGTTGTCATCCCTTGATTCCCGCCGACGCACAGGTTGCGCTGGCTTTGAACACGCTTTGCGGATTCAGCGTAACGGAAATCAGCCGCGCATTTCTCGCCACGGACGCTGCCATCGCCAAACGTCTGACGCGCGCGAAACAGAAAATTCGCGACGCAAAAATTCCTTTTGAAATTCCCATCGGCGAAGAACTGGCGGCGCGATTGGATGGAGTGCTGCAAGCGCTCTATCTGCTGTTCAACGAAGGCTACAAAGCGTCCAGTGGCGAAAAACTCGTGCGCGAAGA
>DASTXC010000017.1:0-11779 GCA_035765675.1 Verrucomicrobiia bacterium
GGTGCGGCTGTTGTCGCGGGCGCTTCCGGAACGGTCGCTGTGGACGCCCAACGTTCGATGACTTTGCGAACATCTTCCGGTCGAATGGGCTTGGAAAGATAATCATCCATGCCGCCGGCGATGCACTTCTCGCGATCACCGGTCATCGCATTCGCAGTCATGGCCACGATGACAATCGACGATTTGTAATTCGGATATTGCGCGCGATCCCGCTGGCGTTCGCGAATGACGCGGGTCGCTTCCATGCCGTCCATTTCCGGCATTTGAATATCCATGAAAATCAAATCGTATTGCTGCTTGTCGAGCGCGGCGAGAGCTTCAATTCCATTGCCCGTGATGTCCGGTTTGTAGCCCATTTGTTGCAGCAGTCGCGCGGCAACCTTTTGATTGATGGCATTGTCATCGCACAACAGCATCCGCAGCGGCATGCGTTGCGCGAGTGCGGGATCGAGCTTGGACGGAACCGGCGCTTTTCGTGCGACGGGTTTCGCTCCGGAGATGACGCGCAACAAAACTTCGTGCAGTTGCGTGGGCTTGATCGGCTTGGTCAAACAACTGGCGAACGAAGCGCTGGCGAAATCCGGATTGTCCGAACGCACGCCCATCGACGTCAACAACACGAGCGGCATCATCATTGCGCTCGGCATTTTGCGAATCTCCGTCGCGAGCATCAGTCCATCCATCCCCGGCATCTGCATGTCGAGAATCGCAAGATCGAAAGTCTCGCCGGTTTTCAAAAAGTCCAAAGCCTGCGCGGCGCTTTGAGCGGAACGCGGCATCATGCCCCATTTGCCGGCCTGCAACGAAAGGATGCGGCAGTTCGTGGGATTGTCATCGACGATCAGCAACCGCAGATCCGCGAGCTGCGGTTGGCGCGCTTCAAGATTGATTTGACGCGATTCCGGCGCGGGCGCGGCGAGCATCGGCAAGGTGAAATGGAACGTGGAACCTTTTTGCGGAACGCTTTCCACCCACATTTTTCCGTCCATCAATTCTACGAGACGTTTGCTGATCGCGAGTCCCAGGCCGGTTCCGCCGTAATGCCGCGTGGTGGAGGCATCGGCTTGACTGAAGGATTTGAACAGACGCGCAAGGCGATCCACGGGAATTCCGATGCCGGTGTCGCGCACGGAAAAATGCAGATGCCATTTTTCATTTCCAGGCCCGGGCGCGGACAGCAGTTTGACCTGCACAACCACTTCGCCGATTTGCGTGAACTTGATTCCGTTGCTGACGAGGTTGACGAGAATCTGCCGCAGACGGGTCACATCGCCGAGAACACACGCGGGAATGCCGTCTTCAATTTGATACGCGATATCCAGTTTCTTTTCCGCGGCTTTGGTCGCGAGCAAATCCAGCGCGTCTTCAATACAGCTTCGCAATTCCACCGGTTCGCGTTCCAGTTCGAGCTTGCCGGATTCGATCTTCGAGAAGTCCAGAATGTCGTTCGTGATCGTCAGCAACGATTCGCTGCTGGCGTAAACCGTTTCCACGTAGCCGCGCTGTTCCGTCGAAAGCGAAGTTTCCAAAAGCAGGCCAGCCATCGCGATAATGCCGTTCATCGGCGTGCGGATTTCGTGGCTCATGTTCGCCAGAAATTCCGCTTTGGCGCGCACGGCAGATTCAGCAGCCACACGCGCGGCCAGCAGTTCGCGATTTGTCTGCGTGAGTTGATCCTGAAGATGCTTGGTGCGCAACGCGCGGCAAACACGGGCGCGCAGTTCAGCGGATTCGAATGGCTTGGTCACGTAATCCACTGCGCCGAGTTCGAATCCACGAAGCTTGTCGTTGGTGCTGTTCCACGCAGTCAGGACGATGACGGGAATGGATTCCGTCTGCGGCTGTTCCTTCAAGCGCTTGAGCAGATCGAAACCGTTGGTGTCCGGCAAACCGAGATCGAGCAGGATGAGGTCGAACTGATTTCGATTCAATCGATTGGCGGCTTCGGCGGCATTCGAGGCGTAATCCAGAACGATGTTGTCATCCTCCAGAACCATGGAAAGCACTTCGACGATTTTCGAATCGTCTTCAATTAACAGCACGTGCGATGCAGGCAGACTCATAAAAATTTTCGACAGTTGTGTTGGTTCGACCGCGCCAGAGACGTCTCGGGTTCAGCACATTCAACACCAACAAACTTTTCCGGCCAACAGCAATTCCGATTGCGCTTTGATTCCACTGTCACTTATCGGCGGCTTGAGAAAATTCCCAAGCAAAATCTGACGCTCGATTGCCGCGGCATTTCGTTGAATGGAAACAAGACAAAACACGATGGTTTCAAGACAACATAAACGCCAACACGCAAACGGAATGCTGGTCTGTGATCCACGGCGATCAGAATTATCCCGGCGATTTCGGCAATCAATCTTGTCGGTTTTTACGAAGTTGCTGCGGGCGAAGCTCCGGCGCGGATTCGTACTGCGCGATTTTTGTGCATTGAACGTCGGGGATGGATTCAGCAGGATGCTTTGCTCCGACATGACTACGGCCAACAAAGTAACCATCGTCCGCATCCTGCTGATTCCCTTCTTTGTGATCGAAGTTCTGGCGTATCAGGAAAGCGGGAATGAACTTCATCGGCTCGGCGCAATCCTGGCCTTCGCCTTCGCTGCAATTTGCGATGGCGTGGATGGCTACATCGCGCGACGTTACAATCAGAAGAGCGAACTCGGCGCTATCCTCGATCCACTCGCCGACAAACTGTTGCTCGTTTCCAGCGTGATTCTGCTCAGCCTGAATCAACCGTATCTGCGGCGGCTGCCGCAATGGCTTACCGTAACCATCATTGGGCGCGACGTGCTTTTGCTGATCGGACTCGTGGTGATTCAGATGACCGTCGGAAAAGTGCGGGTGCGTCCGCGAATTCTTGGCAAAGTCGCGACCGTGTTTCAGATCATCAGCGTGAGCTGGATTCTGCTCCAGTGGGATCAGCTTTTCAGTGAAAGGTGGTTTTACTTCTGGACCATCGGAGCGGCGGTTTGCACCGGCGGTTCGGGATTGCTTTACGTGCTGGATGGGATGAAGCAACTGAGTTCGCATCCGACCAGTTCCGCAACGCGTCCGCCGGAATGAACTACGTCGCTGTTTGTGAGATCAGTGGTTTACAAATCGAAGTTTTAACAACGAAGAAACAAAGGAACGAAGTATCTGTCCGGCTTTGTTTCTTCGTTTTTAAAATCGCCTGTTAAAAAGCGGTGCTGAAGCACGCGCAGTCCAAACGCTTTGCGAGGCTCTTGCGTCTCAAAACCGCGCGACAGCGTCTGGAGTGCGGTCGCTTTAGCGCCGCTTTTTTTTCGCGCTCAAACCGCCAGCACTTTCTGACACGCGGCCCGCAGCTTCTTCAAACCCGCTACGGATCGCGCTTCAATGTAACAGCGGATCAACGGCTCCGTGCCGCTGGCCCGAAATGCGACCCATTCACCTTTCGGCAACAGAAACTTGAAACCGTCGGTCGTAATGAATTTTTCCACTTTGAACGAACCAATGTTCGTCAGCCCGGAACCCAGTTTCGCGAGCAATGCTTCTTTTTTATCCGGCGGAACGGAAACGTTGATGCGATCCGAATGAAATTCGCCGATGCGTTTTTCCAATTCCTTGAGAATGCGTCCGAGCGATTTCTTTTCGGTCGCCACCAGTTCCGCCATCAGCAGGCATGCGAGAATTCCGTCCTTCTCTGGCACATGACCTTTCACGCTCAACCCGCCGGATTCCTCGCCGCCGACGATGATTGGTTCGCTTTCCATCAGCGCGCCGATGTATTTGAAGCCGACCGGTGTTTCATGAAGTTTGACGCCGAGCATTTCCGCCACGGCATCGACCTGATGACTGCTCGGCACCGTGCGAACGACCGCGCCGGTCCAGCCGCGATTTTTTTTCAAGTGATACAACGCCAGCGTGAGAACCTGATTCGGCGTCAGCCACGTTCCGTCTTTGTCCACAATGCCAAAGCGATCCGCATCGCCATCGAGGCCAAGTCCGATCTGCGCTTTCCCGCTGCGAACAAATGCGCTGACTTCCGCCATGCCTTCGGCGTTTGGTTCGGGATGATGCCCGCCGAACAGCGGATCACGTTCGTTGTGAAACAGCGTGACCTTCGCGCCGGAATTTTCCAGCAGCGTGTCCAGATAACCGCGGCCGGTTCCATACATTAATTCCACGGCGACTTTGAGCTTCGCTTTTCGAATCGCGGAAAAATCAACGAGCTTGCGGAGCTGTTTGAAATAATCGGGTTGCGGATCAATCGTCTTGCACTCGAAGGTTCCAATCACCGCGCCTTTGAACGACCAGTTTTCTTTCGTGAGCTTCGCAACGTTGGCTTCGATTTGTTTGGTCACATCCGGCGTCGCGGGCGCGCCGTTGCTGGTGGAAAATTTCAGGCCCTGATATTCCGCGGGATTGTGGCTCGCGGTCATGTTGATGCCGCCAATGGCTTTGCGCGCGCGGATCGTATGAGCGATGACGGGCGTGGGCGTGTCGCGATTGCAGAGCAGGGGAGTCAATCCGTTGCTGGCCAGCACTTCGGCCGCGGCGAGGGAAAATTCGCGTCCGAGAAAGCGCGTATCGTAGCCGAGAATGATTACCGGTTTGCGGCCGTGAATCGCGGATTTGGAATTCTTTAATTCGCTGTTGAGATATTGCGCGATGGCCTGGGTTGCGAGGCGGACGTTATCGAAGGTGAATTCGCGGGCGATGATGCCGCGCCAGCCGCTGGTGCCGAATTTGATTGTAGCCATAAAATCTTGATCGAATCAGACAGACGGATTTTTGAATTGTAAAAAGTTAAATCGTTGTCCGGGGTTTCCCGATGCAACGATTTAACAGGACGAAAACTTTTGCGTTCTACGCTTCCTCAGGTTTTCCAGTCGAACGCGTGTTTCTTCAGCGCGTAAATGTATCCAATGAACAGAATCACCATGAACGAAATCATCGAGCCGAAGATCAGCGTGGCATTCTCCTTCAGCATGTCTTTGTAAACAACCGCCCACGGATAGAGAAAAACGACTTCGATATCGAACAGGATGAACAGCATCGCTACGAGATAGAACTTCACGGAAAGGCGCGTGCTGCCTTCGCCGATGGGCAACATGCCGCATTCATACGCGGTGTCTTTGATCGGCAGACGTTTGCCGCGTTTTCCAATGACGACGGAAAGAATCAACATTCCGAATGCGAAAGCGACGGCCAAACCACCCAGCATCAGCACCGGGATATACTGTGTCAGTTGCGACTGTTCCATCTGCGAAATGTAAAATGCGCGTTCGCTTTGGCAAGGAGGATTTGGGAAACAAGCGCGGCAAGGCCGCAACTTGGCACCCGCACCAAGCAACGGATTGAACTTTCGAAATTCAAAACGGCTGATCACTCCCTCTCCGCCGAGCGAAGCCGGAGGAGAGGGCCGGGGTGAGGAGGTTTTTAGCTCAAAATCCCCTCTCCCTAGCCCTCTCCCCGCGCTTCGCTGCGGGGAGAGGGAATCGAAAATGGTGCGGGTGTCAAGTTGCGCTCGCGCGGCAGATGCATCTAAATCGAGTCTCGGCCACGGCGCAGCGACGCTCTGAATGTGGCCGGGGAATTCATCCCGTATTCATGGGGAGCGCAGCCGCCCTCGGTTGCTGTTCGGCGCGCCCCGCGCCGAACACTACGGCGCGATTCAACCCCGAACGCTTCGCTGATATCACGCGCTACAACAATCAGCCGCGAAGGCGCGGCGGATTGCGCCCGGGCGGGTGCGCTCCCCGTTTCAACTGAATGGTTCTGGATGAGGAGGCATCTCCGGCTGAATGAATCCGCGTTCCGGCTTCGTCTGGAAGATAGACTTTTTCACGGCGGTGCTTCAGGATGCGCGTCGTTGAGCTGTCGGTTTTCCGGTACGGAAGCGGCTCGATCTCAAATATGACATCGCACTTCAGCGGAGGGCTTTTCCGCATTCGCCTGGCCGCATGGCTGGCTTTCTTTTCCGTTCTCGTTTTCCGTGCGATGGCCGCGGTTCCAGACGACGTTCGCGTTCCATTTCCAACTGTTCGACTGGCGGGCAAAGTTCAAGGCGAAGCTGCGATTCAATCGCTCAGCAAACAATTGCCGGACATCGCCGCGTTTTATCACAAAACCCCCGAGCAACTTCAGCAACAGTTGCGACGCGATAAATCACTGTGGGTTGATCCGCGCGGAAGACTTTTCTTCGTCTGCAATGCGCCTGCGCCGGCGAGTCTTCTTTCCAGCTCAAACGAAACTTCCGCTGCCGCCCAATTGGTCCCGCTCGACCAGACTTTCCTGCTGCACAGTCGTCCCGGTTCAACGAAAACCATCTTCCTGGATTTCGACGGCCACACGATTTCGGGCACGCAATGGAACGAGAGCAACAACGGTGGCGCGGATATCATTGCGCCGCCCTGGGACATTGATGGAAATCCCAACTCTTTCAGCAGCAGCGAGCGGACGATCATTCAACAAATCTGGTTGCGTGTGTCGGAGGATTACGCGCCATTCGATGTCGATGTGACCACGGAATTTCCGGGCGACGCCGCTTTGATCCGCAGCAACAATGGCGATCAGGTTTACGGCACGCGCGCGCTGGTCAGTGCGATCAGCCAATATTTTGGGAATTACGGCGGCATTGCGTATGTCGGCGTTTTCGACAACACCGGCACATATTATCAGCCCGCGCTGATTTTTCCCGAGCGGCTGGGCAACAGCGAAAAGAACATTGCCGAAGCGATCAGCCATGAAGTCGGACACAACCTCGGATTAAGTCACGACGGCTTGTTGAACGACGCGGCGGATTATTATTCCGGCCAGGGAAACTGGGCGCCGATCATGGGCGTCGGTTACTACGAACCGATCACTCAATGGAGCAAAGGGGAATACGCCAATGCCAACAATCTCGAAGACGATCTTCAGGTCATTCAGCAGAACGGACTTTCCTATCGCGCGGACGATCACGGCAACAACATCGCCAACGCGACGCTGCTGGCGGGCGCTGTCATTCACACCAACGGTTTAATCGAGCGGAACACGGACGTGGATTTCTTTTCATTTCCAACCGGTTCCGGCATGGCGCAATTCACCGTCACGCCTTTCGAACGCGGCGCAAACCTGCATCTGTCAGTCTCCCTTTACGATTCGGGCGGAACGCTGATCACCAATCGCGAAGTCGCCGACACCAGTTCCAGCGCGCAACCGGTCGCGATCCGTCTCCCGCTCAGTTCGGGAATTTATTATTTGGCAGTTGAAGGTCTGGGCAGCGGCGATCCCGTGACCACCGGCTATTCTGATTATGCGAGTCTCGGTCAATACACGATCGCGATCACGCTTCCAGGAATTTCCAGTTGGATTCCGATTGCGGGCGGCGATTACTCGTGGACGGATGAGAACAATTGGTCGGACGGCGTGCCGAATGTTTCTGACGCCAATGCGCGCCTGACCAACAATCTCGCGGGCGATCAGGTCATTGCTCTGAATTCCGCCGTTACGATTGGTCGATTGCTGATTGGCGACGCCGACGCTTCGAACACTTTCACGATTGAAGACGGCCCGGGCGGAGCGCTGACTTTCAACACCACCAGCATTGATGCTTCACTGGAAAAATTCATGGGCGCAGACGATGTGATGGCCGCGACGGTGAATCTTTCCCGGCGGCTGGAAATCAACAACAGTTCAACCGGCAATCTGACTTTCAGCGGCGCAATCAACGGCGCGAATGGATTGGTGAAATCCGGCTCAGGTCTGCTGACATTGGCGGGAACGAATCAATATTTTGGCGACACCATTATCAGTAACGGAACGCTCGCGCTCACCGCTTCCGGATCAATTGCGAACAGCGCGACGGTGAACGTGGAAGCGGATGGCTTGCTCGATGTTTCGCAAACCGGCGAATGGCTCGTGAACACCAATCAAACCATTGCCGGCTCCGGCGCGGTGGTTGGCGACACGCTTTTGAATGGCGGCGGAAAAATTGCGCCGGGAAATATTGCTCGCGCGGGGACGCTCACGTTCACCAATAACCTTGCGCTCAACGATCAGGCAGGATTGATCTTTGATCTCGCACCGACGCAATCCATCGGCGGCGCCACGAATGATTTGTTGATTGTCGCCGGAAACTTTTCACTCACCGGCAGCAACACTTTCATCGTGAATGCGCTCGGTGGTGAACTCGCCAGTCCGGGAACCTACACTGTTATTCAATACGGCAGTCTCTCCGGCAGCGCGGCCAACCTCACGTACGCCAATCCACTCACGCGGTATCAGGTCAGCGCCGACGATTCCATCCCCGGCGAACTGCGTCTGCACGTCAGCGGGAATCCGTTGCCCATCGTCTGGCAAGGCGATGGTTTCGGGAATGTCTGGTCGGTCGCGGGTGCGAGCAATTGGCTCAATGGGGAAACGCTCGATCAATATTATCAACTCGATTCCGTCACGTTCGACGATTCCGGTTCCAGTTTGCCCGCGATCAATCTCATCGGCACGCTTACGCCGGGCGAAGTCACGGTTGCGAGTTCAAAGAATTACACGTTCAGCGGTTCGGGAAAACTCAGCGGCGGAATGGCATTGAACAAATCCGGTTCCGGAACGCTCACGCTGAACAACGCCAATGATTTCACCGGGCCGATTCAGATCATCGGCGGCGTTCTGAAACCGATGACCAGTGCCACGCTTGGAACCGGCGATACAATCCATATTCAATCCACCGGAACGCTGGACCTGAATGGTTTGAATCTGGGCAGCAAAAGCGTCACAGCCGAAGGCGCGGGCACTTCCGGCGGCGCGATTGTAAACAACAACACAACCGCGCAATTGAACGCGTTGCGCTTTGTGACGCTGTCCGGCGATGCCACATTCGGCGGCGCAGGCCGTTGGGATATTCGCGCGAATCCAACCGCAAGCCTGGCCGGGAACGGTTTCAATCTCACCAAGAATGGCGTGAACGAAATCTGGCTCGTCGATCTCGGCGAAACCGGTTTGGGCGACATCGCCATTCGCCAGGGATTGCTCGGAATTCAACTCGGCACCACGCTCGGAATTTCGTCGAATCGCCTGACGCTTTCACCGGGAACTTCGCTGTCGTTTTACGACACCGGCGCGAATCAGTTGAACAAATCGTTGTCGATGACCAACGCGACTTTGCGGAACGATTCCGGCGCGAACACTTTCGCCGGGCTAATTTCGCTGACGAGCTTGAATCAATTCAACATCGGTTCCTCGCTTACGTTGAGCGGTTCGATCAGCGGATTTGGAACGCTGGCCAAAAGTGGAACTGGAACCTTGCTGCTTTCCGGAACGAATACCTTCAGCGGTTTGCTTTACGTGGACAGCGCGAGCACATCCGGCAGTGACGGTGTGGTCAAGCTCGCGAGCGGCGGCGCGTTGTCCGGAGCCAGTGCCATCATTTTGCGGAACAACAACGGCGGCTCATCGACGCTGCAACTGGATGGATCGGCTGGAAGCATTTCTCTGTCTCAGCCCATCACGTTGAGCGCGCGAAATAATTCTTCCGTTGCCATTCAACATCTCGCTGGAACGAACACGTTGACGGGAAATCTCAACTTGCAAACCGGCGGATCGAACTATGTGTTTCAATCGGACGCCGGGCTGCTGACGCTCACGGGAACTCTTCCGATCAGCACTCCGGGCGGAAAGCGGACGCTGACGTTTCAGGGCGGCGGCGACACGCTGATTTCCGGTTTCATGCAAAACGGCGCGGGCGGTGGAACGGTGGGCTTGATCAAATCCGGTTCCGGTAAACTGACCCTCACCGGCCCGCTCAACAACTACACCGGCGTGAACACGATCAACGCCGGAACCTTGCAACTCGGCGACGGCGGAATCGGCGGCCGTGCCGGACTGAGCCCCATAGTGAACAACGGCACATTGCAAATGAATCGCAGTGACGATTTCATTTGGAACATCGACGTCAGCGGCGCGAACGGGCGATTCATCAAATTGAACACGAACACCATTTCGCTGATCGCGACCAATCGTTATCTGAACGGCAACACGGGTTCGGCTCAGATCAACGGCGGCGTTCTGGAAATCAATCCCACCGGACGCCTGATTGCGGCGAACGAATTCTGGATCGCTCAGGGCGCAACGACCGGCGCCTGCGTCATCAATGGCGGTGTTCTGATTTCCACAAATTGGATTGCGGTCGGACGAAACAACAATCAGGCCGTTGGAACCCTGACGCTCAACAGCGGTTCCATTCAAAAATACGGCAGCGGAAACATTATCGTAGGTTCGTTGGGCGGCGTGGGAACGTTGACGGTGAACGGCGGCACGATCAGCAACAATTCACAACTGCTGCTGGCGGAAAGCAACGGCGGTGAAGGTTATTTCAATTTGAACGGCGGCGTGGTGCAGGCCACGGCGCTGGCGCGTTTCGGCGGAACGATTGCAGTTGCGCGATTCAACGGAGGCACATTGCAGGCCGTTGGAAACAGTCCCGCATTTGTCGTGAATCTCACTCAAGCATGGGTGCAGTCCGGAGGATTGATTCTCGACGACGGCGGTTTCGGACTGACCAATTCGCAATCGCTGTTGCAGGATGCCAGTTCGCCCGGCGGCGGATTCACCAAGCAGGGCAGCGGTTTGGTATCGCTCAATTCGGTGAACACGTTTCACGGCGAAACGCGCATCGTGGGAGGAGTGTTGCGATTAGGCTCCGCAAACGCGTTGCTGAACAGCACGTTGAACCTTGCGCCGGGCGACAATGGAACGGTCAGCTTTGGAACACTTTCCAGCGCGACCATCGGCGGACTCGCAGGAACGCGCCATCTGGTTTTAGAAAACGAACCTGGATCCGCCGTGGCTCTGAATTTCGGCGGCAATGGATCGGATACGGTGTTCGCCGGGAAAATTTCCGGCGCGGGCAGTATTACGAAGTTTGGCGCGGGAAAAATTACGCTTTCGGGACTTAATGATTTTTCCGGCAACACAACGGTGAATGGCGGTGTGCTGGAGATTGAGGGTTCTTCGGGTTTTGGAAATGTCGCCATCAACGCTGGCACTTTGAGCGGCAATGGAATTGTGAATGGTCCCGCCACAATCCAGGCCGCCGCAACATTGTCGCCCGGAAATTCCATCGGCACGTTGACGTTCGCAAGCAGCGCGACTTTGAGCGGAACCACAGTGATGGAAATTTCGCACGATGGCGCGACCAACGATCTTTTGAAGGTTGCTGGTGTTTTGAATTGCGGCGGGCAGTTGATTGTTACGAACTCGGGTTCCGCACTCGCGGGAGGCGATGCGTTCAAGCTGTTTGACGCTGCAACTTTGAACGGTGCTTTTGCCAGTATGATCCTTCCGCCGCTGGAGTCGCATCTGCGCTGGAACACAAACGACCTTTACAGCAGCGGAATGCTCACGGTGATCGACGTGACGCCGCAGCTCGAAACTTCGCTCGCGGATGGCGAACTGGTGTTGCAGTTTCAATCTGAATTCGGCCTGACTTACGTTCTGGAAAGCGCCACGAATCTGATCGCGCCGGTGTTGTGGTCGCCGCGGTTGACCAACGAAGGCAGCGGCGCGGTGCTGACCCTGCCGATTCCGATCAATCCCGGCGAACCGCAGAGCTTTTTCCGATTGAAGGTCGATTGATCGGAGCGGAGCGGTGGTTGCGAAAGGGCGCAACTTGGCACCCGCACCAAACAACGGGTTGAACTTTCGAAAATTAAAAACGGCTGCTCACTCCCTCTCCTCCGAGCGAAGCCGGAGGAGAGGGCCGGGGTGAGGAGGTTTTTAGCTCAAAATCCCCTCTCCCTAGCCCTCTCCCCGCGCTTCGCTGCGGGGC
>DASTXC010000018.1:0-21642 GCA_035765675.1 Verrucomicrobiia bacterium
CCAGTTTTTCGCGCGCGCCGCTCCACCCCTTCGGGGCTCGGCTGCGCTGCGGCTCGCTACGCTCGCCTCCGCTCCGCCTCACCCCAAAGGGGTGGAGGCAGATGGAAGAAAGACAATTTACAGAAAGACTTTTACACCCCCGCAGTTCAGGTCCACGGGCGAATGCCTACTAATGTACCAACTGGTCCGCATACGAACCGTGGTGGCTGGAAATTCAGGCAGTTTATAAACGGTTTAACGGGAAGATCGCCAAGTATCCGGCTTTTCCGAAAATTATCGAACTGCCGGCCATCCAGGGATTCGTCCGTCCATGCACTGCCGGACAGGTCGAGGAGAAACTGCGAAGTTGCTCGGTGGATTTTTTGAAGGATCTCCGGGCTGTTTTCATTCTTTCCGGAACAGTAAAGCAATTGAAAAGCTGGCATGGAGGCGAACCGTTTGTAGGACACTACTGGCGACGTTGCATATTCCTGCATGCGTATCCATTTGGTGAAGCCAGCCGTGACTGGCTCGAGCAATATTATGTCCGTGATGTCTTGATTCACGAGCTGGGGCATCATGTTGACAAGCACAACGAATCGCGGGTTCAACGTGAAAAGTTCGCCGACGATTTCGCTCGTAAATATGGTTGAAAAAGGAATTCAGATTCGGTCGGCGATGAGAGTTGTCCCAGCCTCGACTGATACGAATCACACGGATTTTGGACTGCTGCATCACCCCATTTCCCCATAGCAGTTCACCCACTTGGGCAGCGGGCATGAAACGGTAAGTTTTCAGCAGGAAATAACCTATGAAAACATATCTGTTACCTCTAGCTGTGGCGGCGGGCTTGCTCGCCGGTTGCAATCGAACCGTGGAACAAGCGTCGCAGGACTTCAACTCCCTGCCGCCGGCCGTGCAAAAAGCTGTGCGCGCTCAATCCCCCAACGGTGAAATCGCCCACGTGGACACCAAAACCGACAACGGCACGCAGGTTTATGAAATTGAATTTCGCGAGCCGGGAACGAATCCCAAACTCATGGTCACCGCCGACGGCACGGTTCTCAACAGCGCCGGAACCAGCAAAACCGAAGGCATTGTCGGCACCGTGGAAAAAGCCCTGACGCCGACCGGTGCGGTGGGAACGAAGTTCAGCGCGTTGCCGGAAACGGTGCAGAAAGCGATTCAAGCGCATGCGCCGGCCACGGATATCGCGGATATCTCACGCAGCGAAGACAATGGCCGCGTGATTTATACGATCGAATTCAAAGACCAGGGAAAGAATCCAGCGATGAAGATCGCCGAGGACGGAACGATCGTTCAGGGAATGCAGCAGTAATTCTTCTGGGGAAGGCGGGAGTGCAGCGGTGTCAGCCCGGGCGCTTCCGCCTGAAATTTTGGAAGGACGAGCTACGCGAGTCCCACTTTAATCCTCGTTTGAATTTCCCACAGGATGGTTCAATTCGAGCCGCAGGCTCGACGCTACACGCGCGGTTCACGCGCGGTTAGATGGGGACTCGTGTAACTCGTCCTTCCGACAGTTTTTCTTGCAGTGCTTAGCTGCGTCCCCACTTGGAATCAAAGAGGCTTTCGAGGCTGTTCAGAGGCGCTTCTTTTTTGGGAGCCAACACCTGGCGCAAATAATGAACGCCGTCCTGAATTGACCGGACCGACTTCGGCAGCGTTGCGCCGCTGGCATTGGCGTGGCCGCCGCCCTGAAGTTTTTCCGCGACTTTCAAAGCTTCGCCGTTGCGACTGCGAAAACTGGCGATCACGAGATTGTTGGATCGCTTGAACAGCGTCACAAGAACCGTGAATCGCGTGGCCTGACGTTCCAGCAACTGATGCACGATCAGGTTGTTGTTTCCAATCACCGTCTCAACGAATCCCACGGCCGGACTGATCTCGCTCACGTTGGCTTTGCTCCAATCGAATCCGAGTGGATTCTCAATGCGGCGTTTGACGTCCATCACCTGGAGCAGGGGATGATCGAGCAGTTTTTCAATTTCTCCATGCAACAACGCGTGCAGATTCCAGAACTGATAATTCTTCACCAGGTTCGCGTAATCGGTTGCCAGGATGAAATCGGGATCGTCCTCGAGGAATAAATCGGAAACGTTATTTAGATGCACGAGGCGATCGAGTTCTGGTGATTGCAGCCCGTGTTCCTTGCAGAGTTCATAGCAGAGCAGTCCGGCGGACTTGTTCAGATCGTGAATCAAATGCGCCGTTTTGGGTGCGGCGTCGGTGGCGTGATGATCAATCACGACCCAGTTTTCGCGATCCATTCGCTGTTCGAACGCGAAGTCCGTGACCCAGGCAGCTCGCTCGCGCAGATCGCGTTGTTTCCAGAAATTGTAGTGGTGCGCTTCGAGGCGGATGTCGGCGTTGAAAAGATGGCGCGCCAAACGTTGCAGTAAAACGCCGGCGACCAATCCATCCAGATCGCTTTCATGCGTAATGATTACTTCGGGGCGCGGCAGTGAAATCGTCATTGTGTCAGAACGTAAATGAATCAGCAGACCCTGACCAGCAGCGAATCGGATTTCGTGAAATTGAAACCCAATAGGCAGAAATAAACGAAGCAAAGAAAGGCGGAGTTTGTGATGCGATCCGGAGACAGATGTTCCGCCTGTCTCTAAATTAAAAATCCGAAAAAATTTGCTGCCGACGGGGCAGCGCCGCCGTTCATCGCTGCACGCGCGCGCTGCCGCCTTTGACGAGCGCTTCAACTTCTTTCAACGATGCCATTGAAGTATCGCCGGGTGTGGTCATCGCCAGTGCGCCATGCGCCGCGCCATATTCAACGGCTTTTTGCGGATCGTTGAATTTCATGAAACCGTAAATCAATCCGCTCGCAAAACTGTCGCCGCCGCCAACGCGATCCAGGATTTCCAGATTCTCACGATTCGGCGCTTCGAAGAAATTTCCATTCGCCCAACAGATCGCGCCCCAATCATTACGCGTCGCGGAGCGCACGGCGCGCAAGGTGGTTGCCGTCACTTTGAAATTCGGAAATGCTTTCACCGCTTTTTCAATCATTCGTCGAAAGGCTGTGACGTCGATGCGGCTGATGTGTTCATCCACGCCTTCCACTTCAAATCCGAGACACGCAGTAAAATCCTCTTCGTTGCCGATCATCACGTCCACGAACTTCGCAATCTCGCGATTCACTTCCTGAGCGCGTTTTTGTCCACCGATGCTTTTCCAGAGCGACGGGCGATAATTTAAATCGTAGCTGACAATTGTGCCGTGCTTTTTTGCGGCCTGGACGGCTTCAATTACAAGTTTCGGAGTGGTGTCGCTGAGCGCGGCGAAAATGCCGCCGGTATGCAGCCAGCGCACGCCGAGTTTTCCGAAAATGTAATCCCAATCAAAATCGCCGGGCTTGAGCTGGCTGGCGGCGGTGTTGCCGCGATCAGGAATTCCCACGGCACCGCGCGCGCCAAAACCGCGTTCAGTGAAATTCAATCCGTTACGTGTGACACGGCCAACGCCATCGAATGGCAGCCATTTAATGAATTCCGTGCCGACGCCGCCCTGCAACACAAAATCTTCGAGCAGACGTCCGACGTCGTTGTCCGCAAATGCCGTGGCCACGGCGGTTCGCAATCCGAAACAGCGACGCAATCCACGCGCCACGTTGTATTCGCCGCCGCCTTCCCAGACCTGAAACTGGCGCGCGGTGCGAACGCGGCCTTCACCGGGATCGAGCCGCAGCATGATTTCGCCGAGTGACAGCAGATCGTATTTGCAGGAATCAGCGGATTTGATTTCGAGAGTTGCCATAAATTAATTCAAATCGATTAAAGCGTCGGACGGATGAATTTGAAAGCAAAGCGTCGGCGACTCAATTCTTTTCCAGAACGGCTGAAGTTTGTCTCTGGAAACTGATTAAGGTTGTTGGCGCAGCGGAAAGTCTCTGGCCGCAACGAACGCAAGTCTGCTCCGATTATTCGCGAATCGGAAATCGGCAATACGAGAAGGTTAGAACTGCGTTTATCAGTCCAGCAGCAGCTACCTCAATTGGCGGCACGCCTGAAGGCCGCGGAATAAACAGTAAAGTGCGAAAGCGTGAAACCCAACGCCGATCCAATCCTGGGCAATCACGAAAAGCACGCCGTCCAGCGCGAAGAGAACCATTCCCACGATGAACGCCCACAGATGACGCTTGTTCGCAAAGACACCAAACAGGACAAACGCGCCGGCCACGGCCAAATCCAGAAGCAGTGCGATCATTTTTCCGGAACTGCTGAATTCTGCTGCCACGCCGTCGAGTATCTGCGTAATTCCCAGCCCGAAAAAGAATCGCCAGCCTTGCCCGGCTAACGCGGCGATGGAATTGATCAGCGACAATCCCGCGATCCAATAAAACCAGGACGCGCCGGATTTGAGGCGCGCGGCGGATGCGGGATCTCTGGTGGCGGCGCTTGCGGTGGATCGGTAAGCGGGAGCCGCTGCTGTTTCCACGGACGGGAACGCGTCTTTGAGTTCCGTGAAATCTGCCGCGCGCGCCCAATAATCCATATCGCTGCGGCGCACTTCACTGTGCGGCTGCACGCGGCCATCGCGCGTCCAGGCGCTGATCTGCTCGAAAGGCACGGGGCCGTATTCTTTTCCGTCAGAGCCGCGGACGGTGTAGTTCAGAGCGGCGGAGGATTGGAGATGGAGACTCATGGAAGTTCGAGTGGAAGACCAACCTGAGTTGAATTACTTGAGCGCCTCGGCAACGGCGTTTTCCAGCGCTTCACCGCGCAAATCCTTGGCGATGATTTTGCCTTCGCCGTCCAGCAGGAACGTCGCGGGAATCGACCGAATGCCGTATTTCTGAGCGAGTTCGTTTTCCCAGCCTTTGCCATCAAAGAACTGCGGCCAGGCCATTTCCTTTTGCTTGATGAAGCTGGTGAGTTTTTCCCGGTCCTGATCGAGGCTGACGCCGATGATTTCGAAGCCTTTGCTGTGATGCTTTTTGTAGGTTTCGAGAACGTGCGGCAATTCACCAACGCAAGGCCCGCACCAGGTCGCCCAAAAATCCAGCAGCACGACTTTGCCCTTGCCTTTGTAAGCCGCGATCGACAGCGGTTTGCCATCGAGATCTTTTTTGTTGAAATCCGGGAACGTCGCGCCGGGTTTGAGTTGTGCCTGCAATTTCTCCGCTTCCTCCTGCTGCTTGAGCCGTTTGACGGCGGTGGAATTCGGAAAATCCTTCTGCAACTGCGCGAACAATTCCTTCTGTTTTTTCTCGTTCTCCAGCACTTCGCCGTAAAGCGACGCTTTCATGAACAGGATGTTGGCGACGTCATCGGTCTTCTGGTTTTTGTATTTCGCCAGCAGCGCGTCGAACTCCTTCAATTCGGGTGCGAGACTTTGTTCAGTCGGTTTGCCTTCGTTCAGCTTGGCGCGGATTTTCCCAACGAGATCTTTGAGATCGCTGGACGGGGTGTTGGTATTGGTTTCAGCGGCGAAACTGTTGGCACTGGAACACAACAGCGTGGTGGCCGCGATCAGTGTAAAAATCTTTTTGATCATAATGATGTCCTTGGTTTTGTTTTCAGCCGGACGAAAGCAGAGCAGGCCAATGCATTTGCGGCAAGCGGATTTGCTTCGGTTTTGAATGGGCTTTTCAAACCCTGCCGACGCCGAGATGGGAAGATTCGGAAGCGAGATTTATTTTGAGTGATCAACGCCGAATCCCCGCGATTGCGTTTAGGATTCGGCGTTTCCACATTTCGCGATTCTCGCAATTTTATTCCAGACGCAGCTTCGTGAGCACCGGGAAATGGTCGCTGGCAAATTTACCCTCCGGCTGCAATGTAATAATCTTCACGCTCTCGGTTTCAATGGCGCCGCGGGTGAGAATCCAATCAATGCGCTCGCCTTCGATTCTCGGCGTTCCGAACGCGTTGAACGTATTGGTACTCCCGCCAATGCGCGTCGGCGCTTCCGTCCAGGTATCCTTAAAAAAGCCGTCATCGGTCAGAATGGAATACGCTTTGTTCTGTCCCGCGCCGGCATTGAAGTCGCCGGTCAGAATGATCGGCAGAGTGGTTCCCAGTTCGCGGACGCGCGTGCGAAGCAGTTCAGCGCTTTTTTCGCGGGCCATTTGAATCTGATGATCGAAATGCGTGTTGAAGAAATAGAATTCCTTGCCGTTGTTGCGATCGCGGAATTTCACCCAGGTAACCATGCGGCGGTTGCTGTTTCCCCAGGTCGTTGAACCCGGAACTTCCGGCGTGTCGGAAAGCCAGAAATGATTTGTGCTCAAGGGTTGCAATCGCGCGGTGCGATAAAAGATCGCCATGTATTCACTGCCGCCGTCGGCGTTACGGCCGCGTCCGATCCATTGGTAATCCGGCGAATCTTTGGCGATGTCCGTAAGCTGATCGTGCAAACCTTCCTGCGTGCCAAAGACGTCGGGGTTCATGCTGTGAATCACTTCCTTCATCAACGGACGGCGTTCCGGCCAGGAATGGTCGCCGGTGGCGCTGGCGAAACGCAGATTGTAAGTAGCGACGCGCAATTCGGAAACGCTGTTGGTCGCTGCGTTCGCGGCGGACAGCAGCGCGAACATTAATGTCAGGGAAACAACGGAAAGGAGGCGCAGGGGATTTTGAACAAGCCGAAGGTTTGGATGAATCTTCATGGAAAGTGAGCTTGAACGGTTCGGTCGAAAAATTCGAGTGCGGATTTTGGTTGCTTCAGCGCCGCTCACCAAAAGTTCGCTGGCGGTTGACTTCGTAAAGAAACACTGCGGCCGCAGCATTCACATTCAGCGAATCAATTTCCGGCGCCATCGGAATCGCAACCGTGTCGTCGCAAAGCTCCAAAATTTCCGGCGAAAGTCCGGTGCCTTCGCTGCCAAACACGATGCAACAATCCTTCGCAAAATCCGCATCGCCCAGCGTTCGTCCATTCACATGTGGATGCGCGGCAATCAAGTGAATGTTTTTGGCTTTAAGTTCATTCAACGCGGTTGCGAGAGTTGTGATTTCAATGATCGGCAGTTGAAAGATTGTTCCCATCGAATTGCGCACCGCGCGTCGCAGAAACGGACTGGAGGAACTTTCGCTCACGATCAATGCCTGAACACCAAACGCCGCGCAGTTCCGAACGATCGTGCCGATATTTTCCGCGTTGGCAATTCCGTCCACGGCGACAAACAAATTGGGTTTCGCACTGTGCTCGAGAATTTCAGCCAGCGCTCGTCGATGCGGAATCCGGCCGATGGCGAGCACGCCCTGGAACAGTGGAAAACCCACGAGCGTTTCCAGCAACGGCAGTTCCGCGGTGAATACGGAAATATCTTTTTCGGGACGCGCGCGGATGAGCGGTTCGTATTCGGAAAGCCATTTCTGCGGAAGCAGCACAGAGAAGACTTCGAAATCGCTGGCGAGCAATCGGCGCACGACTTTTTCTCCCTCGGCCACGAAGATGCCGCGCGTGTGATGTTCGGCGGGTCGGCGCATCGTGCGATACGGTTCCAGTTCCGGCAAATCGAACGATTCAATTTTGCGAACGTGAAACATGAAAGAGTGATGCGCTCAGGTGGGGAAAACGATTACGCAGCGCAGAAAAACCTGCGAAACGCAATCTACAGGCTCAAAGTCGGGCAGGGGACATCCTGGCGGGCGACGCTCAATGCGACGTGATTCGCGCCAATTTGTTCCAGCCGTTGAGTCATCACGGTTTGCGCGAGTTCCGGTTTGTTGCATTCGCGACTCAGATGGCCCAGGTACATGTAACGCAGATCGCTGCTCATGATTTCCTGAACGGCATCCGCCGCGCCGTCATTCGACAAATGCCCATGGCGGCCGAGAATCCGCTGCTTCAAACTCCACGGGCGGCGCGGGCAATCCTGAAGCATTTTGACATCATGATTCGCTTCGATCACCAGAACGTTGGCCGACCGAACGCGTTGCAGGACGAGATTGGTGGTGTGGCCGAGGTCGGTGAGAAAACCGATATTCACGTTGTTGGTGCGCAGCAGATAGCCGACGGGATCCTGCGCATCGTGCGGAATGGAAAAGGTTTCCACCTGAACATCGCCGATTTCGAAACAACCGCCCGTGGCAAACAAACGGCATTCAATTTTGACTTTCAGTTGGAATTGCAGTGCATCGCTGGTGGCGCGATTGCAGTAGATCGGAAGATTCAGCTTTTCAGCGAGAATGCGCAGCCCTTGGATGTGATCGATGTGTTCGTGCGTGACGAGAATTCCAGTGAGATTTTCCGGGGTGCGTCCGATGGTGGCGAGGCGCTGACGAATCTGGCGCGCGCTGAAACCGGCGTCGATGAGCAGGCGTGCTTCGGGCGTCTCGACATACGCGCAATTTCCCGCCGAACCGCTTCCCAGAATTGTCAGATGAACAGGCACGTTCGACGTTATTAAGCCAAGCAGCGGCGGGCAACGATTTTTCAGGTTGAGAGCTGTTTTTCGTCGCACTTCAACACCGGTTTGCCTGAACGTCAGGGGCCGATCTGCTCAACTTGATTTCAGGTTTCAACGCACTGAAATCGCGTCGATTGGAAGTTTGGATTTTTTCCGGCCTTGGCTTTGATCGCTGCAATCACATGCAGCGCATCGTAAATTTTGTCTCCGGTCAGTCCGTAATCCACCACGCGATCCAGCGCTTTTTGGTAATCGCTGGCTTCCAGAGCGATAAACTTGAACCGTTGGAGATTTGGTTTGCATCACCTGGCGGACAGCAGCGGGTGGAAGGCTCAGCCGATAAGTCAATGTGTTGAAGCACTCGGCCAATGCGTGAGGAATGGTAATCGGATCAGTGCAATTGGAAATTAACGCGCCCCGGTGAGATAAACGACGGAGTAAATACTGAAACTCTCAATACGGTCTGACCGGGCACCAGAATCAGTTTCGGAGGCATTTTTCCGCAAGTCGGGCGCGCACCTGAAAATCTTGGGGTTGTCACCCTATATTTGCAGGCCGGGTTCACTGTTAGAACTATCAAAAACAAACCCCATGAAAAAAATTTCTGTTCTACTCGTTGATGATCACACCGTGGTTCGCCAGGGCCTCAAAGCGCTGCTTCGTCCGGAAGAAGATATCGACGTCATTGGCGAAGCCGAAAACGGCCGCATCGCGGTTCAGATGGCGCGCAAAACGCCGCCGGATGTCATCGTGATGGATGTCGCGATGCCGCTGTTGAATGGCCTCGAAGCCACGCGCCAAATCCTGAAAGTATTGCCCACGACGAAGATTCTCGTGCTGACTTCGTACAGCGATGACGATTGCGTGCAGCAGATGACCGAGGCGGGCGTTTCCGGCTATTTGCTCAAACAGACCGCTGCAAACGATCTGCTGAAAGCGATTCGTGAAGTCCAAAAAGGCAATGCGTTTTTCAGCCCCACCATCGCGAAACGTTTGCGGGATCAATGCCGTGAAGCCTTTGCCAATGGCCAGCCCGTGAAGAAGAGCATCGAATTGACCTCGCGTGAAGCCGAAGTGCTGCAATTGATCGCCGAAGGATTTTCGAACAAGCAGATTGCCGCCGAATTGTGCATCAGCATCAAAACTGTTGAGAAACATCGCCAGCAGGTGATGAACAAGCTGAACATTCATGATGTCGCCGGTCTGACGCGTTACGCGCTTTCCAAAGGCCTGGTCGATCGTGGCGTTCCTGCCGGCGTTTTGGCCTGAGAGCGGAGAATCTTTGAATGAACGCCGTTCGGTTTCAAAACCCGAACGGCGTTTGTTTTCGAAGTTTAACGTCCCCGATTGGAGGCTTGCTTTCGGTTCGGGGAAGGCGTCGCGGTCGTCCGCAGGTTGATTGGATTCCAGACCGCTTTTCCGAAAATGCCCAAAAAATCGCCCCGAAAAGCGAATGCCGTGCCAGTTGGGGCTTGTGCTTTGGTGCCGGGCCTCTAAATTAAAAGCCATACATGGCACAGGGTTTACAACTCTCGCAAAGATTGACGCAGTCGCTGGTGCTGGCCCCGCAACTCCAGCAGTCACTGGCGCTTCTCCAGGCCCCCACGCTGGAATTGAAAGCGCTGGTCGAGCAGGAGCTTCAGCAGAATCCAGTGTTGGAAGAAGCACAGATTGCTGACACGGATCTACAGGAGCGAACCCGCGATGGCGAAACCATCGAAATGCCGGCCGATCCCACCGAACCGCCTGCGGATGTCAATTTCGATCCCGCCACGGAAAAGAGTGAACCCGCGGATGATTTTCAGGCGGAATTTGAGCGGCTTGTTCAATTGGACCAGGAATGGCGCGATCATTTTGCGCAGACGAATGCACCCATGCGGCATTCCGCGGAGGATGAAGAGAAGCGGCAGTTCATGTTCGATTCGCTCGTCGCTGGAACTTCCCTTCAGGAGATGTTGCTGGAGCAGGTCCGCGAATCCGGTTTGCCGGAAAGCGATTGGCCGATCGCCGAAATGATCATCGGCAACATTGACGATTACGGATATTTCAAATCCACCGTTGAGGAACTTGCTACCGGAACGGGCCTGTCGCCCGAAAAAATTTTGGAAGTGCTGAAAGCGATTCAGGCGTTTGATCCTGCGGGAGTTGGCGCTCGCGATTTGCGCGAATGCATGTTGATCCAGCTCGAACGCACCGGACAGCAGAGCACGTTGGAATATCGGATCGTTCGCGATTTCATGGAAGCGCTGGGCAAACGCCGGATTCCGGAGATCGCCCGCGGCACCGGCGTGGAAGTGGATGAAGTGCAGGACGCGCTGGAAAACATCGCGCGGCTCGAACCCCGGCCGGGACGCGCTTATCTGCCGGACAACGATCAATACGTGTTGCCCGAAGTTTTCGTGCATCGTTCGGGTGATGACTTCGTGGTCACGACGAACAACGAGCACATCCCGCATCTGCGCATCAGCAACACTTACAAAGATCTCATGGCGCAAGGTGAAAACGCCGGAGAAGTCCGCAACTACATCCGCGAAAAAATCCGCGCGGGAAAATTTTTGATCAAGAGTCTGCATCAACGCCAGCAGACAATCCTGAACATCGCGAAGGAAATCGTGAAACGTCAGCGCGAATTCATGGAAAAAGGCGTGGCGTATCTCAAACCGCTGACGATGGTTCAGGTCGCGGAAGTGGTCGGCGTCCATGAAACCACGGTCAGCCGCGGGGTTTCCGGCAAATACATGGATACGCCGCAGGGTATTTTCGAGATGAAGTATTTCTTCACCGCCGGCATTCAGACGGACAGCGGCGCCGGAATGTCGAACACGAGCGTGAAGGATATGATCGCTGACATCTTCAAAAACGAAGACACATCCAAGCCGTTGTCGGATCAGGAAGTGGTGAAGATGCTGAAGGAAAAAGGAATTGTCATCGCTCGCCGCACAGTTGCCAAATACCGCACCGAACTGAACATCCTGCCTTCAAATCTCCGCAAGGTTTACTGAGCGCGGTTCAATGCGAAAACGCGGAAAACGCAGTAGGGGATGCGAGGGTGAAAATCGGAGGACGAACTTCAGAATCTTCATTGATGGTTTCCAGGTCAGCGGAAATTTGAGCTGACGATCTGAAAGCGGCGCTGAAGCCGTCGCACTCCAAACGCTGCGCGAAGTATTGACGCCATAAAACTGCGCGCAGCGTTTGGAGTGCGTGTGCTTCAGCACCGCTTTTTTGCGTGAGTAATACAAGGCAACTCACTCTGCCAGAATTTTCCTCCTGTCACCCTCTCAAGAAAATTCAGAAGAACTCACCACTATTTTAAAAACGAAGAACCCGATTTTGAAACCTCAAGGTCTTGCACCGTTTGCTGTTGCCGTTGCCGCTTGCGCTGAAGCTGCTTACTTCCGCGTTTTCAATTCCGCTTTCGTCTCCTGCTGCAAAAAATCCAGTTCGTCCTGAAGCTCTGCCTTGGTTTTCTTGTCCATCCGATCGATGAAAAGGATTCCGTGAAGGTGATCGGTTTCATGCTGTGCCGCGCGCGCCAGCAGTCCACCACAGCGAAATTCAATCGGCTTTCCGTCGCGATCCAAAGCTTTGATATCCACCGTCTCCGGACGCGTCACGTCGGCGTAAATTTCCGGAAAACTCAAACAACCTTCCGGCCCCGCCACGGGTTCGCCAACGGGGGTGATTTCCGGATTGATCAGGACGAGCGGCATGAATTCATTCACATCCGCCGGTTTGCCGTCCAGTTCGAGTGTGGATGGACGATCCGTGACGCCGCGCACGTCAATCACTGTGAGCTGCAGCGCCACGCCGATCTGCTGTGCAGCCAGCCCGACGCCTTTGTACACATACATGGTTTCGAACATGTCCGCGATCAGCTTCTTGATATCCGGTGTAATCGCTTCGATCTTCGCGCCTTTTTTGCGCAAGACCGGCTCGCCATATTTAACGACTTTTAGAATCATCCCGATCTCCTCAGCTCGTGCTCAATCCAATGTGACACCGACAATCTGCAACAGTCGCTCCAAATCGTCATCGCTGAAAAACGAAACCTCCAGCGAACCTTTTCCCTGAGAGTAACGCAGATGAACTTTTGTTCCCAACCGCTCGCGTAATTTGTTTTCCAGATTCGCCACATGCGAATCCTGCGTCAGCGGCGTTATCGAACCCGGCTTGCGCGGATCCGACGGACGCGCCTGAATTTTTGCGATCAAGCCTTCGGTCTGGCGAACATTCAAACCTTCCTTGATCACGCGTTCCGCCGCGAGTTGCTGCTGCTTGTCGATCGGCAATCCGAGTATCACCTTCGCGTGTCCGACCGAAAGCCGGCCTTCGCGAACGTAACTTTGAAGAATCGGCGGCAGCTTCAAAAGCCGCAGTGCATTGGCAACGACCGCGCGGCTTTTGCCGACTTTGATCGCCACTTCCTCCTGCGTAAGTTGAAACTGGCTGATGAGTTGCGAATAACCCTGTGCTTCTTCAATCGCGTTCAGGTTTTCGCGTTGCAGATTTTCAATGAGCGCCAGTTCCAGAACTGCGCGATCATCGGCTTCACGAACAATCACCGGGATTTCCGTCAACCCGGCGAGTTGTGCCGCGCGCCAGCGACGTTCACCCGCGATGAGTTCGAGATGCTTTCCAAGATCGCGAACGATCAAAGGCTGAACGATGCCTTGTTCCTTGATCGAATCCGCCAGTTCCTGAAGCGACTCCTGGGAAAAATCTTTGCGCGGTTGAAAAGCGCACGGCTGAACGCGGCTCAATGGCACGCGTTGAACCCGTTCGCGATTATCAACTTCAGGTGGGGGATTCGGCGTTGCGACGGGAGTGGAATTCGGCGTCGGGGCAGGGGACGGCTGCGGCGGTTTGCCGGAATTCGGCGCGCCGCCCAGGAGAGCGCCGAGACCTCGGCCCAAAGCTGGTTTTGCCATGCAGCCAGAGTGTCGCAGGGGTGCGCGAATGTCAAAACCTCAGACGCGTCCGCAGGGATAAATGGGAGAAAAGCGCTCACGACTTGAAGCCAATAAACTGCGGACACGCGGACTGAAGTCCGCGCTCCGAAAAGATTGGACGTCCGGAAGATGTTTCAATCCGTCGCGTGGCGCGTTAATTTCTGTTCGTGAGCAAAAAGAGCGGCGCCATCGCGGCCATCATTGATCAATTTCAGGGTCAGAGCCTGGACGCGCATTACCTCGGATTTTTCGAATGCTTCAATCGCGGGCTGTATTTCGAGGCTCACGATGTTCTTGAGGAGCTTTGGCTCGCGGATCGTTCCGGCCCAAACTACGCCTTCTACAAAGGTTTGATTCAATTGGCCGGCGCGTTCGTGCATCTCCAGAAAAATCGGCCGCGTCCGTCCGCCGCTTTGTTCAAGCTCGCCCAGGCGAATCTGCAAAAATATCCCGCGATTCACGAACAATTGAATGTTGAAGATGTTTTGAGATTGATTGGAAGTTGGCTTGAGGAGCTGGAAACTGCCGCGTTCGAAACCAATCCCCTTTCTCCGAAAAACAAACCGCGCGTTGAACTGCTTCGAGTGTAACTTCGCACCCGCGTCCTTTTACAATTCCCTCGCCCCGCAGCGAAGCGCGGGGAGAGGGAGGGAGAGGGGAATTTGAGCTGAAAACCTCCTCACCCCGGCCCGCTCCTCCAGCTTCGCTTGGAGGAGCGGAGTGGTCAGCACCCTTCGAATTCGAAAGTTCCATTGTGTGGTGCGGGGATCGCGTGGCGGTTGACGTCGTCCACAAAACGCTTGAAGGATTTTCCAGATTACGGACGTGTTCATTCAGAAATTCCCGAAGATTGTTCTTGATCCGTTCCGATTAGTTCCGTAATTTCTGTTCAGACAGAAATGAAAGAACTTTCGCCAGTCCAACAAAAGTTCATCCTTCACTGGGGTGAGATGGGAACCCGCTGGGGCATCAATCGCACCGTCGCTCAGATTCACGCGCTGTTGTTCATCGCGCCCAAACCGTTGAACGCCGAGGACATCGCTTCGACGCTCAATGTCGCGCGCTCGAATGTCAGCAATAGTCTTAAGGAACTTCAGGGCTGGCGTATTGTGAAGCTCGTTCATGTGCTCGGCGACAAGCGCGACCACTTTGAATCGATGAAGGATCCCTGGGAAATGTTCCGCATCGTGCTGGACGAACGCAAACGCCGTGAGATCGATCCGACGCTGGAGATGCTGCGCGAATGTATCGCCGAAGCGGAGAAGGATAAAGCGACCGATGAATACACCGAGGAACGGTTGAAAGCCTTGCGCGATTTCTTCGAAATGACCACCGCCTGGTACACGCAACTCCGCAAATGGCCAACCGCCGCCGTCGTGAAATTCGTGAAGCTCGGAGACAAAGTTTCAAAGCTGCTGGGGATCGGCTGAATTTTTTTTTGGAGAAGTATTTCTGTGAATACTGAAATTGCAGACATAAACGATAAAAGTGCAGTCAGCTGGGTTTGCTATGACGCCGACTGCCCGATCTGCCGTCGCTGGGCGGGGCGATTCGAATCCATGTTGAACCGAAACGGATTTCAACTCGTCCCGCTGCAATCGCCGAAAGTCCGTGAATTTCTCAAGCTCCCTGAGAAGAAGCTGCTGGAGGAAATGCGAGTCGTGACGAATCGCGGAATCGTTTTCGGCGGAGCGGACGCCATCGTGGAACTCGCGAAAGCGATTCCCGTTTTAAAACCGTTTTATGTTTTCACGCGGTTGCCGGGAATCATGCCGATTCTGCGCGCCGTCTATCGTTACATCGCGCGCAATCGCATCTGTGACAACGGAGCGTGCGAAATGCCGGTACTCCCGCATCCGGCTCGCCTTCGAAATTGGATTGTCGGATTGCCCCTGTTGATTTTGACGATTGCTGCGGTGGTTGGCGGTCACACATTTCCCGGCTGGGCTTACATGTGGTTGATTTGCCTTGCGCTCTTTTTTGGATGCAAATGGCTGGTTTTCTTTCGGGCTCTGGCGACGCTTCCGCGACCGGGCGTTTTGAAATCGCTGGGATTCTTGTTCGGCTGGATCGGCATGGATGCGAAAGCATTCTTTGGAGACAGTGAAAAGGCGACGAAGCCAAAACCTGCCGAATGGCTGTTCGCATCCAGTAAAATACTGCTGGGCGCTGCGCTGGTCTGGATGGTAACGCGCGAAATTTATCCCGCAAATCCACTGCTCGCCGGATGGACGGGAATGTTCGGATTAATTCTGAGTTTGCATTTTGGATTTTTCGAACTGCTGGCGTTGGCCTGGCGCAGCGCGGGCGTGAACGTGCTTCCACTCATGCTGGCGCCGATCAAAGCACGGACGCTGGGGGAATTCTGGGGACGCCGCTGGAATACGGGATTTCATAAACTTGCGAGTGACTTCGCATTCCGTCCCGCCCTTCAGTTTTTCGGAGTTCGCGGCGCGACGCTGACGGTTTTTGCGCTTTCGGGGTTGCTTCACGATTTCGTGCTGTCGGTGCCCGCGCGCGGCGGTTATGGATTGCCGACCGCGTATTTTTTGATTCAAGGCGCCGGAGTTCTATTTGAGCGCACGCCTTTTGCCCGGAGGTGGATCGGGGGGCGCGGGGGCCGGAGCTGGCTGTTCACAATGATTGTGACGGCCGCTCCGGCGTTCTGGCTGTTTCATCCGCCGTTTGTTCGCAACGTGATGATTCCGTTTCTGAAAACCTTGAACGCCGTTTAATTTATGAAGCTCGCCAATCTTCTTCAAATCGCCGGGTTGATGCACATCGGGCTGGTCTGGGCCGGGGCGACCATGCCGCGCACGGTCAAACTGAGTGAGCATCTGAAAACGTTGCCCTTGTTTATTCGCCGATTGTTTTGGGTTTACTATGTTTTCATCGGGCTGGTGCTGATCAGTTTTGGAACGCTGACCTTTTTATTCGCCCGGGAAATGGCTGCGGGCGAACCAACGGCGCGGGCGTTGTGCATCGTGATGGCGATTTTTTGGACGATGCGCCTGGTGACAGCGTTGTTCGTATTCGATGTGCGTCCGTATCTCACGAGCGCGCTTTACCGAATAGGTTATCAAGCCACAAACATTGCGTTCGCCTGTCTGATGGCGATCTACATCTGGGCGGCCTGGAAAGGAGGCGCGTTGTGAAACTGGGAATACCGGCCATTCACGGAACCATTGATCGCCGCATTCTGGTCAATTTCCGCGTTGCGCCAGAAACGCTGCAATGCATTTTGCCTGAGCCGTTTCGAGTCAAAAAAGTTCGCGGCTGGGGAATTGGCGGGATTTGTCTGATCCGCTTGAAAGCCATGCGTCCGCGATTTGTGCCTGCGGGTTTTGGCTTCGATTCTGAAAATGCCGCGCATCGAATCGCGGTGGAATGGGATCAGAATGGCGTCCGGCGCGAAGGCGTTTTTATTCCGAGACGCGATACTTCGGCGCGATTTCAAACCTGGATTGGTGGAAGAATTTTCCCGGGCGTTCATCACCTCGCGGATTTTGAAGTGGACGAACGTGGCGATGATTTTCGGGTTGAAATGCGCAGTCGCGACGGTAGCGCGCAGGTATTCGTCGAAGCGCGGCGAGCGAACAACCTTCCCGCGACATCGATTTTCCAGTCGCTTAGTGAAGCCTCAGAATTTTTTCAACGCGGCTCGCTGGGATTTTCCAGCACGCCGGTTCGCGACCGATTCGAAGGCCTGGAACTTCACAGTCACAGATGGGAAGTGACGCCGCTTTCGGTTGAACGGGTGAAATCGAGCTTCTTTGACGATGAAACGCATTTTCCGGAAGGCACGGTCGAGTTCGACAGCGCTTTGCTCATGCGCGGCATCGATCACGAATGGATTGGACGCGGAACGATGAACGGCAACTGCGACTGCGGGACGACAGTATGAAAACCAATCGGCCAAAGATCATTCTGGCGGGTGGCAGCGGATTTATCGGTCAGATTCTGGCGCGCTGTTTCAACGAGCGAAATTTTGAAGTGATCGTGCTGACGCGTTCGCCGAAAGCCAATCGCTGCGCCATTCGCGAAATCGAATGGGATGGAAAAACTCTGGGCGCATGGACTGCGGAACTGGAGAATGCACGCGCGGTTGTCAATCTTGCCGGGCGGTCGGTGAATTGCCGCTATCACGCGCGCAATCGGCGAGTGTTGATGGAATCGCGTTTGGAACCCACGCGGGTTCTTGGCGATGCCATTGCACGATGCGAATGCCCGCCGCGCGTTTGGCTGAACGCCAGCACGGCCACGATTTACAAGCATTCGCTGGATCGAACGATGGATGAAGCGGGCGAAATCGGCGCGACGCCGGCAGCCAAAGATGCGTTTTCAATCGAGCTGGCTGTTGCGTGGGAAAAAATGTTCAACGAAACACGCACTCGCGGAACGCGAAAAATTCTTCTGCGAACGGCGATGGTTCTTGGTCCGGGAAAGAACAGTGTTTTTCCCGCATTGCGCAGGCTGGCGCGACTGGGACTTGGAGGGAAAATGGCGAGCGGGCGGCAATTCGTTTCCTGGATTCACGAGGAGGATTTTCGTCGTGCGATTCAATGGCTGATCGAGCGCGAGGATTTCAGCGGCGCAGTGAATGTCGCGGCGCCGAATCCAATTCCGAATCGTGAAGTGATGCGGATTTTTCGCCGCGTTTGCGGTTTGCCGTTTGGTTTGCCGGCGCCGCTTTGGCTTTTGGAGATCGGTGCATTTTTTCTGCGAACAGAAACCGAATTGATCATTAAAAGTCGGCGCGTGGTTCCGAGGCGTTTAGAAGCAGCCGGCTTTATGTTTCGCTTTCGTGAAATGGAAGACGCGGTTCGCGAAATCGAAAGCCGAATGGGTGAATGAGCTAAGCGCTTAAGATGAATTGCGAACTGACGTGAATCAATCGTAACGCTCGCGTTTTTCGAAGACAGTTTTTCATCCGTGTGAATTCGTGTTCATCGTGGTTAACAACACAGGAGCGCAAAATGCATGTGGAAGTGCGAGCGACGGAAGTGCGGGACAACAATGCCGCGGCTTTGAAACGATTGCGGTCGCGCAAGGCGGAACCGTTGTTCATCGCGGATTGGGATCGCGGGCTGTTCATTCATTTCGAAGTCGATCCGCTCGCGTTGCAGCGCGAAGTCCCGTTTCCCCTCGATCTGCGCGAGGGCAGGGCGTACGTAAGTCTGGTGGCGTTCACGATTCGTGGATTGCGTTTGCGTTTCGGCGGACCGCTGGGCGCGTGGTTGTTCAAGCCGATTGCGAATCATGAATTTTTGAACGTGCGAACGTACGTGCGGCATCGCGGCGAGCCAGGAATTTTTTTCATCGCGGAATGGCTGGCAAATCCATTGAGCGTCCGGCTCGGACCGAAGACATTCGGGCTGCCGTATCGTTTCGGTGAAATGAATTACGAACATCGCCACGAAACGGGAACGTTGCGCGGAAAGGTGTTCGATCCGGGTGCGCGATGCGGTTTGAACTATCGCGCTGATATTCCTGAACCGCGGTCGTTTGAAAGCTGTGGCGAAGGGTCGCTGGATAAATTTCTTCTGGAACGCTATACCGCGTTCACGGCGCACAAACGCAAACGCTTTTTCCGCATCTGGCACGAGCCGTGGCGGCAAACCAGAGTGGAAGTCGCAATCGAAAATGATGCGTTGTTGCGAAGAAATTTCGGCTGGTTTCGGGAGGCGAAATATGTGGGAGGAAATTATTCGCCCGGCGCGCGAGATGTCTGGATGGGCTGGCCGCACCGGATTGGAGCAGAGAGGCGAAAACGGGTCACGTTTTTCGAAATGCCGTAACGCCTCGGAAGGCCGAGTTACACGAGTCCCACACTTCACGACTGCACCGGAAAATTAAAGTTGGGGACTCTGTAAATCCAGAACTCCAGAAATGGGACTCGTCTAACTCGTCCTTCCGAGGGTCAGCTCTCGATGACGTTGATTTCGACGGGCTCGACCTTGATGCCGAGTTTTTCCATCCACTTGATTCCGGCGTTCACCTGATCGCGCGGGCCATCGACTTCGAGACAGACGATGCCGATGTCGTCGTTAACGCTGACCTGGCGGAGGTTGGTGACGACTTTGAACTTCTTTCCCAGTTCCCAGATCACCGGTTTTTGAATCAACCGCGCGGGATACATGAGCCAGAGGCGTCGCTGCGTGGGAGTCGTGGGGCTGGTTTTCGGTGCTTTGGACTGCTTCGCTTTCGTGGCCATGATCTGTCTCGTTGGAACTTGGGATTTGGAGTTTGGAACTTTTACAGACGCCCTCACCCTGACCCTCTCCGACCGATCAGCCTTCGCAACAGCTTCGGCTCGACCAGCGGGAGATGGAAATCAGGTGGCGCGTTTCGGCTGAATTCTAGCCGCCGGCGATTGCGGGAATGATGCTGATTTCGTCGCCGTCTTTGAGCGGTGTTTCGCGATTCTTCAGGAAGCGAATGTCTTCCTCGTTCACGTACACGTTGACGAACCGGCGGACTTCGCCTTTTTCATCGACGAGCCGTTCCTGGATTCCGGGGAAACGGTTTTGGAGTTCAGTGATCGCGTCGCCGATGGTCGCGGCCTGGACCTCGACCAGTTCTTCGTTGTTGGTCAACTTGCGAAGCGGAGTTGGGATTCGGACTTTTTTTGCCATAAATTTTTCGAATTAAAGCGCAGGCGACGTGTGATTGCACAATCGCCGCGCGCCGGTATCACACATTAACAGCTTTCACTTCATTCGCCACCAGCGCTTCAAACTCCCGCAGGCTCGGCTTGATTTCGCGCGGTTTGCCGCAGTGTCCATCGACAGCGTCGAGCGTCTTGAGGCCGTTGCCGGTGACGCAGATCACTGCGGAATCATTCGCGCCGATCTTGCCGGACGCGATGAGTTTCTTTGTTACACCGACAGTAACACCGCCCGCGGTTTCCGCAAAAATGCCTTCCGTTTCCGCCAGCAGGCGAATCGCTTCGCGGATTTCTTCGTCGGTCACATCTTCTGCGGCTGCTGCGGTTTCCTTCATCACTTTCAACGCGTAGAAGCCATCCGCCGGTGTGCCGATCGCCAGCGACTTGGCAATCGTGTTCGGCTTCACCGGTTTGAAGAAATCCAGTCCGGCTTTTTGCGCGGCGGAGATGGGGGAGCAACCCGTCGCCTGCGCGCCGTGAATGTGCGTTTCGGTTTCCGTCACCAGACCGAGCTTGGTCAATTCCTGATAACCTTTGTGAATTTTCGTCAGCAAGGAACCGGAAGCCATTGGCACAATGGTGTGCTGCGGAATGCGCCAGCCGAGTTGTTCGACGATTTCATACGCCATGCTCTTGGAACCTTCGGCGTAATACGGGCGCATGTTCACGTTCACAAACGCCCAGCCGAACTTGCCGGCGATTTCCGCGCAAAGGCGGTTCACTTCGTCGTAATGGCCTTTGATGCCGATGACGTTTGCGCCGTAGATGAGCGAGTTGAGAATCTTTCCCTGTTCCAGATCGGACGGAATAAAAACGTAGGCTTTCAATCCAGCCGAAGCTGCATTGGCCGCGACGGAGTTGGCGAGATTGCCGGTGGAAGCGCAAGCGACGGTGGTGAAACCGAGTTCCCGCGCGCGGCTGAGGGCGACGCTCACAACGCGGTCTTTGAAGGAAAGCGTGGGATAATTGACCGTGTCGTTCTTGATCCAGAGTTCGCGAATGCCCAGGCGTTTGGCCAATCGATCCGCTTTGACGAGGGGCGTGAATCCGACCTGAAGACCGACCGTGGGATCATTGGCGACGGGGAGCAATTCGCGATAACGCCACATGCTTTTCGGGCGGGACTGGATCACATCGCGCGTGAGCGATTTTTTGATCGTGTCGTAATCGTACGCGACTTCGAGCGGGCCGAAGTCGAATTCGCAGACGTGGGTGGCGGTGAGTGGATATTCGCGGCCGCACTCGCGGCACTTGAGCGCCTTCATGAAGCTTTCGGTTTTTTCCATAATCATTCTTCTTCGCGGCGGCGATGAGAGCGCCGCAAACATTTTCATTTTAGCGGCGGTCTTACGAGCGACGCTACCGGTATGGGGCAATAAAAAACCCCTTCCCGGGTGAGAAGAGGTTTTAAATTTTGCGCGTTCTCTTCTCATTTTTCCCCGACGAATCGGAGCTGGAATTGGCACCTGGACATTGCAAATCGCGCTGCAACCGGTTGCCGTGGCGTCGTTGGGCCAGTCCCTCGACCACTCTTTATGAGTTCGTTGCTATCAACGAATGCGGATAGATTGATTCGTGTACGACACCGTGTCAAATGGTTTTTAATTTCTCTTGTCAATCAGGGCGCAACTTGACACCCGCACCATTTTCGATTC
>DASTXC010000019.1:0-133448 GCA_035765675.1 Verrucomicrobiia bacterium
GTTTCACTCGTCGTCACCTCGCCGCCGTTTCTCGACATCGTTCAATATGCCGATGACAACTGGCTGCGCTGCTGGTTCACGGGCATCGACGCTAAATCCGTTCAGCTCACCGTTCCGAAAAAAATCAACGTCTGGCAGGAAGCAATGACGAATGTCTTTCGCGAACTGCATCGCGTTCTGAAATCCGGCGGGCACATCGCGTTTGAAGTCGGCGAAGTTCACAAAGGCAAAACCAAATTGGAGGAAACAGTGCTTCCGTGCGGGCTGGCCAATGGATTGGAACCTTTGCTGATTTTGATCAATGATCAGAAATTCACCAAAACTGCGAACTGCTGGGGCGTGGATAACATGGCGAAAGGAACAAACACCAATCGCATTGTGGTGTTCCGAAAACCCTGACCTCATGAGCCAGATGTTTCTTAAACTCGTTCTGTTTTCGCTTCTGCTCGTCACTGCTCCGTCAGGATTTTGCGGCGATACCAAAACCTCCTCCAAATCGAACGCCGTTTCCGCGCTCGCCGATTTTCCCGCCGAAGCCAAAAAAATTCCGTTCAAAGACGTCATCGCTTTCACCACGTACCATCGCGTGCTCGACTTCGACACCAACAACGCCGCACATCTTGAACTTCACAAAAAGCTGTTGCAGGCTGCCGCTGCTGCCGGAGCGCGTGCCGCGAAGGAAGGAATTTTTGCAACGCGTCCGAACGAAGCGGGCAACGGCCTGGAATCTTTTGTTCGAAATGCGTTGCGCGATGCCGGACTCGACGCGCGCATTCCGGTCAATTCCGAAGGCGAACATCAGGTCACGGGTTATCCCGACGTTGAGATTGCGGGACCGGTTCCGTGCTATCTCGAATTGAAAACCTACAACGCCGCCACCGCAAACACCACGCAACGCAGTTTCTATTTCTCGCCTTCCGCGCATCCAAAAGTCACGCACGACGCACTGCACTTTCTGCTCGCGTATCAATTGGAAAAACAATCGCGCGACAACAAAACCGTATTCGTTCCCGTTCACTGGAAACTGCTCACGCTCGAAAATCTCGTGGTCGATCTGAAACTCGAATTCAACCAGAGCAATCGTGGCCTCTACGGCCCGGACGCCGGCAAATCGCTGTTGTCCGAAGGTTCCGTGGATTGAATTCCCTCTCCCATCGAATGGAAGAGGGTGGCCGAAGGCCGGGTGAGGGGTTTTGAATTCTCCCGTTCTGTCTTCGGCGGACGTTTTGCATTGAAGTTGATTTTCCCGCCAAAGTTTCCCCTCGTTCGCCAGCCAAAATAAAAATCAAATCGCCCGTGATTGTAAGCAACGAACGGCAAGTAAACAATTCGCCGTCGCGCCACCGCGAAGTTCCAGCCGCCATCCGGATTGCTGATACGCCGAGGAAAACGTCCGCTGCGGACGTGCGGTTTGTCGGCAATTCCAATCACGTAAAAAGCGAAGTTGTGAAACGGATTCCGGAGATGCCATTTGAACGTGCGGCCTTTTTCTTCCGGACGAAACCACGTCGGTGGCACGGGATCATCCACATTTCCAAACCACCACACCGGATTGAATTTCTGCCAGGTGGAAATGTACGGCACATTTTTCGCAGGCTGAATTTCAACCGTGTGCCATCGCCCCTGCCTTTCCTTTTCGTCTGCTTTTGACAACGCTCCGGATCGCGCGCCAACCGTCCGGCATCCGGTCAGCAAAAGAATTGATGCCGTCCAACACAAGCAACCGAGCGCAACTTTCATGCGCCCATCCTAATCGGAAGGCCGGGTTACACGAGTCCGCAATTTTCTCCTCGAACTTTTCCATCGGAAGGACGAGTTACACGAGTCCCAAATCTCTCGGCCCGGTTAAATGGGGACTCGTGTAACTCGTCCTTCCGTCTCCCTCCGAACATGCCGGCTTTCCCCTGCTCTTCCGCATCGCTACATTGCTTCACTCGCATGACGGATACGCGCGTCGAACAATTGAAAACGCTTTTGCCGCGATGCCTGTTGCACGATTGGGTGCGGCTCGGCTGGCGGCTCGCTCGTCTGCTGCGCGCAAAGCATCATCAGGACAAGCACGACGCGCTGCTCCATCGTCTCATCGAAGAAGTCCACGCGTCGATTGCCTTGCGCGAACAACGCCAGATCAACGTTCCGCGCGTCACGTATCCACCCGATCTTCCGATCACCGCGCGCAAGGATGAAATTGTTTCCGCGATTCGCAATCATCAGGTCGTCGTGATCGCTGGCGAAACCGGATCGGGAAAAACAACGCAGATTCCGAAAATGTGTCTCGAAGCCGGGCTCGGCATCGAAGGGCAGATCGGTTGCACACAACCCCGCCGCGTTGCCGCGCTTTCCATTTCGCGCCGCATTGCTGAAGAACTGAACGTCGACTGGTCGCGCGAAGTTGGCTGCAAGATTCGTTTCGACGATCGCTCCAGTCCGCAGACTTACATCAAGCTGATGACCGACGGCATCCTGCTCGCCGAAACGCAGAACGATCCCGATCTTTCGCATTACAACGCGATCATCATCGATGAAGCCCACGAACGCAGCCTGAACATCGATTTCCTTCTCGGCTATCTCAAAACCCTGATCGCGCGGCGCAAAGATCTGAAGCTGATCATCACCTCCGCCACAATCGATACGGAAATGTTTTCGCGGCACTTCAACAACGCGCCGATCATTGAAGTTTCCGGCCGACTGTATCCGGTCGAAGTGATTTATCAGCCGCTCGATTCCGCTTCGGAGGAACAGGGCGAAATCAGTTACGTTGATGCCGCCGTGCAATCCGCAGAACGCATTCTTTACGAAAGCAGTTTCGGCGATGTGCTGATTTTCATGCCGGGCGAACGCGACATTCGCGAAACCGCCGATCAACTGGAAGGCCGCCTCTCGGGTGACGCGGAAATCATTCCGCTGTTCGGCCGTCTGAGTTCCGGCGATCAGCAACGCGTCTTCGCTCCGTCGCCGCGTCGAAAAATTGTCATCGCCACCAACATCGCTGAAACGTCGCTGACCATTCCCGGAATCCGTTACGTGATCGACGCCGGGCTGGCGCGTATCAGTCGTTACAATCCGCGCACGCGCACGAAGCGATTGCCGGTCGAACCCGTTTCGCAAAGCAGCGCGAATCAACGCAAAGGCCGCGCCGGACGCGTTCAGGACGGCGTCTGCATTCGTTTGTATTCCGAGGAGGATTTCAATGCGCGTCCGGCATTTACGCAGCCGGAGATTCAACGCGCGAATCTTGCAGAAGTCATTCTGCGCATGAAGGCGTTTCGGCTCGGCGACATTGAAAATTTTCCCTTCGTTCAGCCGCCCACTCCCGCCGCGATCAGCAGCGGTTACGCTTTGCTTCAGGAACTGGGCGCGCTGGACGAAAACCGCGAACTCACGGACCTCGGTCGCGATCTCGCGCGATTGCCGATTGATCCCACGCTGGGCCGCATGTTGTTGCAATCCCAGCGCGAACACGCTCCGCGCGAACTCCTGATCATCGCCGCCGGATTGAGCATTCAGGATCCGCGCGAACGTCCGCTGGATCAGAAAGATGCCGCGGCAGCGGCGCATAAAAAGTTTACCGATCCGCAATCGGACTTTCTTTCGCTGCTCAATATCTGGAATTCCGTTCATGAAGAATGGGAAAAACTGCGCACGCAAAATCAGCGTCGGAAATTCTGCAAACAACATTTTCTTTCGTATCTGCGAATGCGCGAATGGCAGGATCTCTTCGCTCAACTTCACGACGCATTGGCCGATCTGGGCACGTTGAAACTGAACGAAAGCAACGCCGCCTACGAAGCGATTCATCGTTCGATTCTCGCTGGATTGATCGGTCACGTGGCGCGCCGCGAAGATCGCAACAGCTACAAAGCCGCAGGCAATCGCACGATTTCCATTTTCCCGGGCTCGGCGTTGTATGCGCGCGGCGAACCCACGAAGAAATTTCCGAAAGGCGCCAAGCCGCCGCCCAAGCCGAAATCAAATCAGCCGGAATGGATCGTGGCCGGCGAAATTGTTGAAACCTCACAACTGTTTGCGCGAACGATCGCCGGCATCGATCCGCAATGGATTTTCCAACTCGCACCGCACTGCTGCAAAGTCACACATCAGAATCCGCATTGGAGTGTCAGCGCCGGACGCGTGCTCGCCGATGAAGTTGTCACGCTGAACGGACTCGAAGTGCAGCGCCGCAAAGTTGCATACGGAAATATCAATCCAAAGGAAGCGACTGCGATCTTCATTCGCTCTGCACTGGTCGAAGAAAATCTTCAACCGCAACGCCCGACGGAAATTGGAAAAGCGGAAACAATCCAAAACCTTCTCGCGCGCGCCGCGGCGGACGAAGACAAGCCGGAGATTCCATCGCAGTATCGGTTTCTGGCACACAATCGCGGTGTCCGTGAAAAAATTGAAAACTGGCGCACGCGCGTCCGTCGATATGACCTGGGCGATCTCGATCAGGCGCTCGGCGAATTTTACGCGAGGCACCTGGAAAACGTTTCTTCCGTTCACGAGCTGAACCGCTTTCTCCGCGATCCCGCCGCGCAGGATTCGTTGTGCATTTCGGAAGCCGAATTGACCGGCGGCCAGGTTCTCGAATTCGATGCCAATGCGTTTCCGGATACCGTTTCCGTCGCCGGCCAACCCGTCGCACTTATTTATTCTTACGCGCCCGGCGAAGAACACGATGGCGTCACGATCAAGCTTCCGTTCTCCGTCGCCCAAACCGCGTCGGCCTCTTTGATCGAATGGGCCGTGCCGGGCTTGCGTTCGGAAATGATCGGCGAACTGCTGCGCGCTTTGCCGAAATCCATTCGCAAAGAATTGATGCCGTTCCCGCCGAAGATTGCGGAAATCGTGCGCGATTTTCAACCGACCGGCTCTTCGTTTCTGCAAGACCTCAGCGCATTTCTGCATCGGCGTTACGGCGTGCAGATTCCAATTTCAGCCTGGCCGGCGAATGCGTTGCCCCCGCATTTGCGACCGCGAATCGAAGTCATCGACGACTCACGAAAAACGCTCGGCAGCGGACGCAACCTGGCGGAACTGCGTCAACGACTGGAATCCGTGAAAGCTCAGGCGTCCGCAAAAACGCAATCCGCGTCGTGGAATCGCGCGGCCCAAAAATGGGAACGCTTCGGCGTGACGGACTGGAAATTCGGCGATCTGCCCGAGCGCATCACGGTGAGCGAGGAAGCCGGCCTGCCGGTTTACGCGTGGCCAGGTCTGCAACTGGAAGACGGCAATGTAAACGTGCGTTTGTTCCGCACACTCGCGGAGGCGCGCGACGCAAGTCCCGGCGGGTTGCAGCGCTTGATCGAACTGACCATTCAGCGTGATCTCGGATGGCTGGAAAAAGATCTTCGCGCGCTCAATAAGTTGGAACCGCTGTTCGCTCCGCTCGGCAACGGCGAACAGTTGCGCGAACAATCGCTGGAACATTTGAGGCAATACATTCTTCCAACGGAACCATTGCCCGCGATGACAAAAACCCAATTTGAACTCGCTGTTGAAGCATCGCGAAAACGTCTTCCCGGATTGGCGATGCAATTCACGGATCGTTTGGAAGCCGTTTTGAAAGTTTATAAACAAGTGCGACAGCGTCTCGGCGCGGCAGCCGTTTCCATCGCGCCGCGTTCGCGCACGTTGAATGATTTCAGTCAGCTTGCATCCGCGCCGAAAACGTCGGCTGCCAGTCCTTTCGCAGCGGAATTGAACGCATTGGTTCCATCTGATTTTCTGAACCGTATTTCCTACGAACGTCTGCCGCATCTGCCGCGCTATTTGAAAGCGCTGCTCACGCGAATCGAACGCGCGGCGCTGAATCCGGTGAAAGATCAGGAACGTCAGCGTCAGCTCGCGCCGTATCAGAACGCGCTGAAAACATTTCAATCGCAACCGCCGCGATCTGCCGAAGCGCGTCGCGAACTGGAAACGTTTCGCTGGATGATTGAAGAATTCAAAGTCTCGCTGTTCGCGCAGGAACTGGGAACCGCAATGCCGATTTCCGCGAAACGGCTGGATCAGCAAATGGCAGTGGTGCGACAGGCGAATTGATTGGCTCGGAGCGTAGCGCAGACTGGCAGTCTGCTGTGTCGCGGATTGGCAATCCGCCGAAGCGTAATTCTGAAACCCGGCTGAAATTTTTGTGGCTTCGTCATTTTGGCGTTTCGCCGACTGCCAGTCGGCGATACAGCAGATTATCAATCTGCGCTACGCTCATCGAAGTTTGACCTGTTCCCGGATTTTCCCATACTCCACGCCATGGCGAATTCTTTCGGTCACTTGTTTCGAATCACCACGTGGGGCGAATCCCACGGCGGCGGCGTTGGCGTCGTGGTTGATGGCTGTCCGCCGCGGCTCGCATTGACTGAAGCGGATATTCAACCGGACCTGGATCGGCGGCGTCCGGGGCAATCCAAAATCGTCACCCCGCGCAAGGAAGCGGACACCGTTCAGATTCTTTCCGGAACCTTCGAAGGCAAAACGCTCGGCACGCCCATTTCCATGTGGGTGAAAAACGAAGACGCACGGCCCGAAGCGTATTCGGAGATGGCGACGAAGTTTCGCCCTTCGCATGCGGACTACACCTACACCGCGAAATTTGGAATCCGCAACTGGCAGGGCGGTGGTCGCACCAGCGCGCGCGAAACCATTGGCCGCGTTGCCGCGGGAGCAATTGCGAAAAAGATTTTGCGTGAGCGCTACGGCGTCGAAGTGCTCGCGTATGTGAAACAAGTTCAGAAAATTGTCGCGGATGTGGATTGTGATCGCGTGAAGTTTTCCGAGATCGAATCCAACATCGTGCGTTGTCCTGATGCTGCGGCGGCGGAGAAGATGATTCGTCTGATCGAAAAAATGCGGCGCGCGGGTGACACCGTCGGCGGCATTGTTGAAGGCGTGGCGCGCGGCGTTCCCGCCGGCTGGGGCGAACCGGTATTCGACCGGCTCGAAGCTGATCTCGCCAAGGCGATGCTGAGTTTGCCGGCGTCGCGCGGCTTTGAATTCGGCTCCGGATTTTCCAGCATTCTGCTGACCGGCACGCAGCACAACGACGCATTTCGCGCGAAAGGCGGAAAGGTTTTTACAACTTCAAATCGTTCCGGCGGAATTCAGGGCGGCATTTCCAATGGCGAAACGATTTTCTTCCGCGTCCCGTTCAAACCCGTCGCAACCGTGATGATAGAACAAGACACGGTGGATGCGAACTTCAAGAACACGACACTGAAAGGCCGCGGGCGTCATGATCCATGCGTCTTGCCGCGCGCTGTGCCGATGGTGGAAGCGATGACTGCGCTGGTGCTGGTGGATCATGCGTTGCGGCAAAAAGCGCAGTGTGAGTGATTGCGAAACAGCAGCGACTGCTGCGCCTGCGGCAGTCCGGGCGCACTGGTTCTGCGAGCTATGCTACCCTGTTTGGAATTGAGCGTAGGATATTTCCCGCGCCCTAAAACATTCCCCTGCCCTGATCTTCGTTCCTTGGTTGCTTCGTTGTAAAATTTTCCCCGCCGATTTCTACCGGCAGAAAATCATCTCCAACAATCTGCCGCCGCCGAACACCCAGATGACTGCGGCGACCGCGATGTAAGGACCGTACGGCAATCGCGAAGACCATTCCCGTTTTCCTGACACAATCAGCGTCACGCCCACCAGCGATCCGATAATTGAACTGACCATCAGCGAGAAGAGCGTTGCTTCCCATCCCAGGAACGCGCCGATTGCGGCCATGAATTTCACGTCGCCAAAACCCATGGCTTCGCGCGGCAAAACAATTTCCGCGCTGACCGCTTCCAGGTGCGGCACATCCTCGGGATTCAACTGTTCATCCCCGATCATCAACCGTTCAGGCGCGAGCCGGACTTCCACATTTTTGTAGCAGCGATCCGCCAATTCCACGGTGCGCGCGTGAAGGATGATCGTGTCCGATTTGCGATAAAACAGATCGCCGTATTCCAGTTGGCGATCCGGAAGATGCACCGCGGTTTCGGTGAAGATGATTCGCGTGTCGCTGGGCAGTTCGATTTTCTCGCGGCCGAACAGCAATTTGCCGAGCCGCAGAATCGCGTAAATAATTCCCGCGCCGACCGCCATTCCCAGAACGCTTCGCCACATCCCGCCGGTCAGCGTGTGTTCGCCGTGCAACGCCGGAACTGCGACGGAACAAATCAGCCCCGCAATCATTCCGCCAATCGTGATTTCGTCGGGAATAATGAAATGCTCCAGGTCAATGAACGTGGCGGCGATCAGGCCGGACAAAAACAGGCAGAAAATCAACGTGAGAAAAACTGATTGTTTTCCAAAGACCAGCCAGCAGCCGAGAAACGTAATGCCGGTCAGCAATTCAACCAGGAAATAGCGCGGTGAAATCGGCTCGCGACAATGTTTGCATTTGCCGCGCAGATAAAGCCACGTCAGCAGCGGCACGTTCAGATACCACGGGATGGAATACTTGCAGTGCGGACAATGCGACGGCGGAGAAACAATGCTTTCGCCAATCGGCAGCCGATGAATCACGACATTCAGGAAACTGCCGATCATGCTTCCAAGAACGAAAAACACGAGCGACCAGAAATGAAAGGGCACAGCGCTCCAGTTGCCAGCGTCGAAGATCGGCTCAAATCCCATAAACATTTTTGGTCAAAGCGGCGCGCATGGCTTCAATTGGCGCTGGCTGGCCGGTCCAGATTTCCAACGCTTTCGCGCCTTGATACAACAACATGCCCAAACCATTCGCGACGCGACTGCCCGCGGCTTTGGCCGCGTTGAGAAACGGCGTTTCTGCCGGGCGATAAATCATGTCATATGCGGCGTGTGCCTGACGCAGGGAAAATTGTTTGGCGTCGATCGGCAACGGATCGTCAGCATTCAATCCCAGTGAAGTCGCGTTCAACGCGAGATCGACTTCGCCGCGCGGATAATCCAGTTGCACGCGCACATTCGGATGACGCCGTCGGATTTCTGCGGCGATGGAACCGGCCTTGGCGGGGGTGCGATTGATCAGAAACAATTCGCTCACGTTTTCCGCCGCGAGCTTCAGCGCGGCCACGCGACCCGCGCCGCCAGCACCCAGCAACAGCACACGCGCTCCGTTCAGTTCAATTCCCAAATCCTCACGCAAGGAACGCGTGATCGCATCGGCGTCCGTGTTGAAACCCTGCATGCGAACTTTTTCCGGCGGCGTTTCCTCGAATTGATGAATCGGCATCCAGGTTCCGGATTTGTCGCGGCCTTCAAATCGGATGGTGTTCACCGCGCCCCACATTTTTACCGATTCGTCATAAGCTTCGACCAGTTCCACAGCGAGGAGTTTATGTGGCACCGTGAGATTCAGTCCGACGAACTGCATGGCTTTCGCGCCCAGCAACGCGGTGCGCAATTCTTCGGGGCGGACATCGAACGCGAGATAACGCCAGTTCAAACCCATTTCGGCCAGAGCGGCGTTTTGCATAGCCGGCGAAGCGGAATGCCGGATTGGACGTCCCAGAACAGCGCAGTAACGCGTGCTTGCACTGATTGACTTTTGAAATACTTCGGACACCCGTTGGTTATAGTCAGGTGAAAACAAAGTTCAAAGCGGAAAACCGCTGCACCGCGGGGGTGCCGAATCCGAGAGCCGATATCCGCGGTCCGAAAATAAAATTCGGATCGAAGATGTTTAGACGAAAACAATGCGCCTCGAACTGGAAATCAAATTTGAATTGCGGCTCTCGTGCCCCTCTTTTTCCCGATCTTTTGCTGTAGCAGCCTGACGTGAGTCGGCTCCAATTTTCGGTCGTCGGTTTCGTATCAGAACGGAGCGGACTCACGTCCGCTGCTACGAGACAAACGTTCAGAACAGTGCGGGGAGAGATTGCTTCAGAATAAAATCGAGGATCGAGCCACAGACTCAACACTACACCGACAGCGTTCCGAATTGCGCCAGTTCTCAATGGCAGTAGGGTTCTCACCCCATATCTGCAAGCGACGCCAAAAAACAACATGCTCGCGGTATCCGGGAAACGATCAGTTGGCAAAACGGTTCCAGTGAATGACTTACACGCTATTTCAAAGCCAGTTTCAACTCGTCAAAACCCACGTCTCCCGTTTCCGCTGAAAGTTCACTTCTTTCCGCAATCCATTCTTGATCTGGCGGAATTTTTCCAATTCGATCTGCTCCGCGGCCGCGAGGCGCTGGATCGGCATTGTTTTTCAGCGCCGCAGACAACCAAATTATTTTCGGGCAACTGTGATCTGCATGATTGATCGGTTAAAGAGATTTAAGAAATGCGTCTGGCACTGCCGCGCATTGCTCTGCCTGCTCTGGTTTCCTTTGCTGACTGCGGCGCAAACGAATCAATACCGTTCGCCGGAGCAGTTGAAGAAGTTAAGCCTGGAAGAACTGCTCGATCAGGATGTGACGCTGGTCACGCGAACGCCGGAAAAGCTGGTGCAATCTCCCTCTTCGATCCAAGTCGTCACCGGCGAAGATATCCGTCGATCCGGCGCGACCACGATTCCCGAAGCGTTGCGGCTGTTTTCCAATCTTCAGGTTGCGCAAGTGGATTCGCGTCAATGGGCCATCGATTCGCGCGGCTTCAACAACACACTCGCGAACAAGCTGCTCGTGATGATTGATGGCCGCACGGTTTACACGCCCTTGTTTGCCGGCGTTTTCTGGGACATGCAGAACACCCTGCTCGCCGATATCGATCGCATCGAAGTCGTGAGCGGACCGGGAGCGACGCTCTGGGGCGCAAACGCGGTGAACGGCGTTATCAATATCGTTTCCAAGAGCGCGCGCGAAACTCAGGGCGCGCTGGTGGAAGGCGGCGGCGGTTCGATCCTTCAGGATTTTGGATCGATTCGATATGGCGGACACGCGGGAACGAATTTCTTTTATCGGGTTTACGGAACGCGCTTTGACCGGAACAGCGCGGTGCTGCCGAACGGTGACGACGCCAACAACGATTGGAACATGACGCAGGGCGGCTTCCGCGCGGACTGGCTTCCCACGGAAGCAAACACGATCACGATTCAAGGCGACGCCTACACCGGCGCGGCGGAACAATTGGCGCGCAACGATTTGATTATCGATGGTCAGAATCTTCTGGGCCGCTGGTCGCACCGGTTTTCAGATGATTCCGAACTGACGGTGCAGACGTATTTCGATCGCACCTGGCGGCACGCTCCGGGTCAATATGCGGAAGATCTGAAAACCTACGATTTCGATCTGCAACACGCCTTTACGCTGGGCGAACGGCAGCGCGTCACGTGGGGTGGAGGTTATCGATTGATGCAGGATGATTTCCATAACTCGCCCGAGCTGGCGTTCTTTCCCGCCGAGCGCGATCTGCAATTATTCAGCGCGTTTTTGCAGGACGAAATTTCACTCGTGCCGGATCGATTGAAACTCACGCTGGGATCCAAGCTCGAGCACAATGATTATTCCGGTTTCGAATTCGAACCCAGCGCGCGTTTGTCCTGGACCGTCGATGATCATCAAACGATCTGGTCGGCCATTTCCCGGGCCGTGCGTTCGCCCAGCCGGATTGACACAGAAGTTCGTGCGCCGGGCGAATCGCCATTTCTTCTGATTGGCAATTCTGATTTCGAATCCGAGGAACTGCTGGCGTTGGAACTTGGTTATCGCGTTCGGCCTCATCGCCGCGTCTCTTTGTCGGTGGCGACGTTTTACAATTTTTACGACAACATCCGCAGCGTTGAACCGATCAGCCCGGGCAGTTATTCGATTCAAAACAAAAACGAAGCGGAATCCTGGGGAGTGGAATTTTCCGGAACCTATCAGCCAACCGATTGGTGGCGATTACGCGGCGGTTATACATTTCTGAACACCGACGTTCATCGGACTGAAGGCGGGCTGGATATCAATCACGGGCGAGCCGAAGGCAATGATCCGCAGAACCAGGTGGTGTTGCAATCGATGGTCAATCTGCCGCGCGGTTTTGAACTGGATTTGACCGCGCGCTACGTCGATACCCTGCCCTCTCCCAACGTGCCCAGCTATTTCGCATTTGATGCGCGGCTCGGCTGGCGCGTGACGACCAATCTTGACTTGTCCGTCGTCGGCCAAAATCTTTGTGACAACCAACACCCGGAATTCGGCGCCGCCGCGACGCGGCAGGAAATTCCACGCAGCATTTACGGAAAAGTTTCGTGGCACTTTTGATTTTATCGCATAATCCCGTGTCTGCAACTGAAGCGAGCCCAATTCGCCTGCGCCGCTTGGCGACGGCTGGGTCGTGGATTGCGCTCGTGCCGCTTCTGCTGTTGGCGGTGCAATTCCGATCCGTTGCCGCGCCGCAGCCGGTTTCGCGGGAATATCAGATCAAGGCGGTGTTCCTTTTCAATTTCGCTCAGTTCACGGAATGGCCGACCAACACATTCACCAGCACCAATGCGCCGATTGTGATTGGCGTCATGGGCATTGATCCGTTCGGACGCTTGCTCGACGAAACCGTTCACAACGAAAGCATCAACGGCCACAAACTGGTGGTTGAGCGATATCGGCGCGTGGAAGAAATTGGAACCTGTCACATCCTGTTTATTTCTCAGTCGGAGAACCGGCGCGTGGAGCGGATTCTCGATCACCTGAAAGGCAAGCCCGTCCTGACCGTCGGCGACATGGACGCTTCGGTCGGTCACGACGTGGCCATTCGGTTCTTTGAGGAAAACAATAAGTTGCGGATTCACATCAACACGAACGCCGTCGCCCAAGCGCATCTGACGCTCAGTTCCAAACTGTTGCGCGCCGCCGGCATTGGCCCTTCACCTTCAGGAAAAGCGCCATGAACCTGAAGGAATTCCCCATTCGCCGAAAGATCATGGCCGCGATCATGATGACCAGCATCACCGTGGTCATCCTCACCGTGGCGGCGTTCATGATCTATGATCTCACCACGATCCGGACGAACACGATCCGGGATTTCGGCACCCTGGCGCGGGTGATTGCGGCGAACAGTTCCGCCGCGCTGGCATTCAAGAACGACACTGACGCGCATGATGTCCTTTATTCCCTGGCCGCGGAACCACAGGTGCTTTCGGCGGCCTTGTACGATGAATCCGGAAAGTTGTTCCAGGTCTATCCCGCGGGTGTGAACACCAACTCCTTTCCCGTTCATCCAATGAACCAGGGTTATCGGCTGACGCGGGAACACATCGAACTTTATGAACCCGTCGAGCAGCGTGACGTCTGGCACGGAACGCTGTTCCTGCAGGTGGATCTGCAGTTCTTTTATTCGCGGCTCGAACTTTACGCGATCATTTCGCTGCTGATCGTCATGGGTTCCATCACAGTCGCGCTGGCACTTTCCAGCCGGCTGCAAAAGAATGTTTCTGATCCGATTCTCGCGCTGGCCGATTCTGCACGAAGCGTTTCCGAACGGGGCGATTACTCCGTGCGTGCGGTGAAAACCAGCAACGACGAAATCGGGCTGCTGACCGACGCCTTCAACCAGATGCTCACGCGCATTCAGGAACAGACCGTCGCACTTCAGGAAAGCGAAAACCGTTTGCGGCTCGCGCTGGAAGCTTCCAGCACCGGCACCTGGGACTGGAATGTTTCCAACAACCAGGTGATCTGGGACGAGCGCAACGTTGCATTGTTCGGTTTAAAGCCCGGTGAATTTCGCGGAACGTTCGAACACTTCCTTGAATTGATTCAGCCCGAAAACCGGGAACCCGTGCGACAGGCAATTGATCACGCGTTGGAGAACAAAACCGAATTCACCATCGAATTCTGCGTTCTGTGGCCCGATGGTTCTTCGCACGAAATGGTGACGCGCGGACGCGCGTTCTACGATTCCGACGGCAAAGCGGTTCGCATGAGCGGGGTGTCGCAGGACATCACGGAACGCAAAGACGCCGAGGAAGCCAGCCGCCGCCTGGCCGCGATTGTGGAATCGACCGATGACGCAATCATCGGAAAGAGCCTCGATGGCATTGTCATGAGCTGGAACAAATCCGCCGAGCGGATATTTGGTTATTCCGCGCGGGAAATCGTCGGCGAATCCATCCTGCGAATCACCGCGCCTGGAGAATTTGAATTCGAAAAGCGCGTGCTGGCTGCGGTTAAACGCGGCGAAACCCGCACTTACGAAACGCAGCGGATCCAGAAGAGTGGTCAACCCGTGGATGTTTCGCTCACGGTTTCCCCCGTGCGCAATGCCGACGGCCAGATCGTTGGCGCGTCCTCAATTTCGCGCGACATCACAGAACGCAAACGCGGCGAACGTGAATTGCAGGAAAGCCGCGCACGCCTTTCCGGAATCATCACTTCTGCCATGGACGCCATCATCAGCGTGGATGGCGAGCAGAAGGTGACTTTGTTCAACGCGGCGGCCGAACGCATGTTCCGCTGCACCAGGACGCAGGCGATCGGCAAACCACTGAACGATTTCATTCCGGAACGCTTTCGCGCCGAACTTCAAGATGATCTCAAACAATTCGGAAAGGCGGGCGCTTCCGCTCGCGCGTCCAGGGGATTGCATCCGCTCGCCGGCTTGCGGGCTGATGGCGAGGAATTTCCCGTGGAAGCGTCGATCTCGCATATCGAAGTCAATGGCCAGCCGATCTTCACCGTCATTCTCCGCGACATTACCGAACGCATGGAAGCTCAGCGGGCGCGGGAACATCAGGCCCGCGTGCTGCGCGAACAGGCGCAGATGCTCGATCTCGCCAACGTCATGGCGCGCGATCTGGAAGGCCGGATCATTCTGTGGAACACCGGCATGGAAAAAATCTATGGCTGGAAACGCAGCGAAACTCTGGGCCACAGTTCCCACGAGGTCCTCAAAACGAAATCGCAGATTCCGCTTTCGGAGATTGGAGCGATTGTTCGCCGTCAGGGCCACTGGGAAGGCGAACTGGTTCACATGCGCAAAGATGGCAAGCCGATCACGGTGAACAGCCAATGGGTTTTGCACACGGATCATCAAGGCAATCCCATCGCCATTCTCGAAGTGAACACGGACATCACAGAACGCAAACAGGCCGAGCAGGAAATCATGCGCATGAACACCGAACTGGAACAGCGCGTGAACGAACGCACCATCGAACTCATGGCGGCAAACCAGGAACTCGAAGCGTTCACCTATTCCGTTGCGCACGACTTGCGTGCCCCCCTCCGGCACATCGATGCGTTCACGAAAATCATCTTTGACGATTTCGCGGAACAGATTCCCGAAGAGGCCCAGCGGTATCTTCAGAATATTCGCAAAGGCAGCCAGAACATGAATCAACTGGTGGATGATCTGCTGAACCTTGCCCGCGTTGGCCGCCAGGAATTGAAACGCGAAATCACGTCGCTCAATCCGCTGGTGGACGAAGTCATCGCAGATCTCAGGCGCGACACTGAAAAGCGCGAGATCGAATGGCGGATCGACGCCCTGCCCACCGTTCAATGCGATCCGGGCCTGATCAAACAGGTGTTCGTCAATCTGCTTTCCAACGCCGTGAAATATACGCGGCCCCGCACCAAAGCGGTCATTGAAGTCGGCCATCAATATGTGGATGAAGAATTGGTGTTTTTCGTCCGCGATAATGGCGTTGGCTTCAACATGAAATATTCCAACAAGCTGTTCGGCGTGTTTCAGCGGCTGCATCGCGCGGATGAATTCGAAGGCACCGGCGTGGGACTGGCAACGGTGGACCGCATCATCCGCAAACACGGCGGGCGAATCTGGGCGGAATCCGAACTGGATAAAAGCACGACGTTTTATTTCACTCTCGACCGTGCTCGCAAACCGCAGGTGTAAAACGAAAAGAACGATGAGTCTTTCCGTTTCCGCGTTGATTTCGCTGCGGGATTTCTGAGAACTTGGGCGGGTGTTTAGAGACATTCGTTCGGTTCATTTTGTCGGCATCGGCGGCACCGCCATGGCTTCGGCCGCGGCAGCCATGAAAGAAAAAGGTTTTGAGGTCACCGGCTCGGATCAAAATGTTTATCCGCCGATGTCCACCTTCCTTGCCGAACGCAATATCCCGGTGATCAACGGTTATGCGGAACAAAACCTCGCGCAAAAACCCGACCTGATTGTCATCGGCAACGCCATTTCTCGTGGAAATCCCGAAGCTGAATTCGCGCTTGATCACAAGCTCCGCTATTGCTCGTTGCCGGAGTTGCTGAAGGAATTTTTCATTCGCGGCAAACGATCCATCGTCGTTGCCGGGACGCACGGCAAGACCACCACCACGTCGCTGCTCACCTGGGTTTTCGAGCACAACGGATTGAATCCCAGCTACCTGATCGGCGGCATTCCGAACAACCTCAGCCAGGGCGCGCGTTTCACGGACAGCGACTGGTTCATCATTGAAGGCGACGAATACGACACCGCGTTTTTCGACAAGCGCAGCAAGTTCGTGCATTACCTGCCTGAAATTGTGATCGCCAACAACCTGGAGTTCGATCATGCGGACATTTTCGAGAACCTCAGCGCGATTCAAAAATCCTTTTCACATCTGATCCGGCTGGTTCCACGTAACGGCTTGTTGCTCGGCAACGGCGACGATCCCAATCTCGCGCCGCTGCTCAACGTCACGCATTGTCCCATGAAGAAATTCGGCCTGGGCGGCGATTACGCGATCAACGCGTTCAACCTGCGCTACGGCCCGACCGCGACCGAGTTTGAAATTCCGAGCTTCAAGTTTCATTTGAATCTGGTGGGTGAATTCAACGTGCGAAACGCATTGGCGGTGATCGCCTGCGCAAAGCATTGCGGGCTTTCCAACAAACAGATTCAGTCCGCGTTCGACACGTTCAAAGGAATCAAACGCCGTATGGAAGTCCGCGGCATTGCCGGCGGTGTGACGGTGATCGATGATTTCGGACATCATCCCACTGCCATTCGCGAAACGCTGCGCGCGTTGCGCATCCGGTTTCCGCAGCAAAAAATCTGGGCCGTTTTCGAACCGCGCAGCAACACCACGCGCAGGAATGTTTTTCAATCGGAACTTGCAGATTCCTTCGCTGATGCGGACGCCGTCGTGGTGGCCGAAGTCGCGCGACTGGATCAACTCGCTGTGGATGAACGATTGAATCCCGAAAAGCTGATGCAGGATTTAACGACTTCTGGGAAGGCTGCCGCGTATCTGCCCGACGCGGATTCCATCGTCGGTCATCTGGGTCATCATGCGCAGGGCGGTGACGTGATCTGCGTTTTCAGCAACGGCGGCTTCGGCGGAATTCATGGAAAACTGCTGGAGCGTCTCGGACGGCGATGATTGAAGAATGAGAAAGAAAGCATCCTGTAGAAGCAACAGAACGATAGAAGTGGCAGAAATCTTCATGCGCCGGACGAACTCACCGCGGCTGGTTCACGGAAGTGCGTTCGGTCTGGCATCACGGTTTTCTTTTCCACTGCAATATGAGTTGAATCAACACACCGAAACAGCCCAGGCAGCCGCCCAGTAAAACTCCAACTGTCGCTCCCCCGAAACTCGCGAAGCCAACAGGCTCGACATCCTGCCAGGGAATGAGGTGCCGGAAGAAGTCTGGCGTCATATTGCCGGCTGCAAAACCAAACGCGCCGCCCATGATTGAACCCGCAAGCGCGGCGAGTGTCACCGTGATAAATATTTTCCGAATAGTCATAGCACGTAAGCAATGCTTAAAACCGACCTGAGCGACCGCCTCCGCCGGAAACACGCGAGTCGCTGCAAGAGTCGCTTACAAATGATCTGAACCATCCGATTGTAAAGGAGAAAAACGCAGATGCTCGTTTCAACGCACAATCATTGCGTGCAGAAAACACACAGCAGTGCGCGTTTCTACTTCGCCCGAATAGTCGTGCTGGCGGATTCCAATCCTTCAGCGCGCGCAGTGAGCCGGATGGTTCCACCCTGCCCCGCTTTGGCGCGAACGATCACGAGACAAAGCCCGTTGAACGCATTGCGATCCGGTGATTGAAAGGATTCCAGACTGGTTGGATCGCCGTTGTCGGTCGCTATAATTTCGCCGGGACCTTCAATCTCAAAATGAATCCGGTTTTTCGAACGCGGCACCATCTGGCCATGAGAATCCGCAACCGTCACCGTCACGAACGATAAATCTTTTCCATCCGCGACAATCTTTCGGTGATCCGGTTTCAGCAACAATTGGCTCGCCGCGCCGGTGGTTTTCACAATATCGGTCGCCCATTTTTTTCCCTGCTTGTACGCAACAACCTTGAGTTCACCGGGTTCATAAACGACATCGTCCCAGCGCAGGCGATACGAGAACTGCGCTTTCTTTTTTCGTCCGAGCGATTTGCCATTGAGAAACAGTTCCGCTTCATCGCCGGAAGTATAAACGTGAACCGGCGTGATTTGCCCGACGCGGTCCGGCCAGTTCCAGTGCGGGAGGATATGCGCCATTTTCAGATTCGGACGCCAGCGCGCCTGATAAATGTAGAAGCGATCTTTTTTGAAGCCCGCCAGATCGATAATGCCGAAATACGAACTGCGCGATGGCACCAGAATTTTCCCGAGTTCCTTCAATTCCTGTTCCGCGCGGGCTTTCTCGGCCGGATCGGTATAGTTCAGGAGATTGCTCATGTCGCCGTTGTAAGGCGTCGGCTCGCCGAGATAATCAAAACCCGTCCAGACAAACTCGCCCGCGACAAACGGGAATTCATCCTGGCCTTGGAATTCATCATCCGGCGGCATCGCCCAGCGCGGCGCGTAAAGATCGTAGGAACTGACCTGAAAATCCGCGCGGCCATCGGCTTTGTCGTTGCTGACCGGGAAAAAATATTCACCGCGCGAACTGACGCATGAAGCCGTCTCGCTGCCGAACAACGGCAGATTCGGATTCGCGGCGCGCACTTTGCCGTATTCGTTCGGTTTGTAATTGTAGCCAAAGACATCGAGCGTTTTCTGAAAGCCATTGAAACCGGCCTGGACATGATTGCAGCCGGCGGTGACGGGACGCGTCAAATCCTCCTGATGCACGATGCCCGTGAGCCATTCAGAAATTTTCGCACCTGCGGCGGAACTTTGTTCGCCTATTTCATTGCCGGTGCTCCACAGCACAACGCAGGGATGATTCCGATCGCGGCGGATCAACGCGCGCAAATCTTTTTCCGCCCAATCCTTGAACAGCAACGCGTAACCATTCCGCTTCTTCGCGCGCGTCCAGGTATCGGTAAATTCGTCCATTACTACAAAGCCCATGCGGTCGCAGAGTTCAAGCAACTCCGGCGCGGGGGGATTGTGACTGGTGCGGATGGCATTGCAGCCCATCTCTTTTAAAATCTCCAACTGCCGCTCGAGCGCGCGCGTATTGATCGCGGCGCCAAGCGCACCGAGATCGTGATGATTGCAAACGCCATTCAGCCGGACGCGTTGGCCGTTCAGCAGAAAACCATTTTCAACCGTGAACGCCATTCCGCGAATGCCAAAAGGCGTTTCATAGCGATCCACAACTTTCCCGTTTTGCTCAATCGAAGTGACGGCGACATAACGTTGCGGCTTTTCAAGGCTCCAGAGTTTTGGATGTTTTACAATGACGCGACTCGAATTCGTCGCCAAGTCTCCAGAGCCGATTTTCAATTCGTCAGTTGTGACCGCGCCAACAGCACGTCCGCGTCGGCCTTTGTAATCCAGTTCAAAAATTTCGTTCTTCACCCGCACCGTTGCGGGAACATCGGAATCGTTTTTCAAATTCAACTGAAGCTTTACGGTTGCCTGCTTGCCGTCGATGTCCGGCGTACTGACGAAGGTTCCCCAATGACCGATGTGAACCGGCGAAGTTTTTACCAGCCAGACATTTCGATAAATGCCGCCGCCCGGATACCAGCGCGAGGAATCCGGCGGATTGTCCACGCGAATCGCGATTACATTCTCTTCGCCGAATTTCACAAACGGGGTCAGGTCCACGCGCCAGGAAGCGTAGCCATACGGCCAGCCGCCGGCGTATTGGCCGTTGATCCAGACGTTCGCGAAGGACATTGCGCCGTCCACATCGAGATAAAGCTGACGTCCTTTGTCTGAAGCCGGCACCGTGAAATGTTTCCGATACCAGGCAACACCCCACCACGGCAGCTTGCCGGTTTCGCCGGGATATTCTTGCTTGAAGGGCCCTTCGATTCCCCAATCGTGCGGCAGCGCGAGTTTGCGCCAACTCGAATCGTCAAAACCGGTTTGCGTGTATACCACATCCGCGCCCGGATTGCCTTCTGGACGTGCTACGGCCTGGGAATTGGTTGTGAACTCATTGCCGGTTGCCGTTACCCAGGCTTTGATATTCGTATAAGCGAGCCGGCCTTCCGCGCCTGCGGGATCGTTTTTTTCGAACCGCCAATCGGCATTGAACGAAATGCGTTCGCGAACCGGTGCGGCGGGCGGAGTTGAAATCCCGGTGGCGCAACCGAACAGAATCAGCAACAAAACTGAACTGGCGATTCCGGCGGACAATGCGAGCAAATGACGTTTCATGAGTTTTCAGATAGTCGCCGAGCCACGCGGGCAGGTTACGAACGCAAAAGCGTTTCGGCCCGTCGAACGGCGTCAGCGGAATCATAACAATCAGAAACGTTCGGAAGGGCAATCGCCAATTCGGGTGGTCCCTGCCTCAGGGCGCAACTTGGCACCCGCACCAAACAACGGGTTGAGCTTTCGAAATTCAAAACGGCTGATCACTCCCTCTCCTCCGAGCGAAGCCGGAGGAGAGGGCCGGGGTGAGGAGGTTTTTAGCTCAAAAATCCCCTCTCCCTAGCCCTCTCCCCGCGCTTCGCTGCGGGGCGAGGGACTCGAAAATGGTGCGGGTGTCAAGTTGCGCCCGATCTTTGGCTGGCCTGCCTTCATCGGGTTAAAGCCACGGTGTTAATGAGAATTTAGCCGAATCCATGCAGAGGGAATGGGGAGCGCGCCCGCCTCGGGCGCAATCAGCCGCGCCCTCGCGGCTGATTGTGAGGCGTAGAATCGGAGAATGGTTTGGTGCTGGTGCGAGCCGCTATGTTCGGCGCGGGGGCGCGCCGAACTGCAGCCGAGGCGGCTGCGCTCCCCAAACTGTTGGAAGCGGACTTAACTTTGGAAAGACGAGTCACATGAATCCCGATTCCCGTTCTCCTTCGGGAAAGCTGCTTTCGCCCATTCCAATGCCTGATCGCGCGTGGTCAATTCATCCTGCAATTGCTTTTCGCGAAGCTCTGCCAGCAATGATCCAAGTTGCGGTCCGGGCGAAAAGCCCAGCGCGATCAGGTCATTTCCGGTGATCAGCGGCGGAATAATTTGGGGCTGCTTTTCCAACTCGCGCGCCTGTTCCAAAAGGAAATCGTAAATGTCCAGTCGCTGATGCGATCCCAGGCAATCAAGCCGATGCAGCTCGATTTCGAGCGGGAACGTTTCGCGCATCAGCAATCGTCGCAACGTTGCTTTGCGCATTTGTGGCGCATCCTTGAACTGCATGTGACAGCGAACGGCTTTGGCGACGGCTTCGATTTGTTTTCGCGGAAAGCGCAGCCGCTCCAAAATGCGGATCGCCATTTCCTCGCCGATGCGTTCGTGTTCGTAAAAATGAATGCTGCCGGTTTCCGCGTCGCGCGAGGCGGTCAATGGCTTTGCGATGTCGTGCAGCAAAACCGCCCAGGGTAAAAGCGGATGAGCTTCCAAAGGCATTTTCTCAAGCATCAGCCGGATGTGATTGAACACGCTGCCTTCGGGATGGAAATCCGGCGATTGTTCACAGGTGATTGTCGGCACCAATTCCGAAAACACATGTTCCATCAAGCCACTTTCGCGCAGCAGTTCCAGACCGCGCGCGGCATGTGGCGGACTGAACAGCTTGATCAATTCATCACGAATTCGCTCGGCGCTGATGGAAACAATTTTTTCCGCGTGCTGTTGGAGAGCGGCAAATGTTTCCGGCTCAATTTGAAAATCAAGTTGTGCAGCAAAACGTATCGCACGCAGCAAACGCAAATGATCTTCGGCAAATCGTTCGGCGGGCGAGCCAATCGTGCGAATAATCTTCGCATCCAGATCGGCTTTGCCTCCGACCCAATCGTGCAATTGTTCGCGCATCGGATCGTAGAAAAGTCCGTTCACGGTGAAATCCCGCCGACGCGCATCCGCCATCGCATCGCCGAACGTGACCTGCTCTGGATGCCGTCCGTCCTGGTAATCGGCTTCCGCGCGGAAGGTCGCGACCTGAAATTCGTGTCCGTCTTCGAGAACAATCATCACGCCGAATTTCCGTCCGACAGGAATGGTGCGGGGAAACAGCTTTTCAATTTCATCAGGCAGCGCGGAACTGACGATGTCGTAATCGCCGGGATTTCGGCCGAGAAAAAAATCGCGCACGCAGCCGCCGACCCAGAACGCCGAATGCCCGGCATTTTGCAACGATTGAACAATCCTGACGGCGGCGGAACGCATGGCTTACGATTGCCGCTTCGCCGCGAATTCTCAAACTGCAAAATTGCGCGAAAGCAACGTCCGAACTTGAGTGGCTTCAACCAAGCGGCAGGGGCGCTTCTTTGATGCGTTTCGATTCGCACCGGCGAGACGCCCGTGCCACACCGCGGCATTTTTCGACGGGCGTTCTTGACCGCGCGCCGCCGCAATCACAAACTCCGTCTGCTTTGAGCCGATCATTGCATTCTGAACTGAACTGAACTGAAATCGAATTCATTCTGATCATGCCTAGACCCGTTACTCTCTTCACCGGCCAGTGGGCGGATTTGCCGCTCGCGGAACTCGCACCCCAAGTCAAAAAGATGGGCTATGACGGCGTGGAACTCGCCTGCTGGGGCGATCATTTCGAAGTGGACCGCGCGCTCAGCGAACCGGATTACGTAAAGAAGAAATGGGCGCTGCTCCAGAAGCACGGCCTCAACTGTTACGCGATTTCCAATCACCTCGTTGGCCAGGCCGTGTGCGATCTGGTTGATGAACGGCATCGGGCGATTTTGCCCGCCGATGTCTGGGGCGACGGCAAGCCAGAAGGCGTTCGCCAGCGCGCGGCGGAAAGAATGAAGGACACCGCGCGCGCGGCCCGAAAGTTTTTCAACGCGAAGCCCCAACCCAAAACTCAAAACCCGAAACTCAAAACTGCTGATTTTCCCGCCGTGGTGAATGGTTTCACCGGATCGTCCATCTGGCACGCGATCTATGCATTTCCGCCGACGAGCCAGGAATTCTATGATCGCGGTTTCAAGGATTTCGCGAAACGCTGGCTGCCTATTCTCGATGTGTTCGAAAAAGAAAATGTCAACTTCGCGCTGGAAGTGCATCCAACGGAAATCGCGTTTGACATCGCGTCGGCCAAACGCGCACTCGAAGCGGTGAAGCATCACAAGCGTTTCGGGTTCAATTACGACCCGTCGCATCTGGGCTATCAGGGCGTCTGCTACGTGAAGTTCATTCGCGAATTTGCGGATCGCATTTTTCACGCGCACATGAAGGATGCGTGGTGGGGGCATGGCGACAAGACGGTTGGCGTATTCGGCGGGCACACGGATTTCACCGATTCGCGTCGTTATTGGGATTTCCGTTCCCTCGGGCATGGCGACATCAACTTTGAGGAAATCATCGTCGCGCTGAACGACGTAGGCTATCGCGGCCCTCTTTCAGTCGAATGGGAAGACGGCCGGATGGATCGCGTCCATGGCGCAACCGAAAGCTGCGCGTTCGTCCGCAAGCTCGATTTCGCTCCGAACAAAGCGGCCTTCGACGCGGCATTTGCGAAGAAGAAGTAGGTCACCCGTGGTTAAAATTATGAAACGGAAACTTCGTTATGGAATGGTCGGTGGCGGACAAAACGCCTTCATCGGTGCGGTGCATCGCATGGCCGCAAATCTTGATGGACAAATTGAACTCGTCGCCGGCGCGTTCTCGTCCGATCCGAAAAATTCGAAAACAACGGGCGATCAACTTTTCCTCAGTCCCAAACGCATCTATGGCAGTTATCAGGAAATGGCGGAACGCGAAGCCGCCTTGCCCGAAAGTGAGCGCATTGATTTTGTTTCCATCGTCACGCCGAACTTTCTGCACGCGCCGGTGGCAACCACTTTCCTTAAAGCCGGTTTTCACGTCGTTTGCGACAAGCCGATGACGCTGACGCTCAAGGAAGCCAAGGCGCTGCGCGAAACGGCGCGGAAAAGCGGAAAAGTTTTTGCGCTGACACACAATTACACCGGTTATCCGATGGTGAAGGAAGCGCGTAAACTGGTGCGTTCCGGCAAGCTCGGGAAAATTTTGAAAGTCGTCGCCGAATATCCGCAGGGCTGGCTGCTGGATAAAATCGAAGCCAAAGGACAGAAACAGGCAGCCTGGCGGTCTGATCCCAAAAAAGCGGGCGCGACCTGTTGCCTGGGCGACATCGGAACGCACGCGGAAAATCTCGGGCGTTACATCACCGGTTTGGAAATCGAATCGCTCTGCGCGGAATTCACCACATTCATTCCCGGTCGCAAACTTGAAGATGACGCCAATCTGCTGCTTCGTTACAAAGGCGGCGCGAAGGGCGTTCTGCATTGTTCGCAGATTTCCTGCGGCGAAGAGAACAATCTGAACATCCGCGTTTACGGAACGAGAGGCTCGTTGTTCTGGCAGCAGGAACATCCGAACGAATTGAAGTTTACACCGAAGAATGAACCGGCGCGAATTCTCCGCCGCGGCAATGGTTACGTCAGCGACGTTGCGAAAAAATTCACACGCCTGCCCGCCGGTCACCCGGAAGCATTCATCGAAGCGTTTGCGAACATTTATCTCGAAGCCGTCGCAGCAATTCGCGCCAGCATCAGCGGCAAACGTGGTGGGAAGTTTGATTTTCCGACCATCGACGATGGCGTGTATGGAATGGCTTTTCTTGAAACCGCGGTGAAGTCCGCGAAGTCTAACGCGAAATGGACCCGGTTTGTCGGAATTTAAAAATGAAAATGAAAATCATCGCTCTAACGGCCCTTGCGGCCATGACTGCCGCGCCGCTTCTGGCGCAAAATAACGCGCCGAAACCCGAAGAGATCATCATCGATGGCGTGGCCGGCTTTCATGACACACCGATGGAACCGGACGGCAAATGGCATGTTCACGATCCCGCGCGTCCGCAGCCGGTGATCGTCGCTCCCGGAAAAACATTCAGCCAGATGGCGCCGCCGCCGAGCGATGCGACAGTTTTGTTCGATGGAAAAGATCTGTCGCATTGGCGCGATAAACGGGACGGTGGCCCGGCGAAATGGAGAGTTGAAAATGGTGTCGCGATCTCGGCCAAAGGCGATATCGAAACCACGAACAAATTCGGCGACGTGCAGTTGCATCTGGAATTCCGTGAGCCGACACCTGCCCGAGGCAGTGGCCAGGGCCGCGGCAACAGCGGTGTTTATTTCATGGGCCTTTATGAAGTTCAGATTCTCGACTGCTACGAGAACAAGACTTATGCGGATGGATCGACGGGTGCGATCTATGGTCAGCATCCTCCGCTTGCGAACGCTTGCCGCCCGCCCGGCGAATGGCAGACCTATGACATCGTTTTCACCGCGCCCCGCTTTGGTGAAGACGGCAAAGTGACTTCGCCCGCGTATGTGACTGTAATTCTGAACGGCGTGGTGGTGCAGAATCACCAGGCATATCGCGGCGCTTCCAACTGGCGTACGGTGGGAAGTTATTCCGAGCATCCCGATAAATTGCCGATCGTGCTGCAATATCACAGCAATCCCGTGGCATTCCGAAATATCTGGATTCGGGAAGTTCCATTGGTAATCGAGCCGTGAACGATTGGTTCAACAGCGTCCTATGAAAAAACTTCTCGCTATCGTGCTGGTGGCCATGACGGCTTCGACGTTGTCGGCCGCGCCGAAAAAATTACTGGCCGTTTCCACGACGACCGGTTACCGGCATTCCTCGATTGAGACTGCTGAACGCGTGCTGGAACAACTGGGCAAATCGAGCGGTGAATTCACAGTGGATTTCATCCGGCAACCAGAAGGAAAACCGCGCGATTTGAAACGCGACGCTTCTGAGGAGGAAAAGGCGGCTTACAAAACCGCGGAAGATCGCTGGGAAGAAAAGTTGAAAGCCGCGCTGGAAAAACTTTCGCCGGAATCGCTAAAGAACTATGACGGTGTGGTTTTCGTCAGCACTACCGGCGATCTGCCGATTCCGGACAAGCAGGGATTTCTGGATTGGATCAAATCCGGTCACGCGTTCATTGGCATGCATGCCGCCAGCGATACGTTTCATGGCTGGCCGGAGTTCGTCGAAATGATTGGTGGAGAATTCGCGCATCACGGCGCGCAGGTCAGCGTGGATTGCATCAATGTGGATCCATCCAATCCAGCGACAGCGCATTTGCCGAAAGTCTGGACGATTCAGCAGGAGGAAATGTATCAGTTCAAAAACTACGATTCAGCGAAGGTTCACGATCTATTGACGCTCGACAAGAAACCGGAGAAGCCCTTTCCCGCCGGTCACTACCCGGTTTCCTGGTGCAAAGATTATGGCCAGGGAAAAGTTTTCTACACGTCGCTCGGTCATCGTGAAGACATCTGGGATGCCGATCCGAATCTGCGTGACCGCAAGAACTCCGTCGAAATCAGCAAAGCCTATCAACAGCACGTGCTCGGCGGAATTGAATGGGCTTTGGAGCTGAAGACTGGAAAGTGATTCGCAAGAATTGACGAGGCGCGTTCCCGCAATCGCGAGGACGCGCCTCAAATTTTTCCACTGCGACTGCCTTACAACAGCTTGATCTGCGCACGATCTTTGGCGATGGATTCGCTCAGGCTGGTGACGCGGCCATTGCGCCGTTCGATGATGTGTTTGTCCACCGACGGATCGTACTTCACGGGATAATTTCCGTCGTAACACGCCATGCAGAAACTTTCCTTCGGAAGACCGGTCGCCTTCACCATTCCATCCTGGGAAAGGTAATGCAGTGAATCGGCGTTCAGATATTTGCGAATGTCTTCGATGGAATAATTGGCAGCCATCAGCTTGCTGCGATCCGGAAAATCAATTCCGTAAACGCAGGGATTCATGTGCGGCGGACAACTCACCAGCACGTGAACTTCGGTCGCGCCCGCCTGCTTCAGACTGTTCACGCGTGTCTTGCAGGTCGTGCCGCGAACAATGGAATCGTCCACCACGATCACGCGTTTGCCTTTCACCAGATCGCCAATGAGATTCAGCTTCACGCGCACCGCGAAATCGCGAATCAGTTGCGACGGTTGAAGAAAGCTGCGTCCGACGTAGTGATTGCGGACAAATGCCATTTCAAACGGAATGCCGGATTCCAATGAATAACCCAGCGCGGCGGAATTGCCGCTGTCAGGAACGGGGATAACCAGATCAGCGTTGATCGGATTCTCGCGCGCCAGTTGGCGGCCCATTTCGGTGCGAACGCGATAGACGTTGCGATTCGCAATCGTGCTGTCCGGCCGCGCGAAATAGACGTATTCAAAAATGCAGAACGCACGGCGCTCCTGTTCGGGAAAGGCCTGAATGCTGGTCAAACCTTCCTTGTTGATGATTACCACTTCGCCCGGTTCCACATCGCGAACGAACTTGGCGTGAATCAAATCCAGCGCGCAGGTCTCGCTCGCCAGCACCCACGCGTCATCGAGTTTGCCGAGGCACAACGGGCGGAAACCGTGTGGATCGCGCACGCCGATCATTTCCTTTTCCGTCATGATAACCAGCGAATAGGCGCCTTCGATCCGGCGGATCGCCTGCACGAGATGATTGCCGCCCCCGTTGAAATGCGGTTGCGCCATCAGATGCAAAATGATTTCGCTGTCCACCGTGGTTTGGAACACCTGCCCTTTTTCTTCCAGCTCCAGGCGCAACTGGCCGGCGTTGGTCAGATTGCCGTTGTGCGCGATGGCGATCGGGCCGAGGCGGCAATTGATGGTGAGCGGTTGGGCGTTGAGAATATGGGATGAACCGGTGGTTGAATAACGCGTATGACCGATGGCCATATCGCCGACGAGATCGTGCAGGATTTCGCCCGTGAAAATCTGCGGCACGAGTCCCATGCCTTTATGAACGCGAAATTGTTTGCCGTCGCTGGTGACAATTCCCGCGCTTTCCTGGCCGCGATGTTGCAGCGCGTAAAGGCCGTAGTATGTGAGTTCGGCAGCGTTCGGGTGACCAAAAACACCGAACACGCCGCAATAATGTTTGGGATAATGCTGCATTAAATCTCGACTAACTTTGCTTCACGGCATTCTGCTTTGGTCGAATCAAAGCGGAACGCCATTTACTGATCACCTGAACAAACACTGCATCAGCCTTTTTGCTGAAAATCTCCACCACGGAATATCCGCGAACCGGCGCCATTCCGAGTTCAAGCAGGAACAGCGTGACACAAATAACCCGATTCTGCCAGCCGTCCAATCGCCATTGATTTCGCCAGAAAAGGATCGGATGACGGAAGATTGGTTCGGAATACGAAATCGGCCACAAATCACCGGCAGTCGGACCACGCGATCCCATCAGGTCGCAAAGCAAATGCAGATGAAAGGTCAGCAAACACAACAGCGCCGCCCGAAGATGTTGTTTGCCAAACCCCGCACACACAGCTGCAACTCCGATTGCTCCAAGCCAGCCGTGAAGCAAATAATGGTGATATTGCTGATAGTAGTGGAACGTGTTTTCACGACCGGAAATCAAAGAGCCAACCGTATCTGCAACAATGCCCAGTCCGTCAGCATCGGGAACGACTCCGGCCAGAGTGACCAACATGCGATCCCGGGAATTGTTGGTGGCTGCAGTGGCTACCAGCCAACTTCCGAGGAGATGTATTATCGGCGACACGAAACGTTCAATTCATCGCGCGGGCGATTGCATTCCACCAAAGATCATGCAATTCGCGCAAATCGCCGGATAATGTGTACTCACCGGCCTTGATTTGCAATGTTGCCCCGCCCACGGTTCCGATCTTCGCGGCGGAAATGCCGAGAATTTTCGCCTGCGCCAAAACTTTTCCCGCATTGACCGGCGACGTGGAAATCACGATGCGACCGTGGCTTTCGCCGAACAGCAGCGCGTCGATTCGCGGTTTCGTCGCAGCGTCTCGTGAGAGCGCCGCATTTTCTGAGAAATCAATTTCCGCGCCGATCAGCCGCGGTGTGTCGCGCGCGATCTGCTGCGAGATGCAGCTTTCCGCCAGCGCCACGGCGAGACCGCCGTCGCTGCAATCATGCGCGCTCTTGACCACGCCGGATTGAATCAACGCCCGCAGCGCAAGGTGCAATTCCTTTTCCTTGTCCAAATCAACCCGTGGTGGCGAACCGGCTTTCTTCCCGTGAATCACCTGCAAATACGCGCTGCCACCGAGACCTTGAATCGGATCATTCGCGTCCACTAAATCGCCGAGCAAAATGATCGCGTCGCCTTCGTCTTTGAACCATTGCGTCGTAACATCTTCCGCTTTTTCGACCAGGCCAACCACAGCGATGGTGGGTGTCGGATCGATTGGGCCGGAAGGATTCTGATTGTAGAGCGAGCAGTTTCCGCCCGTGACCGGCGCGTTGAAAGCGCGGCAGGCGTCGGCCAAACCGCGGACGCTTTCCTGAATCTGCCAGAACAACTCGGGCTTGTGCGGATTGGCCATGTTCAGGTTATCCGTCGCACCCAGCGGCACCGCACCGGAACAAGCGAGATTGCGACACGCTTCCGCGACGGCAGCCTTCGCGCCTTCGTAAGGATCGAGATAAACGTAAACGCCGTTGCAATCGACCGACATGGCGATGAGTTTTTCCGGAACGGATTTGCCATTCGAAGATTCGGGCAAGGAATCGCCTTTGATGCGAATCACCGCGGCGTCGCTTCCGGGATTGACCACTGTGCCGTCGCGCACCATGTGATCGTATTGACGATAAACCCAGTTCTTCGAAGCGATGCTCGGCCAAGCCAGAAGCTGCTTCAGATCGTCCAGCGGCGATTGCGTATCGAGAATTCCGTCCAAACGAAACGCACGAACTGCCTTCAAATATTCCGGCTCCCGGCTTTCGCGATGATAAATCGGTGATTCGTCCGCGATCTTCTTGGCTGGAATATCAGCGATGATTTTTCCGCCGTGGCGGACGACCATGTGTCCGGTATCCGTTACCACGCCGACTTCCGACCAGGGCAAATCCCATTTGTCGAAAATGCGTTTCACTTCTTCCTCGCGGCCTTTGTGAACGATGATCAACATGCGTTCCTGCGATTCGGAAAGCATGATTTCGTAGCTGCTCATGTTCGGCGCACGTTGCGGAACCTTGTCCAGCTCGATCTCAATTCCGGTTCCGGCGCGCGCTGCCGTTTCGCAAGTCGAGCAGGTCAATCCCGCCGCGCCCATGTCCTGAATGCCAGCGACCGCACCGGTTGCCAGCAATTCGAGGCAGGCTTCCATCACGAGCTTTTCCATAAATGGATCGCCAACCTGAACCGCGCCGCGTTGTTGTTGGGCCGATTCATCGGTCAAATCCTGCGAGGCAAATGCGGCACCGGCGAGACCGTCGCGACCGGTGGCTGGCCCGACGTAAAACACAGGATTGCCAATGCCCTTGGCGGCACCGCGCGCGATCTGGTCATGACGCAAAACGCCAAGGCAGAAAGCGTTCACCAGCGGATTGCCTTCATAAGATTTGTCGAAATAAACCTCGCCTGCGACGGTCGGAATACCGAAGCAGTTTCCATAATGTGCGATGCCGCTTACCACGCCCGCGAAGAGACGGCGGTTGTTTAGAACTTCGGCGGAAACTGCGGGGGCGCCCTCACCCCCAGCCCCTCTCCCATCCGATGGGAGAGGGTGGCCGGAGGCCGGGTGAGGGTTCTCATCAGTAATCGGTCCGAACCGCAGCGAATTCAGCGCGCAAATCGGCCGCGCACCCATGGTGAAAATATCACGCACGATTCCGCCTACGCCGGTGGCTGCGCCCTGAAACGGCTCCACCGCGCTCGGATGATTATGCGATTCAATCTTGAACGCGATCGCCAGGCTGTCACCGATGTCGATGATGCCGGCGTTTTCCTCGCCCGCGCCCACGAGGATTTTGGGTGATTTCGTGGGAAATGTTTTCAGCAGTGGCCGCGTATTTTTGTAGCTGCAATGCTCGCTCCACATGACGGAAAAAATTCCGAGTTCGGTGTAGCTCGGTTCGCGGCCGCCGAGGATTTCCTTGGCGTGAGCGTATTCTTCCGGCGTCAGGTTGTGTTTGGCAACCAGCTCAGGGGTTATGGCGGGTTCGGTCATTTTAAATTTGCTCTGCGCTTTTGAATCATTTTTGCAGTCAGCGTAGAAAGCTTATAGGTCATTCCGGCTCGCGACTCCAGCCTGCGCCGGGTCTTTTCAATTGAGATCGAGCGCCGATCGACGGCAGATTTTGCAGACGCTGCCTGCAATTTGCATTGAAATCTTAAGCCGCTTTCGCCGCAGACTTGTTTTGCAGCGCGTGAATCAAACTTTCGAAAATCAGCTTTCCGTCGGCACAACCCAGAATCGCTTCGCTGGCGCGTTCGGGATGCGGCATCAAGCCGGCGACGTTGCGGCGCTCGTTGCAAATGCCTGCGATATTTTCCAAAGATCCATTCGGATTGGCGGATTCGGTCGGTTCGCCCTGGGCGTTCACGTAACGCCACAAAATCTGATTGTTCGCCTTCAGCTTTGCGAGCGTTGCTTCATCGGCGAAATAGCAGCCTTCACCGTGCGCAATGGGAACGCACAGCAATTTGTCCTGCGGAATGCGATTGGTGAACGGTGAATCCGTCGTGACGGTTTTCAGAAAAACGTGTTCGCAACGGAATTGCAGCGAACGATTGCGAATCAAAGCGCCGGGCAGCAAACCGGCTTCGCAGAGAATCTGAAAGCCATTGCAGACGCCGAGAACGAGACCGCCATTCTCCGCAAATTGCTGAACCGCCTGCATCACCGGGCTGAATCGAGCAATCGCGCCGGTGCGAAGATAATCGCCATAGCTGAATCCGCCGGGAATCAGAACGGCATCGGCCTCGCCCAACGAAGCGTCCTTGTGCCAGACCGCCCGGGCGGAATGGCCAAAAACATTGCGCAGGACGTGAACGCAATCCTGATCACAATTGGAACCGGGAAACTGGAGAACAGCGAAATTCATAATGGTCAGTGGTCAATAATCCGCAGTCATTGGCTCGGCGATTTGGATTTGCGGCGGGCGGCTGAGTGCGAACGAATGACTGTATCGTAGATTCACTCAATCTCAAACCGGTAATCCTCAATCACCGGATTGCTGAGCAGCTTGTGGCAGGCTTCGTCGATGATTTTCCGCGCGGCTTCCTTGTCCGTGCCGGTGAGTTCGATTTCCATGTATTTTCCGACGTGCACCGCGCCGATGCCGCTGTAGCCCATGTGTTCGAGGGCGGTTTGGACGGTTTTCCCCTGGGGATCGAGAACCGCTTTTTTCGGCGTCACAATAATTTTCGCTTTCATGTAATAGCTGCCACAAAGGCCGCTTCATGGTGGGCGACGCGAAGGCGGTAAACCAGAAATTTTTTCCGGGGAAACGGTTGTCGCGAAACGCAAATTCTGCGAATCGCTGCGAGCACGGGAGTTCCCCGGTTGGAGCAACTTACTGCGCCAGATCTTCCATTAATTGCAGCGCGGTCGCTTCGGTGATTTCATCGACGCTGTATTGGGCGAAAGCATACGGCGGAATGCGATTTCCAATGTCACTGGAGGAAGCCTGCGCCAGAATGCGTGCATCCTTCAGGCGAATCGCCGTCGCTTGAATATCGGGAACGGAATACGTCTGTGTTCCGGAAATGGTGTTTACATCGAGCGTTTTCGAGGAAATCAGAATTTCAATCACCACGTCGGCAATCTGGTTCAACGCTTCCCGATCTTTCCGCGCCTGGGGCGTGTCGGTCGAGCCGATGAATTCCGCCAAAGGCCGATCGGCAATCAACTGCGCCGCGACGCTTTGATCCGCCAGTGTCGCGCCACCCGCGCGCAATGGCCGGCCGAACAGCCGTTCGACATCGCGCACTGTTTGCTTGTCCGCCAGGGTTGGCGCAGGTTTGCCGTCGGCACGATACGAATTTTCGCCGGTGCTTTTGAAGATGGGTTCGGAATTGGTGCCACCGCGAACGCTTTCCGTTTTTTCTTCACGCTTGATCAGCTTCATTCCGGATTGCTGATTCACGAGCTCGCGATTGACGTAAATCAGAAAGCGCGGGCTGCCGAGTTTCGGATAGGCTTCCTTGAATCGATCGACGATTCCCTGCGCCTGTTCCTGAGTGACCAAAGGCGCGCGACCGCCGTAAACCTTTTGATCGTAAACATACGCTGGCGTTGACGCCGTGAGCGGCGGCGTGTTTGAAGCGAACGGGTTGTAGTAGTTCGGGTTTTCCCAAAACGTCGGCGGCGGTTCGGGTTGGGATCGCACCGGTTCCGGTTCATTGAAAGGAGTGGCGCCTCGTTGAGCGTGAGCAGTGGTCAGGCTCAAAATGCAGAGGGGTAACAAAATCAGGTTTTGCTTTTTCATCATTGGATTTCCTGTTCGGTTTCAGCGGGCAAACCCGCGCGAACTATTGCGCCTGGCGAATGCGGATTGTGTAACGCACCGCCTTGTCGTTCATCGCAATGAAGCGCACGGTTTCCTGCGAATTGGAATCGAAGAACACATTCTGAAACGGCGTGGAATCAATCGTGAATCCCTGCGCATCCTTGAATTCGCAATTCGCCTGAACCTGAATGCGACGTTCTTCGCGGTTGCGCAATTGCGCCGCGACCTGTAATCGCCCGTCCGGCAAACGCGTTTCCTGAATGCCCGGGCAGGTCACGGAATTCTGAACGCGCTGATCGAGCAACACGATACCGGCGCGGTTTTCAACATCATTGACCGTGGTGTTCAACGGCAGATAAGCGCCGCGATCCACCACTGCCGTTTCGCATCCGGTGAAAGCCAGCGTCACGGCGGCCAGAGCCACGAGAGTTAACAGATTTTTTTTCATAATGTTTGCGGAGTTACCGATTGATCGCTCACAAAAACCACTTTGTCTTTTCCATCGACCGGAACATTGATCGTGATTTGCTTGGTCAGGTTTGGCAATGGACGCCCGGCCGCATCCTGAAATTCAATCGTCGCGGCATGCGCTCCCGCAGGCAATGCAAGCGTGGCAAAGGTCAGATAACGCGGAAGATTGTCCCAGGTGCGGATATCCGCGCCGGGCGTTGTCGCTGCGGAAAAAACTTTGCTCAATAAACCTGCGGCAAGAAGTCCCAAACCAACTTCATCCGCCGCGCTGTTATGCCCGCGGCGAGTTGCCAGCAGCGCGCCGCTCACGATTCCCACATCACCAATCGCGCTGGTGGTGGATTTGAAAACGGCTTTGTTTCCCAGCACGTAATCCATCACGCGACCGCCGCGGGTCGTGGCTTGAAACACCAGATCATCACAGGCGCCGGCCGTGAGTTTCTGGCCGTTAACGCTGATGGTTGCGGTTTTTGCGGGTGAAGGATTGTCGCGAAAACGAAGTTGTTCGCCGTATTCGCCGCCCGCGTATTTGGTTGGGCCAAGGCCGAATTCGAGAAAGAAAATGACGTTCGCCTGCGCGTTGTAAGGCGGCAGCCTGGAAAGACGGGATTCCTTCTCCGCGCGTCGAAACGCATCCGATCCATCGCCGCCGAGCTTCAACGTTGCGAGACCGTCGAGGTAATCGAGAATCGCGTAATCGGCGGAATAACTTTCATCCTCGGTTCCGGCGTCTTCGATCTGCGCGCTGCGAAAACAGGCGCGGGCGTTGTCCGGTTCACCCTCCATCCAATAGAGAATTCCGCGATAGTAATACGCCATCACGCGTTCGTAAGGCTCGCCGATGAAAGTCTTTTTGGATTCTTCGTGAAAATAACCGCGTGCCTGACGGGCGGATTTGTTGTTTCCGTAAATGCCTCCGAACGTCAGCAGCACGTCATCGAGATAACGCCTGGCGAGATCAAATTGGCCCCGGCGCATGGCGGCTGCCGCGGTGCGATCCTGCCAAAGGACTTTGTCTTTCGGCGGGCCGTGTTCAATGGCATTCGGTCCGTCCACCATGATATCGCCCGTCAGCACAACGGGCGGTTGACGATGGGTAGCGCAACCGGTCAGAAGCAATGCGCAACCGAGAAAGCGGATCAACGTCCGGACGCGAAAAAGCGAAGACGCAATGGAACGAGGAGAATGCGTTTCCAGCGGCTCAGTGGCTTTGCGCCTTTGCGTTGATACCTTCATCAGAGGGACGCTTACCGATAGGCGGCGTCTTCCAATCCTTGTTTCTTAATTTCCGCAGAATCTTCCCAGACGATGTCGCTGGTGCGCGCATCAATCAATTGAAAGCTGTAGAGAATGTAATCGCTCGTGCCCGCCGAAGTGCGCGTCGTAAGGCCCTGCAGACTGCCGGTCAGGAAAAAGTCCGCGCCTTTGAATTCCACCACGTTCGGATCGGAACTGGATGTCACCTGGCCGGATTGTTTGAGCGAGCGTTCCTTTTCGAGAGCCGTCATGCGATCACGCGCCAGGAACAGCACCTTGCCCTGCGCCTTGCTGTTCAATTGAACGCGGATGCGCGTGAGGAAAATGTCCTTGTTGATCGGGAATCGTGTTTCGTTTTTAACCGGATCCAGCACCACGCGCGGTGTGCCCTGAGCGTTGGCGATCTGCGGAATGCTAAGAATGCTTCGGGCCATCTTGTCCGTGACTGCCACGAGGTCCTGCGATTCCACGCCCGTGCCGCCTACAAATCCTTGTTCGTCCGCGCGCATTTGCGTGACCGGAACACCCGAAGGATTCTTAACGCCAGTGGAAGCGCAGCCGCTCACGAGTCCGGCGATTGCCAAAGCGAACAAGGAAGGTCGATAATTGATCATAGTTAAAAAGCTTTCGATTTTTTCAGCAAAGTTGGAGTTGAATTCAATTGGAAAATTATCGGCCGAACAGGCTGTTGGCGCTGCTCATGGAACTGACCGGTTGATACGCTGGTGCTCTCGGAACCTGCGGCGCCGCTGGAACGGTGGGCGCGTCATTCACCGTTGGCGAATCGGCAATGACGCTGCTCTGGGAATAAACGACCGGCGCGGAATAAGCGGATCGTTCACGAGAGCGGGCATTGTGTTCCGCCACACTTCCAAGCACCAGTCCCGCCGCCGCTCCGATTCCCGCGCCTTCCCAGCCTTGATGATGAACGCTGTTGCCGATCAGCCCGCCCGCCAATGCGCCAAGCAATGTTCCACCCACGGCGTAATTGGGCCGGGAATACGTGTAGTCGTAGCGATACGGCGGAGCGTAGCAATAGGAATACGGATAAGGCGCGTAAGAATAATAGGAAGAGTAAAAAGGTGACGCGCCGTAATAAATGGAAACCGATGTTCCGCGATGCGTATGCCATGCGCGGTGATGGCCGTAATGATGAAAATGCCCCGCCTGCGCACTCACGCCCGCCGTAATCAAAGTCATCAGCAAAATCAGCTTTTTCATATCAATAGCCGTTTCGACGCCTGCTCGGGTTAAAAATTCACAATCCGCCGAACGCAAAACAAGCTTAGCGCAGTTTCCATGAGAGACAAAACCGTTCCGGGAAAATTCAAGATTTCGGGAAGAATCAATGGCACAGCCTCTCGCCCGTGGGTTTCAGATGAAGAACCTTAGCATCAACGCACCGGCGAGACGCCCGTGCCACTATCCTTTTCCGGGAACAGCTTCGCCGACAGTTTGTTCGCCAGTTGTCGAACATCCTGTTCTGTTAAATCAAACGGCAGCACGACATCCGCCCAACGCTTTTGCGGTGAAACAAATTCGCGATGCATCGGTTCAACCGTTTCGTAAAACTGCTTTTCCACCGAAGCCCGGCTGCGTCCACGCGCGAGCAAATCTCGTTCGATGCGGCGACGCAAGCGCGTGGATAAAGGACATTCGATGAACACTTTCAAATCAAAGCAATCGCGCAAAGATTGCTGACGCAACAGCCACAATCCTTCCATGAGGATGATCGGTTTCGGCTCCAGCGCGCGGAAACAGGGATCGCGACAGTGCGTTTTGAAATCGTAGGTCGGCAATGACGCCACGCGACCTTCCATTAATTCCTGAACGGCTTTTTCGAGGCTTTGCCAATCGATGGCGTCCGGATGATCGAAGTTTAAGGCGGCGCGTTCTTCCGGCGGAATCAGGGAACGATCATGATAGAAGTCATCCTGCGAAAGACGCGCCGCTTTGCCGTCCAGCGCGGCTTCCAATCGTTCGGCCAGCCAGCTTTTGCCGGAACCGCTGCCGCCCACAATGGCGACGAGAAATGGCGCGGAGTTGGATTTCATCGCACGGCTTCAGTCTGCGGATGCGCCGCGACGCGCGCAAACATTCGTTCCAATCCGTCGATGTATTGTTCGAAGCCGAACTTTTCTCGCGCAATCCGTTTGCCGTTTTCGCCGAGTCGTCGTGCCAGAGTTTTGTCGCGCAGCAATTGCTCCACGCGATTCGCGAACTGCGCGCGATCCATCCGCGGAACGAGAAATCCATTCTCGCCATCCGTCAGCCATTCACGAATTCCGCCCGCGTCAAAGGCGACGACCGGCACGCCAAAACGCATCGCTTCCAGTCCCACCGCGCCGAAGGGTTCCGGCCAGACAGAACTGACGACCGTCACGCTCGCATCCGCGTAAAATTTCGCCACGTCGCTCGATGGCAAATAACCTTTAAACGTCACCCGATCGGCCAACCCGAGTTTCTCGGAAAGGTGTTCGCAATAGCTTCGATGATGGCCATCACCGAGAATCACGCATTCGAACGGAACCTTGATTGTCGCCAGCGATTCCAACAACACATCAACGCCTTTTCCGCGAATGATCTGGCCGGAGTAAACGATCCGGTTGCGATCTGAAAACGTGCTTGATGCGACGGCGTCTTGAGTGCGTGGAACCGGCGCATGAATTTCAATCCGGCGCGGATCGAAGTGATTGCGCAACAATTCCTGACGCATGAAATCCGTCGCCACGATCATTCGCGCAAACGAACGATTGATTCGCAGTTCTTTCAGCTTCGCGAAAAAGCTCATCCATTTCAGAGGCAAACGTCGGCCGCGTTGACGCGCGACAATCGCGCCGCAGGGGAACACACAGCGCCATCCCGCGCCATGCGGGCAAATCTTTCGCGTGAGCGGGAAATATTTATAGCTGCGCAGGCAATACAGATCGTGATCGTGAACCATGCGAACGACCGGAACACTCGAGCGGGCGAGCGCTGCCAGCACCGTCAGGTCTGCCATTTTGTGAACGTAGATGGCATCGGGTTGGAACGCCTGAATCGCGGCTTCAGCGATTTGCTCGTTGGAGTCTGAATCCAGCGCAAACCGTTCGGCGAAGATTTCGTTCCAATCGGCTTCAGCTTTTCCAGTGCCTGGGCCGTGAAGAATTGCGACAAGATTGCCCCGAGCTTTCAATTCAATCGCCGTCAGATGCAGATTGACCTCCGCACCGGCCATCGCACCAAATCGGTCGTGAACAAAAAGCAATCGCATGAAACGTTCTGATGTTCTGCTTCGTTGAGCGCGGAACCAATTGGGTGATTACCCGAACGTCTTCCGGGCAACAGAGCGTCGAAAGTTCGGGCAGATTCCCATGGACTTTGCTCCGCGCTGTGTCACTTGTCTGTTATGGAAAAGCTCAATTCAACCCAGATCAACGAGGCGCTTGGTTCCGTTCCGAACTGGACGCAAAAAGCGGACAACATCACGCGCACGTTTCAGTTCAAGGATTTTCCCGGCGCGATTCAGTTCGTCAACGCACTGGCGAAAATTGCCGAGGAAGCCAATCATCATCCGGACATCGACATTCGCTGGAACAAAGTCACGCTGGCATTATCCACGCACGATGCGGGGGGATTGACCGCCAAGGATTTTGAACTCGCCAAGAAATTCGACCAACTATAGCTTCCGCGAGCGGTTCGGGATGGATCCGGAGCGCCTTGGCCGCGCCAAGTTACTGAATTGAAAAATGGCAATCACCGACACGCAAGCAGTCTCCGATCTCTACAAAAAACATTTCAATCAGACGCCCACTCACACGGTCCGCGCACCCGGCCGGCTCGAATTGCTGGGCAATCACACCGATTACAATGACGGTCTCGTGATGGCGCTCGCGGTGGACAAATACATCACTTTCGCCGCGTCTCCGCGAACCGACGGGAAAATCGAACTCGCGTCGTCCGCATTTTCGGAACACGAAATTTTCAGCGTTGATCAGATCGAAAAAAATCCCGCCGCGCCGTGGGCGAATTACGTCAAAGGCGTTCTGCTTCAGCTTCGGAAACGCGGCGTTCACTTCAGCGGTTTCAACGCGGCGATTCACGGCACGATTCCCATGGGCGCAGGCATGAGCAGTTCAGCGGCGCTGGAAGTCGGCACCGCGCTGATTGTGCGAAAGCTCTTTCCGTTCACACTTACACCCACCGGTCTGGGAACGCCGCCGCAACGCGACAGCAAAGGCGAATTGCCGTCCATCGGTTCGGTGGAACGATTGGAATTTGCAAAGATTGGCCAGGCTGCGGAAAACCAGTTCGTCGGCGTGCAATGCGGCATTCTCGATCAGATTTCCTCGCTCTTCGGAAAAGCGTCTTCGGTTATCGACATCGATTGCCGTTCGCTCACCGTCGAAAATCCGCCGATGCCGGGTGAAGCGATTATCGTCTGCAATTCGGGCGTGAAGCATGAATTGATTGGCGGCGAGTACAATGAACTCCGGCAGAATTGCGAAAATGCTGCAAAGAAACTGGGCGCGAAATCGTTGCGCACAGTGGAATTGAAAGACGTGGAAGCCAATCGCGACAAACTCACGCAGCGCGAATACGAATGCGCAAAGCACGTCACGAGCGAAATTGCGCGCGTCGTGGCCGGTGCGAAAGCGTTGCGCGAAGGCGATCACCAGCAGTTTGGACAATTCATGTTTCAGAGCCACGAAAGCTCCCGCGATTTTCTGAAGAACAGCACGAAGGAGTTGGACGTTCTCGTTGAAATCGCGCGCAAGCATCCCGCGTGTCTCGGCGCGCGTCTGACCGGCGGTGGCTTCGGCGGCGCGACGATCAATCTGGTGAAACATCACGAAGCGCAAAACTTCATCGATCACATGCAGCGCGAATACGAAAAAGCGGTGAACGTGAAGATGACGCCGCTCGTCTGCCAGATTGTGGATGGCGCGAATTGATCGAAGGAGCGCGGACTTCAGTCCGCGTGTTTCCCGAATTACCGCACCTCGCGGACTGAAGTCCGCGCTCCGGCCTGTCGGTTAATTCAGCAGCCGATACCAGTTATCGCGCTGATGTGGTTCGTAGCCGACATCTTTGATCAAACGCTGCATGTCCGGGACAGTCATGCGGAAAGTTGTGCCGGCCTGGGAAACAACGTTCTCCTCAATCATGATGCTGCCCAGATCATTCGCGCCGTATTTCAAAGCAATCTGGCCAATCTCCAATCCCTGCGTCACCCAGGAACTTTGCACGCTGGGAAAATTATCGAGGTAAATCCGCCCGAGCGCCTGGGTCTTCAAATATTCGTGCGCGCCAACGGTCGGGGCTTTGAGCTTTGTGTGTTCAGCCTGGAACGTCCAGCAGATGAATGCAGTGAAACCCTTTGTTTTATCCTGTTGCTGGCGCAGACGTTCGAGATGTTGGATGCGATCTTCAATCGTTTCGACATGTCCGAACATCATGGTCGCCGAAGAATTCAATCCGAGCCGATGCGCGACATCCATGACTTCCAGCCAGTCATCGCTCATGGCTTTCAACGGCGAAATGCGCTTGCGCACGCGGTCCACGAGAATTTCGCCGCCGCCGCCCGGGATCGATCCCAGGCCGGCTTTTACGAAATCGCCAATGATCTGTTCCAGCGGTTCGTTGAATACCTCACGGAAATGGATGAACTCGCTCGGGCTGAATCCGTGAATATTGATCTGCGGAAACTTTTCTTTGATGTGTGAAAGCAGATCGAGATACCACTGCTTGGTCAGCTTCGGATGATGTCCGCCCTGCATGAGAATCTGCGTGCCGCCGAGCGCGATGGTTTCTTCAATCTTCCGATCCATTTCATCGAAAGTGATGACGTAGGAATCGTCGTCCTTTTCGGTGCGATAGAACGCGCAGAATTTGCAATAGACGTTGCAGACGTTCGTGTAGTTGACGTTGCGATCGACGATGTAGGTGACAATCTCGTTGCCGCGTCCGTCATGCGCATCGCACCGAGCGATCTGACGTCGGCGATCCGCGAGCGCGCCGAGTTCTTCGAGGGGCAAATGGTAAAGCCGCAACGCTTCCGCCGGGTCGATGCGTTTTCCGTCCCAGACTTTCTGCAATAATTCGTCCAATGACGCGTCGTAAATCACGAGGTTACCGTAGTGGAAGTTGGAATCTCAGACAAGCGGCGCGGTGATGCATGGATGCGACTGGAGGTATGGTCAGGTCACTCTCGCCCCGTGAGGAACGAGCGGGGACAGAGCCGGAGAGAGGGGATTTTGATTTTTCTTATCAACCCGGCCCACCCGCCGGATTAACGTATTAGAATCGCTGAAAACTAGCTAAAAACCTCCTCACCCCGGCCCTCTTCCTTCCTTCGTCAGGAAGAGAGGGAGTTTGATCATCAGATTTAATTGTATCCGCGATGCTTATTAAACTTCATGGCGCAGGTTCATCTGTTTCGCGAGTCGCTTTTGCGTGAATCACGCCCTGATCGTCAAACCACATTGGATCAATCGCAAGGAAACGGTTGAAGTTAATCTTGTCATCCCACTTCTGGTGATAGACCAGCCAAAGCTTTTTGTCCGGTCCTTCGATTACGCAATGATGTCCGGGACCCAGCACTTTGTTTCCGCGATGCACGATGGGGTTGCCTTTGAATTTTTCAAACGGGCCGAGCGGTGATTTCGATGTGGCGTAGCCAATGCCGTACGTTGGAGAATTCGCGCCGCTGCCGGAATACATCAGATAATAGACGCCGTTGTGCTTCAGCATGAACGGGCCTTCGGTGACTTCGCCGCTGGCTTTTTCCCAAGGTTCAGTCGGCCGAAGCACATTCCTGAGATCGCCTTCCTTGGTGAGCGGATCTTTCATTGGCTGAACGGCAATTTTGAAACCGCCGCCGTTCCAGTTCACGTAGTAGAGATACAGCTTGCCGTCATCGTCGCAGAACAAGTGTGCGTCGATCGCGTTGGTCGCGAGCACGCCTTTGTCCACGAACGGTCCGAGCGGCGAATCGGCCACCGCCACGCCAATCTGCTTTTCCGGTCCGCCTCGACGCTGATTGTCCATGCTGTCGGTGTAATAGAGATAAAATTTGCCGTCGCCCTTTGTGTTTTGAAACAGGTCCGGCGCCCACGCACCCCGCCGCGGATCATCAAACGTCAGCCCTTTATTTTCCCAATGCACAAGATCCTTGGACGTGTAGGCATCGTAGCCGCGTCCGTGCGTGGTGGCGTAAAGGTAGTAAGTGTCGTCCACCTTGATGACATCCGGATCGGCAAAACTTTCGCCATTCATCAAAGGATTGCGATAAGTCAGATTCGTGGACGCAACCGCGGCGTTCAGGCTGAAGAGAAGTGAAGCGAAGAATAACCGATTCATGTGCTGACGTTGCGGGAAGACGCTGAACGAATAAAGCGAAAAGGCCGGCACCTTAAGATCAAGCGATCAACCCTCTGCCTTCTATTGTTGAGATCGAGCAGCCGGCTTTACACGCGAAAACCATTTTCCTAACTTTGCGCCATGCCCAAGGAACTTTTCAGAAAAGCTTCAATCGTCTGTTCGTTTGCTGTTCTGGTCGGCGCGCTGCTTTGGAATGGCTGCGGAAAAGAATCGTCGAGCGGTCCAGTGAATTCAGCAAACCCCGATTCACCCGCAACGACAAATAACATTACCGCGACCTCGGCAAAGCCGGCGACGGTCGGTCCGGGGCCCGATGAAAAAACCTGTTTTGAATGCAACGGCTCGGGCTTGGTCGCGTGTGAAGGGAAAGGTTGCAAATCCGGCAGAACGGAATGTCCTGGAAGTTGTATTCGCCTGACCCGCGGAACGTGGCGGCACATGAACGTTGCCGGGCATGACCCCAGCGAATTGTGGATCACGTTCAAAACCGCCCGAGGTTCGCGTTCGTGGAACCAGAATCACGTCGGCGAAGTGATTCAATATCAGAATGGCGAGCCGGTGAACATCGGACGCTGTCCCATTTGCGGCGGCGCCACCACGGTGGTCTGTTCTGCCTGCAAAGGTTCGGGAAAACAGGCCTGTAACATCTGTTCAGGAAAGAAATTCATTCCGGCGACCTGGACGCCCACAGACAATCAGTGGTTCAACGCGCAGCCGGATTTGATCCGGTTGACGGATGGACGCGCGATCCTAGGACGCATCGCCGCTTCCAGCGGCGACGAACGCACGATTGTCACGCGCGATAAGAAAATCCTGCACGTGCAGATTTCGGAAATCGTGCCCAAAGCCGACGCCGCTGATGACGCGGCGCAGCAGTGATTTCAAAACGCAGTTCGCGCCAGTTTTACTCCGCTGTCGAACCTCAGACCGCGGAGTTAATCTAACGGCTTTGTGATATCGTGCCGGCCACCGATTTTCGTGCATTCCTCTGCCGTTGAGACCACCTTGATTGGCACCGGGAAACAAGCTGGCGTTTCCTTCATGAGCTTCACTGAAGTGCTTGCTGAATTGCCTGCGTTAACGGTTGCTGAACGGCAGTTGTTGATTCGCCGTGCGTTGGATTTGGATGGTGCTGAGCTTTCGGATGAAGACCTCGCCCTGGCTGAAAAACGACTTGTAGATCACCATCAGCACCCCGAAACCGCTGTTTCGCTGGACGAATGAAGAAACGTCTGCGGACCCGGTTCGCGCGATGAATTGGCGGATTGAGTTCCGACCGGAAATGGAGCGGGACGTCACGGAAGCAGTGATTTGGTACGAATCCCGGCTGAAGCGGAGCGAATTGTCATCGTCGCCGCGGTGATTCACGCCGCCCGACGCGACCGTGAATGGCAACGCCGGGTGTGATCAACTTATCAATTTCTTCCATCCAAACTCCGCGCTTTGCGCACCAGATTGATGAACTCCGACCGATAACCTTCCGCGTCATCGCCTTTCGCTGATTCCGCCCAGTTCAGCACGTCGCGATACGAAGCGTCGCCTTTGAATTCGGAATCGCGCAACAGCATTCCAAACGAAGCCACGGACGCTGCGAACCGGAAATCCTTGGACGCACCGCGGAAACCTTTGCCCGTGTCCGTCACCGCAAATTCCAGCAGACGGCTCCGCTCTCCATCCGGCTGTTTGTAACGCAGCTTGAGCGTCAGCAGTTCGCGGCTGCCGGTCGTGACGTAGCGTTCCGGCTTTTCCTCGCTCGGCTGCTGATATTTCAAATCATCCACCGCGCCTGAAATCGCGCGGCCCGGCGGCACGATTTCATAAAGCGCGGTGACGGTGTGACCCGCACCGATTTCCCCGGCGTCCTTGGCGTCGTTGTTGAAATCCTCTTTGCGCAACAGCCGCTTCTCGTAACCAATCAATCGATATGCGCCGACCTGCGCGGGATTGAACTCGACCTGAATTTTCACGTCCTTCGCAATCGTCACCAGCGTGCCGTTCATCTGATCGATCAGAACCTTCTGCGCTTCTTCAAGCGAATCGAGGTAGTGATAATTGCCGTTACCCTTGTCCGCGAGATTCTGCATCAGCGCGTCTTTGTAATTATCGGTGCCCACGCCGAGCGTGGTGAGAAACACGCCGCTCTTGGCTTCGCGCTGAATCAATCGGATCAATTCGCTTTGATCCGTCGTGCCCACGTTGAAATCGCCATCGGTGCAGAGCAGAACTCGGTTCACGCCTTCACGAATGAAGTTCTGTTCTGCGACCCGATACGCCTGACGAATCCCATCGCCGCCGTTCGTCGAACCGCCCGCGCCGAGTTCATCAATCGCGCGCAGAATTTTTTCCTTCTTTTCGCAGGAAGTGGATTCCAGCTTCAAACCGGCTTCGCTCGCATACACGACAATCGCGACGCGATCTTCGGCATTCATTTTCTTCACGAGCTGCCGCAACGCTTGTTTGAGCAGCGGCAAACGTTCCTGCGGCGACATCGAACCGGAAACATCGATCAGGAAAACGAAGTTGCTGGGCGGCCGTTTGTCGCGCGCGATTTCGCGTCCGTGCAATCCAATCCGCACCAGGCGATGCTCGGGATTCCACGGGCAGCCCGCGACTTCGATATTCGCGGAGAACGGATCGTCGCCGCGCGGCTGCGGATAGTCATAGGAAAAATAATTGATCAACTCCTCAATGCGAACCGCGTCGCGCGGCGGCATCCGGCCTTCGTTCAGGAAACGTCGCACGTTCGCGTAAGACGCCGTATCGACATCGATGGAAAATGTAGAAAGCGGTTGATTGCGCGCGGAGTGGAAGGAGTTTTCCACGAGATGGGGATAGCGGGCGGTGTCGCGCGTTTCTGCGAACCTGCGATCCCATGGCGCGCGGCGGAGTTCCGGAGCTTCGGACGCATAAACCTTACTATCATCCAATGCGGTATCAATCTGATCCAGGAGATACCCTCCCCGCCTCGACGGAACTTCACGCGCCGATGCGATTTCACCCTGCGCTCTGATTGCAGGATTGCGAGGTGGCGTTGCCAAAATCGGCGCAGGGGCATTCAGTGTTTCAGACTTCTTGGCGAAACTTTCACCGACAGCGACTTTCGATTTGTCATCTAACTCCTTTCTCAAAACCGGTTCCGGCATCGGCGATCCCGGCGCAACCGGGGCGCCCAAATCGCTCGAAGGAACAGATCGTTCTGAGGGATCGATTGTTGCCGGCGAGTTGAACGGCTCCGCATCGCGCCGAGCCATTGTGCGTTCGGGATAATGCGTCGATACGGATGCCACTCTTCCCGCTTTGCTCTTCGATTTGGAAAGGGCCGGCAACAACATTGCCGCCAGAACGCAAGCAGCCGCAGCGGTTGCGCCGTAGAGAAACAAACGAGACAGAATATTTTCCGCGCGGCTTTTGGCGGGCCGAAGCCGATCCTCAATCGCCCGTCGCTGCGTGCGATTCAGTTCCAGGGATTTCTGTTCCGCGAACTCATTTTCCAACAACGCCGCGGTGGCGCGAATTTCCTCCACGAGCTTTTGACCTTCCGCGGATTCTTTCAACTCCGCCTCAAACTGCGCGCGTTCGGCTTCGGGCAGTTCACCCAGCGCATACGCCGTCAAACGCGGATCATCAGGATTCAAGTTCATACAGCACTCCTTAAAATGTTGGGACCGGACTTCGACTCGCTCGCGAGTTTTTGCCGGATGGTTTTTATCGCGGTGTGAATCAGAAAGCCCACGTTGGTGACGGTCAGATTTGTGACCGAACTGATTTCCTGATAACTCAAACCGCCTTCAAATTTCAGTCGAATCACTTCCTGCTGATTCGGCGGCAACGACGCCAGCAGGCGCATTACTTGACTCGTATTATCGCGTTGTTCCGCCGCAGCGTCCGGCAACGGTTCGCGACTTTGATGCGAATCCAGTTCAGTTGGTTCCAGTGAAGTCATGCGACTCTCCTTTCGTTTCAAATCCAGCGCGCGATTGCGACAAACGGTGAACAGCCACGGCGCAACGCCATCGCCCAATTGATCGGGTTCCTTCGCGCACAGACGCACAAACGCGTCCTGCACCACGTCGCGCGCGGAATCCAGATCGCCGGTGATTTGCGCGGCGTAACGGATCAGCGGCCCTTCATGTTGTCGCAGCGCCTCGCGCACCCAGTCGGCTTTGGTTGAATCGGTTTCCACAATCAAGTTGGTTGGCTCAGTCCAATCCGCGTTTCCAAAGAGACAACGGATGTGCGGGAAATTTATTAGAAGGATTTTTAAAAACTTTGCGGAAAGCTTTTCAAACGCGGAAACGCTGAGGCCGCAAAGAAACGCGGAGGAACAGTTTTCATTTCTCTGCGAACCTCCGCGCACTTCGCGTCTCTGCGTTAGATTGCTTCACTTAACGCGCGATGTCTTCAACCGTGATCCGCGTTTCCGCGCCGTTGCAGCGGATTTCCGGAACGTACATCGCCTGGCCAATCACCGGCAGCGCGTGAAATTTTCCCGGCACTTCCGCGCGAACATCATAACGGATTTCCCAAACGCCCTGGGGCAATTTGTCGATGAACAACGCCACTTTGCGATCGCGCAATTCCTGATAAACCCAGCGCTCGCGGCCAGTGTAATCGGATTGGTCCGTAGTGCGTGGTGCGTGATGCGTGGCCTTGGCTGCGGACGACTGACTACTGGCCGCTGACTTTGCCACCGCACCAGATTTGAGTTCTTTCGCATACAGCGATTCGCCGCTGCGAATTTCCACCGCTTCGAGCCCCGCCGGTTTGAGATCCTCGAACATCAGATACTCGTAATTGTTTTTCGCTTCGATTGTCAGCACGGTCTGAACCCGTTCGCCGCTCTTCACGGTTTCGCCATCGCGCAACGGCTGTTTGTCATAGACGTAACCTTTCAGCAGCGTCGGTCGGCCAACGAGTTTGTAATACTCGCGCTTCACGAAGATTTCATTACCTGCTGGCGCAATCGGTTCTTCCGTGCTGAAGAATTTCGCTTCCGCAGCAAAATACAAAGCGCCGGTTCCGCTCGAGCGCTTGATTTGAATTTCGTTCTGATCGCGAATCAATTTCGGATCAATTTCGAATCGGCTCGGTGCATTGAAAACATCCGCGCCGGTGATTTTCTTTTTCGCAATGGAACTGCCGTTCACGATCAGTTCGTATTCGATGTCCGTTTTCAGTTCGCCGCTCGCGCTCAGATAATCGTTCATTGCCAGAACGACAATGGCCGTGTCGCGCGTGTTGTTCCATTGCGCACCGCGCCGATTCTTGATCAGCCAATTGCAAACCGGTTCGACCAATTGGTTCGTCGGATCAATCGTCAACAGAGCGCGCAACGCAAACGCCGTTGCTTCCACACCGCCGTCCGACCAGCGCCAATAAACGCCGTCCTCGCCCCAATGCGCGGTGCCTTGGACCGTTGAGGGTTGAGAGTTGATGGCGGATGGACTGCTTTTGATCAGCACGGATTCATCCGGCCGCTCATCGCGTTTCACGCCGTTTTCCAGATTGGCGATCAGCGTTTTGGCTTCCTGGGTCTTTCCGAAGTTATGCGCGCTCAACGCCAGCAACGAGCGTGTGTAAGCGTTGAGTTTCTCGCGATTGTTCCAGAGATTGGTGAACGCCTTTTCTTCAAACTCCGTTAACTTCGTTTCCTTCTGTGAATTCCGATAAGCCCCCAGCGCATGCAGCATGAACGCCTGCATGTCGGGATTCGCTTCCTCTTCGACCAGTTCTTTTTCGAGATGCGAAACTGCGCTTTGCATCGTTGAGTTTCGGACATCGACATCCGCCTGTTGTGCCAGCGTCAAACCCCAGACCACGTACGCTGTCATCCAATGATCGCTCTCGCCTTCCTTCCACCAACCCCAACCGCCGTCGCCATGTTGAAAATCATAGAGCCGATCCAATCCGGCTTTCGTGATCTGCTCCAGCTCGGCCAAATCCTTTTTGCCCTTCGGCTGCGTTTTGGAAACGAAGTTGGTTTCGATTCCCCCGAAGACGCGGCCCATAATGTCTTCGGGTTTCAAGCCGAGATCGCGCAAGGTCTTCGCAGTAATCGCGGCGGGCAGAAAGCGACTCATCGTTTGCTCGGTGCAGCCGTACGGATAATCAATCAGATACGGCAACGCATCGAGCATCGTGACCGCAAGGCTCGGCGTGATTTGAACGGTGAGCGAAGTGGAATTCGTTTTGCGTTCCGCGGGCAGATCAAGTTTGACCGTGATATCATCGCCCCGCGCTTTGCCGGATTTGGAAATGAATTTCTCAATGCCATGTTCGTACGCGATGAACGTGCGTTCCATGGCGTCGGAGAATCCATTTGTACCGGATGATCTTTCGCGAGCTCCGGCTTTTATTTTCACCGTGCCCGGTTTCTCGACTCTAACCTGCCAGTCAACCAGAACCTCTCCTTTGGCCAAGACATTCGTGAAAAAAGGTGCGTAATAGGAAACGTCCGGGTTTCTTCCGCCGGGTCCACTTACGAGAGTCAGTCCCTCCAGATCTAAAAACGGAGCTGCAAGAAAGTTTGTATCCGTGTTGTTGTTGATGACCGCTGAAATCGTGACGGTATCTCCCACCACAAAAAATCGCGGCGCCTGCAAACGCACAATCAGCGGCTGACGCGTTTGCGTGTTTGTTTCCGCAATGCCGAATTGATTTGCCGCAGTCACCGCGCGCGCCGTGGCTTTCCAGCTCGTGGTGGAATCCGGATATTTCACTTTCACCGTTGCTTTGCCGTCCTTGCCAGTGATGACGTCCGGCTGCCAGAAAACGGTGGAACGGAAATCGGAGCGAACGACTACTGTCGATTCTTCCGGCTCCGCTGCGATAGATAGTCCCGCCACTCCTGTGGATGGATCGAACTTGGACTTTTCCAACGCCATTCTCATCGGCGGTGAGGACGGGGCGATTCCCGCCTCCTGCCGGCGAGAACGCGAAGACGGCGAGTTTATCGATTCTCCAAACGTTGCTGTCCGAGTAATCGAAATTCCATCAAATGCGGGAGCGGAATTGGTGATCCAGGTTTCCTCCTTAGCTTGCCATCTCGCTTCCTTATCTCTTTCATCCATCAACTCATCCTGCACTTCCACCAGCTTCGCATAACTCTTCTGCTGAAAGGTGCTTTGCGATTGCACCATTTGATTGCGTTTCGTGCCGAAGAAAAATTGCCGCGGATCACCCGCGAAATCGCTTTGAATGTAGAACACGGATTCATCCACCAGGCTCAACGCCACTTCAGCGGAAACCGGTTCGCCTTCATCATTGCGCGTCGTGACCGTCAACGTTCCTTCGTCGCGTGGCTGATATTGCGGGCGATCTGATTTCACATCGACGGTTAAGAAATTTTTGGTCGGTGGAACAATGACCTGCTCGCTGTCCGTGAAAATCTGCCGATCACTCACGAGCGTGGCGTTCAGAAAAATGTTCGGGACATGCTTTTCCTCTATCGGCAACTGGATCAGTTTCACCGTGCCGTTCAGATGCACGAGTTGATAGCTGTAAAGATCCTCGCCTTCCACGCTGAATAAAACATAGCGATCCGCCGTGTTCGCCACGAGCATCACGGGCGCGATTTGACCGACGCGAAACGTGTCTTTGTCGGCGATGATTTCCACGCCGTCATGACGATAGCCGAGTTCGGTCGTGGAATTGTTCGCCACCCAAACCGTCGTCTCAGTCGTGATGGAGCTTGGAATTTGGAACTTCGAATTTGTTACCACGTCTTCGCTCGTCCAGGCGATGCGATAATATCCTTCGCGTTCCGGCGTGAAGGAAAGCTGCGTCGCGCCGTTCGTGTCCGTCTTCAACGTGCGTGTGAGAATGTCGTCGTGTTCGTAGCCGCGGAATTTCAAACGCCAGCCTTTTTGATCCGGACGCTCGGGCGCGGGCGGCCAAATTTTCGATTGTGCGCGACGACGCTTGAGTTCTTCGCCTTTAACTTCTTTCCCATCCGGCGCGATCCAGATTTCGAACCAGAAATCGCGCGTCACTTTCACCGTGCCTTCCGTTTGAACCGGCTGATCGTTTGCGTCCAGCGCTTTGAAATCGATCTGCACCTTGTCCTGCGGACGATAGATGCAATGCTCCGGTTTCGCGTTGACGTAATAGCGCTGCTTGGTCACGCGCACCGTTCCGTTGCCGATAATTTCCCGGCGCGACGAATCCGTAACGCGCGCTTCGATGCGATACTCCAAATCCTGTCCGTTGTTCGCCGGTGTTTCGAAAGAGATCGTCGCTTTCCCGGTGGCGTCGGTCTTGAGCGTTTCGCGTTTTACAATCTGATCTCCGCCGTAACCGCGCCAGCGACGTGACATCCCGAATCCGGAATCCATGTTCTCGTAAAACCACGGGAACGGATGCGGTTCATGCCAGTCGTGCCAATACGGACTTTGATGAACAACGACCTCGACGCTCGCATTCGCCACCGCGCCACCGAAATAATAATCGGCCTGAATCGTCGCCTCGACGGTTTCGCCCAATCGAAACGTTTTCTTTTTCGCAGGCGCTCCGTTCGTTGTCGCTTCTTCCGGTGTTTGCACCGTCACTTTGAATTCCGGCAGCTTGTATTCTTCAATGCGGAACAGCGCCGCCACACCTATCAAGCGATGTCGGCCTTCGTCCCAGAACTGAACCTGGTACTCGCCCAGCGGCATTTGCTCCGTGACTTCAAGTGATCCCCAGGCGCTGCCGAATGAGTTCAAGGTGACTGTGTCCGACTTGAGCTTTGCGCCGCGGGGATCGTTGATTTCGAATTCAATTTTCTGATTCGCGGGTGTGGAGTAATTCGCGCCGTCGTATTGCCGTGCGATGAATTTCCAGTTCACCGTTTCACCGGGGCGATACGCCGGACGATCCGTGAACGCGTAGATTTTCCACGGTGCGGATTTGCGCCGATACCAAAAACTGTTTCCAATGGCGAATGCCTGACGATCTTTGCGAATCGCGCTGGCGAACAATTGCCAATTGTAACGGTCGTTCTTGTTCTCAAGTTCAAAAACAGCAATGCCGTCTTCGCCGGTTCGGCCTTCGTGCTCACGCACATTCCAGCGATCTTCCTCCCGCCATTGCTCCCAAAGTCTGACCTCCGCATTTCCAATCGGCGAACCATCCAATGCGTCGCAGAAATAAACGAGCGCCTGGTCGCCGGAGGATTTCAAAACAATGGAAGCGTCGGTGACGAGAATCAGATCACGCGAACGCTTGCCGCCGGCTTCAGCCTCAATCACGTAAGCGCCGGGTTTTAATCGTTCGTCCAGATGAGGCGTGTCGCTGCCGGGTTTGTAATCCTCATCGGCAGACGCGCTGCCTTCACCCCCAGCCCCTCTCCCATCCGATGGGAGAGGGTGGCCGGAGGCTGGGTGAGGGTCATAACTCCATGACCGGGTTTTCTTCAGCGCACTCAGATCGATCGATTGCAGCCAGTCGCTGCGATCTTTTCCGGCCGCGAGTTTTACGTCGCGATTCAGTTCCACGGGGTAAAGCGAAAGCTCGATTCGTTTCACGTTGCGCCAGTTGAGGTGATATTGAATTTCCGAATCGGGCAGGAAAATATTCGGAACGCTGACCGTCAATTGCGGATCCGTGATGAAATGAATCTGTTGCAGCGCGCGATCGTAATATTGCGTTTCGCCTTTGTTGAATTCGCGCACCAGCTTTCGGAACAACTCCAACGCCTTCGGATAATTCGCTTCCTGTTTCCACCCGCCTTCAAGCAGCGGAATGACATCGCCGCGACCCATCATCCATTCAGCGTAATTATAAAGCGCATCGTCGTACCAATCGGTGCTTTTTCCGCCCTGGATTGCGCCTTCGAATTCCGCGGGAACACGCGCGATCTTGTTCCAATCGCCGCCCTGATTCCGCAGCGTCATCGCCATCAGATAATGCGCGTGAGCTTTGTCATTTTCGGTCTGAGCGATCTTCAAGGTGTTATCCAGGATTTCAATCGGAAGGTAATTTCCCCAGCTGCCGAACGAATAATAATAAGGCTGGGAGCCGGGCGGTTTAGCGGTGCGCCAGATCATCGCGAGATAACGCTGCCGCGCGAGTTCGACATCCGCCGCGCCCGCCCACCAGTCGAGCGCCGATTGATAATGAGGCCAGGCTTCGTTCCAACTGTGTTGATCGCGACGCGTCCAGAAAAAATCGCCGAGCGATTCCTGGACTTCCGCCCAGACGCGATCGCGATCTTCCTCACGCGAAACATCGCGGATTAAAACTTCGAGCTGGTGTCTGGCTTCGTCGAACTGAGTGGAATCTGCGGATTGAGTCGCCGCCTGCGAGCGCCATTGCGCGTCTGCGCGACGGAATTCAATCCAGCGTTGCTCGGCGGCGGGAAGATTGGTGATTGCGATTGATTCATACAGCTTGTGCGCTTTGGCGAACGAGCCATCTGCGAAAAGCTTTTCGGCTTCTGCTTTCGCGGATTCGTAATCCGCGGCCAGCGCGGTGTGAATCTGGAAAACGACGAGACAAAGCCAGGCGAGAAAGACGCGCGGTTTCATAAATTGATTTTGATAAGGTGCGCCGAAATGCCTTTCCGCTCCACTCATAAACAGCGGAAAAGTTTATCGGCGCACCCGCTGAACATAACAACGCGCCGGAGGAAAAGTTATTAGGAAAAATCTTTAGGTAGAACTTCTCGCGCTGCGAGAAGTCAGCGCCGCGTTCAGCGGCGCAATGTGGCGTGGGAATGGACGCGGTCGGCGGGAGTGAGCTTTCTTCGGCCCTTTCAGGGCGGGGTTGTCGCAGCGCGACAACCGCTACCACCGAGAATCGACTGCACGCGACTACTGCGATTAAACAGATGCACTTCCGGCAGAAAAAATTTCGCTTCGACCTGAAAACCTTTTCCCCCTACCGTTTCGGCACCATGGCCGAAGCGCAACTCACACCGATGATGGCGCAGTATCGCCGCATCAAAAGCGAACTGCCGAAGGACGCGCTTTTGTTGTTTCGCCTCGGGGACTTCTACGAAATGTTCTTCGAAGATGCTCAGGCCGGTTCGCAGATTCTCAATGTGGCGCTGACCAAACGCGGCGTGGTTCCGATGTGCGGCATTCCCTTTCATGCGGCGAATGGCTACATCGGACGGATTCTCAAAGCCGGACGTAAAGTCGCTATTTGTGATCAAGTGGAAGAAGCGCGTCCGGGCCAGCTCGTCAAACGTGAGGTCACGCAGATTCTTTCGCCGGGAACGCATTTCGACGAACGAATGCTGACTGCGGAACGAAACAATTTCCTCGCTGCCGTTTATCCCGCTGGAAAAATTTTTGGCCTGGCTTTTACCGATCTGACCACCGGCGATTTTCTGACAACCGAAGTCGAAAGCGAAGCGGCGCTGTTGACGGAGCTGGAGCGATTGCGTCCGGCGGAAATCATTTTCCCGGGTGAATCCAAGGCTGTTGCGGAATTGCTCGGCGGAAATCGCGTAGCGGGAGTTTCTAATCCGGAAACCCTCACCCCCACCCTCTCCCATCCGATGGGAGCGGGTGGCCGAAGGCCGGGTGAGGGCGGTTTGTTTGTTCAATCGGCGCCGTCGCGCTGGATTCTCAGCGGTTACGACGATTGGGTGTTTGCTCCGGAAACTGCGCTGTTCACCGTGCGCGAACATTTCAATGTCGCAGCGCTCGATGGTTTTGGATTGAAGGATCGCGATGCCGCCATTGGCGCAGCCGGCGGCATTCTGCATTACCTGACGCAGCATCTCCGCCGCGATGTGGCGCAGCTCACGCGACTTTCGTTTTATCAGCGGAATGATTTTCTTGCGCTCGATTACACCACGCTTCGGCATCTGGAAATTCTCGAACCGCTGCATCACGACGCGCCGCGCAACGCCTGTCTTTATGGCGCGTTGAATCGCACGGTCACGCCGATGGGCGCGCGCCGTTTGCGCGACTGGCTTTCGCAACCGCTGGCTTCTGTCGATGCAATCCAACGCCGTCAGGGCGCGGTGCAATCTTTGATTGAAGATTCCATCAGCCTGAATGGATTTCGCGCGCGGCTGGCGGAAGTTCGCGATCTGGAACGAACGGTCGGACGACTGAGTTCCGGTTCGGGCAATGCGCGCGATCTGGTTGCGCTGCGCAAGGCTTTAGAACAGTTGCCTGCCGTAAAACAGACGCTCGCTTCCGCAATTCAAACGTCCGGAATTTCTTCTGATCACGCGGCGGAACTGCCGGAATTTGCAGAAGCGGATCCGGAGCATTCCGCTGCCGTTGGATCGAACGGACTGTTGCACGACCTGTTGTCGCAGATCACCGAGATGCCCGATCTCGTGGAACTGATTTCGCGCGCGATTGTGGAAGAAGCGCCGCTGGCGGTGAAGGAAGGCGGCATGATTCGCGATGGTTTTGACGCGGCGCTCGATGAACTGCGCAACGCGCAACGCGGCGGAAAAGATTGGATTGCGAAACTGCAGGCGGATGAAATCGAACGCACGGGAATCACGTCGCTCAAGGTGCGTTTCAATTCTGTTTTCGGTTATTACATCGAAGTCACGCGTTCCAATCTCGACAAGGTTCCGCCGCATTACATCCGCAAGCAAACGATTGCGAACGGCGAACGTTTCATCACGCCCGAGTTGAAGGACATGGAGGGAAAAATTCTCGGCGCGGAGGAACGCAGTGTGAAGCTGGAATATGAATTGTTCCAGCGCGTGCGGGAAGCTGTGCTGGCGCAGATGCCGCGCATTCAGCAATCCGCCGCGGCGTTGGCGCAACTGGATGTGCTGGGTTCTTTCGCGGAAACCGCGCGGCTTTACGGCTATTGCCGGCCCGAGATCGACGATGAAGGCATTTTGCAGATCGTCGATGGACGTCATCCTGTGCTGGAACAGAATCTCGTCGAAGAGCGTTTTGTTCCGAACGATACGGGATTAGCTTCTCTATTCACGGAGCGCGGACTTCAGTCCGCGAGAACCGAACGTGGCGCAGAAGGAACCGCGCGGATTGAAATCCGCGCTCCTCAAATCGCCTTGATCACCGGCCCGAACATGGCGGGCAAAAGCACTTACATTCGGCAGGTGGCTTTGCTCACGCTGCTCGCGCACACCGGCTCGTTTATCCCAGCGAAATCCGCGCGCGTCGATTTGGTGGATCGCATTTTCACACGCATCGGCGCGAGCGATGATCTGGCGCGCGGTCAAAGCACATTCATGGTCGAGATGAGCGAGACGGCGAATATTCTGAACAACGCGACGCCGCGCAGTCTGATTGTGCTGGACGAAATCGGCCGCGGCACCAGCACGTTCGATGGATTGAGCCTCGCGTGGAGCATTGTGGAACATTTGCATAATCAGGTCGGAGCAAAAACCCTGTTCGCCACGCATTACCACGAATTGACCGAGCTCGCCGCGCGCCTGCCACGCATCAAAAACTTCAATGTCGCCGTGCGCGAATGGCATGATTCAATTGTGTTTCTGCGCAAGATCGTGGAAGGCGGCACGGATAAAAGTTATGGCATTCAGGTCGCCAGGCTGGCGGGAGTTCCGAAACCGGTGCTGGATCGCGCGAAGGAAATTCTGCGGAACCTTGAGGAATCGGAACTCACTCCAGAAGGAAATGTCCGTGCGCCGCGGCGTCAGCAGGATCGCGAAAAGCTCAAGAAACTGGCACCCGCGCCGCAGTTGGATTTGTTTGGATGACCGCTCTGCTGTCGTAGCGCAGACTGGCAGTCTGCTGTGTCGCAGGTTGGCAACCTGCGAGTGTAGATTTGGTCAAGTGCCGTTTATTTGTGCCCTGCCGACTGCCAGTCGGCGATACAGCAGACACACTGTCTGCGCTACTTGGTTTGCGCTACTCGGCGACGGCGAGTTCTTCTTCGTGATCTTGTTCTGATTCGGTACTGGCCATGGAAATTCGATTTTTCCCCGCCGCCTTGCTGCGGAATAATCCGCGATCCGCCTCCGCCAGCAATTCGTGTTTGTCGTGCGCATCGCAGGGATAAGTCGCTAGTCCAAACGAAGCGGTGACACAAACATTCAGGCCCTCCTTTTGCAGAAAACGAGTGGAGGTCAGCACGTGTTTCATCCGCTGAACTTTTTCTGCGGCGGAGATTTTATCCTGCCGCGGCAGAATCACCACAAACTCATCGCCGCCGTAGCGCACAATCCGATCGTCCTCCGCCAGCGCGTGATTGATTGCCTGCGCGACTTCTTTCAGAACCTTGCTGCCAAGCAGATGACCATGCTGATCGACAACGCGCTTGAAATTATCGAGATCGAAGAAAACCAATGACAAATCTTCGCCGCGGACGCTGGGCGATCCAAAAACGCGATCCAGATAACGATGGAGATAACGGGTGTTTTTGAATCCGGAAACATCGTCCGTGACCGACAATTTCAAAACGCGGTCGTGTTCTTTTTTCAATTCAAGTGACAGCCGCCGCAACCGCAGGAGATTGCCGACCCGCGATTGCACTTCATTTCGATCAATCGGCCGGACGATCAGGTCATCGACCAGCCGGCCCAGATGGCGCGTAGGTTTGCTGCCCGGGCGACGATAAGTGACAAGCAGAAACGGCAGCAGCACGGGTTCTTCGGCTTTGCGGCGCGAGCGCACAGTGGCGGAAAGCTGCTTGAGCGAAGAGCGATCCACAATCGCCAGGTCAAATCGTTCGGACACCAACTGATCCGTGTTCGCGGAAACAATTTCGTATTTGCCGGAAAGCCAGTCCTCCAGCGCGTGGCGATCGGCCTTGGATCGGACTTGAATCAGGATGCGTTGTCGTGAATCCACCCTTTAAATTACACTGCGGCGGATTTTGGCAACCGGGGTGAAACCGCACGGGCTGTGTCTTCCGCCCGCCGATTCAGCCAATGCGCGCAACGTCGCGTTCCACAATCAACACATCCGCCTGTTCGAGTTCGCGCATCAGCTCAATCCGCAGTTCAGCGAGGAAATGACGCGTGCGCTCCGGCTGATCCGAAAGCACGCGCAGGATGACAACCTTGTCGTGGAACACAATGCCGCCGAGTTTCCACACGCCTTCATTCTCCTGCGGGAAATGCGTGAAGCCGCCGAATTCCTCCAGCAGCACTTTCCGGAAATGATCGAGCTTTTCAGCCGGAATAGGCGATCCATCGTTGTAAGCGAGCGGCAGGTAAAGCTCGTATTCTTTCATCAAGCCAAGGGTCTTCCAACACCGCGCCACGCGAAGCGGGGTATCGTCCCCACTTGAACGATGCGTTCTCCGGAAGTTCTTTGTGGGTGGAAAAATTTTATGAAGCGAGGCTATTCAAGCTGCGAAAATCGCCGTCCGGAAAGCGAATGAACTGTCATGAACTTTCCGCCGCTTCATCCCGCGCTCGTTCATCTTCCCATCGCGTTTGTCATTCTATCGGTCGTCGCCGATTTTTCGGCGCGGGCTTCGAAATCTGAACCGCGCCGGGCCATTCTGCGGACCTTGGGATTTTGGTCGCTGGTGGCAGGATTGATCGGCGGATTGCTGACGATCGGCGCCGGATACATCGATCTGAATCGCGCATCGTTGAGCGCTGAAACCAGCGATCTGGTGCGATTGCATTTGATCGCTGGATGGACGTTAGGAATTGCGCTGGCGATTCTCACCGCTTGGCGCTGGCTGATTTGGCATCGCGGTCAAATGACGATCAACACGGCTTACCTGGCGGGGGCGTCGCTGGTTCTGGCTTTGACATTGTTTCAAGGCTGGTACGGAAGCGAGATGGTTTATTCCTATGGTGCCGGCGTCGCCCCGGCCGGTCAGGGAACGGAAACGGTGGACGATGCGCAAAGCCGGCTCATCGCGGTTCGCAGTGTGCTGGAACCCGGCAGTGCCATCGGTGGCGCGGAAAGTCCAGGGGGAACGAATGGGTTTTCCGGTCGAAGCGATTCCATGGATGCAAAGTGAGGAGCAAACCTCAGGTAGCGGCTGCCGCGCCGCGGCAACCCGGGCGCGCTGTTCCGCGCCCGTCTGAAAAAAGCCGTGAGTCAATAATCGTTGGCGAAATCCATCCTCGCCCACGGCTCGCAGCGCGAGCCTTGCTATCAATTGGCAATGATCAAACCCGAACCGCGATGAAAATTCCATTACCCGCTTTCAATCCCATTCGAAACCGCAATGGGCGAATAATTCCTTTGCAATTCGCTGACCTCCGGGCAACTTGAGGACATGATTCCGGATGAACAGCCGAAAGCTGCTTCTGAACCCTCTGATGCGACAATGCCCGCCTCCAGTGGCGGTCCGCGACGCCGTTCCCGCCGGGGTGGACGACGTCATTCCAAACGCCGTGGACCGCGTTCGCCACAGGATCAACCGGCTGGAGAAAACGTCGCGGTAGCCGAGGCGGAGGAACGTTCCGAAGCTAATCACGAAGCTGCCTTGGCTGAATCTCCAGCCGAATCTGAAGCTTATGCTCCGGAGAATTCCGAGGTTCCGGCCGCGGAAGAATCCCGCGCGGAAACGGAAAGCGAATCGGCCTCCGAAAGCCAAACTCCGCCAGCCGAAAATCCGACCGAGGAAAAACGATCCGAGCGTTCCGAACAGCGTCCGCCGCAGCATCATCGCGAGCGCCAGCACGAACCGCATCATGGACGTCGCGAGCGTCAGGAAAGACACGAACGCCACGAGCGACCCGAGCGCCGTCCGGAACCGGAGCCGGTGGAAGAATTCAAAACGCCCAGCGTTACGGATGCGATCGATCAAGTCACCAAGATCATTCAGGATTTGAAGCAGACATTGAACGAGATGGAAGAAGTGCTTGAAACGCTCGAACTCGCTGAGCGGCAGAAGATCGATGACGAACGCGAAATTGAATCGTTGCAGCGCGCGCTTCGCCAATTGCGCCAGCATCAGTCCGGCGGCGGATCGCATCGCCGTTAATTTTTCCCGCAGTGTTTTCCCGTCAGCTCGTCCAATCCGCCAGGCGCCTGCGCGACGCGGTGAATGAACTGCGTTTCGCGCCGCCGGTTTCGCACGTTTACAACCCGCTCGATTACGCCTGGGCGCCGCATGAATTGTATCTGCGCCGTTACGGCAACAGCCGCAAACGGGTGCTCTTTCTGGGAATGAATCCCGGCCCGTTTGGCATGATGCAGGTCGGCGTTCCATTCGGAGAGATTGGAGCCGTCCGCGACTGGCTGAAAATTGAGGCGAAAATTGGAAAGCCGGCGACGGAACATCCGCGACGGTTGATTACGGGTTTCAATTGCACGCGTTCGGAAGTAAGTGGTGAACGGCTCTGGGGTTTGTTCGCCCAGCGGTTTTCCTCAGCGGAAGAATTCTTCAGCGAACATCTCGTTGTGAATTATTGCCCGCTTGCGTTCCTCGAAGAAAGCGGACGGAATCGCACGCCGGACAAATTGCCGGTGGCGGAACGCACCGCGCTCTACGGCGTGTGCAATGCGCATCTGCGCGAAGTGGTGGCAACGGTGAAACCGGAGTGGATTATTGGCGTCGGCGATTTCGCGATGAAACGCGCTGAGGAAGTTTGCGCCGGAGAAAATTGCCGCATCGGACGTATTCTGCATCCCAGTCCTGCGAGTCCGCTGGCGAATCGTGGTTGGGCGGCACAAGCCACGGCGCAATTGCAGGAACTGGGCGTCTGGCGTTGAACGTTCTGCAACGCGAACGGTTCCAAAAATTCCCGCCAGGTTTCAGCTTCCAAAGCCAATTCGCGTTCTACACTAGAATCCGCGCTTCAGCAGTGAACCGTCTTCGGCAACCAGCATTCCGGGATTCGTCAACGGATCTTTGAAAGTGATTTCGTAAAAGACCTGAATTCCTTTCACGATTTTATTGATGTAAGCGATTTCCGCGGTGGGCGCTTTTTCCTGAATCGTGTTCGCCACTTTGTTCGGCAGATCGCTCAGCTTCAATCCACTCTCTGCGCCGCCGCTGATGACGCCGATGTTGTCCGCATCCGCGCTCACCGCGACCGTGTGCAGATCGGGATAAAGCACGCTGCCGTCGGAAGCCACATACAACGGCGGGAACAAATCGCTCTCCTGAAAAGTGATTTTGTAAACGGTTCGGGGAGCGTTGGTGGTTTTAACCATTTCGAACATATCCGCCGCGCCGACCTGCGCACGAATGCTGGATTGCACGGCGGGTGGCAGTCCGCTGAACGTTTTGCCGGGTGATGACAGCGGTTCATGATACGGATAATCCTTCGCGGTTTGTTTTTCGTGCGCACACCCGGCGGCGAGCGCCATTGCAGCGAGGCTCAAAATGATCTTGGTTTTCATGGAAACGAATCGGTGTCCAGCGGCGGGTTGGCCGATTTTGAAGGGATCGTATCGAGCACGGAACGGTTCGCCATGGGGTAAGCTGCTGAGGTAGCGCGGCTCGCGCTGCGAGCCGCCGGCGCGAACGGGTTCTTCACGCCGTTTGAGTGGCTCACGCTTTTCCGGACGGGCGCGGAACGGCGCGCCTGGGCTGCCGCAGCGCGGCAACCGCTACCAGAAAGACTGCCCGCGTCCTGCCGTTTGCGTCACCCACTTTCAATCACGCCCTCGGGCTTCAACTGCGGGAGTTTAGGAATTGATAATCGGAAAAAGTATGATTTTGTAGCCGGAGGAAAGGAAAACCATGAAATTCTTGAATCACGTTCTTTGCGCGATGGCGGTGGCCGGATTGTTTCTTGCGACCGGTTGTTCGACCGTTCCGGTTACCGGACGCAGCCAGCTTAATCTCGTTTCCAGCACCGAAGAAATGGAGCTCGGGCTTTCCAGCTTCGAGGAATTAAAAAAGGAAACTCCGATCAGCCATGACGCGGCATTGAATGAAATGGTCCAGCGCGTCGGCAAACGCATCGCAGCGGTGGCCAGCAAAGACATGCCGGATGCGCAATGGGAATTCGTGGTGTTCGACAGCAAGGAAGCCAACGCGTTCTGTCTGCCCGGCGGCAAGGTGGGCGTTTATACGGGAATTCTTCCCATCACCAAGGACGACGCCGGACTGGCGACGGTGATCGGCCATGAAGTCGCGCACGCGGTGGCGCATCACGGCGCGGAACGCATGACGCGCGCAATGGGCATGCAGGGCGTGGGACAATTGACCGGTGCGCTCGTGGGTTCCTCGAGGTTTGCGCAGTATCAGGATTTGTACATGGGCCTTTACGGAGTGGGTTCGCAGGTAGCGGTTGAACTGCCGCACAGTCGCGCGCAGGAATCCGAGGCGGATCACATCGGACTGATTTACATGGCGCGCGCGGGTTACGATCCGAAGGAGGCGATTGCTTTCTGGCAACGCTTTTCCGATTACAACCAGCAACAGGGCGGCGGTGGAAATTCGTTTCTTTCCAAATTTCTCTCCACGCATCCGGTGGATGAAGAGCGCATTCAGCAATTGAAAAAATGGCAGCCGGAAGCGCAGGCGGAATTCCGGAAGAGCGCGATCCGCTGAGTGGATTTCACAGAAGGGAACGAAGGGAACGAAGGGAACGAAGCGGAAATGTTCTCTTTGCAATTTGATTCCGGTGCGTGGAATTCTGAAGGCATGAAACGGAGCGCGGGTCTGTGACCCGCAGCAACGGAGATTTTCACTGCTGTTGCCGAGACATCAAGCAGCGGGTTTTACAACGTTGCTGCGAGTCGCAGACTCGCGCTCCGATGAAATAACTTCGAACTTCGAACCTGATCCGGCCGTTCTTCTTCCTGCGTGCCTTCTGTGAAAATCACAGCGTCTTCATCACCTTCGCCGCAGCACGAACAGTTTTCTCGATGTCGCTGGCCGAATGCGCCGTGGAGAGAAAGCCGGCTTCGAATTGCGAGGGCGCGAGGTAAACGCCTTCCGCGAGCATGCCGTGGAAGAATTTTTTGAAACGTTCGCGATCACTCTTCATCGCATCGGCCAGATTCCAAACGGGTTCGCTCGTGAAATAACTGCAGAACATCGAGCCGCAGATGTTGAGTTGCACTGGAACACCAGCGCCCTTGGCCGCGTCCTTCAATCCGGCTTCGAGTTGTTCGCCCAATTCTTCGAGCTGACAATAAGCGCCGCCGGTCTGCAATTCTTCCAATGCCGCCAGACCGGCCGCCATCGCAATCGGATTTCCACTGAGTGTTCCGGCCTGATAAACCGGGCCGAGCGGTGCGAGACAATCCATGATTTCTGCTCGACCGCCAAAAGCGCCAACCGGCAAGCCGCCGCCGATGACTTTTCCAAAACAACTCAGATCTGGCGAAATGCGAAAACGTTCCTGCGCGCCTCCTTTGGCCAGACGAAAACCAGTCATGACCTCATCAAAAATTAAAAGTGCGCTGTGTTCCTTTGTGATCTGACTCAGAAACTCCAGGTAGCCAGGCTTCGGCAGATACAATCCGGCATTGCCCGGAACCGGTTCCACGATGATGCCCGCGATCTGATCTGGATTCGCGGCGAACGCGGCTTTCACGGCGTCCGGATCGTTGAATGGCAGAACAATCGTGTGTTGCGTGAACGCGGCGGGAACACCCGCGCTGTCCGGATTTCCAAACGTCAGCGCGCCGGAACCGGCTTTCACCAGTAACGAATCCGCATGGCCATGATAACAGCCGTCGAACTTGATGATCTTGTCGCGCTTGGTAAAACCGCGCGCCAGCCGGATCGCGCTCATACAGGCTTCCGTGCCGCTGTTGGTCATGCGAATTTTCTGAACGCTCGGGACGAGTTCGCAGATCAATTTCGCCATCGCGACTTCGTACGGATTGGGAATGCCGAAACTCGTGCCGTGATCGGCCGCGGCTTTCACGGCGGAAATGATTTTCGCATGCGCATGACCGAGAATCGCCGGTCCCCAGGTGAGCACGTAATCAACGTATTCATTGCCATCGACATCCCAGACGTGCGCACCGCGGGCGCGATCAACGAAGAAGGGCTGTCCGCCCACCGCGCGAAAGGCGCGCACGGGAGAATTCACGCCGCCGGGAATGTATTTCAAAGCGTCAGCAAACAGCGCTTCAGATTTGGATCGGTTCTGCATAATTCAGCGAACGCCAATCTGCGTCAGGGTTCGCGGTTCTGAAAGTTTTTCTTTGGATCGATGCGGATCGTTCGTAATCTCGCATCGCTGAAGGAAATCCAGGTGAAATGAAAATCAGATTGCTTCCCGTTTTGGCCGCCGCATGGGTGTGTTCCATTGTTCATACGCAGGCTTTTTCGCTGCTCGGACCGTATGCAGATTGGATGACTGAGTCCATCGGCTATCGTCAGCCGAATGACATTGGCGGACCGATGAATATCAACGAGGAATATCGCCGCAACGTGCCGGTAGTGACTTACGGTTTCGACAAATCGTTTCTCGATTATTTCGGAACGGAAGGCGTAAAGGCGGTGGAAGGCGCTTTCAAGATTCTCAATGATCTGCCGCCGGCGTCGGAGATGGTGCTGAGTGATTATCCGACGGATACAAGACGGTTCAATTCGGTCGCAGCGAATCAAAGCTTGGAGGATTTGAAATCGGTGACGCTGAGCATCTTGCTGGAACAACTGGGTTTGGCTGAGCCGACGCGGTATGTGTTTGGTTTGCGGCGTTGGGATCCAATTTGGCTAAACTATTCCTGGGAAGAAAACTGGCCACGAGAATTTATTGATCACTACTTACTCCGACGCAACTTTGATCCGGAAAGCCTCGCGGCCACACAACTGATTAATGATGTGCTTTTTACCGGAACAATTGTTCCGTCGTATTGGATGGGACCGGATGTGATCGAATTTCCTGTTGACCCGCTGTCAAATGCATATCCAGTCGCCGGCAAGATCTGGTCGCTCGGCCAATACTACACCGGCCTCACCCGCGATGACGTAGGTGGCGTCCGATATCTTCTTCGCAAAGACAACGTGAACTTCGAGCGTCTTCCCGCCGGAACACAGACGTTTCCGCGAACCGCTCGCGGCGATTGGCGTCCGGGCGTTGAGAAAATTAAATTCATGCGCCAAGCCTTGAACCGGCGTCAGAACCGGTTCGTGCCGTTGTCCACCTTCGGAATTGTGGACGTCGTCAATCACGGATTGATCAAACGTCAGATCGTGTTCCGCAAAACTAAAAAGCCGGACATCATTTTTTCAACCGCCGATCTCGGAGAAACCAATCCCCAATGGATTCCATTTTACACTCAAACGGGAACGGATCGTTGGATTAACAATTCGAAGAAGAATACCGGATCGAGAACCAATTTGGGGCCGGGTGTAATCCAGGGAACGGCTCGAATCACATTCCATAAACTTGGCGAGTTCGTGCAAAGTTCCGGAACGACGGTATCCCGTGAAGGATGGGCCTGGGGATCGTTCAGCGAATCGACAAATCCGATCGTTGCGTTCCCAAGCACAACGACCGGCAACGGCACGTTGACCGTGCAATTTCGCCGAGTGGCCAGTGAACAAAGTGTTACGGTCTATTCCAACGCTCAATCCTGGCATTTACCGGTTGGCTTCGGCGAACAAGCGCTGCTTCAGACATCCACCAATCAAGTGGACTGGAACACGTTGACCGTCGTTACGAATCAAGGCCGCGTGATTGAATGGGTTTACTCCGACGATTCTTTGCCGCAAAAATTTTTCCGTGCGATTCCCGCGGTATCCGACAGTTCATCTGCTGCATCCGACAGTGTGCAAACCGCCGGTAGTACGGCTTTGATCCTGAGACATCCTTGAACTGCATTTCGGCACTGAACTTGGAAACCAATACCGGAATTCGATGAAGGCTCCATCCCGCGCATGATCGGGTCGAGCCGTCTGCATGGAGCCGATTTCAAGCTCGAAAGCGGTCGAGACCCCATGGAGATGTCACCCGGCCAATGGTTGGTTGCAATCGACGAGATAAACTCAGGGGAAACGCTGGAGTGATTCCAAGATCAAACAAACCATAGGAAAATCATGCACGAGAAATTTAGAAGCTGTATCGAAGCCTGCAACGAATGCGCCGCCACGTGTGAACATTGCGCCAGCGCCTGTCTGCAGGAGCACGACGTCAAAATGATGACGCGTTGCATCAACCTGGATCGCGATTGCGCCCGCATCTGTTCCATCGCAGTTGGGTTCATGGCCAGCGGTTCACAGTTCGCTGAAGACATCTGCCGCGTCTGCGCGGAAATCTGCCGCGCCTGCGGCGAGGAATGCCGCCGACATCAGGTCGGGCACTGTCAGGATTGCGCCGATGCCTGTGAACGTTGCGCTGAGGAATGCGAGAAAATGGCGTCCGTTCACGCGAGCTGAAAGTTATTTGGCAAACGGTCGAAAGACACGGATTCCACAAATTGTCACAGATTCAAAACTGAGTTTTCAATCTGTGGAAATCGGTGGAATCCGTGTCGAATTGTTTCGTTATTGGAGTGGATCGGTGTCCTGATTCTGCGGCCCGATGTCACACGGGAGTTCCACGCGAATCAGTGTTCCTTTTCCCGGCTGCGACTTGAGCGAAAGCTTGCCGTGATGCGCTTCCACGATCCGATGCACAATCGCCAGCCCAAGACCGGTGCCGCTGCGTTTCGTGGTGTTGAGCAGAGAAGTGAACGCTTTTCGCTGCTGTTCCTCCGTCATGCCTTCGCCTGTGTCCTTGAACTCAACCACGACTTTCGAAGGTTTGCTTTTCGTCCCGTTTTCCAAATGTCTGGAAGTGATGGTGAGGACTCCGCCGCGGGGCATTGCTTCCGCAGCGTTCAAAATAATGTTCAGAAAAACCTGCTCGAGTTGAGTGGCGTCGCCGAGAATTTCCGGCAGGTCTGAATCCAGTTTCGTCAGCCATTGCACGTTCTGGTTTTTCAATTTGTGCCGCACGAGCAGTCCGAGTTCGTCGATCAAATGATTCAAATTCACCGCTGCCATCTGCGGTTCCGCCGTGCGCGCAAAATCGAGAATCTGTTCCACGATCTTGTTCAGGTGATCCATTTTTTCCCCAATGATGCGGGCGTCTTTGCGGCGCGGATCGGCGGTGGGAAATTGCAGATCGAGCGAGTGATACAACATCTTCATCACCGTCAACGGATTGCGAATCTCATGCGCGACCTCCGCGGCGAGCAGTCCGAGCGCGGACAGCTTTTCGTTCTGCCGCAACTGTTCTTCGACATCCACGATGCGCTCATACAAACGCGCTTTCTCAATCGCAATCGCGGACAGTTCCGCCAGCGCCGAGAGAATGCGGATTTCCTCGTTGGAAAAACTGTAGGGATGATCGGTGTAAACGCTGAGCGTGCCGATAGGTTCACCGACGAACAACAGCGGCACGCTAAGCAATGAAACCAGACCTTCGCGCCGCGCGACCTCCACATTTTGATAACGGCTGGAAATCTGGACGTTCTCAACCTGCAATGGTTTTTTACGTCGGACCACCACGCCCAGAAGACTCTCGTGGACGCTGAGTCGCGGTTTGGAGAGATACGCTTCGCCCGCGTCGGAACTCGCGCGCAGATCGAGCCATTCCTGACGTTCGTCTAGCATCATCAGTGAACACATTTTGGCGCGCATCAGGAGCCGCGCTTCGCGAGTGACGACCTGGAGCGCGTCATCGAGATTCAAGGTGGAATTGATCGTGCGGCTGACATTGGCCAGTGCTTCGAACAAGCGCGCCTTCAAGCGCAATTGTTCGTACAGCCAGGTGTTTTGAATCACGCGCGCTGCTTGAATCGCGAGTGCTTCCAGCAGTTCCTGATCGTCCGGACCAAAGGCATCCGCGCGATCCGAATCGACGTTCAACACGCCGCGCACTTCGCCATTCACTTCAAGCGGAACGGCCAGTTCGGAACGCACATTGGATCGCAGTGAAATGTAGCGCGGATCTTCTGCGACGTTGCCGATGCGGGCCGGTTTTCCCGTGCGCGCGACCCAACCGGTGATGCCTTCCCCGACGCGCAATTTCAGTTCTGCCGCGTTGCGAGGTAATCCCTGCGCCGCCTGAATTTCGAGAAAGCCTGAAGTGGGATTGATCAACACCACCGAACCGCTGGACGCATCCATCAGGCGCACCGCTTCCGCAGTGATCAGTTGCAGCGCCTCCTGAGGTTCGAGCGTGGAATGAATGACGTTGCCGACGTGATACAGCCGGGTCAGCCGGTCGTAACGAGCCTGCAGTTGTTTCAACGGATCATTCACGGATAAGCGGATGTTTCAGGGCTCCGATGGTTTTGAAACGTTTGATCATTTCAAGCCAGGCTTCAGTTCACCGGACTTTCAGCATCATCCAAAGCCCGGTTCCGCCGAACAACAGATTCGGCAGCCAGGCGCCAATCCACGCCGGCACGCGACCGGTTTCAGCGAAAGCCAGCCCCACTTGTTGCAAAATGTAGAACGCGAAAAAAATCACGATGCTTGCCGCCACGCCGACAAATACATTGCGCCGTCCGGAACGCGCGGCAAACGGAACCGCGATAAACACGACGACGAGACAAGTCACGGGCGTCGCGATGCGGCCCTGCAACTTCGTTTGCAGCCACGCTTTCAACCGAGGTTCCGGATGCGGATGCAGATGCAGATAATTGAAAATCACCGCGATTGGAATATCCGCCCGCCGCGTCTTGCCTTCATTCCCGTATTGCGAGCTGATGCTGATTTCGCTGTTGATCATCGCCGGCGTTTCGGTGAGTTCCGGCAGTTTCAATTCTTCCTGAAACGGCAGTGGAACCTGAACGGTGTTTGAGCCTGCCGCTTTTCGCCATTCGTGAACTTCAAAAAAAGTCCAGACGTCGTTGGAATAAATCGCGCGTTCAGCGCGCAGATAACGAATCGAGCCATCGCGCAATTGCCAATGCAACGTGGGCGATATGATTTCGCCGGTCTGCCGATTATAAATGGGCAGATACCAGGAACGGCCTTCGCGGGAATTCCGCAGCAGTTCGTTGCGAACAATCTGGCGCGCGGCGCGATCATGCTGCGCCGGCACATGTCGATGTTCGATTGCCTCCGCCTTTTCATTCGCGACGGGAGCGACATATTCATTCAGCACAAACAGCGCAAGACCGGCGGTGATCGCGATGCTGAAATAGGGCAGACTCAATCGCCACAGGCTAATTCCCGCCGCGCGCATCGCGGTGATTTCATTGTGTCGCGCGTGATTCGTCAGCGCATACAGAAGCGCCAGCAACAATGCGACGGGCAACGCGATGGGCAGAAATTCCGGGATGCGAAAAAAGTAATACGCGACAACTTCAGGCCCGCGCAATTTTGCTTCCTGAAGATCATCCAGCCGCGTGATCAGGTCGCTGGCGATCCACAGCATCAGGAAAGCGCTGAAGCAGATCGTCAGCGCCAGAAGACATTCACGGAGAAGATAACGGGCCAGCAAACGCATCGCGCGGAGCGTAGAAGCGTGTTCCGAAGCCCGCAAGCTTTAGGTGAAATTGCGGCGGAACTCTGAACTTTGCAGCCTCGCGCAATTCTGTTTTGATCGCGCTATGCCGAACGTTTCGTTGTCTTCTGTTGTTCAATATTGTGATCGCATTCTGCGCACCGCTGAAATCGGCGATTACGACGGCGCGGTGAACGGGTTGCAGGTCGAAAACTCAGGAAAAGTGACAAAGATCGGCGCGGCCGTGGACGGCAGTCTTGCGACCGTGAAACTGGCAGTTGCGGCCAAGGTTGATTTGTTGATCGTGCATCACGGGCTTTTCTGGAGCCCGTCACATCCCTGGACGGGAAAGCGCTATGAGTTGTTGAAGCTGCTGCTGGAAAATGATCTCGCGGTTTACAGTTCGCATTTGCCGCTCGACGCCCATCCCAAACTCGGCAACAACGCGCGGCTGTGTTCTGAACTTGGATTGAAAAATCCGAAACCGTTTTTCTTCAGCCACGGACAGAACATTGGACTGGAAGTTAACAACAGAATTTCGCGAGCTGAGTTGCTTCGGCGATTGGAACGCGCCACCGGTTCCAAGCCACTGCTGATCCCGGGCGGCGACGATACTTGTCAACGGATCGGGATTGTCACCGGTGGTGCGGGTGGAGATTTGAAAACCGCCGCCGAAGCTGGCGTGGATACGTTTATCACGGGCGAAGGGCCGCACTGGACGTATGCGTTGGCGGAGGAATTGGGGCTGAACGTTTTCTATGCCGGCCATTACGCGACCGAAACCTTCGGCGTCAAAGCACTGGCCGCCGAGCTTTCAAAAAAATTCAAAGTTCCCTGGACATTCCTCGATCATCCCACGGGGCTTTGAGGAAAAGGCAGGCTCTTGATATTTTCATCAACCGCCCAGCTTCCGATTGGGATCGCGCTTTCCACCCGACGTCAGATTGATGAGAAGCGTCTTTCCTTCGTTGGCCATTTTGCCGAGGAATCGGAACGTTCTCCTGGCGGTGCTCATCTTTGGCCACGCAAGGATGGCTTCGCGCTCGACCTCGGCGGCTTCCGAAGTGCGGCCCAATCCACGAAGGCACTGGATTCTCATTTCGTGCGCCTGTCGAACGCGGATGTCGGCCATTTGGGTGGCTTCGATGTATTTCAAAGCTTCCGCGTATTCTTTCTTGTCATAATGTTCCTGCGCGAAGGAAAGAAGGCGGGATACCGCATGGGCTTCCTGTTTGAAATAAAGAGGGAAGAATCGGTCGCGGTCCTCCGGTGACATTGCGGTGTGTCGTTCTTCCTGGAAAACGTGATACAGATCGGAAAAAGAAGGTGTGTTCTTTTCGAATGTCGCGGCGATTTCTTCCATTTTTGCGAGTGCTTCGCTCCTGCTTTTCTCGTCGGTAGGATACATGGCACGGATAAGTTTGGCAGCGGCTTCTTTGCGTTCACGAAGGGTCAGATGGAAGAAGCGAGTCCAGAAAGGCAGACATCGCATCCGCTGGGTTTTCCCCTTCCCTTTTATGGGTGACAGCAGGATCGGAATGTTGATGTAACGGCCGATCATGCGACCCACCTGATCCACCCACATGTCGTCGAACCAATAATGAAAATATCCCGCGTAAATGAAACCCATGATGTTCAGCCATTTTCCGCCGATGATCGGGAACGTGGCGATTTCCGGAGCCACGGGATCGTAGGGGCAGGCCAGCAGTATTCCGTCCGGATATTGGGCGAAATGTTCGCGGAGAACATTGTCCCAGCCAACGGTTTCAAAACGGACGTCGTCGTTGGCCATCATGTAAACTTCCGCCTTGCGCCCGGTCGCTTGCCACAAGACATGAAACGTCTGACCCCATTCGGGGGTTCGCGGTCCGATGTTCCAATGAACGGGGAAGCCAACATCGGGGAAAGTTCCTCCATCAATGGCCAGGCGGGTCACCGCGTCGTCATCATCCACATAAAGCCAGAGCGAGATTTTATCGCGTCCGACCGTGCTGGCTTTCAGTGAATTGAAGACCTGCAGGAGTTTCTCTGGGCGACCTCGGGTGGACAGCAGAATGGCAATTTCGCCCCGTTTTATTGGCAGAGTCGGATCCGGAACGTTCATTGTGCGCGGCAAGCTATGGAGTTCAATTTGGTAAGTCAAACCAGTAGAAAAGGATTGCGGCGTGAGTTCGCGCTTTTGCATTCTTGTGGGAATTGAAACATTCGGCCGCTCATTAATGAAACCACCTGCTGCCGCGAGGCCACCTCTTCAGACCAGAATGTTACGGCGTGTTCTCGGGTTGTATCCGCTCCAGATCGGCAAGGGTTGGGTCGCCAGTGTTTTTGCAGATCATAAAATTCCGGAAGGCGAATTGGTGCAAACCAAAGAAGGAGTTCTGATTCGCACTCGGCCGGATTACGTGTTCAAGCATATTTACCTGTTTGGCGAATTCGAGCCGGTGAATACGGCGGCGTTCAAACGAATCATTCGTCCAGGCGACGTCTGTCTGGATGTCGGCGCGAACATTGGATATTTCACCTGCCTGTTCGCACGTTGGGGCGCGCGGGTGTACGCGTTTGAGCCTTTACCGTCCACCTTCGCGTTGAATCAGGAAACCATTTCACTGAACCAGGCCGGCTCTCTTGCGCAAACCTTCAATCAGGGTCTGGGTGAAAGGTCTGGCTCGTTGCGCATTTACCAGTTCAAAAACTTATCTCACGGTCACGCGAGCTCGTCGGATTTAGGGCGAGAGGATGCGGTGCCGCACGAATGCAAGGTGACAACGATAGATGCATTCTGCGCGGAGCAGCGGATTGAAAAGGTTTCATTCATCAAGATTGATGTTGAAGGCTTCGAATACGAAGTGATCAAAGGCGGCGCGGGTTTGTTGAATCGAGCGGACGCTCCCGTCGTGCATTTTGAAGTCAACGGCGAATGCGTGCGGCAAAGAAACCTGGACCCGGATGAAATCGTTTCTCTGCTGAAGAGCTACGGCTACACCAGCTTTTTGCAGATCGGCCGCTATCATGGCGTTCGAAAAGCGCCGTCCACGCTCCCGGCTGCCAATCACGATTATCTGGCATTCAAGGATTCACGAAGAGCCGAGGAAATTTTTGGATAAAATTCAAGTGGCGGTAAGGAGGTTAGAAGCGCATGGAAATGTCGGAAAAGACTGGAGATACATTTAGCTACGCTCTCAGATCGGTAAATTCAGTTCCCCGAAAACTTTCTCGGTCAGTCCAAGTACTTTGTCGTTCGCTGCTGATCTGCATCCTGATTCTCCCGGTGCTTCACGGGTCCGTCACCATCGGCGCCCCGGTCTCGATTGCGTTGGATTTGAAAACCCGGAACTCATCCGGGCAGGCCACCATTGCCCGCCAAACGTTTCTGCCCAGCCAATTGGCCATTCTCGTCATTGACGTCTGGGATTCCCATCCTGATCCGGAAATGGCTTCCCGCATCAGTGCCTTGATCCCCAGAATGAACCAGACGCTGGACGCCGCTCGCCGATTAGGAATCAGCGTGATCTTTTGCCCAAATGAAGTTCCGTTGCCGCGCGGTGCCGACACCAACATTTTTAAAACGCTTCCAAATCAACCACAGATCAATAATGGATTCAATCCCCCGGGCAGCACCGTACAGCAAATCAGCCTGGGGAGACATGGTTCCGATTTCGTACGAGTTGGCTCATCACCCGCGGTTTGCACATTGGACGCGTCAACATCCGGACCTGATTGTCCGACCGGGCGACCTTGCCAGTTTAAGCCGCCAGCAGATTTATAACTATTGTGTCTCTCGAGGTATCACCCGTCTTCTTTACATGGGCGCAGCTGAAAATATGTGCCTTTATAATACTCGCGAAATCAGCATGGTTCCCATGAAACGATATTGCGGTCTTGAATCGATCATGGTCCGGGATCTGACATCGGCTATGTCTCTGAACGATCGCAAAACAACTGGAAACAACAACGCTGCCTCCAATCTTGATCCGGACATGACGCCTGATTATGGCGACGACGAGACGACGGCGTTCAACGAAACTCAGGTCTGCTCCACGATCACATCCCGACAACTGCTCCAGTATCAATGGTCTGCAAAGTACGACAATCTCGTGTCAGGAAATCCACAGCTCCTCTATTATTGGCGCATGGGATCAAAAGCGGGGTACCAGGAGATTGTTGATGTGCGCCGCGGCCAGAGTTGTTGGTGGAATCGGAACGATCCTGCCCAGGTCGCTGGGCTAAACCTCGGCATTCCGGGCGCGATCAGCAACGATCCGAGCACTGCGATCGGATTCAGCGGTTCTTCCACGCTGCTGATCAGCCCTCTCTAGCGGGTTCGGATTCCCTCGGACAATGATCTGACCAGCCTAAGCCGCACGGATTTTGCGATTGAGATGTGGGTGCGGGTCGATCAATTGAATAATTCCAACCAGTGGTTCTTTGCTCACGACGACGGCACACCGGAAGGGGTTGATGTTTTACTTGGACTGAATTCCACGGGACATTTTCAATTTATCGTTGGACACAATCCCACTGGAAGCGGTATCGGGGACAGAGTTGAGAGCGCATACGCCGTCACTCAAAATGACGTGGATTTGCATCGATGGTTTTACCTCGTGGCGTCACATGACAGAAACAATGGTCAGGTTACGCTTTGCATTAATGCAAATGAAACTGCGGTGGCAGCAGAAAATTGCGATGCCGTTAATCTGCTCGTGGCGCCGCATTTCGGCAGCAGAGGGGAAACGCAGATGGGCGCGAATGGATATCTGAGCAATCGAGGCTTTGAATATTTCAATGGTGCGCTGGACCAGGTCGGCATCTACTCAGGTTCGCTGGCTCCATCCATGATTACGGCCCATTACACTGCGGCATTACAGGTCGCTGCTCATGCTCTTCCCGAAATCGTTGCTGAACAAATCGGAAACGACGGCAGTACGCAGTTGTCCGTCCGGGGATCCAGCGGATCGTTATACATCCTTGAAGCTTCGGCCGACCTGATCCATTGGAGCGCGCTAAATACAAATATGGCGACTACAGCAACCATTGAGTTAAGCGATCCCTCTGCGGCCGCATTCCCGGCTCGATTCTATCGCGTTCTCGAGATTCCCTGATCCGAGATTGCGGGCAAAATTCTTGCGTTGAAGAACAGGTTGGAGTATTCCCGTCGCCTCATGCCAGAGCTAAAAAAACTTTCCGTCTTCGGGCTTGGAAAACTCGGATCCTGCATGGCGGCCACTTTTGCGCAAAAAGGCTTCGAGGTGCTGGGAGTCGATATCAATCCCGAACCCGTTCGCCGAATCAACGCCGGCGAATCGCCCGTCGAGGAGCCGTTGCTTGACCAGGTGATGAAGGAGGCTCGTCCCCGATTGCGAGCCACCACTGATCCGGCGGAAGCGGTCCACACCGACGCTTCATTTTTCATTGTTCCCTCGCCCAGTTTGCCCGACGGCAGTTTTTCGAATGAATTTCTCATGCGCGCCATGGAAAGTGTGGCGCGTGCCGTGCGGGCCAGCGGCAAAAAAGGGCATTTGTTTGTCTGCAGTTCCACAACGACCCCGGGAGCCGGCGACTCGGTTTTGATTCCCATGTTGGAAAAGGAATTGAACGGCAAATGCGGCGTGGATTTCAGCTACTGTTACAATCCGGAATTCATCGCGCTGGGCAATGTTATCAAAGGATTGCTGGAACCGGATATGGTGTTGATCGGTGAATCGGATCCAGTGTCCGGCGCAGCTCTGGAGATGCTGTATCGCAGCTACAATTCCAATAAACCCAATCTCGCGCGCATGTCCGTGGCTTCTGCTGAACTGACCAAAATCTCAGTCAACAGTTACATCACCATGAAAATCAGCTTCACGAATCAGTTGAGGCTGATCGCTGCGCAGTTCCCAAAAGCTGACATTCACGCGATCCTCGCCGCCATCGGCAGCGACAGCCGAATCAATTCCAAGTACCTCCGGGCGGGATTAAGTTATGGCGGACCTTGTTTTCCTCGGGATAACCGACTCTTGGCTTACACTGCCAGGCAGGCTGGAGTCGAAGCGCCGTTGGCGGTAGCCAGCGACGCGATGAACGAAAAGACAAAAGAAAGTCTCCTCGATGAAGTGTCGGATATCGCAAAGCCTGGCAGCTCAATCGCTGTGCTGGGAATGTCCTACAAGCCTGACACGTATATCACTGAAGAATCTGCGGGACTATTTTTGGCGCAACAATTAAAGCGCCGGGGTTATCAGGTCTGGACGCATGACTACTGCGCCAGACCCGCCAACAGCCCGAGTCTATTCGAGTTCAATATCATCGAGGATCTGGCGGCGTTCTTTGCTCAAAACAAAATCGATGTTGCGGTGATCTGCTGCCCCTGGCCGCAATATAACTCAGTGAAATTTCCTGTTTCCACGCGAGTGATCGCACCTTGGAAGCTGTAGAACTTCGCGCCTCGATTGGCCGCGGCTGACTCGCGTTCGACAATCGATTCGGCGTCTCCGCCTACTTCGCCAGCCGATACATTTCGCTGCCGGCGAGCAGGAAGGCGCCGATGCCGTAGGTTTCAGTCGCGTTCTCGTCGAAATGTTTTGGATCGGCGCCGATCGGTTGGACGTGCGTCAGCTTTCCGTCCGCATCGACGCATCCCACCAGCGCGTTCCAGGCTTTGCGGGCCGCGGGTTCGAAGCGCGTGGCGTCCAGCAGTTTTTCGTTCACGCCCCAGGCAAAGGCATACGCAAAAAATCCCGAACCGCTGGTTTCCTTCAACGGATAACTCGCCGGATCCAGAAGGCTCGCACGCCATAATCCATCGGGCTGCTGACATTTCAAAACCGCGTCCGCCATTTCTTTGAACTGCTGCTCGAAGCGCGGGCGGGATGGATGATCCTTCGGCAACAATTCCAAAACGCGAACCAGTCCGGCCATTACCCAGCCGTTGCCGCGACTCCAGAAAATTTTTTCGCCGTTGGCTTCCTGTTTGTTGAAGTAGGTGCTGTCGCGGAAATAAAGATGCGCGTTGGTGTTGTAGAGATAATCTGAAGTGCGCCACCAGTTCGTGACTGCGAAATCCAAATAGCGTTGATCATCCGTGGCTTTCCATAAACGCACCCAGGCCGGTGGTCCCATAAAAAGTGAATCGCACCAGGACCAGAGATCGCGCACGTTTTTCTGCGTGAAATCCAGCGTCGGAAATTCGCGCGGATGGGCGAGAACGCGATCAAATTGTTCCCGCATGGGAGCAATCATTTTCGCATCGTGCGACTGAAAATAGAGTTCGCAATACGTCTGGCCGACGACGTGATCATCCGCGTCATACAGGCGTGGACCAAGTTTCCAATGGTTGCCTTCGCCCATACGAAGCATCGCATTGCGATATTTCGGATTTTCCGAAATGCCGGCCAGCGCCATGAATCCGGTGTAGCCTGCGGCGGGCGCCCAATTATCCGGTCTGTGCTTCGTCGGATTTGCGAGTTGCCAATCGGCCACGCGTTCCATCGTGGTGAGAATAGTCTTCGGATCACTCGCTTCGGGCGAACTGTTTTGCGCGATGGCTGCCGACGCCCACGCGCTTATTGCTGTTGAGAGAAACAGGCGGGTGAAAATCCGCGTGCTGCGCCGGCATCTGGACATTGAGTTCGACATAAGAATTGAGAACGTTATTTATCTGAAGTGGTTTCGCTGTTCGCACCGTTCATCGTTACGAGTTCACCTTTGAATCCAGTGACGTTGATTTCCGAAAGCTTCGCGTTCTTCACATTCACCAGCGTGACGCCGGTGCGGCAATCGCCGGAAAAATTGGCAAGCGTCAATCCATCGACCGGTTGTTCGGGTGAAACATTTTTCGCGGAGACGAGTTCGCCGATGTTTGTCAACTGCACGTTCCGAAAGGTGAGATTGTGAACGCGCGCCCACTTTTTTGAAGCTTCTGTCACTGGTTCGCTCGCTTGAATTCCACGGTTCAGCAGATCGATGGAAAGAAAGTTGGGCGAATTCTGAACGACGATATCTTCAAACGTAATGTTCTCGATGAACCCGCCGCGCCCTTCACGGCTCTTGATCAGCACCGCGTTTTTGCGGGCGGAAATTATGCAGTTCTCCACGCGCACGTTGCGAATGCCGCCGGACATTTCGGAGCCAATGCCGATTCCTCCAAAAATGCTGCTGACCAGTGTGCAATCGCGGATCACCACATTTTCCGTAGGGCGCGCGATCCGAACGGCTTCCAGGCCGCGACCCGATTTCAGCGAGATCGCATCGTCGCCCGTGTTGATGTCACAATGTTCAATCAACACATCACGGCAGGAATCCACGTCGATGCCGTCGGCGTTGAAGTTGATCGAGCGAATCGTGAGATTGCGCGCCTTGAAGTTTTCGCACAGCACGGGATGAATTGACCAAAGCTGTTGATATTGCGTGGAAAATCCATCCAGCACGACGTTGGTGCAGGACATGAATTCAATCAACGAAGGTCCGCGAGGATTTCGCAGGCGACTGATACTGATGGGCGGCCCGAAGATGGAGCCCGAGCCTGCGATGGAAATGTTGGCCGCGTTTTCAGCGCAGATCAGGCTGCGATGGCCGGGTCTGAACTCGCCTTCCCAGCGCACGCGCAGGATCGGATAATCTTCGACGTCCGGACTGCCGGTGAGATTTGCGCCGCGATCCAATTGAACCGTGGTATTCGCGCCGATCACGATGCTGCCCGTGAGATAAATGCCCGCGGGAATTCGAACCGTCCCGCCGCCGGCTTTCGCGCAGGTATCGAGAGTATTTTGCAACGCGGCGGTGTCTTTGGTTTTTCCGTCACCGGTCGCGCCAAAGTCACGGACGTTGAAGAGATTCGTCGGGTTTTCGGCAAGGGCGGAAAAGCCGCTGAAAACCAACGCGACGCCGAGGAGAATTTCTCGCATCATTGGACCCGCAGAATGCTGGGGCAGCAAAACACCTGTCAACTTTCTTTGCAGGCATTCAGCGGTAATGAGCCGGATGTTTTACGAAGTTCCAGAGCGGTGCGGAAGCCTGCAAGGAACGTTCAAGCAGCCGAGCGGCGGCGCTCTGCTTTTCTCAGCGCGCGCTCCTGCTTTTGAATTTCGCGGCGCAACAGTTCCTCGGCAGACCAGCCATTTTGCTGGGCGGTTTTGGCGAGATTGAAAAGGGTTTCTCCGAGAGCGGCTTTTGAAACGCGGGACTTTCTGGCGTCAGGTTCGAGCAGTTTGGCTTTGCGCGCTTTCTTCACGAGTTTTTCCGCGCGCAGCAGCGACGGAAGATGTTTGGGAATTCCGTCCAGAGCAGATGCGCGGGCGTGTTTGGTGCCGTGCTTTTCCGCGCGTTTTATTTTCTCCCAATTCGCCCAGACCTGATCAACGTCTTTGACCTTCACATCACCAAACACGTGTGGATGACGACGAATCAATTTATCCGTGATCCGGCGCGCGACCTTCTCGAAATTGAACGCCTTCCTTTCCTGCGCGAGTTGACATTGGAAAACCACCTGCAAGAGCAGATCGCCCAGTTCCTCTTCCAGCTCCTGATCGTCACCCGCCTCGATGGCATCGATCATTTCGTAAACCTCTTCCACTGCATGCCAGCGAATCGAACGATGATCCTGCTCGCGATCCCACGGACAACCCGTCGGCGAACGCAACCGGGCCATGACTCTAAGAAGATCGGAAATCGCGGAAGATTTTTTCATCAATAAGCAGTGAACTCTGAAATCTGTTTAAGCCGTTGAGAATTTGGCGCTCCGCCGATTGCCAATCGGCGACACGGCAGACTGCCAGTCCGCGCTACCATTTAGAGAATGTTTGCAGCCAGCTCCGCCAGTTCGGAACGCTCGCCTTTTTGCAATTCGATGTGTGCGGCGACAGCTTCCGAGCGGAATCGGCTCACGATGTAATTGAAACCGTTCGAAGACGAATCCACATACGGATTGTCGATCTGATACGGATCGCCGGTGAACACGATTTTCGTTCCGTGGCCGACGCGAGTAATGATCGTTTTGGCTTCCAGCGGTGTCAGGTTTTGCGCTTCATCGATGACCATGAATTGATTCGCAATGCTGCGTCCACGAATGTAACTGAGCGCTTCCACCACGATGCTGCCGGAGCGCATGAGGTCGCCGCTGCGCCGGTTCTGATGCCCCATGTTCAAGTCGCTGAGCATTTCCAATGCGTCGTGAATCGGCTGCATCCAAGGCGCGAGTTTTTCATCGAGCGAACCGGGCAGAAAGCCAAGTTCCTTGCCCATCGAAATCGTCGGACGCGCGACGACCAATCGCCGGAATTCGCGATCCATGACCACGCGTTTCAAACCTGCGGCCATGGCCATCAAAGTTTTTCCCGTTCCCGCTTTGCCCATGAGCGTTACGAGTTTCACGCGGTCATCGAGCAGAGCGTCGAAGGCGAAATGCTGTTCGCGATTGCGCGGCTTGATTCCCCAGATGCCTTCGCGGCAATCGAGAATCGGAATCAGCTTTGTGCCGGAAGCATCAATCTTCGCGAGCGTGGTGCGCTTCGGATTCGTTTCGTCCGTGAGCGTGCAGTATTCGTTCGGGAAATATTTCTTCCCTTTGCCGACTTCCAGTTCGCCGTTCGACCGGAATTCCGCAATCTGCTGCGAGGTCATTGGCAGCTCCAGCATTCCGGTGTAGAGATCTTTGATCAGCACGCGGTCGGTTTCGTAATCCTCGGCCTGCAATCCCACGGCGTCGGCCTTGATGCGCAGGTTGATGTCTTTGCTGACAAGAATGGTCGCGTTCTTCGGCTGCGCTTTTTGAATCTGCGATGCCGTGGCGAGAATGCGATTATCCACGGTGTGACCGTTGAATTGCGTCTTCCCGTTCGCGGAACCGTTCTTCTGAAAAATAATTTTCAGCTTGCCGCCGTTGGGCAGCTTCACGCCCTGGCTCAAACTGCCATCGCCACGAAACGAATCGAGCATTCGCGAAACCGCGCGCGCGTTCTGGCCGAGTTCGGACGACTCGCGTTTGAAGCGGTCGATTTCCTCAATGACCTCAATCGGCAGCAGGACATTGTGTTCTTCAAAGTTGAGCAGCGAATCGGGATCGTGGAGGAGAACGTTGGTGTCGAGAATGTAGTTTTTCACGCGCGCGTTTTTTCAGATTTGAGGCTGGCCATCCGGCGATGCCATTGGCGGATTCGCGGACGGCTTTTGGGCAATTGGTAGTGCCCGGAGAAAAGGAAGTTCCCGAGCATTCCCCAGAGATCGAAATCAACAAAGTGCGGACGGTCGCCGAGGAGAAAGTTTTTATGCGCGAGCATTTCCTCGAAAGGCAGGAGCGAATCTTCGAGGCGTCGCAGCCAATCGGATTGTTGCGCGCGCCATTGATCCACGCAGCCGCGGCCGAACTTGCGTTCCTTGTGACGGAGAGAATGCACCTGTTCGGCTTTCGGAACAAATTCCTGCCAGTAAATGTCGTTCAAGCGGAACGTCGCGCCTTCGACCTCGTTCTCAATGAAACGCCAAAGAATCGATTGAACGCCTTCCAGTTCGGCGGGGAACAATCCGAGATCGAGTTTCGAATCGAGATACTTCGCGATCACCTGCGAATTGTCGTCCGTTTCGAAAAGAACGTTTTTCTCGTCGCGAATAATCGGCACGCCGTAATAGCGTTCCTTGGTGAGTTTCCAGACGAGCGAGCGGTCGGAGCTGGGGATGTTGGTGATTTTGAAGGACGCGCCTGAGAATTCAAGAATCCGCCGCTGAACAATGCAGAAAGGACTCCAGGCAAACTGAACCAATTCAATCATTTCAAAATAGCTTACGCGCTTTCAATGACGGCAATCTAGGTCTGTGTTTTTAGTGTGACAAGTGGAAAGACGGAAAAGGTTTTTGGTGAACGCGTTCAAACGAATTAATGACGCGTGGGTTTGGAATTCAGCTGGCCCCGGAACATGGCTTTTGCTCTCACCCCGGCCCTCTCCCATCCGACGGGAGAGGGGGAATTTGTTTCCGCGCCGCGAGAACTTTCGCCTTTGAGTTCAATCACGTTTTGCTTTCCAAGTCGCATGGACAGCACTGATCTGAGGCAGACCTGGTTGGTGAGAGCGCGAGGGGTTCGAATCCAGTAATTTCGAATCATCGCGCAATCCCGTTCTCCCTCTCCCATCGGATGGGAGAGGGCCGGGGTGATGGTTCAGTTCTCCGAGCGCGATTTAGAGGAACTTCTCAATCGGTTCCGCGCCCAGCGTGCCGCGGAGGTTTTGCAGGTAAGCCGCTGATTGAACTTTCGCCAGCGTTTCCTGCGCTTGCGCCAGGCGATCGGCAATTCCCAGTCGATCCACGACTTCCGCATGGCTCGTACGTTTGGAAAAGCGTTCCAGATATTCCACATGCCGCGTCCACAAGCGCACGTCCACCTGTTGCTTCGCTTTCAAACGTTCGGCATACCAGTCGCTCGCGAGCAGATATTCCTGCGTGAACAACCGCCGCACGTCCGGATGATTCAGATCTTTTCCTTCCCATTCATCGCACGCCATGATCGTGAGCAACGCCTTCAAGGGCGGACACGCCTGCGCGATGCTGCCGTCGTCGAAATACGCCTGCGCCACGCGTTTCTGCGTCGCGAGAATGTTTTCCATTCCATCGACAAACACCTCTCGGCTCTGCAATTCCGGCCGCAGCATATCCTCGGTGAACACTTCGTGCGGATGATTGAAAACACGTCCGAAGAAGGCGCGCACGAAATGAGCGTTGATGCGATAACCCAAACGGCTGGCGAGAATTTTCTTACCGCCGTGATCGAAGTCGTCGCATTTTTCGAGAAAGCCATTGGCAATCAGGAATTGCGGATCACGTTCCTCGCGGCTCATCCGGCACCAGACTTCCGGCACCAGCAGGCTGATGTCGTGATCGACGCGCGCTTTCGGTCCGATGTATCCCGCGGCGGTCACGAATCCGTTGTGATCCGTGAGCAACCAGGAAACCAGCGCGTTGTTCAGATCGATGATCGGCGGCAACGCGTTGAACGGCCCTTTGGTCAATGCGCCTTCCGACCCGGCGCCCGTCGTGGATGGCGATTTGCCGGTCATGCTGCAAATGAATTCCATGAACAGCTCGGGCAATTCGAAATAATGAATCGGATTGAACACCGCGAGCGGGCGAACACCTGGTTCCGGCGGATTGTTCCGGCGTCCCGGCAGTACCGCAGAAACGTAAGTGTAAACCGGTTTGCCGGGCGCGAGCCGCCGTTGCAGATGCGCGGAAACTTCGGCGAGATAACTTTCCTGTGGCTTGACCAGATCGGGCCGCACCTGGAGGTAACGCGGATTTTTGCTCGGCTTGCCTTCCACCAGCCGCGGATTTGCGGTGCAAACGAAAAAACCGGGTTTGCCGGTTTCCGCGACTTCGCGAATCAATTGCCGCATGGGTTCAGTGAATTGATGGAAATTGATCGCATCCTCCACCAGCTCGCGCGCGAATTCCGCGGTGAGCGGTTCGTAGTTGGAGAAGAAGTTATTGCCACAGGCAAAATCCGTTTCCGATTGTTTATCGTAACCGCGATGAATCGCGTCGTCCGGACGTTGGAACAAGCGCAGCTCGCAGTTCGTCACAAACTTCAGCGACTCCGCGGATTCGATTTCAGAAAGTTTATCCAATGTCCGCGTGGGAACGACGATCGATGCGGTGATGTCGTCCTCCATCTGAATTTTCAGCGAAGGATGGAAATCCTTGCGCAAGCCAAACGTGCGCCACGCGCCATCGGCATCGAAACCGACGCGCAGATGCGTGGTGACGAGCTTGCGATTGTCGCATTTCAATTCGTTGCCTGGCTTGCCGTTGATGATGTCCACGCTGAAATGTTCGCGCCAGTTCGCACCCCATTCCGGTTTGAAATAGCGCTTCACCACGAAGACCAGTTCCTTCAGATATTGCGGCGTGTTTTCCAGCCATTCGTTGTATTCCGCGAGATAATCCTGCTCGTCGGGCGTGAGCAGCTTGATCACGGAACCCAGCGAGCGCTCGGCGCTGAGCACCGGGCGTTTGTCCACGCGCGACGTGTCTTTGAAACGTCCGCTGTAATCGTGCTGAATCAATTCCGCAACGCGGTCGAAATCCGTTTTGAAATCCGCGACGAACACCGGTCCGGTCAGAATTGCATCGGTGATCGGTTTGGAAATTTCCGATTTGCCGCCGCCGGAAACAGTGCAGGGCTTGTGACAGAACAATCCTTCCGCCACAGTTCCGACCAAACGCCAGGCGCGATTTTCAGACGGCTTTTCCATGCGCACTTTGTAGCCGGAGGGACGCACGTAGGTTTTGCCGTGCAACAGCCGGATCGCCTGTTCGCCCTTCTCGCCGTCCCAGAAAATTTTCTGCTGATGCAGATCGAAGCGCGCTTCGCCAGGAACGTAAATGATCTCGGGATATTTTTTGTCAATCGCGTAACCTTCGGGCTGGAGTTCAATCCGATCGCGAAACACTTCACTGACTTCCGCGAAGGAATGTCCTTTGCGTTTGACATGCAGATCGCCGCTGAATTCTTCGCCGAGATCGTAACTCTGGAACACCAGCGCGCCGCCGGCGTGTTCCTCTTCGCACGCGCCAAAGAGATTCGCCGCGTAGCTGATCTGCGTCTTCACCTCTTTTTTGCAATAGCCGAAATAATTGTCGGCGATGATCGTGACGATGACGCCGCGCTGATCACGGCACGTGAGCTTGAATGCTTTGCCGCCGTTGTAGAGTTCCGCTTCGTCTTTCCAGCACATGCCGTCGCGGCGCTGGCGTTCCGTGGCGTCGTCGAAGCGCGGCAAACCTGCGGCCTTCTTCGTCACCGTAATCAGATGCGGCGCGAGAATCACGCAGCCGGTGTGGCCGGTCCAGTGTTCCGGATCGAGCGCGGCGTCGTTCATCGGCAAATCCGGATCGCCGCCATTTCCGAAAATGCTTTCCACGAAATCCAGGTTGCAGACCAGATTTCCCGGCGCGAAGAAGCGAACTTCCATCGTCTTCTCCGTCGTGTAATCCGGAACTTCCGGACAAACAATCGGCCGCAACAACAGCGAGACAAAACATTCCGCCGGATTCGGCTGCGTGGCGGTGAACGGCAGCCGCATCAGATCGCGCGGCGGATTCAAGGCCAGTTCCAGCATTTTCCCGAAAGCCGCTTTGGGAACGCCGATCTTGTCGTCGGGAATCGGCAAACCACCTTCGGCCACGTGGAAAATGCCCTTGGTGGTTCGCCGGTCGCTCAAGGGATTGTGCAGCACGCCTTGCTTGACGCGATAGGAGTGGAGAATGCTGGAAGTGAATTCATCGCGATCCACCGGCAGCGACAGCGTGCGCGCCATTCCCGCGCGATCCAGCACCAGCGTTCGCACCGGCAGTTTTGCCGCGGGAATTTCGCCGAGATAATCCTGAAGGAATGTTTGAATGCGCTGGTCGGTCGGATTCAGATGGTTCGCCAGGAGCCGCTCCTTCTCGCGATACTGCGCAATGAGCGGCGAAAACAGGCGGTTCAGATCCGCGCCGTTGGATGTCGGAACGGTCGCCAGCCCAAGCAAGGAAAGTTTGAGATTGATGTAATTAATCAACTCGCTCTCGTTCGCCGCCGCCGAAATTGTTTTCGCAGAATTCATCGGCATAAAGCTGGAGCAAGAGCGAAACTTTTCCAAGGTTCTTTGGTGTTTTAAGGCCAAGTTTTTCTTCGCTGGAATTGCTTTCTCTCAGTCCTCTTTTGTCCCCGCAAAGGCTGCATCAGGAAAGGAGGCCGCGCGCCCGCAGTTCGGCAGCGAAGCCTTCGCGGAAGGTTGGAAACTTCAATTGATATTGCAGTTCGTGACGCAGCTTGAAATTGGAAACGCGCTTGTTCGTCGCGCCACGTTTTCGCGCAGACGATGTGTCGTTGGAAGCTGTTTCCGGCAACGGTCGTCCCAGCGTGTTCGCCAGCCATTCGAAAACCGTGCGTTGCGTCGCGGGTTCGTTGTCCGTCACGTTCACGATCGATCCGGCGTTCGCGTTTTCGAGCGCGGCGAGAATCGCGCCCACGACATCATCGCGATGAATCATGTTCAGGATGCGATCGCCCTCGCTTTCCATTCGCGCTTCGCCATTCAGAAACTGCCGCAGCCAATAGCCGCGGCCGGGACCGTAAATTCCTGCCAGGCGCAAAATGATTGCAGGAAAATTTTTCTCGCTCGCGGCATTCAGCAGCAGTGTTTCCGTTTCGATCAGGATTTTTGCCGTCTCCGCCGCCGGACTAGCGGCGTCCGTTTCGGTCACGACCGAACCGTCGTTTTGTCCGTAAACACTCGTGCTGCTGGTGTAGATGAATTTCCGGGGCGCGGGTTGAAGCCAATCGAGCAAGTGACGCGTGCCGAGAAGATAGGTTCGCCGATAATCTTCCGCCGAACCGCCGCCGGACGCGACGCAGTTCACAACCCAATCAAATTCGTGCGCCAAGCCGGACAACGCGGCAGCATCGGTAATGTCGGCGTAAAGCGGTTTGATTCCGGAGCGGATCAAATCCTCTTCGTCCGTTGCGTGGCGGCGCAGGCCAAACACGTCGTGTCCGAGCCGGGCCAGTTCCGCGCCGAGCGGCAGGCCGACGTAACCGCAACCCACAATGAGAACGCGCATGAACCGGAGTTAAACCCAAACGAGCCAGGCCGCAAACTGGAATCGAGTTTCGGATCCGCTGTTCTGAATGCATCCGGAAAAAGAACGTCTCTGTATTGAATTGAGAATGAACCCTCACCCCGGCCCTCTCCCATCCGATGGGAGAGGGAGTTGGCAATCCGCGTTCTGTTAATAATCTCGAAGTGATCTGGTTGCAGGCCGAACGGTCGCTCGATGTTGTTTTTTGCGAGGCGCTTTCCGATTCCCCCTCTCCCATCGGATGGGAGAGGGCCGGGGTGAGGGCAACCGTCTCCATAGCCCACCAGCAAAATCAAATTCATCTCTCGTTGATTATTACTCCTGTCGGTACGTCCATTCGGCAGGCCGTTTACAGTTGCCCATTGACAGCGGAATGCAAAAGCACGTTTGATAAACCACCGTCGAACTGAAATCGATGGGCGCACCAGGAGAACAAAATGAACAAACCAATCACGATCCTCGGCATTGCCGGCAGCCTGCGACGACAATCCTACAACCGCTCGGCTTTGCGCACCGCGAAACAACTCGCGCCCGAAGGCGTCACCGTTGACATCTTTGAACTCGAAGGCCTTCCCCTCTTCAATGAAGATCTGGAGCAGAATCCACCGGCGCAGGTTGTGGAATTGAAAAAGCGGATCCGCGCTGCGGACGCGATCTTGTTTGTGACGCCGGAATATAATTACTCCGTTCCCGGCGTATTGAAGAACGCCATCGACTGGGCTTCGCGTCCTTATGGCGACAGCGCGTGGTCTGGCAAACCGGCGGCGATCATGGGCGCCTCCATCGGCAACATCGCCACTGCCCGCGCGCAATATCATCTGCGCCAGATCTGCGTCTTCCTGAACGTGTTCCCGCTCAACCAGCCGGAAGTCATGATCGGCAATGCATCGGAGCGATTTGATGCCGAGGGAAATCTCACCGACGAAAGCACGCGTGACCGCATTCGCAAGTTGCTGCAAAGCCTCGTTCAATGGACCGAACGGCTGCGCCAATAAGCGTTTGGATTTCAAACACTGAACTCTTTATGAAAAAATCATCCGCAGCCAAGGCTGCCCCCAAAATGTACGAAACCGAAAATGATCTTCCACAAAAGCGCCGTGAAGAATTGATCGGATTGATGACCCAGCGGCTGGCCGACGCGATCGATCTGCAATTGCAGTTGAAGCAGGCGCATTGGAACGTCAAAGGCCCGAACTTCATCGGCCTGCATGAATTATTCGACGAGGTCAATGCGGACGTGGCCGGCTATGTCGATCTGATTGCGGAACGCATTGTGCAACTCGGCGGCATTGCGGAAGGCACGGCGCGCGTGGCCGCGGGACGTTCGCGTCTGGGGGAATATCCGCTCGACATTGCGGATGGCGCGGCGCACGTCGAAGCCGTCGCTCGCGCGCTTTCCACTTTTGGCCGCGACGCTCGGAACACGATTGACGAAGCCGACGAACTGGGCGACGCCGATACCGCGGACATCTTCACGGAAATCTCGCGTGGAATCGACAAGTGGCTGTGGATGGTCGAAGCGCATTCGCAGGCGGCGAAATAATTTTGTTTCACTCCTGATCATGAATACGAACGTGCCGCATTCCGAAAGGGTCTTCGGCATTACGTTCGATCCGGCGGTAGTCTGGTTCGCTGCCGCCGCTGTGATCGTGATTTTTTGTATCGCGATTTTTATTTGGAGGCGGAGACGGAGCAGAACACATTGAGAAACGGACATTCAACTTTGCTATGCGTTCCCGCTCTTACAAATACTTGAGACGCGCGTCGCGGTTGGTTTTCCTCGTTTCGATTTTGCTGTTTATCGGGTCACAGGTCGTCACAGTTGCCGCACGCCGGGTTCCAGTGCAAAACACGGATGGGCAGATCGTCGGCGAGGCATGGATTCCGCACGATTACGGCACGAGCCAGTTTCTGTCTCTGGCACTAATGATCCTGAGCGGAATTCAGCTATGGACAGTGACGATCGTTGGGAAGATTGATGATAAAAGTAAATGATGCCCGAGTTGCGACATCGGCAGGCGGCTGTGGATGGGCGAAACGCATTCGCAGGCGGCGAAATGATTGAAGAGCGGACGGTTGTTTGAAGCGACTGCAATTCCTATCAATTCTGTCGCTCTGGAGCTCAACGAAAATGACATGAACCTATCGCGTAACTGGTTTTGGAAGATCAGCGGCTCATTTGCCTTCGTGGTGTTTTGTTTGGGATTCATCGGCTATACCGCGGATCACTGGCCTTCCGGCTATCAAGGACTGCGATATTTGTTGATTGGTGCAATGGGAGTTTGTTTTCTGTGGCTGTTCGTCTTAAGACCCTTTCGTTCAGGCCTCAAAGGAGGACCCAAGTGACAATCGCTGTAACGAAATCAGCGGGGGTGGTTCTGCGTAAACATTGGAATTCTTGGGGTCGCACTACCGTTCATTTTAATCGGGGAACGGGTTTTCCGCAGGCTGTATCGAAAAAATGGCTTGAGAGATGATTCGGCAGATTGATTCACGAACAGCACCGTTACCGAACTCTGATCTGAGACCAATCCTCTATTCATCTGCGAGTTCTTTCCGCTTGCCCGCGAAGTCTTTAAACGCAAAGTTGATGGCTCTGCGGAATCTCGGCTGGACTGAGGGTCTGCAAATTGTCCAAAGTTCCAAAGGTTCGGGCGTTTAGCTCAGTGGTAGAGCACCTCGTTTACACCGAGTAGGCCGGGGGTTCGAATCCCTCAACGCCCACCAGCCTTCGCTTGCAGCGCAGCGGAAAGCGAAGGCTGCCGCGCCGGAGTGCGACGCACGAAGGCGGGCCGGATGTGTTGCGATTTCAAAGCGTTGCCAGCTTCGGCTCGGAGCGCGGAATTCATTTCGCAAGTTCCAAATCGCAGCGAGACACGCGGACTGAAGTCCGCGCTCCGATGGCCAACATTCGCTGCCGAACAATTCACCAACTTTTCGCCAACCCCGCGGCAGTCTGCTTTGGAAACCACGGCTTGAAATTGGCCCCGGCAACTTTATCCTTTGAGGCAATTGGGTAAGCCGTTTGCACTGAGGAACAAATAATGAATCGCCGATCCTGGCAGTCGTTTGACGAGATGCGCGCCGCCGCCGATGCCGGCGAGCCGCAGGCTCAATGTTATCTCGGCGTGTGCTATCACACCGGACAGGGAGTAAAGCAGGACTTTCACGAAGCCGTCCGCTGGTATCGCAAGGCCGCGGATCAGAACGATCCGGTGGCGCAATGCTATCTCGGCGTCTGTTACCAGAGCGGCATCGGGGTTCCCCAGGAATTCGGTCAGGCCGCGAAATGGTTTCGCGAAGCCGCGGAACAGGGCGATCCCGCGGCGCAATTCAATCTCGGCGTGCTATACGAAACCGGCCAGGGCGTTCCGCAGAATTATGCCGAAGCGGTGAAGTGGTATCACGCTGCCGCCGAACATGGCGAACCGCAGGCGCAATTCAATCTCGGCGTTTTCTACGAGCAGGGCCACGTCGTTCCGCAGAATTATCAGGAAGCCGCCAAGTGGTATCGCGCTGCTGCCGAACAGGAAGTTGCGCCCGCGCAATGCAATCTTGGCCTGTGTTATCAGACCGGCCGGGGCGTGGAGCAGAATCAGCAGGAGGCGGTGAAATGGTTCATCCGCGCCGCGCGTCAGGGCGACAAAACCGCGCAGCACAATCTCGGCGTGCATTATCAGATGCTTGAAGCCACTGCGGCGGAAACGCCCGAAGAAACTGCGGAAGAAGCGCAGTGACGCGCCGGATCGGATCGCTCCAGTTCAAGCGGGCGATATAAAACCTCAAAGCGGGCTCAAAAGTTCCAGCCCGGATCCGCGCGATTGAAAATGGGTGTGTAAATCTGGTTCAACACACTCTCTCCTTACGAGCGAAGCCGGAGTCCAGACGCGCTTGCCAGACTGGAACTTTGGGGCCATTGCAGCTTTCCTCAGTCCTGCTATTCTCGCCGCATGAATCACCTCCGTTGGGCTGCTGAACGCGCATGCGTTTGCCTTCGTCGGCGGGCGTGTTTCCAATTCGTGTCGTTCAGTCGGTTTAATTAATTCCGTATTCCAAAAACAACCCATGAACCTGATTCGAAAAACCACATTGGTCGCAGCCGTTGCGCTGCCGCTCGCTGGATTGCTGCTGGCCGCCATCTCACCTGAAAAAGCCGACGCCGAACGAATTGAGCGAGGCCGATATCTGGTGACGTATGGAGGTTGCAGCGATTGTCACACGCCGCTCAAAATGACCGAGGCCGGGCCGGTGCCGGACCTGTCGCGATTTCTGAGCGGTCATCCGCACGAAACCAAATTGCCGCCGCCGGATTTGAAACCCGGGCCGTGGTTTGCCGCCACCGCCGGGATGACCGCGTGGGCCGGACCGTGGGGAATCAGCTATGCGCCCAATCTCACGCCGGACACGAAAACGGGCCTCGGGATCTGGACGGAAGAAATGTTTCTGAAAGCGATGCGCACCGGCAAACACATGGGCGTGGGTCGCGACATTCTTCCACCCATGCCATGGCGCAGCGTTGGCTCGCTCAACGATGAAGATCTGAAAGCCATTTTCGCCTATCTCAAAACCGTTCCGCCAATCAACAACGCGGTTCCTCATCCAGTGCCGCCCGGTGGCGCGCCGGAGTTTGAATAACCAGTCTCCGCCGATTCGGAAACGCCGTCGCGCAATTTCTCCGCCGCGAATCGCTTCGTTCAAATGGACGGAGTGATCATCGTTCCGGCGTTTCTGAATTCAATCCATTTGCCGCGAGGGAGAAAAAGCCACGCACGACGCATCTCGAACTTTGCCGTTGAGTTCAACGTCCGCGCCGGGTATTGAAACGTTCAACGATTCCGATTTCCTACCATGAACAATCGCCACAACAAAATGCTCTTCTGGGGCTGCTTCATCGCCATCATCACCACCAGCTACGCGTTCATCAGCCGAATCATCCTTTGCACGGGAACGTCGTTCGCGACGGAATTCGGACTGGATAAAGTTTCCGTCGGCGAACTCGTCGGCGCGGGCATCTGGCCTTTCGGCGTCAGCATTATCGTGTTCAGCCTGTTCATCGATCGCATCGGCTACAAGGTGGCGATGATCTTTTCGTTCGTGTGTTATCTGATTTACACGGCCCTGGCGTTTGCCGCGTATAGCGCAGTTCACGGACTGACCGGCGACGCGTTGATTGCGGGGCAGAAGCACGGTTATCAATTGTTTTACTGGGGCAGCATTATTCTCGCGCTCGGCAACGGCAGCGTGGAGGCGTATGCGAATCCGATTGTCGCCACGATGTTCAACACCGACAAAACGAAATGGCTGAATCGTTTGCATGCGGGCTGGCCGGGCGGATTGGTGCTGGGCGGGCTTTGCACAATTGCGCTGGCATCGCGAACTGATTGGCGGCTGACGCTGGGATTGATCCTGGTTCCGGCGATTATTTTCTTCCTGATCCTGGTCAGCACAAAAATTCCGCGCAGCGAACGCGAACAGGCCGGCATCAGCTATGTGGCGATGCTGAAAGAACTCGGCGCGTTTGGCGCGCTCGTGGGATTTGGACTCGTGTTTGCGCAATTGGGTCAGGTTTTTCAATGGAGTCAGGGATTGGTGTGGAGCCTGATCGCCGCTGTCGTTTTGATCTTTGCTTTTGTCACCAAATCGTTTGGCCGCGGTATTCTCGCGCTGCTCATCCTGATCATGATTCCGCAAGCGATCACGGAACTGGGCACCGATGGTTGGATTACATCTTTGATGGAAGCGCCGATGCGTGCTGCGAATTACAACCCCGCCTGGGTTCTGGTTTACACGTCAGCGATCATGATGGTGCTGCGCTTCTGCGCCGGGCCGTTGATCCATAAACTTTCACCGCTCGGCCTGCTGGCATCGTGTTCCGCGCTGGCGGCGATTGGTTTGTTTGCGTTGTCGAAAACCGCAGCGGCGGGATTGTTTGGAGTGTTTGCGGCGGCCACGCTTTATGGCATTGGCAAAACGTTCTTTTGGCCGACGATTCTCGGTCTGACTTCCGAGCAATGTCCGAAAGGCGGCGCGCTCACGTTGAATGCGGTTGGTGGAATTGGAATGCTCGCCGTGGGAATTCTCGGCCAACCTTTCATCGGCTATTTGCAGGAATCCTCGGCCACACATCAATTGCACGCAACGAACCCCGCGCTTTACGAAACGGTGACGGTTGAGAAAAAATATCTGCTCGGTGATTATCGCGCGATTGACCCGGTGAAAAGCGCGGCCATTGAAACGAGCGCCGATGCTGCGGATGCTCCAGCCAAATCGGATTTGCAGTCCGCCACCACTGCGGCGCAGTTCAACGCGCTCAGCAGGATGGCGTTGTTCCCGATCTTCACACTCGCCTGTTATCTTGGACTGATTGTTTATTTCAAATCCAAAGGTGGATATCGTCCGGTTGCGCTTGCGTCCGCCAGTTCCGCGCCGATGCCTCAGCCGCGGGATGCTTCCGTGCGGAGTTGAGCCAAATGCGGAACAATAAATAGCGAGCTCTGAACGTCGAACGGCGAGATCGTCCGGCGATTCGCTCCTCCAGGTTCAATGTTGATTCTGCGTGTCGCGGTTGCGATTGAGCTTTCGCTGAATGGTTCTCGATTTGCCGTGCGGCGCGGCAATTGCGACTTCTCGCAGAGGTGATTCAGACCTTTTCAAAAAAGGCGTGTTTGATGCGACCCTCACCTGAATCCACCGCTTGACGCTGCTTTCAAAACGGTGCTACGAGTTTGCGCTGCCGTGTTACTGATGGAAGAAATATCAGGCACGGAAGAACCGAATTTCTCAGATTCGCCGGGCTTTGATTGTCATGCACATTCCTGACGGAATTATTGATGGTAAAACCGCCGCCACCGCTGCTGGTCTGTCGATGATCGGCGTGGGCTGGGCGTTGCGTCGCGTCAAACGCGAACTGCCGCCGCGCAAAATTCCTCTGCTCGGATTGGCGGCGGCGTTTTTATTCGCGGCGCAAATGGTGAATTTTCCCATCGCAGCAGGAACGTCCGGTCACCTGATCGGCGGAACGTTAATCGCGGCATTGCTCGGACCCAGCGCGGCGGTGGTGGTGGTGACAACCGTTCTGATCGTGCAATGTTTTCTCTTCGCGGACGGTGGCGTCATGGCGTTGGGCGCAAATATTTTCAACATGGCCATTCTTGGCAGCGTAGGCGGTTACGCAGTGTTTCGGTTTACAAATTCCTTGCTTGCCGGTTCTCGCGGACGCATCACAGCCATTGCGTTTGCGGCGTGGTGTTCGGTTGTGTTTGCGGCAATCAGTTGCGCGGGACAACTCGCGTGGTCGGGAACCGTGAGCTGGCGCGCCGCGTTTCCGGCAATGGCGGGAACGCACATGATCATCGGCCTGGGCGAAGGATTGATCAGCGCGCTGGTGTTCATTGCGATTCAAAGGACGCGGCCGGAAATGATTGTCGATGATACCCAGCCGCGGCGCGCACGCGAACTGGTGGTTTTCGGAATGGTGGCGACGCTCGGGATCGCGTTGTTTATCGCGCCCTTTGCCTGTCCGTGGCCGGACGGATTGGAATCCGTGGCGGCGAAACTGGGTTTCGAATCTCAGGCCGTGGCCAATTCTGCGTTTGCGCCTCTGCCGGATTATCAATTGCCGGGAATGCATTGGGCGATCGGCGCGACGGCGTTGGCGGGCGTGATTGGTTCGCTGGTGGTTTTCATTCTGGCAATGCTGCTGGGCTGGTTGCTCGCGCCGAAAAAGAGCGGGATCAAAGGAAACGCGTGATCGAAATGCCGCAGTTCGAAAAACAGCGGTTGCACGCGTGATGGCATTGAAAGCATTTCCGATCTGCGCCATTGAATCATGAGTTCCACCCTGCTCACGCATCATCACAGCCACGCGCACAGTCCGATTCATCGGCTTCCGGCTGCGCTGAAACTGGGCGCGGCATTGATTCTGATTGTCGGCACGGTGTTGATGCCGCCGGATCAGATCGTGTGGTTCATTTCAGTTTTGGCATTGTTGCTCGCGGTTCTGATTCTCAGCCAACTGCCGCTGATGTTTTTTCTGAAACGCCTCTTGCTGCTTTCTCCTTTCGTGTTGGGCGTGGCGCTGGTCAACGCGTGGCAACCGCAGAATCACGTTCGCTGGCAGGTGATCGCGCTGAAAAGTTCGCTATGCCTTGCGACCGTCATTCTCGTTTCCAACACCACACCGTTCAGCAAAATGCTGGGTGCGCTTCAGCGTGCGCGGGTTCCGGCGTTGTTGATCACGACCATGATGCTGATGCATCGCTATTTGTTTGTGCTGGTGGAAGAATCCGAACGCATGCGCCGGGCGCGATTGAGCCGAACCTTCACGCGCGGTGGACGTTTTCAATGGCGTTCGCTTTCCACGGTGATTGGGCAATTATTTGTGCGCGCTTCGGAACGGGCGGAACGAATCTACGACGCGATGTGTTCGCGGGGTTGGAAATGAGTGCGGCGATCGAAATCGCGGATTTGAAATACCGTTATCACGACGGCACCGAAGCGTTGCGGGGAATCAGTTTTTCCGTAGCAGCAGGAGAATGCGTGGCGCTGCTCGGTCCGAATGGTTCCGGAAAATCCACATTGTTGCTGCATCTCAACGGCATTCTCCCGGAAAAAACTGCGGTTGAAAGTTCGGTGAAAATTCTCGGGCAACGACTCGCGCCTGAAAACCTGGAAACGATTCGGCGTCAGGTCGGTTTGTTGTTTCAGGATCCGGATGACCAATTGTTTTGTCCGACGGTTGAAGAGGATGTGGCTTTCGGGCCGCGGCAGTTGGGTTTGTCCGAAAAGGAAATTGCGAATCGGGTTGAACGGGCGCTGGCGCAGGTGCGATTGGAAGGTTTCGGTCATCGCGCCACGCATCATTTGAGTCATGGCGAAAAACGCCGCGTCTGTCTCGCGGGCGTGCTGGCGTGCGATCCGGCGATTCTGGTTCTGGACGAACCGACCAGCGATCTCGATCCGCGCGGTCGCCGGGAATTCAAAACGTTGTTGCGCCAGATTCCAGCGACCAAGTTGATCGCCACCCATGATCTCGAACTGGCGGTGGAATTGTGCGATCGCGCGGTGGTGTTGGATCGTGGCGAAGTTGTGGCGCAGGGTCCGGTGCGGGATTTATTGAACGACGAACCGCTGATGCTCGCGCACGGATTGGAGCGCCCGCATATTCTGCGGCATGTGCATCCGCATCAGTGATAATTGAGCCGAAGCGCGGGCGAACGTGTGCAGACCGATTCCGCGGCGCTTTTCCCGTAGCGCAGATTGTCAATCTGCTGTGTCGCCGACTGGCAATCGGCGAGGCGCGAAAATTTGCGACGACTTGGAAATCTGAGCGGGTTTCCAATTCACGTTCGGAGATTGATAACGATTGGCAGCCGACCGGGCGTTTTTCACCTTGCTCGACTATTTTCCAACTGGCCTGACCAGCGGTGACACAACCAGAGCGGAACAAATCCAAAAATTCCAAACGCGCAATCGATCAGCCGCCACCATACCGGGATTCCACGCAACGCGCCGAAAACAAAGGCGTAGGGAATCAGCAATCCGCACGCGATCATTCCAAACGTGAACAGCCAGCGATTTCGCAAGGGATCGCGCAGCGCACCGATGTAAGCGATTGCGATCACAAAATGACCGAACGCCAGCCAGTCGGTTCCATAAAAGAGAAACGGATATTCAGCGTTGGTCTGGGCAATGGCGGATTGCACGCGCACGAGCCATTCGGCCCAGGCGTGCGGCGGGGTGGATTGTGCGGCGGCGGCAGCATCGGTAATCCGGACGAGTTCATTGATTTGAACCTGCAAGGGAATTGCCGTTACGCCACTGAGAAACAAGCCGATGATGAATAGCCAGGTCCAGAGGCGAATGCGGCGCAAGGTTTTTTCAGGCGTGGACTTCATGCTGCCTGGGTTTCTGGAACAATTGTTTTCGCGCGTTGAGGCGCAGGCGAAAGATGGGTGAGCGCGTAAAGCATCACGTACGCGATGAACAGGAAAATCGCGAAGAAAACCAGAAAGCCGACGGACGTGCGATTCAGCATTGGACTGCCGAGCCAGGCGTCAATGCCGTGATAAACTTTCGCCGGACGAACAATCACATCCCAACTGTTGAATCGCAGAAATCTTCCGATATAAACGCCGAAGCTCGTCAAGCCCGCCGTGAGCAGCACGAAAATCCAGCCCGCGATGCGTCCGAAACTTTCCGCGACCAGCGATTGCATCAGGTACAACGACAGGAAACCGACCATAAAGCCGGTAAACGCAAACAGGAGAATTAAAGTCAGATCCATCCAGAAATGTCCGCGAAACCAGAACGTCAGATGGATGACATCCGTGCAGATGTAAGGCGCGTTCGGAAAGAACAGGAGCCAGCCGCTGCCGAGACCGAGCACCAGCCATTTGCGATTTGAACCGGCGCGATATTCATGATTGGCGAGCAACGCCAGAATCAACGGCGTCCAGGCCAGGAACAAATTCCAGATCAGGAATCCATAACTCAGCTTTTGGGTCCACAGAATGCGACCGAAAATCAGCGCCACACTGGCGGCCGATCCAAAAACCAATGCGATCATTGGAGCCGCCATTTCCCGTTTGAATGCAATCTTGAGCAGTCTCATATCCAATCCGTTCTTTCCGGAGTCTTACCACGGAGACGTCGGGATAAACAGTGATTTGATCCTCCGGTGTTTCTGTTCAACGCCTCATTCCCGATTCCGACTTGAGACAATCAGCCCAGTGAGTGAGGAAGAATTTCTTTTCTTTCGGCAGAATGGTGTCGGAGGTTCCTACGATTGGGCGGAGCGCCGTCGTCATCTGCAGCGCCACGAGAATGAAAATGATTACCCAGACATTGAATCCCGCGTGAGATCGAGCCTGCGAATGCGCGAAACCGGCGTGAAGAAATCGCAGGCCGAAGATCGTCGCGATTCCCCAGAAGATGAGATGCAGCGTGCCCATCCAGTTTTCTGAATTGGTTGACTGCGAAAAGAGCCAGGCGATTGGCGCAAATCCGATCAGCAGAAGTGTCATTAACAGCAGCGAGCCAAATACCAGTCCAATGATTTCAGCAAGGCGCGCTTGTGATCCGCAGAGGCACGCGAAGATGTAGAGGCTCGGCAGGCAGATCAACACGGCGAAAAGCAGTCCCCCGGAAATTTTCAATGGCGCCAGCCAAAGCTGCTGGTGCATCGAGAATGAACCCACAACGACTCCGTAAATCAGGCTGCAGAGCACAGACATGAGCAACATCCCGCCCATCAACCTGCCTGCGCCGGTTTGTCGAAGCTGAAACATCATGCGGCGAGGCTGTCGCAGAATGACTTCGATTACATTCATCAGATTGGAAATCGGCGCGCGTTCTTCCGGAGTTGCGCCCAGCGGTGGAATCAACGGGCGCAGCGGTTCGGAGGATTGAATTTGCGGCGGAATTTGCGGAGGTGTGGGTGTTGGATTTTCCATGGCTCGATGGGTTGAGGATTATGATGATTTCAATAACTGCATCAGAGAATGATAGACGGCTTCGTAAAAATTCCCGGCCAGCGGATGGTCGCGTAAAAACTGCAGTTGCAAACCAGGCGAGCCGATGAACGGTCGAAAAATCCAGGAAAGTTGGCTGCCGAAAAACAGGTTCACCGCCAGCCACGAAAATAAAACGCGATTCGCAACCGGCCTTCCTCCCAAAGCGATCAGGCATCTCCGGAGACGGACATTGGCGGCAATTCCCGAAAATGCGATCACCACCACGTGTGTCAGCAGAATGAAATTGTAAGTTCCGGTTTGACGCTGGGCGTCGGCAATTGGAGGCGCATTCCAGATCAGAAAAGCGGTCAGCGGACTGAAGGCGCCCAGAATCACACAAGCACTGGCAAAGCTCATCAGAATGGTCACAAACGATTGGCGAAATGGAATGTTCAAGCCGAGAAGCGGCGCGAGCATGGCATTGAGCAATGCTGTGCCGAGCGTGGTGAGGAGAATGATGATGGGAAATTTGATGGCAGTAAAAAGCGCCTGTTCGGGCGCACGCCACCAACCCATCGCCGCGCCATACGATCCTGCGCCAAAGATGATCAAAGCCAGATGCAACGCCAGCCGCCGGGGTTCGATTCGTTCGGTCCAACCGGAAACTGTTTGCGGATCGCCGCGCAGCAGCGTGCCGATCCGCGATGGACTGGATGGGCCGGCGTTCACAAATTGCGGGTGGAACGAAGGTTTGTGGCGGGTTCAGGATGCGATTGCAGTCGCGCGGCAGCAATCAATTGAAAAATGGGCGCGCTCATCAATGTCAAAGCCAGGCAGAACAGCGGCCAATTGAATTGCGCCGGCAGAACATTCCGGATGGCATCCGTTCCCTGAGCAGCCGCTCGCCAGGTGTCTGCCATGAAAATCGCAAGTGCCAAAGCCATTCCGGTGAAAGCGACGATCCAGACCAGCGCGTTTGAAAGCGTAAATGACCTTCTGGTTTCGAATCGTGAAACCAGAGTTCCCCAAACGATCAACAGAACAGAAATCAATACTGGCGCCAAAACAGGCCCCCACCACGGCAGCGGAATTAGAAATAAAACATCCCAGTCCAGGAGCGAATTCGGCCAATCGCACATCACCTTGAGAAACACGTAATAAAAAATATCCCAAACGCCAAAGGCAATTGCGGCGTAACCCAAACGGGCTCGCCACCGGCGGCCGGCCAATATCCCAACGGTAAGCAGCATCACCATGGTCGCGAGTTCGCGGATCAATTCTACGGACGCAAAACCGCCGATGGTTGGAAACGGGTTTGGTTGATACGGCTCGATCCGATGAATCATGGTGCGGAGATAGAAAACGACGGCCGACTCAACCCACGCCATCGCTGTCGCAAAAGCGGCGACCGTCAGCCAGCGCGAATATCCTGGAGATGTTTCGGATTTCATATCAATGCGTTGCAAACGTTGGAGCTTCGGCCAGACGCATGATCCGAGATTCCACGGCATCAATGCTTGCGTCCGGCGTGGAGGTTCCGGCGGTGAGGCCCACGACTTCTGCGTTCACGAACCATTCCGGGCGCAAATCTTCAGCAGTTTGAACGTGATGCACGCGCGAACAAAAGCGGCCGCAGGTTTGCGCCAGTTCACGGGTGTTGTTGCTGTGCGCGCCGCCGATCACGATCACGACGTCGGACTTTTTCGCGAGTTCCACCGCGGCGTGTTGACGTTGCTTGGTCGGCTGGCAAACGGTATCCACGAAACGAATTTCGGATTGCGGGAAACGGTGGCGAAGTTTCTGAACCAGTTCGCGAACGCGTTCAATCGGCTGCGTGGTTTGCGCCGCAATTCCAAAGCGCGGACGTTCCTGAATCGTTTCAACGTCAGCGTCAGACAGAATCACATCGAACTCCGCCAGATCGCCGGTGAGTCCGCGCACTTCCACATGATCGCGCTTGCCGATGATTACCGGATGAAAGCCGTCGCGCACCAATTGGGCAACGGCGCGATGAGCGAGCCGGACGAGTGGGCAGGTGGCTTCGATTACATTCAATCCGAGCGCGCGGGTGTTTTCCTTCGCGCGCTCGGATGCCCCATGCGCTGTCACCATCACGGTTGGCGTTGTCACGCGTTCCGGTTGTTGTTCGATGGTCACCCCCTTGGCTCGCAGTGTGGTTAAAACAGTTTCATTGTGGACGAGATCGCCCAGCACCGTGAGCGGCGCGGCTTGCGCGTGTTGAAGGGCGAGTGCGATGGCGTCGCGAACGCCGAAACACATTCCGAGATGTTCTGCGCGAAGAATTTTCATGAATTGACTGAAGGATTTTGCCTTTCGCTTTGTATTACAAAGTTAAAGACGTGGAGGGTTTGATTCCGTTCAAACATTTTTTATTTACCTTTGGTTTGCTGGACGATCTGTTCCAGGAGATTGACGTAATCGGCGAACGCCTTGCGTCCGGCGGGAGTCAACGAGCAGGTCGTGAGCGGACGATTGTTCTGATACGACTTGGCGATGGCGACGTAGCCGGCTTCCTGCAAGGTGCGGATGTGCGTGGTGAGATTCCCGTCGGTCATGTTCAGCAGATCGCGCATTTCCGTGAAGGCGAGTTCCGGCGACGCGGCCAGCATCGACATGATGGCGAGCCGTCCTTTCTCGTGAATGACACGATCGAGCTGGAGAAACGGTGTGGGATTCACGCGGCGTTCTTTCGTTCCGTAACGGAGAGGTAGGTTCCATACGCGAGGTGGAGAACACCGAAAAAGAGACCCATCAGCACATGCCCATTACGTTGAGGCCGAACGCTGTCAAAGTCGATCAACGCCCAACAGATAAACAACGTGCAACCGCCGAGAACAAACGCCCAGCCGAACAAACGCAATCCGCGCGGCGTAAAAAACCCCGCCGCATGCAACGCGCAACCGTAAAGCACAATCCAGATCAACGGCAGCCAGGTCAGATCGATCCCGGCATCGACGATCGAACGAGCGCTGGCCGGTTTTTTCAGTTCAATGGCAACAATGACAATGCCGAGGATAAGTCCGACCAGCAGCGATGGCAGCAATGCATGAATAATGCGGCGTGTGGGCGGCGTGAGAAAATCTTCCTTTTGTTTCAATGCTTGCTGCCGGATCAGAAGAAACGCGCTGATGGCGGTAAGAAATCCCACACATAACCAGAAACCGGTGAAAACGAGGGGCGTTTCGAAGTGCAGAAGCCAACCCGCGGCGGCGGCGGCGGTGCCGAGCACCCCGGCGAGCGTCATCACCGGTGCCAGCGCACGGCGATATACCGCCGAACGTTCCATCAATGTGCGAATGACTTCGAGATGTTCGGCGGCGCGATCCGGTTGCATGGTTTCACTTTGCAATGCAAAGTGAATGTCTGCAAGTGGAAAGTGGGAATTGTATTCCTTTGCACGGTTGACGGAGGAGAAAAAGTGAGACGGAGAAGAGGAGCGCGCGCGACCGAAATAATCGTTTGTTGTTGAAGGTTTTTCTTTGGAGCAGTTCGCGGAAGCCGGATTGACGCATTTTGAACATCAGCGTTCCTTGAGCGCTCCAATTCAGACTCGAACCTGAAGGCGCCGTGAATAACCGTTTGCAATCAGACGCGGCCTCCTTAATCTATCGAACCTGACAGACCAGATGCGACAGTTCGTAACCATCGCGATCAACACTTTCATGGAATTGGTGCGGCAGCCGATCTTCCTGCTGTTGACGACTGCTTCCGCCGCGTTCGAGATTTTTCTCGCGACTCCCTATTATTTTGCCTTTGGCGACGAGCCGAAGCTGGTGAAAAACAGCGTCCTCGCCGTGATGTTGCTGGCTGGATTGTTCGGAGCCGTGCTGAGTGCTTCTGCCGCGCTGGCGCGTGAAATTCGCGCCGGAACTGCGCTGGCGGTACTCTCCAAACCGATCGGCCGCGCACAATTTTTACTGGCCAAATATGCCGGGCTGGTGGTCGCGCTCACGCTCATGACCTACGTGAATCTGGTGGCGGCGCTGATTGCCAGCCGCATGGCGTTTGACGCTTACGGAAAAACTGATTTGCCGGCGCTGGGAATTTTCGCGGGCGGCGTGCTGTTGGCCTACTGCATCGGCGGATTTTCGAACTTCTTTCTGCGGCGAACCTTCGTGAGCGACGCGTTTTTTGCGCTGCTGATCACCGTGACGGTTGCCGCGCTGCTGATCTTTCAATTTACCACGCAGCAACAAAGTCTCGGGGAAACGGCGCACGTCGATTGGCGTTTGGTTCCGGCGGCGATTTTGATTCTGTTTGCACTTTGGATTCTTGCCGCGCTGGCGCTCGCGTGCTCGACGCGGTTCGACACGATTCCAACGCTCGCGATCTGCTCGGCGTTTTTCCTGCTGGGGTTGATGTCGGATTATTTGTTCGGACGGCGCGCGGAACAGGGCACCTGGTGGGCATCGATCCTTTACACGCTCACACCGAATTGGCAGCTTTTTTGGCTCGCGGACGCGCTGGATACCGGCAAGAGCACTTTTCACTGGGGTTACGTGGGCAAGGCGCTCACGTATGTGGCGGGTTACGTGGGTGCGGTGCTTTCGGTGGCGGTAATGATGTTTGAGGAACGAGAACTGAGCTGATGGCGAAAGCGGACCGGTAAATAAGTGATTGGTTAAATATGTTAAAACAAGTTCAAACATCAGTCCCGCGCGACACGCCGATTTAACCCGTTCAACTCATTTAACCTATTTAACTGACCTCCACGCCCCATTTCCTCATGGAACGAAGCACAAAGAAAAACGGCCTGATCAATCTGATAATTCTGCTGCTGGTCGGCAGCGCGGGATTTGCGGTGGCGCGATTGACGAATTCCTTCGCCGGCCAGGTGGCGTCGGTATTCATGGCGCTCGGTTTTCTGGTCGCGGCGGTGAGCTGGTTTCAGATGCGCCTGGAGGAAAGCGAGCAGCTCGAAAAACTGGAACTGGACGAACTCGCCAAAAGCAAGGGCAGTGCAACCTTGTTTGAATCCAAGGACGCCGAGAGTTTTCCCGCGCAACGTTCGCGCATTCAATTCGAGCGTTTTTTCGTTCCCGGCTTTACCACACTGTTGTTGATCGCTGAAGCGGTCGGCTCATTTCTGCTTTGGAAATGGCTCGGAAAAACCGAAACGCTTCCCGATGTCAAACAACCCACCGTCGCGCTGGCTTTGTTCGGGCTGTTCGCACTCGTGCTGTTCCTGCTTGGAAAATTTTCCGCGACGATGGCGCGCCTGGAGAATCATCGATTGTTGCGGCCGGGCGCGAGCTGGCTGTTGTTGAGCGCGTATCTGTGCTTTGTGGTGGCGCTGGGAATCATCGGGGTTGAAGCCGATGCGACCAAGCAATCGGGATTCTTCCGCAGTGATCTTTACGTGGCGCGCGGCTTGACCGTTCTCCTCGCGCTTATGGCGGTGGAGACGTTGCTGAACCTGATTCTCGAAATGTATCGCCCGCGCGTGAAGGGCAAGATTTCGCGGCCATTGTACGAAAGCCGCGTGGTGGGATTGCTCGGCCAGCCGGAAGGCGTGTTCACGACGGCGGCGAAAACACTGGATTACCAATTCGGTTTCAAGGTTTCCGAGACCTGGTTTTATCGGTTCTTCGAAAAAGCCCTCGCGTGGCTGCTGCTGTTGCAGATCGGCGTTTTGCTGGCTTCGACGAGTGTGGTGTTCATCGAACCGGGCGAACAGGGATTGCTGGAACATTTCGGACGTCCGGCGGAAGGCCGCACGTTGTTGAATCCCGGCGCGCATTTCAAATGGCCATGGCCGATTGATCGAGTCTATCGGTATCGCACGGAACAGATTCAAACTTTCGATGTCGGTTTCACGCCGGACGCGGAATCGGAAAACGCGCCGGCCACGCTTTGGAATGTGCCGCATTCGAAGGAAGAAAATTTCCTCGTCGCCAATCGCGATCTGACGCGTTCCACCAACTTCGCCGGCGACAGCCGCCGCGCGCCGCCGGTGAGCCTGCTGACTGTCAGCATTCCTGTTCAATTCCAGATCACGAATCTGCTGAACTGGGCGTATAACAACGAACAGCCGACGAATCTGTTGCAAAACGTGGCGACGCGCGAAGTGGTTCAATATCTCGTGAGCGCGGACCTGAATGAAATCATGTCCACGGAACGCGCAGAAGCGGCCGGTACCTTGCGCCAGCGCATTCAGTCCGCCGCCAATCAACATCAACTCGGTGTGCAGATCGTTTTCGTTGGATTGCAGGATATTCATCCGCCGACCAAAGTGGCGGGCGATTATGAAAAAGTCGTGGGCGCAACGCATCAGAAGCTCGCGAAAATTCTGGAAGCGCGCGCCGCGGATATTCGCACCAATGCTCTGGCGCGAGCGGAGGCCACCAACCTGATCAATCAGGCGGTGGCGGAACGCGTTTCCCGCGAGATCGGCGCGTTTGCACAGGCGGCCTTGTTCACAAATCAGATTCCCGCCTTCGAAGCCGCGCCGTCGGTGTATCAACAGCGCGCCTATCTGCAGGCTTTTGGCCGCGCGACAGCGAAGGCGCGCAAATACGTTTTACTCACCACGAACACGCAGGACGTGTTCATCATGGATTTGCAGGATAAAATCCGCGCGGATCTGTTGAGCGACCTGAGCGTGACTCCTGAAAAATGAACCGGATCGAAATCACAACAAAACGTTGCGACCACGCGCCACAAACGCGAGTTGATGAAATGCGGCGGCATTCATCGATCCTCTCCTTGATTCCCACTTTTTCCCAAACATGAAACGAAACTCACTGACATTAGTAATCGGCAGTGTGCTGGCCGTCATCTTCGTGCTGCTGCTGTTCACCTTCCAGGTGCGGACCACGGAAGTCGCGGTCGTCACCACGTTCGGCAAAACGAGCGGGAAAGGAATCACCCAACCAGGCTTCAACGTGAAGGCGCCATGGCCGATTCAGCGCGTGTATTACTTCGACAAGCGCGTGCAGATTTACGAGGACAAGATCACTGAGGATTACACCTCCGACAAAGTCACGCTGCTGACGTCCGTTTACATCGGCTGGCGCATCACCGATCCGAATGCATTTTTCCCGAAATTCGCCAACGGCTCGGTGACTGAAGCTGAGAAAGTGCTGAGTGGGCTGGTTCGCAGCGCCAAGGTTGATACGGTGGGGAAACATTCCTTGTCGGATTTCATCTCCGTGAGCAGCAGCGGAACCAACTTTGCCGGTATCGAAGCCGAAATGCTGGCGAAAATTCAATCCGAAGTTCAGGGCAACGATTACGGCATCTCCGTGGATTTTCTGGGCATCAAGAAAATCGGTTTTCCCGAAAGCGTGGTTCAGGAAATTTTCACGCAAATGACCGGCGAACGCCAGGTGTTGATCGAGGAATTGCAGCGCCAGGGCGAAGCGCAGGCGCAGATGATTCGCTCGGACGCGGATCGCCGCGCAGCCGAAATGCTGGCAGCCGCACGCGGAACCGCGACGGAAATCCGCGGCAAAGGTGAAGTCGAAGCGACCAAAGCGCTCGGCGTTTTTCAGCAAAATCCCGAACTGGCGAAATTCCTCTGGAGCCTGAACACGATGGAGGAATCGTTGAAAGATCGCGCGACGATCATTCTCGACCAGCAGAATCCGCCGTTTGATTTGTTCCGCGGTTTGGGCACGAATCGCTTCACGAAATAATTCGTATGAGCGAACATTCCCATCACGATCACGATCATTCGCACGATCATCCGCATCCCACGCCGGATACGCCGGTGGATGCGGGATCGCAGGCGCTGGCCGAAGCGTTGCGCAGCAGTTTCGCCATTGTCAAAGTTGTCATGGTGTTGCTGGTGCTCGTATTTCTCGCGTCCGGCTTTTTCCAGGTCGGCCCGCAGGAACAGGCGATCATTCTTCGTTTCGGCAAACCGGTCGGCGAAGGCAAAGGCGTTTTGCTCGGACCGGGATTGCACTGGTCGCTGCCATATCCCATCGATGAACATGTGAAGGTGCCGATTACCGGTTTGCAGCAGGTGCGCTCCACGACCGGCTGGTACGCGACGACTGACGTTCAGGAAGCTGCGGGAACGGAACCTCCGCCCGGGCCGTCGTTGAATCCGATTGCGGACGGTTACGCGGTTACGGCGGATGGAAATATCATTCATCTTCGCGCCACGGTGTTTTATCGGATCGAAAACCCGATTCGCTATGAATTTGGTTTCACTAATACGGCCAAGGTTGTGCAAAACATGTTGGACGACGCGCTGCTCCAGACGGCGGCGCAGTTCAAGGTGGATGAAATTCTGACGACCGACGTGGCGCGTTTCAACGATGCTGTGACTCTGCGCGTGCGTCAGTTGGTGGAGCAGAATGATGTGGGAATTTCGGTGGATCGATGCGTCTTTGATCGTATGGCGCCACGGCAGTTGAAGGCGGCGTTTGATCGCGTGGTCAGCGCGGGCCAGGCGCAGCGCACCAGTTTGAACGAAGCGCGGAAATATGAAAACCAGGTGATCAGCAAAGCTATTGCGGATTCACAATCCATCACCAACGCCGCGGAGGCGGAGCGTGTGGAATACGTAAAGGGAGTAAACAGCCTCGCCGCGAATTTCGAAAAAATCCTGAAATCACCCGAATACAGCAAAAATCCCGACCTGTTCGTTCAGCAACGCTTGTATGAAAGCCTCGGTCGCAGTCTGACCAACGCAGAAAAATGGGTGCTTCCGACGACCGCGAATGGAAAAGGTTCCGAAGTGCGGCTATTGTTAAACCGCGAACCGCCCAAACCGAAAGCGCCGCCGCAGCAGTAATTGTGAAATGATTCCGAGTGTTGCCCTCACCCCGGCCCTCTCCCGTCCGACAGGCGAGGGAGAATATTTTCGCTCGTGGCAAATGGGAAGAAAGACGCAATTCGTTTTAAAGCGCGCAAAATCGGTTTCCCCCTCCCATCGGATGGGAAAGGGTCAGGGTGAGGGTTCTGTTATTTTTAATTTGTTATGCAAGTCACCTCTTTACTGAGCCGCGAAGAACATTCGCACGATCACGAACACGGTCCGAGCTGTGGCTGTGGTCACGAACATGCGCCCGTGCGCCTGAAGCAGACGCTCATCGGCGTGGTGTTCGTTTTGAACGCGTTCATTGTCGATTGGTTCCTGCACGAACCCAGCCAGCTCGCCAGCGCCAGCGCCATGATCGGCGCAATCATTCTGGGCACGCCCATCATTCTGATCGCGATCAAGGATTTGCGGATTGGCCGTCTGAGCATCAACGAACTGGTTGCCATCGCAGTTCTCGCGGCGTTTGCCTCCGGCGATTACAAAACCGCCGGTGTGGTCGCGTTTTTCATGTTGTTAGGTGAAATCATCGAAACCCGAACCGCGGAAGGCGCGCGCGCTTCCATCGAATCGCTGATCAAACTCACGCCCACCAAAGCCCGCCGGATCAATGCGGATAAATCCGAAGAAGAAGTCGCGGCAAGCCAGTTGGCTGTCGGCGATACCATTCGCATTCGCCCAGGCGACAATGTTGCGGCGGACGGTGTGATTGTAAACGGCCAGGGATCATTCAACCAGGCGACGATCACCGGTGAATCGCTTCCCGCGGACAAAAAGCCGGGCGATGAAGTATTTGCCGGAACGCAGAATCTCACCGGCGTTTTGGAAATCAAAGTCAGCCGCGCGGGAACGGACACCACACTGGGCCGTGTGCGTGAATTGATTCTCGCCGCCGAGCAGACAAAGCTCCCGGTCCAAAAAATCGTGGATCAATACATGGGCTTCTACACGCCGCTCGTGCTCGTGATCGGCGCGTTGGTCTGGGCGTTTACACATGACTTGAACCGCGTAATCGCCGTCTTCGTGGTTTCCTGTCCCTGCGCCTTCATTTTAGCGACACCGACCGCGATGGTCGCCGCGCTGTCTGCGGCTGCGCGTTTGGGAATTTTGATCAAGAACGTCGCGGACATTGAACTCGCTGCGAAGATCAACGCGTTCGTGTTCGACAAAACCGGAACGCTGACGACTGGACAACTTGCCGTCAGCCGTCTCGCCCCCTTGGGCGAAATCAAGCCCGCGGAATTGCTGTTGCTCGCCGCTTCCGCGGAAAAGTACAGCAACCATCCGACAGCCAAAGCGTTGTCGCAGCTCGCGGGTGAAGCCAGTGTTCCGCTGGTCGAGCCGCTGGATTTTTCGGAAACCGCGGGCCGCGGCGTGAAGGCGCAGATCAACGGTGCAAACGTTCTCGTCGGACGAGCGGCATGGTTGAAAGACAACGGCGTGGACAGCGCTTTCGAGAAATCCGTCGATCTCAACGAGACCGAAGGCTGGAGTCTGATTTTTGTGGCGCGCAATGGCAAATGCGTCGGCTGGGTCGGTTTGCAGGACAAAACGCGCGTCGAAGCGAAGGACGCTCTGGCAGCATTGAAAGAAAGCGGCGTGCGCCGGATTTCGATGGTTTCCGGCGATCGTCAGCCGGTGGCAACTCGCGTGGCAAAGGAAATCGGTTGCGAAGAAGCCGTCGGCGATTGTCTGCCGCAGAACAAAGTGGAATTCGTCCGTGGCATCAAAGCCAAGGGTTACAAGGTGGCGGTCATCGGCGACGGTGTGAACGACGCGCCGGCGCTGGCGGCGGGCGATATTGGAATTGCGATGGGTGCGGCGGGCAGCGAAGTGGCGATTCACAGCGCGACGATTGCGCTGATGAACAATGATCTGCGCCGGCTGCCGTTCTTGGTTCAGCTTTCGCGCAGCACGCGGTCGGTGATCAACCAGAACTTCGCGTTCGGTGTGTTGTTCATTATTTTCGGACTCACGCTGGCAGCCTTTGCGGTGATCGGTCCGATTGTGGCATCGATCCTTCACGTCACTGGAACGTTCATTGTGATCTTCAACAGCGCGCGACTCGTGCGGAAAGGCGAGGAGTTGGAACATTTCCAGCCGGAACCCGAGAAGCCTGCGGAACGCGGCGGTCCGCAACCTGGAGCAAGGCCGCAACTCGCGCCGAAGATGGCTTAGGTGAACCTGTTGCTGGCGCGTGAAAAGGCTGATAATTTGCGATCATGAGTGCCACTGAAGTAATCGAGCAGATAAAAAAGCTGCCTCAGAACGAACAGCAGAAAGTCTTGGAATTTCTCCATGCTGCTGAAAATTCCGGAACGTTTCAGAAACCCGAGGCGAAAGTCAGCGAAGAGTTCAAGCGATTGGCGGACGAGATGTTTACCACCAACAACGAGCTGTTCCGAAAGCTTGCCCAATAACCGTGGTGGAACCGAGGTTCTTAACGCTCGATGAGGTTCTTTACGTGCATGAAGAATCGCTTCGTCGATATGGTGGGATGTCCGGAGTCGGAGATGTGGGCTTGATCCAATCCGCTTTGGGTTCGGCACAAAACGCTTTCTGGTATGGGCACGGTGATCTTTATGCCATCGCGGCGACGTATGCGTTTCATATCGCCGAGGCGCAAGCTTTCAACGACGGAAACAAACGCACGGGCGCGGGTTCGGCGATCATGTTCCTTCTCGTGAACGGAATCCGCTTTCCCGGAGATGACGGTTCGGTTTACACGGCTCTGATTGATGTCGCGGAGAAAAAGTTGGACAAACCGGGCCTGGCAGGCGTGCTTCGCAAATTGGCCGAAAAGAACATTAAACCATGACTCTCACCGAACTGAATCCCAAAGCCGAAAGCGCGAACGCCAAAACCGAAGTCGTGGTGTCTGTGCGCGGATTGACCAAAGTTTTCAAGGATTTCTGGAATCGACCGAAAGCGCGCGCGGTGGACAATGTTGATTTTGAAGTCCGCCGCGGCGAAGTGTTCGGGCTGCTGGGGCCGAATGGTTCCGGCAAGTCCACCACCGTTAAACTGCTGCTTGGTCTGCTGCATCCGACCAAAGGACATATTGAAGTCTTCGGCCGCTCGCCGCGGCATGTCGAAACCAAGGCGCGCATCGGTTATCTGCCGGAAGAATCGTATCTCTATCGCTATCTCAACTCCCGCGAAACGCTGGATTTCTTCGGGAACCTGTTTCATCTCTCGAAGCAGGATCGCAACAATCGCGCGGAGCAATTGCTGGAAATGGTCGGTCTGAATCAGACCCGCACGCGCGCCATCGGTGAATTTTCAAAAGGCATGCAACGCCGCATCGGATTGGCGCAGGCACTGATCAATGATCCGGATTTGATCATTCTCGATGAACCGACGGCCGGACTGGATCCCATCGGCTGCCGCGAAGTAAAGGACTTGATTCTTGCGCTCGCGCGCCGTGGCAAAACGGTGATCCTCAGCAGCCATTTGCTTTCGGACGTGGAAGATGTCTGTGATCGCGTGGTGATTTATTACGGCGGAAAAATTCAGGCGATGGGCACGTTGAAAGAACTGCTGGCCACGCCGGACGCGGTGCGGATCACGACGCCGGTGTTGCCGCGCGAAAGCATGGAGAAGGTTTTGGAAGTCATTCGCCGCGACATCGCGCTGGATAAAATCCGGATCGAAAATCCGACGCAGAATCTGGAAAGTTATTTTCTCGATGTGGTTCAAAAAGCGCGTGCGGCCCAGGAAACCAGCGGCGCACAATCAGGGGCTCGGGTTGCCGCTTATCTGCGCGGTGACGCGGAAGCAAAACCTGCGACGGACAAGATTCTCGAACGTCTGACGCGCGCGGAAACTGAAACACCTGTCGCCGCTCCGCCGCAGCCAACGGTTCCCGCTGCGAATGAACAAAAGTTGGCGGAGTTGACCCAAGCATCCGAACCCGCGTCTGCTCCGACGGTGTCCGAACCGAAATCGGAAGAAACGAAAATCGATCTGTCCAAAGCGGACGAGAAGCTTTCGTCTTTGCTGGGCGGCGGTTCAAAAGAATAAAATTTCAACCCCGGATGAACACGGATTTACACGGATACACAAACCAATGCGCGACGCGGAATTTGCGCATCGTAGCGCAGGTTTCCCAACCTGCTGTATCGCTGATTTCCAAATCGGCCGGGCGTGTGTCTTTCAAGCGCATGGAAATCCCAAAGCGGCGCAGGTTTAGAAACCTGCGATACAGCAGACTTGGAAGTCTGCGCTACATTTTGCGCCACTATTCGCCTGTCGCTTCCTTTTCCTGATGCAACGCCTTCTCGCCATTGCCTGGTTGACCTGGAAAGCCGCGTTGCGATTTCGGTTGTTTCTGGTGATCGCCGTTCTGCTGATCGCGGCGGTGGTGGGTTTGCCGATTCTCATCAAGGACGACGGCACGGCGCGCGGGTTCACGCAGATTCTGCTGACATACACTTTGAGTGTGATTACGAGTTTGCTTGGCCTTTCGACGCTCTGGCTTTCGTGCGGAACTCTGGCCCGCGACATTGAAGAAAATCAGATCCAGGTGGTCGCGGTGAAACCCGTTGCTCGCTGGCAAATCTGGCTCGGCAAATGGATCGGTATCATGTCGTTGAATGCCGCGTTGCTGGCGATTTCCGGAGCGAGCGTTTATTTCCTGCTGCAATGGCGCGCCACGAAGTTGCCCGCGCCGGAACAAGAGGTTTTGCGCAATGAAGTGCTGGTGGCGCGGGGTTCAGCGCGGGAAAAAAGTCATGCAGCCGAGATCGCGGCGGATACCGATCGTCTTCTGCGCGAACGTCTGGCAAAAACGCCGGTTTCGGGTTCCGATCTCGCCGAGGTGCGCAAACAGATTTCCGAACAGGTCAAAGCTGAATACCAGTTGGTCCCGCCCGGTTATTCCCGCGTTTGGGAAGTGGATCTCGGCGCGGCGAAAGACGAATTGCGCGGCCGGCCTTTGCAATTGCGTGTGAAGTTCAATGCCGCAGATCGCAAAGCGACGTTCGGCGCCATGTGGCGCGCGGGCGTGCCGCAGAAAACGCAGCTCTGGCAGACGCCGGAACCGATGAGTCTCGCGCCGGACACATTCCATGAATTTGAAATTCCGCCGAATCTTTTCGACGAGAACGGTATTTTGCGAATTGAGTTTCTGAACGTGAATGACACGGCGCTGATTTTTCCCCTCGATGAAGGTTTGGAGGTGCTGTATCGCGAAGGCGGTTTTGGGCTGAACTTCGCACGGGGACTGGGAATCATCTTCTGCTGGATGGCATTGCTGGCGGCGATTGGTCTGGCGTCGGCGAGTTTCCTCTCGTTTCCGGTCGCGGCCTTTTTCTCTCTCGCGGTGCTGACAATGGCTTTGTCGAGCGGCACGCTGGCGAATGTTGTGGCGGAAGGAACGGTGATGGGAACGGATGAGGAATCGGGTGTCGTCGGACATTCGGTGGTCGATTTTCTGATTGTTCCGGTGTTTCGCGGCGCGCTGACGATCATCAATCTCGCACGGGGTTTTTCCCCGGTGGAATCGCTCAGCACCGGTCGCAGCATCACCTGGGGACAACTCGCGCTGGCGTTCGGACAGATTGTCGTGCTGCTCGGCGGCATTGTCGGGCTGCTGGGAATCTGGGTGTTCAATCGCCGCGAACTCGCGACCGCGCAAGGAAATCAATGAGGTTCGAAATCAAAATGCGAGTTTCGAAATCCGAACGAGTCGGCGGAGCGATATTTGGTGTTGGTTTGTCCCGGTTCGCGGTTGAGATTTTCCAACGGAAATGAGTTTCAAAGTAAAAAAAGTTCTGTTGCTGACGCTCGCTGCCGCGCTGTTGTTCGGCGTTTCGCGCGTTCAGAACGTGTTGAATCGCGACCGCAACACGCTGGGGTTGACGCGTGTTGAGGCATTGGAAAACGCGCCGCCGGTGCTGGCATTCACGACCGTGGCGCTGGGCGGTTTTCGCGGATTGATTTCGAACATGCTGTGGATTCGCGCGAATGATTTGCAGGATGAAGACAAGTTTTTCGAAATGGCGCAGCTCGCGGACTGGATTACCAAGCTGGAACCGCATTTCTCCATGGTCTGGACGCATCAGGCGTGGAACATGGCCTACAACATTTCCGTGAAGTTCAAGCAGACCGCGCCGGGGCAATATCCAGATCGCTGGCGCTGGGTGAAGCGCGGCATCGAACTCCTGCGTGATGAAGGCTTGAAATACAATCCAAACGACGTCGGGATTCATCAGCAGCTCGCGTGGATTTTTCAGCACAAAATGGGCGCGAATCTCGATGACGCGAACATGTATTACAAGCAGGAGTGGCTGAAGGAAACCAGCGAAGTTTTTGGAACGCAGTTCAACGTGGATTTCGACGCTTTGATCCATCCGAAAACGCCCGAGGAAAAGGAGCGCGCCGAGTTGCTGCGGGATAAATTCAAAATGGATCCTGTGTTGATGAAACAGGTCGATGAAATGTATGGACCGCTGGAATGGCATTTGCCGGAAGCGCACGCGATTTATTGGGCGGCGGAAGGATTGGAACGCGCGAAGGAACATCCGACCAAGGTGAATCCCGAAGACCTGATCCAACTGCGCCGCGGGATTTATCAATCGATGCTGTTGAGCTTTCAGCGCGGACGCCTGATCACGAACAGCCTGAATGCGTCCATGGACCTCGGTCCGAACCTGGACATCATTCCGAATGTGAACAAAGCGTACGAGACTCAGATGCAGGAAGACCCGGCGGAGCGCAATAAAATGGAAGCCGGCCATCGCAGCTTTTTGCGTCAGGCGGTTTACTCGCTTTACGTGAACAATCGCGTCGCCGAAGCCGCGAAGTGGTTCAAATATCTCGGCGAAAAATATCCGAACAAACCGGTGATCGATGGCGAACCAAATTCATTCCCGCGCAACCTGACGTTGGAGGAATACGTTGTCAGCAATCTACAAATCGATATCAACGAAACGTCTCGTGACCGCGTGAAGACCGCGATTGAAGGTTTTCTGGTGCAATCCTACAGCGCCCTGGTTCTAGGGCAGGATGATCGCGCGGCGGTTTTTCGACTGCTGGCGAACAAGGTTTGGGAGACGTATCGGAAGAAAATTCCGCAGGATCGCTGGCCCGCGATTGGCCTGCCGCCGGTTTCGGATACGAGCAAGGTCATTCTGGATGAAATGCTGAATCCGGAAACAGGTTTGAATCCCGAAGCGCGCGCTATTCTGCGAACCCAACTCGGATTGCCGGCGGAAACCGCGCCGACATCGACCAATTCAGTCAATACCGCCGCACCGGTTCAGTGAGTTGAGCGCGCCGCAGTTCTCTTCAGGTGAAACGTTCCAAACCGATTCTCGAAATCTCCGGCCTGCGCATTCAGCGGGATCGCACCGTGATTCTCGACGATGTTTCCTGGCGCATTGAGCGCGGCGAACACTGGGTGATTCTGGGCGCAAATGGTTCGGGCAAAACATCTTTGCTCAGCGCGTTGACCGGTTATCTGATGCCGACGGCGGGAGAGATTTCCGTGCTTGGACATCGTTACGGCGAAACGGATTGGCGCGAATTGCGGACGCGGATCGGCATCGTGAGTTCTTCGGTGCGCCAGATGATGGCGGAGGAAGAACCGGCATTGGAAACGGTGGTCAGTGGCAAATACGCGATGATTGATTTCTGGGGCCGACCGAAAAAAGCGGATCGGTCTCTCGCCCAGCAGATTCTCAAACAGATTGAGTGTTCGCATCTGGCGGAACGTCCGTGGCGGGTGTTGTCACAGGGAGAACGCCAGCGGATTCTGATCGGCCGGGCGTTGATGGCTTTGCCAAAGCTGTTGATTCTGGATGAACCCTGCGCCGGATTGGATCCGGCGGCGCGCGAACATTTTCTCGGATTTATTGAAAGGCTGGGTCGGCGTCGATCCGCGCCCTCGATTGTGTTGGTGACGCATCATGTGGAGGAAATCACGCCGGTTTTTTCACATGTGCTGGTGTTGAAAAATGGCCGGGTCATCAAAGCGGGAGCGAAGACAGACTGTCTGAATGCGTCGATTCTTTCCGCCGCTTTCAACGCGCGAGTGAAAGTAGGCCGTGATTCCGGACGCTATCGGTTGAAAGTCACCGCAAGATCGAAATTGACGATCTGATCGGACGAGAAGTGCGCGTTTTGCGTTCCTGTCGATTTGATGGTTAATTCTGCGGATGAAAACCGTGGCGATAATCGGCGCTTCCAGTAATCGACAGAAATTCGGGAACAAAGCCGTGCGGGCATTTCTGCAACAGGGTTTCACCGTTTATCCCGTCAATCCAAACGAGCCGGAAGTTGAAGGGTTGGCGACGTTCAAAACGGTTCGCGACGTTCCGGTGCGCCCGCAGATGATCAGCGTTTACGTGCCGCCGCCGGTGGTTTTGAAAGTTTTGCCGGATATTGCGGCGCGGGGTTGCAATGAGCTTTGGCTGAATCCCGGAACGGAATCCGATGCGGTTCTGGCAGAAGCGGAACGGCTTGGGCTGAATGTGATTCAGGCGTGCAGCATCGTGGCGGTGGGCGTGTCTCCGGCGAGACTCTGATTGAAAACGGTTGATCTAAATCATCTGTGGAATACTACCAACCACGCGTGCTTTGACCTGATCACGGCGCTCGATATTTTCTTCAAATTTCGAAAATGGGTTGACTTACCCCATTGAACTCTTCAAAAAGACATTCATCAATCCCGGTCTGTTCTGATCTGAACCGCGGGTTTGATGTGTTTTTTTGGACCAGCGCAATCGACAATCTGATCGGCAGTTCGAACTCGAGATGCTCGAATCTCGTGTGCTTTTGTCGGCTGATGCATTCCTTGCCGCCGCTTCCATGGCAGGTGCCGCGCACGCGCAGCACAACAAGTTATCCGGAATTTCCGTAGCGCACGAGGAGTCCTTTGTGGCCCATCCGACCCAACCGACTGCTTACAATCCAGTGGATCAGGTCGGGGATATTTTTGAAGGTTTGACTGGGGAGGCGATTGCTTCCAGAAGTGCCGTTTCCGGTGACGCAAGCGCGGTGAATTCTCCTTCTGAGATCCCCAATTCGAACTCGTCAGCGGCTACGCAAGAGGGTGAAAAGCCCGCGGCTCCAGTCGTTGCGAAAGAGCAAAAATCGCCCGCCGCTCGGGTCCAGTCTCAGACCCAAACCGCGACCCAAGCACATGCTCAATCGGACGTCGGTTCCAGTATCATTTCCGGGTCGAAAACGACCTTTTCTGCGTCCACTACTTCCGGTTCCGGAAGCGAGTTGACGCAGCAGTTAACCACCACGTTAAAGGCGGCAAACGCTCCTCCGGCGGGTCAGCCTGCGTCTTCTGAAAATCAAGCTTCCGCGACGCAAACATCGAATTCTCAAACGATTACATCTTCTTCAAGCACTTCGAAAGCGCCCAAAGATTCTGGTGCGCCTGCATCTCTTTCTGACCTGGTTTCTTATATTCAGGGTAAACTGGCCGAGGCCACCGAGAGCTTTACGGTTACTGAAACCTTCGATTCTGTCACCCTTGGAAACTTCCTCCTACTCAACGGAGTTACACTGACGTTTAATGCCACTTTGACGGATGAAACGTGGAGCGGTTCCGTTTCGATCTCGGCCACTTCCGCAACGCTCTTTCCTGGCAAATCTTTCTCCGCCACGATTTCAAATCAGGTGATCGAATCGTTCACCCTGGCAGATGCCGCGACCTCGATAACGCTCTCCCAAAACCCGACCGACAATTCGGCGGTCACCGTTCAGGTGAACGGACAGGAATCCACGGATCAAACGGTGACGACCAAGGAAGGCGTGACCACCGTAACATTCCCTGATTCCCAACCCAAGGATACGGTCATCGATGTCGGGTATCAGATCCAGTATGCCGTGACCGGGACATATACGATCGGTGGAAAATATTCCCTGGTCGCCAATAATCTGGTTCTGCGGATGGGGGATGCGCTGCTGGCAGTCGCGAATCAGGTCACGTTGACTTATGATACAGCCGGTGCCGACGACCAGCCGCTTGCCACAATCAGCGGTGCGACCGTCCGTTCTCCGCAATTCAACGGTTTCGGTTCGGCGACTCTGACCAATTTCCAACTTCGGACGGACGGATTCAGCTTCGATGCGTTTACACTGGAATCCACTTCGACGGTCAGCATTGGCAGTCTGCTTGCCGCATCTTCCGCAACCCTGACGGCTGAAGCGGTCAATGTTTCATTTGGAACCTCAACCGAATCGGCGTCCGTGACCGGTTCCGTTTCGCTCACCCTTTCCGGATTGCAACTGTTCCCGGTGGGCGGATTCATTCAGGCAACCACCACGTCGGTGACTGGAAGTTACAGTTTTGACGGGTTTGACGGCACGGGCGCGTCCGGCGAGTTGAGCGTAACGATCTCCGGTTTGGAATTGAGCGTTGGTCCGGCTTTGAAAATTGTGGCGACCGGCGACGTGACCTTGCGGCCGGGGCAGGATGAGATTGCGACGATTGCCTCGGCGACCGTCAGTTCCCCGGAATTCCCACAGGTGGGTACCGCGACCATTACCAATCTTAAACTGCTGAAAACCGGATTCAGCGTGGAGGATTTGACGCTGACCAGTTCCACGCCGGGAGATCTGGGCGGGTTTTTGACATTCAGCAGTGTGAAATTCACCGTCAAAGATTTCGTGTTCGATTACGACACAGCGGTGAATCCGCCCACACCGCCGGCGAGCGATCCCGATCATACTTACGTTCCGCCCAAGGTGGTGAATGGAACTGTGGAAATCGAGGTGAACGAGGTTCATCTCTTTCCGAATGTCAGCTTCCTGAACATCAGCCTGGATAAGGTGACCGGCAGCTACGCTTTTGGTGATCCCGAAGATTTGGGCGCGTCGGCTCGATTGAGCATCGGCATTCCGAATCTGGACATCGCCATCGGCGAGGCGCTGACGATTCATCTGGGTGACGTCACGATTCAACCCGCTGATGACATCATTCTGACCGTTCAAAATGCGACGGTTTCATCGAATCTCTTTTCCGGCTTGGACAGCTTTGTCATTGAACATTTTGAAGTGACGAAAACCGGCTTTTCGCTGGGCAGCTTCACCCTGAGCGCGCTACAGGATAAAACCCTTTCGCTTGGCAGTTTTCTGGAATTCGGCAGCGTCAGCATCGTTGTCACGGACCTGAAGGTGGATACTCAAGCCGATCCGATCCTGACCGGCAGCATAGCGGTTACGGTTGGCGACATGGTTCTGTTCCCCGGAAACAACCTGCTGACGTCGAGCTTTGGCAATATTACTATTGCGTACGATTTCACGAGTCCGGGGGCGGTTGGTCAATTAACGATCACCACGGAAAGCTTTTCCCTCGAAATTGGCAACCAGTTGTCAATCTCTGGCGAACAATTAATCATCACTCCCGATCAGGAAACAATCGCAACTCTGGAATTCGCGACGCTGAAGCTGACCTCTCTCAACAATCTCACCGCCACCATCGAAGATCTCGCGATTCAGAAAAACGGATTCTCAATTGCCAGCGCGACAGCCACGACCGACGACATCACGCTGGGTGGATTATTTTCTCTGACGTCGCCGACGGTTACGTTCAGCAATGTCAGCTACATCATGGGCGGCGGTTTGAGCGGTGAAGTGAAATTCGAGGCGGGTGCCAGCCTGAATCTTGGCGATGCGATTCAAACCACAGCCAGCCAGATCACCGCCACTTACAATTTCGAAACCCGCGTTTTTGACGCCAGCATTGAGAACTTCGAAGTGAACGTCGGCGGCTTCGTTTCCATCACAGGCGCCGGAGTGGCGGTTTCCTATCAACCGGCCGATAACGGCACTTCCAAGATTCTGGTGGGCGCGACGGGCATGAACGTATTGATGGGCACCGGCTCGGGCGCTTCGGCGGTCGGCGTGCAAATCAGTGACGCGAATCTCGCCCTGGCGGTCTTCAAGGCAGAGAACGGAATGATCACTTACGCGCTCAATGCCACGGGCGGCATCGCCTTGGTCGGTCTGCCAGCGGATACGCTTTCGTTCAGCGCGGATAATGTCACCGTGCGCGTCAACAACGCCGGCACGGTTGAAGAACTGGTCAACGTGGACAGCAATCCCGACCACGCTGTTCATCTGCTTTACGAAGCCAACGAAAAGAGTCTGTTGGTCAGTGATTTGACTTTGACCATCGGCAGCTTTGTGACGCTGACCGGCGATTTCGGATTCCAGACCTTCACCGATTCGGAAACGGGATTAACGAATATTGCCATTGGTGCGGCGAACGTGAATGCGGTTCTCGGCGCGGCGGATACCAATCTGACGATTAGCGGTGCGAGCCTCGGGCTTTTGATTCGTCCGGGCGCGGGTGTTGATCCCACGACCTACGCGCTGATTGCCAATGGCGGCACAGATATCCTGAATGGCGTGCCGGGCGTTTCCCTGAGCGCTTCGGGTTTGAAGGTCAAGGTCAATACCACCGGCCTCGATCCGGAGACATTGGCCGAAATGCCGCAAACCATTTTAACGCCGGACGGCAGTCTGCCGATCGATTTCTCCGACCTCGGCGCGGGCGACATTCTCAGCGTCGAAGGCTCGATCACATTGAACCTCGCCAACTTCCTTTCCCTGAAAGGTGACTTTGCTTTCCAAACTTTCACGGATTCGGACACTGGATTGAAGGACATTGTCATTGCGGCAACGAACGTGGAAACCGTTCTCGGCACGGAATCCACGAACCTTACCATTAGCGGCGCAAGTCTCGGCCTGGCAATTCTCGCTGGAGCGAATGGAAGTCCTTCCACTTATCTGCTCGTCGTCAATGGCGGCACCGACAGTTTGAATGGCATTCCGGGATTGGAACTGAGCGCATCGGGATTGCGGGTGCGCGTCAATACCACGGGCGTTGATCCCACCACCTTGCCCATTCCGCAAACGCTGACCACGCCCGGCGGTTCGGTGGATCTGGATTTCAGCGATCTCGGTTCCGGTCTGGTGAAAGACGTTCAAGGTTCGATCACGCTGACCGTTGCGGGCTTCGTGACGCTGCATGGCGATTTCGGATTTCAGGCCTTCACGGATTCCACGACCGGTTTGACCAACATGGCGATTGGCGCGACGGGCGTGAAAGCGGTTCTTGGAACCGACGCTGCCAATTTAACAATCGACGGCGCGAGTCTGGGCGTTCTTGTCATTGCGGGATCAGCCGGCAACCCGACTCGTTATGCGCTGGTCGCAAATGGCGGAACCGACACGTTGAACGGAATTCCCGGTTTGTCTCTGAGCGCGTCGGGATTGTCCGTCAAAATCAATAACCTTGGCGCGGATCCCGGTTCGTTGCCAGGCGTTCCAACAGTGGTTCACACCAGCGGTGGAGATGTGGCACTGGATTTCACTGGTCTCGGCGCCGGCGCAACCAAAACCATTGAAGGCACGATCACGCTGGAAATTCTGGATTTCGTTTCCCTCCACGGTTCTTTCTCATTCCAGACCTTTACCGACCTGGTGACGGGGGCAAATGATATTGCGATTGCCGCAACCGGCGTGAACGCTTCGTTGACGGTAGGAAATGTCAGCTTGTTGGTGGACGGTGCGAGTCTCGGGCTGCTGATCATTCCGGGCGCGGCTGCTGGTCAATCGACTTACGCATTGGTTGCCAATGGCGGTGATGATTCGCTGGTCGGAATTCCGGGATTGTCGCTCAGTGCTTCCGGACTTTCAGTTCGCATCAACACCACCGGGCTTGATATCGAAGAACACGTTGGTAGCACGACCATTTCCACTCCCGGCGGCGATGTTGAAATGGATTTCAGTGATCTGGGTTCTGGCGCGGTGATGTCAGTCGAAGGCAATATCAGTTTGAACATTGCCGGTTTCGTTTCGATGAGCGGTGACTTTGGATTCCAGAAATACACCGACACTGTTACCAGCCAGACGCGCATGCTGGTGGGCGCAAAGAATCTGGATATTTTCCTGGGCACTGCGGACACCAACCTGACTATTACCGGCGGGAGTCTGGGATTGTTGATTTTGCCCGGCGTCGGCACAACGCCAGGAACCTACGCCCTCGTGGCAAATGGCGGCACGGCTTCGCTCAATGGCGTTCCCGGACTTTCGCTTACTTCGACCGGGCTGACCGTGAAGTTGAACAATACCGGGCTCGATCCAGAAACGCTCGCGGCAGAACCGGTTCACACTTCGGGCGGCGATGTGGTTTTGGATTTCGGTGATCTCGGCGCGGGCAATGTCACGCACATTGAAGGAACAGTTGCATTGACCGTTGCGGACTTTGTTTCGATCAGCGGCAGTTTTGTTTTCACCAAGCAGGTTGATCCGAACAATGCGAATATCACCAAGATCATCGTCGGCGCGAGTGGCGTGACCACCTTCCTCGGCACCGAAGATCAAAGCGTTGGTGTGCGCATCCACGATGCAAACCTGGGTCTGGTGATTTACAAAAACACAGTCGCCAACACGAGCACCTACGCGCTTTACGCTTCGACGCAAATTGAAACAGTCGGCCTGCCTTCGGAAATTACTCTCACCGGCAATGCGGCTTTGATGATCAACAACACAGGCAAAGCGGTTGAGGAAAACATTGTCACGCAATCCGGGGATGTTCTGGTGAAATTCACGGACGGCACCGGCGGTTCGGCGGATCAACGGAATATCAAAGCGTTCTCCGGCGGACTGACACTGACGATTAACGCCGGTTCGAGTTTCTCACTGACCGGAAATTTCTCGTTCAGCAAAGTGGGCGTTGGCACTTCCACCAAAGTCCTGATCGGCGCGTCGGGCGTGAGTTGCTCGAACATTATTCCTGACGGCGGCAGTGGTTCCCTGGAGCTGGTCGATGGCAGCCTCGGTCTGGTGTTGTTCTCGGATGCCGAGGGCGGCTATGCGTTGACCGCGTCCGCAACGGTGGCTGCGGGCGCTGGTGGTTCCTCTGCCAGTGCGACGGTTACCATTCGACGCAACACGACCAATCACGCTGTGAACGAAACGGTTTCGGTAGCGACCGCGGCGGTGCAGGTCAAATTCTCCGCAACCGAAATCCGAACCGGAACCAAGGCGTTCCAGAGCATTGCGCTCAGCGACGCCACGATCAACATCGACAACATTTTCATCATCACGGCGGGCGGCGGCAGCACTTCAGTGGTGGGCGGCGTCACCACCAAAACGATGACGGGAGTTTCATTGACGGTTCAGGATCCGGGAACGGGACAAGTTCTCTTCACGATCAGCGCGGATTCCGCCAGCTATATCACGATCCTGGCGGGAACGGTTTTCGACGGGATGACCTGGACCAATGGCGGCAGCGAAATCGTTCTGGATAATTTGAGCTTCTCGCTCGGCGGTTATGTGACCTTCACCGGTGATTCCGTGAAGATCAAACATTACACGACCGCCACGAACGTCGCGGTCAATTCTTTCAACTTCACGAAAGCGACCGTTTCCCTTTACGTCGATTCCAAGGAAATGGCTGCGATTCAAGGCAACCTGGCGTTCCATTACAGCACGACCGACGGATTCGTTCTCGACAGTACCGGCGCGGCGCCAATCACGGGTTTCTCGTTCCTGGGCCAATCGATCGGCGATGTTTCCACTCCGGTTGGCGGCGCGGCGTTGAATGAAACGCCGACCGGTCCGCCGCCGCCGGTCACGCACACGCTCGGGCCAATTACGTTTGGAACACCCAGCATCGGGTTCTCGAATTTCTCATTCGGTCTCGATGGAACGTTGACCGTCCGCGTAGCAATTTCCGACACGCTGGCATCGATCAACGGCGGCGTGGTTACCGCCGCAGTGAAAAACATCACCGGCTCGTTCGACCTGGGATTGAAGATCGATCTGGGAAATCCGTTTGCTCCGCCTTCGAACGTCAGCGCCAGTGGATTCACTCTCAAAGTCGGCCAGTTCGAAATCGCCATCAATCTCAGCGCCAGCATTGCGCTTAAACTGACGGGCACGAATGTGTTCATCGATCCGACCGCCGGCCCGACCAACGATCTGGTCAGCTTCGGTGGATCCGCGGCTTCACCGGGACTGGCGGCGACGCTGTCTGTTCCCGGGCTGACTTTGACCGGTGGCGCGAGCAATTTCTCGGTGAAAGGCAACGGCTCGTTTGTTGCGGGAAATAATTTCAGTGTCAGCCTCGCTCTCGGCGAAAACTCAGCGTCCTCGCTGAAATGGCCTTCATGGTTGCCGATTCAAAACGTCGCCATCACGGTTGAATGGCCCAACGGCAACTTCAACAACGATCCCGGTCATTTCATTCTCGACCTTTCCGCAACGGTCAATCTGAACAGCCTCAAGGGAATTCCGCTGTCTGTCAGCGGCACCATCAATCACGTTCGAATTGATGTTGCGGAACTGGCCGCCGGACACTTCCCGATTGTGGGCATTGAGAGCGCGGCGATTTCTGTTTCCGGAAATCTCTTTGGCGGAACAGTGAGTGGCTCATTGCTGGCAGGTGTGGTGCGATTTGATTCCAATGGCGCGGTTGTGGACAGCGCGGGCAAGCTGGTGACCAACGGCCAGCCGGGTGTCGGTGCAATCACGAGCGTCTTCTACGGCGGGATCAATGCGTCGTTCAGCTTCGGCGGCATGTCGGGCTTCACGCTGCGGCTCGGTCTTTCAGAATACGGCCCGCTTTCCGTTTACATCGCCGCCAGCACGCCGACCGGTATTCTGCTCGATCCACAATCCGGTTTGACGATCAACAATTTCCGTGGCGGTGTAACCTTCGGCCAAGGGCTGCCGACGGTGAACATTTCCGATCCGATCCAGGCGGCGGATGCCTTGCAATTGCGCCAGCCCGGATTCCAATCCCCGGCCACGTTGACCGATGCTCAATGGCTCGCGCAGATGAAGGCGCAGGTTGGAAAGCTTTACAAAGACGGCCCGACTGACGGTTGGAGCAATCTCGGCGCTTCGACAATCACGATCCAAGCCGGGGCGACCGTTTACGATGCCTATCTTTCGCCGAATGCGTTCAAGATTGATGCGGACATTTTCTTTGATACCAGCGGCAAGATTTTGATTCTCGGCACCGCCACTTTTGGCAACACGCTCACTTTGGGTGTGAAGCTGTACGCTGATCTCAGCCCGATCTTCAACGGCACGGTTTCGAGCGGCAATCCGGTGAACATTCTGTTCCTGATGGATTCGCCGGCGCAGATTGGAACGCCGATTGCGCCGCCGATTTTGAGCATCTACGGCGTGATGCAGTTTGAATTTTCACGAACCGATGGAACGGAAGTCACCGCGACCAATCAGGCGGATGCTTTCCAGATCAACATCGCCGGCGCGGCCGAGTTGAATGTGCTGGGTGGATTCCAGGCCAAACTGTCCGGCAATGTTTCCCTGACATTTACCGCGACAAGTTTCCAGATTGTGATTTCGGACGTCAGCCTGACGATGAGTTATCTGGGCGAAGTCGGCACAGCGGCGGGCAATCTGACGATTCAGAAAAATGCCAGCGGGGGTCTGGAAATCTTCGGCGCGCTGGTATTGAACGCGAATCTTCAGGCGCTGACCGATTCCGGAATCAAGGTGAACGGTGGCGCGCAAATTTCTTTCCAGATCAACACCACGGGCGAAGTCAAAACCGTGCCGCTGGCATTGACCACCGGAACCATCAATGTTGATTTGCGTCCGCAATCGTTCTCGCTGTTGATCAATGGCGCGGCGGATTTCGAACTGTTTGGCCAGCGGGTCTTCACTATTTCCGGAACGCTGGCGGTGAATCTCAATGTCAGCACGACCGATCCGGGTGAATTCACGCTCACGATTTTTGTTCAGGCGCAATTGATGGTCGGGCCGGTGGGCAATCCATTCTTCACTTACAACGCAAATGGATTGATCTACGTGGATCAGTCAGGTTTCGCGGCCAAGGTCACGCTGGTCTATGCGGGTTCGCCGCTGACAGGTTTCACCCTTGGCGAGAATTGGATTCTCGTGATGAACACGACCGGACGCGACATCAGCTACGAAATTCCCGCGCCGATTCCAACGGCTCCGACCGTCCCGTCTGTGCCGACCGTTATGGGGCCGAATTTCAATTCGACCAACGTGCTGGCGTTGACCAGTTACGAAACCATGGTGGACGGCAAACGAATGCTGATCATTCCGAAAGGTGCGCCGCCGAATGGCACGACTGATTTTGCGAATTGGAATGCCAGCGTTGCCGGTCCGTATGTGATTTTTGTGGGTCGCGGCAATCTGACGCTGGCGAACGCGTTCACCATTTCCGGGAGCATCCATCTGGTCGCGAGTTACAATTCATTGACCGGCCTGAGCTTCGCGCTGTCCGTGAACGCGACGCTCAATCTCGCGGTAAACGGCACGAACATTTTCTCGTTCTCAGTGCTCGGTTCTCTGCAGGTGGATCAGAACGGACTGGTCGCGGCGCTGTCGATCAGTCGCTCCGCGGGTTTCAACATGCCGAGCAATTTGGGCTTCACGCTCAATGTCTCGTTCATGCTCCAGATCAATACCACGAACGCGCCGGTCACGGCATTTGGAACGAGCATTACGGTTCAGCCGGGTGCGCGTGTTTCGGCCAATGGCACGCTTTCGGTTCCCGGTCTGACGATTACTGGAAAATTTGATTTCACCGTCAGCCCGAGCTCGTTGACGGTTGAAATCAAAGCAACGGTGAACATCTTCGGGGCGCTGATGAGCGTGAACGGATTTGCGGGAATTTATTATGACTCGAATCCGGGTTTTGCGTTCAGCATCCAATTGAAGGTCGGCTCCAGCACATCCGCGCAGATTCAGCCGGTCTCAGCGTTGGGCAATCTGTTTTCGATTTCCGGTGAGTTCACGCTGCAGATCAACACCTCGTCGGTGACGCGCAATTCCATCGCATCCGGATTCAAAATTGCGATCACGAATCTTGACGTGTTCCTGTTCGGCTTCCATCTGAGTGGAACGATTTCGATTGGAATTTCTTCCGCAGGTCTGAGCATCAATATCCCGGTCAACAATCCGTTGAAGCTGGATTTCTTTAAGCTCGCGACGCTGGAATTCTCCGGTTACTTGAACCCCAACGGCAGTTTCAGTTTCACCGCCAGCGCCGCATTTTCATTTGGTGAACAGGGCGTGGCCTATCTGGGCGGAAGCATCAGTGTCACCATTTCCAATTCCGGTTTCTCCGCCAGCGTTGCGGGCCGCGTCGATTTCCTGGGCGTTTCAGTGGGCGCCAGTGGGACCTTGACGATCAGCAACAGTCTTGTGTCCGTGGATATTCACATCCGGGTCGTAGTGGTTCCAGCAATCGATATCGACACGCCGGCAGTGAAGGTTGCGGGGGTGACGATTATTCCTGCCGTTCACATTCATACTCCCGCCGTGGTGGTGGAAGGAACATTCCATTATGATTTTGGGCATACCGAAGCGCCACCGCCTCCGCCGCCCACGCCGGTTCTCGCTACTTCCAATGGCACTAAGCTGGTGTTGAACCTGGGCGCGGATGCTGTGAATCGCGGTGAATTCTTTGGCGCACAAGCCACGGAAGAATATGTGCTGACGCACGTGGCCGGTGACGCCGGCAGTTCCAGTGGCCAGACCATCAAGGTCACCGCGTTGGGCTACACGCAAACCTATTACAACGTAAAGAATATCGTGGTTCATGACACGTCCACCGCGGACACGACGATTCAGATTGCGAATGACATTACCGCGGCGGCAGACATCACTCTGGGCAACGGAAATAATGCAATCACCTCCGGCGGTGGTTTCACCACCATTCGCGACAAGGGAACTGGAATTAACACAATCGTCGGCGGCACGGGTGGCGGCGTTTATATCGGCGGATTGAATGGCAGCAACTCGCCGTATGCCACCAAAGGCGTAACAACGATCACGACCAGCACGGGCAATTTCGGTGTGCAATACGCCGGTTATGCGACTTACACGCTGACGCAAACGCTGCTCCAGGCCGGAACATTTCTGGTTTATCTGAACGGTGTAACGTCGGTGAACCTGACCGCGACCACGGCAAGCGGCGCGCACACGTTCAATCTCTCTGGCTGGTATGGTTCCGGATCAATCACTGGCAACGGCAGTGACAACACCTTGAATGTGAATCCTCAAACCGGCCTGAGCACTGCGTTCGTGCTGGCCGACAATGCGCTGCAACTGACGATTGGAATTAACACTCCGCGAACAATGACTTTGGCGGGCATTCAAACCGCGAATCTCACCGGCGGTTCCAGCAGCAATACCTTCACAGTTTCAGGCTGGACCGGTCACGGTTCATTGACGGGCCTCGAAGGCAGCACGAATACAGTCGTCGCGGTGAATAACGCCAATTTCACGCTCACCAACACGCAGTTGACCCGCACGGGTGCGAGCGACCTTGAACTGACGAACATCGTGAACGCCGTTCTATCGGGGGGCGCGGGCGTGAATACATTTACCATCGACGGCGATTCCTGGACCGGTCATGCGACGTTGAATGGCGTGGCCGGCAACGATATTTACAATCTGACTCTCTCTGGCGCTGGAACGACGTGGTTCACGATTGCGGATCCAGCCGTGAATTCCGGCGATGTTCTGAATGTCACGATCACAGTTTCGCCATTGGTCACGGCAGACCAGTTGATGATGGGTGGTCAGAAAGTCGATTACAGCGGCGTCGGGGTGCTGAACATCAACGGAACTTTGGCCGGAACCATTTACAATGTTCGCAGCACCAACAGCGCAACAACCACAAACCTGTTCACCTTCGGCGCAGACAATGTGATCAACGTCAGCAGCACGGCGGGAACGCAAACCGTCGGAAAACTGGATTCTATTCTTGGCGCGCTGACGGTTACCGGCAACGGCTCTGACATGTTGAATATGGATGACTCCGCCAACGCGACCGCGAAAAATGGCTCGCTGACCGCTTCGAAACTGAGTGGCTTGAGTGCTGGCGATATCAGCTACAACGGTGTTTCAGTTCTGAATATTTCTCTCGGTTCCGGGGCCGATACGATGAACGTGTTGAGCACCAACGCCACAACGGTGACGACGATTAAAACGGGCGCCGGTAATGATATCATCAATGTCGGCAGCACGGGTTCCTCCGGTGAGTTGGATGGAGTGGCCGGCGAATTGATTCTGAATGGTGAATCCGGTTTGAACACGCTCAACTTTGATGATTCCGGCAACGCCTCGGCAAAGACGGGTTTCCTGAGCGCGACGACGTTGCTGGGCCTGGGCATGGGTGCGGAAGGCGTGACGTTCAGCGCGATTCAGGTTTTGAACATCTCGCTGGGATCGGGCCATGACGTTCTCAATGTCCTGGCTACAAACGCTGAAACGCTGACAACCATTAACACCGGCGCGGGCGGCAATACGGTGAATGTCTCTGACAATGCACCGGCTGGAATCGGTGGCGTGTTGACGGGGATCGCGGGCAAATTGATTGTGAACGGGCAGGGTGTTCTGGATGTTTTGAATGTGGATGATTCCGGCGATCCCTTTGCGTCCACGCTGCATCTGAATTCCACCACCTTGACAGGTTTGGGAATGGCGAACGATGACGCGAGCAAAGGCATTGAGTTCCACGGCCTGGAAGTAATGCAGATTTCTCTCGGCGCGAATAACAACGCGCTTTATCTCCACGGCAGCCCGGCGGGCACAATCACAAACATCATGACCGGTTCCGGAACCAACACCGTCGCGATCGGCAGCAATGCATCGGCTGTTCCGGGTGAGTTGACAAATGGCGACGCGCCGAACACGGGCAGCACCTTTGATGATATTCTCGGCGCCATCAATTTGACCGGCAGCGGAACTGACACACTGAACCTGGATGATACCGGCAGCACGACGAATAAAGCAGGAACTCTGACGGCGACCACACTGACCGGCCTGGGATTGGGCGGCGCTGGAATCACTTACACAGGCATGAGCGAGTTGACGCTTTCGCTCGGCTCCGGCAACGACACATTGACCATCGGCAGCACGGCAGCGATTCCGGTTACGATCAATGGGGATTCCGGCGCTGATTTGTTCAATGTTCAGGCTGCCACTGGAACTACGCATCTGAATGGCGGTTCGGACAACGACGTGTTCAACCTCGGCAGTGTCGCGCCGGGAACTCTGGGCAACGTCAACGCTATCGCGGGTCTATTGAATCTCCATGGCAACGGCGGTTCGGATGTCATCAATGTCGATGATTCCGGTGACGCCACCGCGAACGTCGGCACCTTGACCACGACTACTTTGACTGGTCTTGGATTGGGAACAGCGGTGAACTTCGATGCGGTGGAAAGCTTGAATATCGCTCTCGGTTCGGGCGATGACGTCTTCAATATCAAAAGCACTCTGGCGAGCTTCAACACATCACTGATCACGGGCGCGGGCGTGGATATCGTGAATATCGGCAACGCTGCGCCTTCAATGGGCGGAACGGTAAATGACGTTCAAGGCCATCTCTTAATCGTCGGCAGCGGCAACGACATTCTGAACGTGGACGACAGCGGCGATGCCGAAGCGAATGCGGGTTTCCTCATTCCTGCAAATCTTACCGGTCTCGGTTTGGGTAGCGGAATTACTTACGACGGATTGGCGACGTTGAATATATTCCTGGGCTCCGGTGACGACACCTTTGCGGTCAATGACATGACAAACGAAACCGTCACAAACATCGATGGCGGCGTGGGCGCGAATTCGGCGACGTTGACCTTCGCTCAGGATTTCGGTGCGAAGGAATTGACGCTGACCCATATTCAAACTGCCACATTGGATGTCATTGCAAACTTCACGGGATTGTTGAATGACGATGGCACGATTACGACCGCGAGCATCGGCGGTTCCGTGACGGCCACAGGAATTCTGAATGCCGGCGCGATTGATACGATGACAGTGCAAGTTGATCTCGCTGGCCTCGTGAAGGTGACGGGCCTGTTGGATTCGCTGGTTGTTCAAGGTGGCACTCCGGGCAAAGTGATTGCTGGCGATGTTCACACGATTGCGGTTTACGGCGGATACGGACCGAAAGTATTGCAGGTGGTTGAAGCTGGCATTGAACGGCAAATTCAGGCGTTGCAAGTGGGTGGCGGTAACATCCCGGACGCGGTGACATTTGCGTTCCTTTACGACTCGCTTTCCGCGGAGGTTCCGCAACTGACAATCCGCATCACGAACGGTGATCCGGCCAATATTCGCTTCGATCTGGCTTTGGTGACTTACAGCGCCACGGCTCAATTCAATCTGGCGCGCGTGGAAGCGGTCGGAAATTCCGGCATCAGCAATGTCGCAATTGAAGGCGATATTCTCACGTCGATCAGCCAGCCTGGTTTGGATTTTCTCGGTCTGCCAAGCGACAGTCGCAGTGGCGTTATTCTTCCGCTGGATAACATCACGGGAGTGGCTGTGCGCGATACATTGCCCATCGCTCACATCGACGTGGCTGGAATTCAAGGGCTCGCATTTGGTTTTCTGACGAACGGCAAAGGCAAGCCGATAACTGTTCAGAACGCGCTCGGTTCCTCCGGCCGGCCGGTGGTGCTTTGGAATATTCTCGGCAGCCACGCCGACCTGCTTGCCGCCACGGATGCGTTCCTGGTTCCGTTCAGTGAAGCGCATTCCGTTCAGCTTTACGCGCAGATGGATCGCGATCTCAGCCTCGATCTCGTGATGAAGTTCACCGACCAACTTGCAGACGATGCGGCGGTGCGCGCGCGGGTTCTGTTGCAGCCCACGATCAGCAAACATCAGCCGGCAGCCATCAATGATATCCAACTGCTCGGCGACGGCGGTTCGATCAACAGCCAATACGCGGTCGCGAATATCACCAGCACCGGCGCGTTGGGCGATGTCCGCATCAGCGGCCGTGGGGGCCTGGGCAGCATTACTGCGGCGAGTGTCTTTGGAGACATCAACGTGTTGAACGGTGCGATTTACGGGACGATTCAAACGACCGGTGTTCGCATCGATACCGTGACGGGTGAAGAAACGATCGTCAGTGGCGATCTCGGCACGACGATCACCAATCGCAAAGGCAAGGTCGTCGGCGTCACTACGATTTCCTCGCGGCTCGGACTTACCGGTCAGATTATCGTGCGCGGCGATCTGATCAGTGCGGTGAGAGCCGGCGGCAATTTCAGCGGCACGATTGCGGTGGAAGGCAATATTGGAATGCTGGTTTACAACACGGACGGAACCGTGCAAGCGAATCGCGCGGGACGATTGACGCGGTTCGGTGGCATCAGCGCCGGCGCCAACAGCGGCCAGATGGTTGTTCTCGGAAATGTTTTCGGCGATCTGAATTTCCGCGGCGCGCTCTCCGGTCGCATTGCGGTTCACGGCGCGGCGGTTTCCGGATTGGATGCGGATCGATTCGGCATTCTCGGCAATCTCAAAGTGCGTTCGATGACCGCGACCGCAGCGGTGATTTCCGGCGGAATGATCGGTGATGCTGCGGGCCGGACGTCAATTGCCACTGGCCGGGCGCAAGGTTTACTGGCAGCCGACGGTGCGATTACTCTGGCGCGTTCCTCCCGAATTCCCGCAGCGCAGGTTTTTGAAAATCTGAGCAGCACGGCGAACGGCGCGGTGTTGGACGCGGTGTTCACGAAAGATTCGGCGCCGCTGACCTTCGACACCAACGGGCCACTTCAAGGTCTGGCCGACATCACGACTGATTTAACCAACCTGACTGCTACAGAGGGTTCGCTGAGCGGAACGACTCCATGACTCTGACATGAAACGATCGCTCTCCATTTCCATTCTCGGAACCGCGCTGGCAACGCTGCCGAATGCGCGCGCGCTGGAATGGGATGGATTTTATTTGAACGGCGATGTTGGCGCGGTCATGCAGCAGGAATTGTCCGTGAAAAGTGAAGTGACGAGCACGCCCGGTAAAATGACGTTCAGTCCCGGCGTGCGAGCGAATCTGGAATTCGGCGGGCGCGTTTCTGAACATTTTGATATCGGCATCGCCAGCGGAATTCTCTGGAACTCCATCGACAAGCTTGAAGACGATTCGCTTTCCAGCTCAACGTTGATGCAGGTTCCACTGTTCGCGAATTTCACTTATCGGCTGCCGTTGAAACGCTGGGTTCCCTACGCTGGCGCGGGCGTTGGCGGGGTAATGACGATGCTGGATTTGAAAACGCCGATTGGAAAATTGAGCAGCTCTGATTTCGTTTTTGGTTATCAGGCGTTCGTGGGCGTGCGTTATTCGCTGAGCGAGAAAGCGGAGCTTGGAATCGGTTATCAATTTCTCACCACTTCCGATCACGACTGGTCTGATGGCGGCGTGACACTGAAGACCGACGGTTCAATCAGCCATTCCATCGTCGCCAGCTTCAGTTGGAAGTTCTGATCGAAGCGAACGAATTCTTCCCGGGTTTTCTGTTTCCGAATTGTTCCTGCCGAATTTCTTCGTTTGAATTTCGCGTCAATGGTGATGCGCCAATTCCATCGCGTGTTGCCAGGCGTGCAAAATGTGGCCGACAATTTCATCCACGCCGGCGCCGTGTTTCACCTGTGCAAAAGCAAACGATCCTGTGCGCCCTGCCAGAGATCGAGCAGCGGCGCGGTCTGCGCGAGATCATCAAGCGTCAGAAATTCAGGATTTTGAATCACCGTTTCGATCTGCGCGGACAATCGATGCTGCAACGTTTGCGCTTCCATCGGTCCAACAATGTTCAAGCGCATGGTCGCCGCAGTCAGGCCGCGCAGATGGTTGAACGCAAACAGTCGCAATGTTGATCTTCGCGCGGCATGCAATCGCTTCAGACAGAATCCAAAGGTGGGCGCGAAATGAGCAAAGACAGGTTTGAAAGGGAGTTGGCCTGAAAACCGAAAGCGGTTTCGGCGTCGCGCGATGAATTGAAATCCGTGGCGGAAAAAAGATGCGTTCAACTGCGGTCGGGAATGCTTTTCCCTGAGTGCGGCTGGCGCGATTTGCGACGTGATTGGTGGTGAACGCTTCGCAGAGTTCGTCAAACTCGGAAAATCGTTCCGGCTGATCCCACGCCGCAGATACGAACGGCAGCGTCGCGCGGCCGAATGGAGTCAGCTTGATTTCCAGAAACGTCCGCAATTCATCGCGGCTGCGGATTTCGCCGTGTTGCCAGGCGGCTTCCAATCCAGACGAATGCGCGAAGCCGCCGGTGGGAAACGCGGAATCCGCAAGCTGCCACAGCGTGAGATCTGAAATCTGCGGTTCGATGGCTGAAGCCAATTCAGACGCGGATTGCCGATTCCGCAAAGCCGACGATTTATCCGTCAAGTCCGGGAGGATTCCAAAACAGGAATTTCAGTTTCAATCGTTCTCACCGGATCAGAATAGAAAATATCGCTCCTGCGCATCGGACAATTGGCCGATCAGCTCAATCTGAGTTGGGAGATCGTCGCTCAACGCTGCCTGGGCGAGCAGTGATCGTCCATTCGGCGCGGCCGGCGATTCCGCGGCGCGGAGCGTGCCCGCCTGCTGTGCTTGTTTTATATCGCTGTGCCGCGCCGCAGGTGTAACTCTTCGCTTCGTCGATTCGTGTGGTTCGAATTTTATCCGGAGCAAAAATGAAAAAGAGAATGCCTGTTGCCCCGCTGTTCTTCCTTGCGATTACAGGTTTGGCAATACCGTTCGTCGCTTGCGCGCAACCGAAGGTGGTGGCGTATGTGCCGAACTGGGTTGATCTGAAATCCTTTTCCGAAACGATTGCGTATTCGAATCTCACGCATATCAACATCGCATTTGAAAATCCCACGAATGCGGTTGGCGATTTTTCATTCGATCCGGAGAATAAATTTCTAATTACCAAAGCGCGGACGAACGGCGTGAAGATTCTTGTGTCCATTGGCGGCGGCGCGGCTTCGGTGGATTTGAAATTGCGCGAACGCTATTTCGATCTGACGAGTGATTCCAAAAGGACCGAGTTCGTTCGCAAGCTGGCAGATTACGTCAGCGACCATGAGTTCGACGGCGTGGATGTGGATCTGGAAGGCCCGGCGATCGGGAAAGACTACGGCGCGTTCATTGAGGATCTTGCCCGCGCGCTGAAGCCACGAAGCAAATTGCTGACCGCCGCGTTGTCGCAGGGTTACGGCGGCAAGAAAGTTCCGGATGCGGTGTTCGAGCATTTGGATTTCGTCAACATCATGGCGTATGACGGCGTGGGTTCCTGGAATCCGAAATCACCGGGCCAGCATTCGTCTCTGGAATTCGCGACGAACAATGTGGCGCATTGGCTGGGACGTGGATTGCCCAGGGGCAAAGCGGTTCTTGGCGTTCCCTTTTACGGTTACGGATTTGGCGATGCGTTCCGCAAACGTGGTTATCCGTATTCAGAAATTGTGACGAATTATCCGGGCGCAGAAAATTTCGATCAGATCGGAAGCACCATCTGGTACAACGGCATTCCCACCATCGCTGCAAAAACGCGCTACGTGATGGAAAGCGGCCTGGGCGGAATCATGATCTGGTCGCTCGATCAGGATTCAACAGGCGAACGTTCATTGCTCGCCGCGATTCATCGAACCCTCACGTCGAGCCCGATGGTTGAGACGAATGAAACTCTGGAGCCGGAATTTAATGTGATCGCGTTCTACACCGGCAAAGAAGATCCGGCGCACATCAGCTTCGTGCGCGAGGCCAATCAATGGTTTCTAAAAATGGCAGCGCAACATCATTTCACTTATACCGCGACGACAAATTGGGATGAGCTGAACGCGGAAAGGCTTTCGCAATGTCAGCTCATTTTATTTCTCGATACGCGCCCGGAAAAATCCGAGCAGCGCGCTGCGTTTCAGAAATACATGGAGAACGGCGGCGCATGGATGGGATTTCATTTCGCGGCATTTGCGCTGACGCCTTCTGGTGTTCCGCAAAACTGGGATTGGTTTCACAATCAGTTTCTCGGTTCCGGCGAATATCGCAGCAACACCTGGCGGCCGACCTCGGCGACTTTGAAAGTGGAAGATCGCGAACATCC